>NZ_JAJAUZ010000054.1 GCF_020532645.1 Streptomyces bambusae
GTCCCCGTTCACATCACCGGAATACAACTCGATGGCATTCCACACCCAACCGGCTGCCGCAGGGACCCCATAGCTGCTGGTGAACTCCTGGGTGCGGCCCGCGGCGTCCGCGAGGCCGGTGTACATCTTGATCGAGCCGTCCGCGTGCCGGTACATCATGCCGATGTCGCTGCGACGGTCGCCGTTGAAGTCACCCGTGACGAGCTTCATCGCGCTGCGGTCCCAGCTGCCCGCTGGAACCGTGTACCCGGCGGTGAAGTCACCGAAGCCGCCGTCCGCCTTCCCGAGGGACCCGTAGAAGCCGATGGAGCTGTTCGCGTGGTGGTAGACCATCACGGCGTCGGAACGGCCGTCGCCGTTCAGGTCCCGCTGCACGGTCGGGCGTCGCGTCGTCTCGCCGATCCAGCCGGCGAGGTCGTCCGTGCGGCTGGACACGGCGCCGGTACGGGCTTCGGTCGGGGCCGTGCCCAGGCAGCCGCCCTGCCAGGAACGGCTGTTGACGCCGACCAGCTCATTCGCCGCATTCAGCAGGGGGCCGCCGGTGTCGCCCTTGCAGAGGGCATCGGTGCCCTTGCCCGTGATGGTGAGCGTGGTGGCATCGGAGCCGTTCAGGGTGAAGGCACCGGTGTGGGGAGCGTCGGGCACCCATGTGGTCCTGGTGCGGCCGAAGCCCACCGCTCTCAGATCGGCGCCCGCCGACGGGGTGGAGCCCGCCTGCCGGACGCCCGCGATGCCGGCGGCGGGAGCGGCGAGGCGCGCCAGGACGACGTCCCGGTCGGCCCGCGGCACGAGCTCGGCGACCTCGATGCGCTTGCCGTCGGAGAGGGTCGCGGTGGACTTCAGGGCGGGCGCACCCGCCGGTACGACGGAACCGGCCGTCGCGGCGAAGCAGCTCGAGGCGGTCAGGACCCAGGAGTCCTCGACGAGCGAGCCGGTGCACGCCCGGCTGTTCGGCTCGTCACCGATGCTCAGCCTGACGACGGAGGGGTGCCCGCCGGCCGGCGCCTCCGCGCCGGAGACGGCTCGGGCGGAGCCGGCAGGAACGAGGCCTGCGACGACCGCGGCGGCGGTCACGAACAGGCCTGATATCCGCGCAGTGCGCGGACTGAGTGCAGACATGTGCGGCTTCCTCTGGGGACGGGGGTTCGGCGACGGGACCCGCGGGACTCGGGTCGGCATGCACGGATCGGTGGTGCCGTGCGGTCCCGCGGGGAAAGGCGGTCCCGCGGTGTAAGGCGCTTCCGCTATCTGGTCGTTCGGATTTCGACCAGTACGTGTTCGCGGCCGTCGGTGGACTCGCCGACTCCTTCCCAGGTCTTCGCGGGGATGTCGTAGGTGGTCCGGTCGTCCTCGGCGGTCATTTCGAGGTGGGTGGTGGTGACGTCGCTGGTCCGCACCCCGTGGACGGACGGGAGTTCCAGGGCGAGGTAGCCCTTGGTGCCGGTGACCTTGAAGCACACGTCCGCCCGGCCGCGGGCGAGGAAGCGCAGGAGGTTCGGCTCGCTCGCGCAGTCCGCGAGCGTGATGTGGCCGTCGCCGCGCTTGAGGAGGATGCCCTGTTCCGCCAGGATCCTGTCGGCGTTCGGGTAGCCGTAGTCCTCGATGGCGTATCCGGGTCCCGCATCGGCGACGGGTTCGGTGGCGGTGGCGTGGGAGGGCTGCCCTGCGGTCGTCACGGTCCATGCCAGGGCGCCGGCCACGGTCGCCACGGCCAGAGCGCGTACCCATGCGTTGCGTCGCTTCATCACAGTCCTCGGGTCGTCGACGTTCATAGGGAGTCGGCAGGGGAATTGCGCGGCTGCCGCTGGTGGTTGGGGTCCTTTGTGTGTTCCGTGGCGCGTCACGGCCCCAGCGTGACGTTGAACTCGATGACCTGCGTCTTGGGGGACATCGGCCCGGAGCCGCCGAAGAGTTTGTTCATGGCCGAACCGACGGTCTTTTTCCACACATCCGTGTACCCGATGACGGGGACGTGGGTCGCGGACTCGACGCTCGACACGTTGAACACGGTGTAGCGCCACACGACGGAGCCGTCGTCGTTCTTGTGGATGGGGGTCATCCTGACGAGGTGCGAGCCCAGGAACGCGTACGCAAGGTTTCCGGTGAGACCGCCGGTGGCGATCGCCCCGTAATCCCACGAGTAGTTCAGGACGCCGTCGAAGCCGCCGAGACCGTAGTCGTATGCGTAGGTGCGGCCCAGCTCGTAGTCCCCGCTGCGGGTGCGGGCGGCGAAGTAGGCGATGACGTACTTCGTGTACGCGTGGTCGCGGTAGAGGGTGGTGAACGGGTCGTCCGGGCCGAAGCACTGTGACTTGGGGCCGGTTCCGGTGAGCCAGTCCACGCCCAGCTCCCACGGGCTGGTGTTGTTGTCGGACTCGATCGGCCGGCCGAACGGCGTCAGGCAGCTCTCGGCGCCGGACGGGAGGCCGTCTTCCTGGGGCTTGATGGGAACGGTCGCGTTCTTCAGCGCGTTGTTGGCGGCCTCGCGCTGCGCCGCCTCGATGACGAGGTCCTTGGCTTCGGACGCGGCCCGGGCGGCCGCGGCGGCGTTCATGCCCGCCGCGAACGCCGCCAGCCGGGCGGCCACGGCCGAGACGGCGGCCCGGGAGGCGTAGTCGGCGGCGACGCCGGCCGACTGGACGGCCCGGCTCGCCGCCTGGCGCGCCACGTTGCCCGACGTACGGGCGGCAGCGGCAGCCCGGCGGGCGGTCTCGGCGGACTGGGCGGCGGCGGTTGCGGACCGTTCGGCGGCTTCGGCGTTCCTGCGTGCTTCGTCGCCGGACTGCCTGGCGTCGGCCGCGTAGCCCCTGGCGAGTTCGGCCCACTCGGCCGCCTTCTCGGCGGCGTTGCGTGCGAGGGCCGCCGCCTCGGATGCGCGTGCCGCGTTCTCCTGCGCTTCCCGGGCGACCTTGGCCGCGCCGGCGATCATCGCGCGGATCGCGCTGATGTGCGTGGCGTGGTCGTGGTCGAGCCGCGCGAACTCGTACTGCGTGCCGGCGATGAACCGGCGCAGCGAGGGCGTGTCGCCTTCGAGGGCGACCTGGGCGGCCGCCTTGACGTAGGGGCCGCCGGTGGCCAGGAGGGTGGTGGCCTTCACGCGGTCGTCCTCGCGGACGGCCGCGGCCCGCTCGACGTGCAGGAAGGAGTGGAGGGCCTGGGCGGTGCCCTTGTCCAGCGCGGCCTCGGCTGCGCGTCGTACCGCGGGGCCGGTGGCGTCGTCGGCCAGGAGCGTGGTCACCTCGACGCGGTTGTCCTCCTTGGCGGCCTCGATCGCCCCCGTCTCAAGGAAAGTCCTGATCTTCGCGGCGTCCCCGGTCTTCAGCGCCTCGGCGGCGGCCAGGGCCACCTTCTGCGTCGAAACCGCCGCCGTCGCGGCGGCGTTCTCGGTGTTGTCCTGCCGCAGGGCGATGGTGCGGTCAGCGTCGATCCAGTGGGCGACGTCCTCGTCCGAGCCGGCCAGCGCGTACTCCGCGGCCGTCCGGGACCACGTACCCGCCCGGCCGATGAGCCGGACGGCTGCCGTGCGGCCGGCCGTCACGGCTTCCGCGGTCCTGCCGTCCCGCAGCGCCGACTCGGCGGAGCCGATGAGCGCGAGCAGCTCCGCGTCCAGGCGTGCTTCCTGCGTCCGCTCCCGGTCGAGCCGTTCGAGGTGGTCCGTCTCCGCCTTCGCGTCGGCCCGCGCCTGTTCGATCGCCTCCGCCGTCTCCTGGGCCAGCGTGGCGGTCTCGGCCTCGCGCGCCGCCTGCTCGACCTCGGTGGCCCGGGCGACGGCGTCGGCGGCCTTGTCCGCGGCCTCGACGGCCGCGCCGGCGGCGGCCGTCGACCGGTTGGCGTAGTCCACCGCCTGGCCTGCATGGTCGGCCGCCTCCACGGCGGCCGCGGCCGCCCTCTCGGCATGGCCGGCCGCACTGTTGGCCGCGTCCCGTGCCGTGCGGGCGGCGGCGGCCGCCTGTCCGGCGAGGTTCCTCGACGCGCTCGCCGCCTGCGTCGCCCTGGCCGCGGCCGCCTCGGCCACGGCGGCTTCCCGCTGCGCCACTGCGGCCTCGGACTGGGCGGCACCGGAGGCCGTGGCCGCGTCGGCCGAAGCGCGGGCGGCGGCAGCGGCGTTGGCTGCCGCGCCGGCCGCGGCATCGCCTGCGGAGGCGGCCGCCACGGCGGACTGGGCGGCCAGGTCGGCCTTCTGCGCCACGCTGCGGACGAGCTGCACCATCGCCGTGGCGGCCTGCGCCGCCGCCCGGGCCGCGCCCGCCAGGGCCATGTCCTTCGAGGCGGCGATCGAGGCTGCGTACGCGGCGGTCGCGGCGCGGCCTGCCGCTGCGGCCGCCGCGGCCGCGGCCTGCGAGGCCGCGACCGAACGCTGTGCGGCGGCCTGCGCCGTGCGCGACGCCGAGACGGCGGTCGTCGCGGCCGCGGCCGCGCCCCTGGCCGCCTGCGCGGCCTTGTTCGCCGCCTTGGCCGAGCGCTGGACGTCCTGTTCGGCGGCCTCGGCCTCGGCCCTGGCCTCCAGCGCGGCCTCCTTGGCCCGCTCCGACGCCTTGACCGCCTGCTGGGCCATCTCCACGGCCTCATCGGTCTTCCGGCCGGCGCGCAGCCCCTCCGCCTCCACGACCTTGACCAGCTGCTGGATCGTCGCCTTCTCTTCGTCCCGCGCCCGGGCGATGAACTGGCCCGTCTCCAGGAACCACTGGATGGCCCGCGGTGTCCCGTCGTCGAGTGCCCGTTGCGCGTACTCCCGCACCTGCGGGGACGCCGTCACGAGGACGGACGTCACGCGTACCCGGTCGTCCTCCTCCTGAGCGGTGAACCGTCCACCGCTGAGGAAGGCGCGCAGTGCGAAGTCCGAGTCGGCCTGCAATGCGGCGGAGGCCGCACGCTTGACGGCGTGTCCCCCGCGGGCCATGACCGTGGTCACGGCGACTTCGAGGTCCTCGCGCACCGCGGTACGGAAGCCGCCCTTGAGGAAGGCCTCGACAGCGGCCGTTCCACCGGAGAGGGCCACGCCGATACCCTCACGCGTGGCCCGGCCGGCCGTGACGAGGGAGCGGGTGAGCGTGAACCTGTTGTCCTCGGCGCGGGCCGCGGGCAGCTTCTCGTCGAGGAACGTCCGCACGTCCGCCGCGCTGCCCACCAGGGCTGCGGCCGCGGCGGCGCGGACGGCCCGGCCGCCCTTCCTGTGCGCCCAGACGACCTTGCCGCGGTCGGTGTCCGGCAGACCGGACCCCTCGGGCACCGGTGCCCCGGCCGTCCCGCTCGCCGCGTACGCGGGACGGGTGAGGACCGTGCAGTTCGGCAGGGCGCAGCCGGCCGCCACCCCGGCCAACGAGGCGAGCACCTGACGCCTGCTGAACTGCCGTGAACGCCCAGCCATCACAACTCCCCTGTCACCTGGTCGACTTCACCGCCCTTGCGGCTCGAGTGCCTTATCGAAGCCGCGCTTTGCGGGGCGCGTCCATTCCGGAAATCGGGACCTCCGGAAATGGCTGCAGCGAAATCGGCGGGGAATCGGGCCCGGCGCGACTTGGCCTGATGGCTCCGGCGGGCGTTGCGGCACAATCGCGCCAGGCTGGCATGAAGCGCACGGTGATCGGCGCCGGCGACACTCGCCCCGCCGTACACCGGCCGGCGCTTGCCTGTCAGGACGGGATCAGAATGCTTCTCGCCCGCCCGCGAGCTGGCGGGGGAAGAAGGCCACGATGTACACCGCAGCCGCCGTCCGCTGGGCGGCCTCGGTCAGCTGGGGGGCGTAGGCGGTGCCGCCGGGGTCGGTGTACTGGCCGGGGCGGGCGGGGTCGTGGGTGGCGTCGTCACCGGCGGCTACCTCCCGGCTCTGCGGCGACCAGCGGGTGTTGAAGGGGGCGAGCCAGGACCGCGCCGACCTTGGCCCCGGCGGCCACTGGGCCGCGTGGCGGTCGGACGCCTGCCAGGGCACGCCGGCACCACCGCGGGAGTGGCCCATGGTGCCGACCCGGTCCATGGCCACGTGGCGCCGGAAGTCGACGCGCCGCGGCCTGCCGGGGGCCGCGTCGCGGAACGCGCCTGCGAGCGCCCCGCGCCCCGAGGCGGCGAGCTGCTGCCGCAGGGCCAGGTGCCGGGTGCGCAGGGCCCGGCCTTCGGAAGGGGCGGCTCCGTTCTCGGAGACGTCCGGCCCGGCCGGAGGTTGCCGCCGATCGGGATCGGATGTCCGCGTACCGGCCGGCCGCCCGGCACTGGGGCGCGTCCCGTGCCCGCGCGCTCCAGGTCTCGGAGTCACGGGGCCGCCGGTGGGCCGTCTTCGCGCGCCGGCGGGTCGTGCTGGAGGCCCATCGACGCATGTACCGACGCCATGGGGCGGGCCCTGGCCCTTGCGGCAAGGTGCTCGAAATAGAGCATCGCGGGTGTCGTGAGCGCGCGCTCCCGGTAGATGTAGGGGGCCAAGACCCTCCACATGGAGACAATGTTCAGTCCGTACGAACCGATGACCAGTTCCTCGTCCACCACCCCGTGGGCCACGAGCTTGCCCACATCGTCATAGAACAGACTCACCCGGCGTATATGGCGCAACGGCTCGGGGGGCAACCTCCGGTATCCGTCCTCGGGTGAGTGCTCGGCTCGCAGCCGAGTGCTGATGTACGCGATCGCCTGTGAGAATTCGGCTTCACGTGTCTCCCAGAACAGCTCGATGACGATGGGAAGCACGTTGGAGTTCTGCGCGAGCCGCAGCTGACGCTGGGCGACGGCCACCGACGTGCCCAGCGCCGCCAGCGCTACGAGAACGGCGAGCAGGTTCAGCGCGAGCGAGAGGCTCATGGCGCGAGGCTGGTGCCGGTGCCGGGCCGGCGGAAGATGTCTTCCAGGCTCTGGTCTGCGCAGCAGGCGGCCGGGAGACGGAGTCCTCGCAGGCTTCGGAGATCGGCGGGCCGGCGGCCGTCGCCGCGCACGCCGCCGCCGGGCGGGGCCGTGGCCGGAGGTCGGCTGCGGCCCCGTCCGGGGTCAGCGGAGGGTGGGGAGCGTGTCGCGGGTCTCGTCGACGCCCTTGGGCTCCGTGCGGCGGGCGGCTGTCGGGGCCACGGCGGGGGCTTCGTCCGCGCAGACGGTGCCTGCCGCCGGCAGGGTCAGGTTCGCGAGATAGTCGTTGACGAGGGTGCTGATGCAGGCGCTGCGGTTGTAGGCGGTGTGGCCTTCGGCGGCGAAGGTGACCAGCCGGCCGTTCTCCAGGGTGCGGGACAGCGCCACGGAGTCGCGGTACGGAGTGTCCGGGTCGCCGGTCGTGCCGAGCACCAGGATCGGGGCGGAGCCGGCCGCCCGGTACGAGCCCTCGTAGCGGCTCGGGCGCGGAGCGGGCCACTGCGCGCACGCCGGCGCGTGGTTGTGGTCGTACGTCGGGGGGCCGAAGCCGATGGCCGGGCCGAGGAGGGGCGACGTCGTGGCGTGGGCGGTGACCAGCGGGCCGAGCAGCAGGGGCGAGGCCGGGTAGGCGCGGTCGGCGCATTCGACGGCCAGGTTGACGTTCAGGAAGTCGAACGACGCCGGCGACGGCGGGTTCAGCAGGAACGACGTCTGCCGCGCCTGGGCCGCCCGCAGCGCCTGCCCCAGTGCGGGCCAGATCCGCTTGCCCGAGTTGATGTTGAACATCAGGCGGTAGGCGAGGGTGTAGCCGGTCGCCGGGCGTCCGCTCGCGGTGACGACCGGGTCGACGTCCAGGGCCCGCTTGAGGTCCTCGAACGCCTCGCGCGGGCGGCCGTCGCCGAACCCGCACGCGGCGGCGTTCGCCGCGCACCAGTCCAGGAACCGCCCGACGGCGGCGTCCAGGGCGGCGAACTGCGGCCCGTCGTAGGCGTACGGCAGGTCGGCGTAGCGGTGCGGGTCGTACCCGCCGTCCAGGACCATGGCGCGGACCCGGGAGGGGAACAGGGCGGCGTAGACCGTGCCGACGTAGCTGCCGAAGGAGCGCCCGTAGAACGTCAGCTGCTCCTCGCCGAGTGCCTGCCGCAGCAGGTCGAGGTCGCGGGCGTTGGAGGCCGTACCGATGAACGGCACCAGGTCGCCGGCCCGTTCGAGGCAGGCCGCACCGAACTCGCGGCCCTGCCGGATCGCGTCCTGCAGGGCGCCCGGGCCCGGGACGCCGCGGGCGGCGTCGACGGCGGCGGCGTACTCCTGGTCGTTCCAGCACTCGACCTGTCCGCTGCGGCCGACGCCGCGCATGTCGTAGCCGACGACGTCGAAGCCTTCGCGGAGCGCGGCGGGCAGGGCGGCGTAGCTGCTGCGGGCGAAGTCCACGCCGGAGTTGCCGGGCCCGCCGGGGTGCAGCACCAGGACGCCCGTGCGGCGCGCCGGGACGGTCGCCTGCTTGCGGGTCACCGCGATCTGCAGGGTGCGCCCGTCGGGATCGCGGTGGTCCAGCGGGACGCGGGCGGTCGCGCACTCGAAGCCGTCGGCGGAGCCGGCGCAGGGTCCCCACGAGAGCACGGGGACGGCCGGCGGGCCCGCCGCCCGGGCGCCGGCCGGGGCACTCGTGAGCAGGGCGGCGACCGTGGCCAGGAGCAGGGTTATCACCCACGCGGCGCGGGCGCGGGCGAGTACGGGTAAGCGGTTCTGCATGGTGGGTCCTTCGGTACGAGCGGTACGGAACGGGCGCCAAGGTAACCGCCGCCCGCGGCGTTCACCAGTGACCGGCCGCGCCTCGGGAGCGGAGCCCGGGCCTCCGGCCCCGCCCGGTTCAGTGCCCGGCCGGCACCGGGCCGCGGGGTGCTCCGGCGGCCTCCCCGCCCCGGCCGGGTTCCAGGGCCTCCGGGGCCTCCGGGGCCTCCGGGGCCTCCAGGGCCTCCAGGGCCTCCAGGGCCTCCAGGCGCTTGATCAGGCGGCGCAGCAGCAGGAGCGGGATCACGCCGAACACCCCGAAGGAGATGTCGATGACCGACCACCAGAAGGGGATCCCCCGGATCGGACCGCAGATCAGGGCCAGGGGCACGATCCCCGCACAGGCGATCATCCCGGCTTCGACGATCCAGATGTTGCGCACCGGGTCGCGGCGCACGCCGTGGAAGAAGACGGCGATGACGAGGTGCGCGAAGGCCAGCCAGTCGGTGCCGTAGAGGAGGAACGGGTACGAGGCGTCCGCCCGGTCGAGGCCGGTGCGGACCCGGTGGATCCAGTCGTTGTCCAGCAGGGAGTCGGCCCAGTGGAGTTCGGTGACGAGGGGGAAGGCCGTCAGTCCGCTGAGGACCAGGCAGACCGTGAACAGGGTCAGCCAGGCACGGATGCGCCGCAGAAGGGCGTTGCGCTCGCTCATGGGACGTACGCTACGCCGTCATTTCTGAACGCGTTCAACCACCCCCTCCCTGGCGCGTGCGGCACGGGAGGGGCGGGCTGCCGGCTGCGGGCGGCGGGCTGCGGACGGGCGTGGGGCGGCTGGTGTCCGGTGGTGGTCCGGGCGGCGGCCGACGGGGACGCGCGGGGCGGTCACGTGGGCCAGGCGGACGGCGGTGGGCTGCCGGGGCGGGGAGGAGGCGGACTGAGCAGGATTCACCCGGTTGGGGCGGGAGTTCCGGGGTAGCGGTTTCGCGGATGTCGGGGACAACGGGTGGGGGGCCGCAGATGGATGGTTCGGACTTCGTCGCGCTGGGGGTCGGGTTGTCGGGGAACCTCATCGCGGTGGTCGTCGCCTACCGCAGTCTCCGGAAGGCCGACCGGGCGATGGCGCAGGCTCAGCGGGCTTCCCGGGAGAGCCTCGCGCGTGCCGACGCCGCGCTGGCCCAGGCGCAGCAGCTGGCCGAGCGGGCGCTGGAGGCGCACTGGAACATCGAGGGCGGGGCCACATCCATCGCCTGGCGCGAGCAGGTCTTCGCGCTCCACGACCGTGGCCTGACACCCGAACAGATCCGCAGGATCATGCTGCTCGAAGACGGCGGCTCGGGATGGGAGCGGGGCAACGGCCGGATAGACGACATCGTCCGGGACCTGTGAGTCCGTGGAACCACCGGCGCATGTCAGCCGCACCGAGGATCGACTCCTCCCCTCCATGAAGGGCGCCGGCGAACACGTGAGGGCGTTCCGCGTGCTCGTCTCCGTGTTCGCCGTCGCCGGCACCCGCCGCAGAGGGGCGCCTGCAAGGGCACCTGTACGCACAGCCCGTTATGATCTTCTCTTTGCGGCGCGTCGGCGGAGAACGGCGTTCCGTCGTACAGGGCGGCTTCAGGAGCAGTGAGTTGATCGGTCGTCAGAAAGAGCGGGCGGCCCTTGCCGAAGCCCTCGCGCCCAGCGTTCCCGCTGCCTCGTTGCTGCTGCTCGGGGATCCCGGTGTGGGGAAGACCGCGCTGCTCGACGCTGCGGCCGAGGAGGCCGAGGCCGACGGTACCCGGGTCCTGCGGGTGCGGGGGAACGCGGCCGAGAGCGAACTCGCCTTCGCCGGGCTGCACCAACTCCTGCTGCCGGTGCTCGACGGCACGCAGGGGCTGCCGGTGCGGCAGCGGGACGCCCTGCTGGGCGCGTTCGGTCTGGGTGACGACCAGGCGCCGCCGGACCTGATGATGACGAGCCTGGCGGTGCTGACCCTCGCCTCGCAGCTCGCCTCCGCCCGCCGGCTGCTGATCGTGGCCGACGACGTCCAGTGGCTCGACCGCGGCAGTTGCCAGGTGCTGGGCTTCCTCGCGCGGCGCCTGGCCGGCGAGCCCATCGGGCTGCTCGTCGCGGCCCGCGGCACCCGTCGCCCCGACTGGCTCGACCGTGCCGTTGCGGAACTGGTGGTCCAGGCCCTCCCGCCGGCCGACGCGGCAAAGCTCCTGAGCGCGCAGCCCGGAACTCTGACCGGCCCGGCCCGTCGCCGGGTGCTCGACACCGCAGCCGGCAATCCCCTCGCCCTCGTCGAACTCGCCCGGCAGGCGGCGAGTGACGGCGGCCTGCCCGTGACGGGCCACCTCCCCGTCACCGACCTGCTGGAGCGCACCTTCGCCGACCAGGTGGATGCGCTGCCGGCGGCGTCCCGGGAGGCGCTGCTGTTCGCGGCGGCGGCGGAGGGCGCCGCCCTGGGGGCCGTCATGGCCGCGCTGCCGGCCGGCACGGACGTCGAGGTCTGGCAGCCGGCGGAGCAGGCGGGACTGGTCCGCCTGCACGCGGACCGCATCGACTTCCGCCACCCGCTGATCCGGTCCGCCGTCTACGGCGCCGCCCCCTTCGCCGTACGCCGGCGCGCCCATCTGGCGCTGGCCGACGCGCTCGTGGACGACCCCGACCGGAGGGCCTGGCAGCTGTCCGCGGCCACGGTGGCCCCCGACGCGTCGGTGGCGGAGGCTCTGGAGAGCACCGCGCTGCGGGCGGTGGCACGCGGTGCGATGGCGGAGGCGGTCGCCGGCCTGGAGCGGGCCGCGGAGCTGAGCACGGACCCGGCGGACCGGACCCGCCGCCTCGCGACGGCCGCGTACGCCTCGGTCCTGGCGGGCGACCTCGAGCAGGCGGAAGCGCACGCTTCGAGAGCGATCGAAACCAACCGCGATCCGGCGGCCACGGGGTGGATCTCGGGGCTGAGCGGGCTCGTCGCCATGCTGGCGATGCGCATGGACCGAGCCTTCGCGCTGGTCGACTCGGACGGGCTGATGCATCCGGCGGCGATCGGGGCCGGTGTGTCCACCATCGCCACCGGCATCGCCTACCACTCGGGCTCCCCCGCCCAGCGGGACCGGCTGCAGACCCTGCTGGCGCTGCGCGACGGCCAGGCGGTCGCCGACCACCCGTTCCATCTGTGGGACCTCGGAGTGACCGATCCGTTCCGCCACGGCGCCCCGATACGCGACCGGCTGCCCGCCCTCGCCGCTGCCCCCGGCCGGATCCCCACCGAGCTGCACACCCTCGGCGTGCTGGCGCTGGTCCTCGACGAGACCGAAACGGCGGTCAGTCTGCTCGGCGAGCTGGTGAACCCGCAGTGGGAGGACGCGGACACCTTCCACGCCGGGATGACGGCCGCCGACCTGGCCTGGGCGAACCTGGACGGCGGCAGGTGGGCGGACGCCCGGCTCGGTGCCGGGCGGCTCGCCGCCCGGTTCGCGGAGGGCGACCGCACTCTCGGCTCCGTGCGGGCGGTGGCGGTCCTGGCCACCCTGGACGCCCTCACCGGCGAGCCCGGGAGGGCACTGCGGCACGCGGCCACGGCGCTGGCCGTGACCGAACCGGCCGGGGTCCTGGGGACCGTGGTACGGGCCCGCCGTGCCGCGGGCCTGGCGGCGACGGCCCTCGGCGACCACGCCGCCGCGCACCGGCACCTGCGCGCCCTCTTCGACGCCACGGGCGCCCCGCTGCACCACCACCTGTCCTGCTACGCGGTCGCCGACCTCGCCGCCGCGGCCGCCTTGACCGGCCGCGCCGACGAGGCCCGTGACGTGCTGGCGCGGGTGGCATCGGCGGTCGGCGACGGGGCCTCGGCGCGGCTGCGGCAGGCCATGGCCCGGGCAGCCGCCCTGCTGGCCGATCCGGCGGACGCCGACGGCCTGTTCGCGGCGGCGCTGGGCGATCCCGCTGGACGGCGGTGGCCCTTCGAGCGGGCCCAGACCTGGCTGGACCACGGTGAGTGGCTGCGCCGGCAGCGCCGGATCGCCGAGGCCCGCGAGGCGCTCACGACGGCGCGGGAGATCTTCGACGGGCTGGGCGCCGTCCACTGGAGCGCACGGGCCGAAGCGGAGCTGCGGGCAGCCGGCGTCACCGTCGAGTCGGCGCGGCACAGCGCGCTGCGGTCCCTGACGCCGCAGCGCCAGCGCATCGTCCGACTGGCCGCCCAGGGGCTGACGAACCGTGAGATCGGCGAACGGCTCTTCCTGTCCCCCCGCACCGTGGGCACCCACCTCTACCAGGCCTTCCCCGCGCTGGGCGTCACCTCGCGCAGCCAGCTTCGTGACGTGGTGGACCAGGACGCGGAGCCGGGCCGCTGACGGGGACTCCGGCGCCGGGCGACGGCCCGGCGCCGGGGTGACGTGCACGAGGCAAGTCACTTGACGGATGGCACGGGCGCGCCGTGCTCCGAGAGTGGGAGCGGAACTATCCCGCCCCGTCTTCCGGAGTCACGTTGTCCCTGGTCACCACCACCGCAGCCGTGTCCGCAACCGAACGCACCGACTACTGGCACAGCCTGGTGTCGGGCACGTTCATCCCACTGGACGTCACTCTCCACGAGCCGGAGCCGGCGGTCGGCACGATCGTCAGCGAGCAGGTCGGACGCCTGCAGATATCCGAGGTGGGGGCCGGCCCGCAGACCGTCGTCCGCAGCCCGCGCCGCATCGCGCAGGGCGGTGGGCAGTTCGTCACGCTCACCCTCCAGCACGCGGGCACCGCGCGGCTGACCCAGCACGGGCGGCAGGCGCTGGTCGTCCCGGGCACGTTCACGTGCTCGGACGCCGGCCAGCCGTACCGCCGGGAGCAGCCGGACGGCTTCCGGTTCACCGCGTTCCGCGTTCCCAAGGCGGACATCGGGGTCTCGGACGACGACCTCAGGTCGGTGACCGGGACCCTGTTCGACGGCCGTTCCGGGACGGCCGGGGTGCTCGCCGGGTACCTGGCCGGGCTGGCCGGGCAGGCGTCCGGGCTGGACCCGGACACCGGACACCGGCTCGCGCTGACCGCCGCGGACCTGCTCGCGGTGCTGGTCCGGGAGCGCCAGGGCCGGTTGGACCCGCAGGCGCCGGAGGCGGCCGGCGGCACCCTGGCCCGGGTGAAGGCGTACGCCCGGCGGCACCTGGCGGACCCCGGCCTCACCCCTCAGCGGATCGCGGCCGCGCACCATGTTTCGGTGCGCTACCTGCACCGGCTGTTCCAGGCCCAGGGGACGTCCGTGGGGCGGTGGATCCGGCAGGAACGGCTGGACCGGTGCCGGCGCGACCTGGCGTGCCGCGCGGGCACCACGACGGCGGTGTCGGCGGTCGCGCAGCGGTGGGGGTTCGTCAGCCCCGCCCATTTCAGCCGCGCCTTCCGCGCCGCGTACGGGATGTCGCCCAGGGAGTGGCAGGCGGCGTCCCGGGCCGACGGGGGCCGGGCCTGAGCGCGGTGCGGCGGTGCGGCGGTGCGGCGGTGCGGCGGTGCTCACAGGGTGCGGCGTACTCCGGCCTGCCGTTCCAGGTTGCGCAGTTGGACGGCGAGGTCGCCCTCGACGGCGTGGTGGGCCGGTCCGCTGCGGCCGATGGGCAGGACCTCCTCGCTGCGCATGTCCTCCAGCATCAGGGCGAAGGCCGCGTAGCCCGCCGCGACGGCCACCACCAGGCCGAGGGCGCCGGCGGTGCGGGTGAGGGCCTCGGCGCCGGTCAGTCCTCCCAGGCCGGTGGCGGCCCACCGGGGCAGCGAGACCACGATGACGGCCCACAGCGCGCGTTTGGGACGCGTGACGGCGGCCATGAGCGCGCCGAGGGCCAGGAAGGCCAGGTTGAAGACGCCGAGCACCCGGGTCCCGCCGGCCGCGCCGGCGCCCATGACCAGGGCGTACGCGAGCCAGCTGCCCGCGAAGACACCCATGAGGGTGGCCGCGACGACGTCGCGTGCGGCGAAGGCGAGGATGCTCACCAGGAACTGGAGGACGAACGCCGGCAGGACGCAGAGGGCGACCGCGGGCCGCTCGGCTTCGTCGAACACACCCAGTTGCAGGCAGCCGGTCATGACGGAGGCGATGGCCACGGTGAAGAAGCCCAGCGGCATCGGGGAGGCCATCGGGCGCAGGTTGATCCGGGTCATGGCGCGCAGGTCGGGTTCGAAGCGGCGCCCCGGCCCGCTTCCGCCGTGCTCGCCGACGGGTTCCGTGCTCATGTGCGGGTCCTTCCCGGGTCAGTGCGCGAAGCAGGGGTCGACGGCGGCGGTCCCGGCCGGCGGGAGGGTGCCGCGGTCGGCGCGCCACCGGCGGTGCTCCTCGGACTCGGCGACCGCCTCGGCCATGGCGTCGGCCTGCCGGGCGCCGGCCGACCGGTAGCCGCCGAAACGGGATACGGGGCTCCAGTCGGGGACGACCGGCGGCAGGGGCTCGTCGAGTCCCTCGTACTCGGCGGCGGCGTGGACGATCCGGCCGCCGACCACGGTGAGCACGGACTCGATGCCGGGGATGGCGGCCTCGGGCACGGTGAAGTAGTCGGCGGACAGCACCGCGAGGTCGGCGAGGAAGCCCTCGCGCAGCATGCCCTTGGTGTCGTCCTCGCCGGTCAGGCGGGCACCTCCGCGCGTGTACAGCTCCAGTGCGGTCTGCCGGTCGAGGAGGTTGGCGGCGGGGTACAGGGCGGTGCCGCCCACGGTGCGTCCGGTGACCAGCCAGTGCAGCGACACCCAGGGGTTGTACGAGGAGACGCGGGTGGCGTCGGTGCCGGCGGCGACGGTCAGCCCGCGGTCCAGCATGGCGCGGACGGGCGGGGTGCGGGAGGCGGCTTCGGCGCCGTACCGCTCCAGGAAGGCGGTGCCCTGGAAGGACATCCGGTTCTGTACGGACAGGGCGCCGCCGAGGGCGGCGATCCGGTCGAGGCTGTCGTCCGAGACGGTTTCGGCGTGGTCGAAGAGCCACCGGCTGCCGGCGGGGAAGAGCCCTTCGGCGGCGAGCTTCTCGAAGACGGCGAGGTCGCGGCGGATCGTCTCGTCGTAGGTGGCGTGCAGGCGGAAGCCCCAGCCGTGCTCGGTCAGGAGGCGGACGGCCTGCTCGAACTCCGCCTCGTAGCCGGGGGCGAGTTCGGGCCGCGGTTCGGAGAAGTTCTCGAAGTCGGCCGCCGCCCAGGTCAGGTTCTCTCCGGCGCCGCCCAGCCGCAGCCACTCGTCGCCGTCGCCGGGCCGGGCGGTACGTGTCCAGCGGCGCAGGTCGGCGAGCTCCTGTCCGGCGGTCTGCGGGAAGAGGTGGTAGGTGATGCGCAGCGACAGCTCGCCGGAGCGGGCCAGGTCGACGACCGTGGCGTAGTCGTCGGGGAAGTTCTGGAACCCGCCGGCCGCGTCGACGGCCGAGGTGAGGCCGAAGCGGTTGAGTTCGCGCAGGAAGTGGCGGGTGGAGATCCGCTTTTCGTCGGGGTCCAGGGTGGGTGCCTTGGCGAGGGTGGAGTAGAGGAGCAGGGCGCTGGGCGCCGCGAGCAGCACTCCGGTCGGTTCGCCGTCGCGGCCGCGGACGATCTGTCCCCCGCGCGGGTCGGGGGTCCCCCGGTGGTAGCCGGCAGCCCGTACGGCGGCCCGGTTCATCAGGGCCGACTGGTACAGGTGCAGGACGAAGACCGGGGTGTCGGGCGCTGCCGCGTTGAGTTCGGCGACGGTCGGCATCCGGCGTTCGGCGAACTGTTCGGCGGTCCAGCCGCCGACGACGCGGATCCACTGTCCCTTGGGGGTGCGGCCGGCCTGCTCGCGGAGCATCGCCAGCGCGGCGCGCAGGGTGGACACGCCGTCCCAGCGCAGTTCCAGGACGTAGTTGAGGCCGCCGCGGATGACGTGCAGGTGCGAGTCGTTGAGGCCGGGGACGACCCGGCGGCCGAGGGCGTCGACGACCCTGGTCTGCGGTCCGGTGTGGGGGGCCAGGTCGTGGTCGTCGCCGAGGGCGAGGATCCGGCCGTCGCGGACGGCCAGGGCGGTGGCGGCGGGCCGGGCCGGATCGCCGGTGTGGATCCTGGCGTTGCGCAGCAGGAGGTCGGCGGCGGCCGGGCCGCCTGTGCGGGCCGTCGGGACGATCCCGGCCACGGGCATGGCGGGGCCGGGCGTGCCAGGCGTCGTGGGCCGGGTCATGCGAGGGCCTCGCGGAGGGTGCGGACGGTGATCCGGACTGCCGGGACGGCGGGTTGTGCGACGGGGGGTGCCGGGGCGGTGGCGGGGGTGTGCGGCATGGGGGCTCCTTGCTGCCGAGAGGGGTGGGGGCGGTGGCCGGCGGGGCGGAAGGCGGCTGGTGCCGGGGTGGGCGGGGCCGGCTCCGGGGGTGGGAGACGGCCCCGCCCGGCAGGGGTGACCGGTCAGGTCAGTCCAGGAAGGCCAGCAGGGCGGAGTTCACCTCGTCGGCGTGCGTCCACAGCAGGCCGTGCGGGCCGCCGGGCACGATCGTCAGCTCGGCGCCGTCGATCAGCTGGGCGAGCGGGACCGCGGTGGCGTCGACGGGCAGGATGCGGTCGGCGTCGCCGTGGATGATCAGGGTCGGGACGTCGATCCGCGGCAGGTCCGCGCGGAAGTCGGTCAGCCAGGCCTGGACGCAGTCGAGGGTGCCCTTGGCGGAGGCTCCGACGGCGACGTTCCAACTGGCCTGGACGGCCTGCTCGCTGATGCGCTCGGGCAGGACGTCGGTGTTGTAGAAGTCCGCGAGGAACGAGGTCATGAACGCGAACCGGTCGGCGGCGATGGCCTCCTCGATCCCCTTGAAGACGCTGCCGTCGACGCCGCCCGGGTTGTCGTCGGTCTTGAGCAGGAACGGCGGGACCACGCCGATCACGACCGCCTTCTCGATCCGTTCGGAGCCGTAGGTGCCGAGGTAGCGGGTGACTTCGCCGCTGCCCATGGAGAAGCCGACGAGCACGGCGTCGTGCAGGTCCAGGGTGGTGAGGACGGCGTTCAGGTCGGCTGCGAACGTGTCGTAGTCGTACCCGTCCGCCGGCTGGTCGGAGCGGCCGAAGCCACGCCGGTCGTACGTGATGACGCGGTTGCCGGCGGCGAGCAGCGCGGCCGTCTGCTTCTCCCAGGAGGCGCCGTTGAGGGGCCAGCCGTGGATCAGCACCACGGGGCGGCCGGCGCCATGGTCCTCGTAGTAGAGGCGGATCGGGGCGGAGGTGCCTTCGGCGACGTCGATGTAGGGCATGGGTGTTCCTTCGGTGCGGGTCCGACCTCGGCCACTGGGGGGAGGAGGACGGACGGTGGGTGGGGCCGGCGGGTTTCGCCGGATGGGGACGGGGGCGTCCGCCGGGGTCAGTCCCGCGGGGCGGAGGTGTCCGCGAGGGTGGCTGCCAGGAACCACACCTGGGCTTCGCCGGTGCGGACGACGCCCGACACGAGGAGGTCGGCCGTTCCCTCGTCGCCTGCGGAGGCGGCCCGTGCCGCCGCGTCGCGGGCCGCCGGGAGGATGCGTTCGTGGGCGTCCAGGAGGCGGGCCAGCATGGCGGGTACCGGTTCTACGCCGTCCGGCGGGCGGGGTACGCAGGTCAGCTCCGCCACGTGCCGGGGGTCGCCCACGGCGACGCCGCCGAGGGTCTGGATCCGCTCGGCCAGGGCGTCGACGAGGGCGAGTTGCTCACCGGCGTGCCGGTCGAGCATCAGGTGCAGGGAAGGGAAGGTGGGCCCGTGTACGAGCCAGTGGTGCTTCTTGTAGAGGGAGTGGAGGACCTGGGTGTCGGCGAGGAGCCGGTTGAGCCCGTCGCAGCTGTGTGAGCGGACGTCGTCGCCGAGCCCGAGCGGCAGGGGCCTGAGCGTGCCGAAGGGCTGGATCTGCGGGCCGTTGCGGGGCAGGGGCGGTGGGCCGCCGTGGGCGGGTGACTCCGCGGGTGCGGGGTGCATCTGGTGGTGCTCCGGAGGGAGTGGGTCGGATGTGCGGGGAAGCGGCGAGGTGCCGAGGAGGCGTCCGGCCGCCGTCGTGGGGCCGGGCGGGCGGCCGGACCCGGCCACAGCACTAGGAGGCGGGCCGGTGCAGGGCGAGCCGGGTGAGGAGGCCGCTGCCGATGCCGGCGGCGAGCACGGGGACCGTCCACCACAGCGGGTACGGCGTGAGGCCGATCAGACGGTCGAGTGACCAGGCGCCGGGGCCGGTTGCGGCGAGCGCGGCGGCGCTGACGATCAGGACCAGCGGGTATTCGTAGCCGTCGTTCTGGACCCACAGGCCGTGCGGCCGCTTCACGGTGAGGGCGACGGTCATCACCCCGATGGCGCCGGTCGCGGCGAGGGGCGTCAGGAGGCCGGCGGCCAGCAGCAGCCCCGACCCGATCTGTCCGGCGCCCGCCGCGAGCGCGGTGAGGGCGCCGCCGCGGAAGCCGTCGGCACGGAACTCCTCGGAGCCGGCCGCCAGCCCCCGGCCGCCGAGGTGCGTGCTGATCTTCTGCACTCCGTGGCCGGCGATCAGCAGGCCCACGAGCAGACGCAGGACGAGAAGGCCGGTGTCCACGGGGGTCAGCCGGCGGCGTGCGCGCCGAGGATGCTCTGCGCGTACACGACCCCGAGGCCGTAGGCGCCCGCGTGCTCCTTGACGACCTCCATCA
Organism: Streptomyces bambusae; assembly: GCF_020532645.1. Classification (GTDB taxonomy): domain Bacteria; phylum Actinomycetota; class Actinomycetes; order Streptomycetales; family Streptomycetaceae; genus Streptomyces; species Streptomyces bambusae. The sequence continues at coordinate 19,122 of NZ_JAJAUZ010000054.1, forward strand.
CGGCGCCGTACGTCTCCTGGCGGGCCCAGTCGCGCTGGAGCTCCAGCAGCACCTGCACCCAGGTCACCGGAACGGCGCCGGCGGCCGTCATCCGGGCGATGGCGTGCTCGTGGGCGGCGGGGGTGACGCCGCCGGAGGCGTCGGTGACGACGTAGACCTCGTAGCCCTGGGCCAGCGCGGACAGGGCGGGCAGGACCAGGCAGACCTCGGTCCACAGCCCGGACAGGACGATCTTCCGGCGGCCGGTGGCCTTGACCGCCTCGACGAGGGCCTCGTCCTCCCAGGCGTTCATGCTGGTGCGGTCGACGGGCTTCTGGTCGGGGAAGACGGCGGCGAGATGGGGAAGCAGGGGGCCGGAGAAGGACTCGGCGGCCACGGTCGTCAGGACCGTCGGCACGTCGAAGGCCCGGGCCGCCTTGGCCAGGCCCACGGTGCTGTTGATGATGGCGGCGCGGTCGCCGCTGCCGGTGCCGAAGAACATCTGCGGCTGGTGGTCGACGAAGACCATGACGGCGTTGTCGGGGGTGAGGAGGTCTGCGCTCGGGGTGGCCTGTACCTGGGTGATGTCGAACATGGGGGTCCTCTGTGACGGGGGTTGATGCCGGGTTCGTGCCGGCGGCGGTCGATCCCGCCCCGCTCGGCACGCCCCGAACCTATGGCCGCTGCTGCGGCCGGAGTTGACCGTCCGTGCCTGGTGACTGGCCCGTGAGCGCACTGCCGCGGCAGCGCGTCGTCTCCTTCGGTCGGCCGGGGGGAGGGCGTCCGATGGGTGTGTCCGGTGCCGGAGAGGAAATTCGGGAGGTCGTGCGGAACGAGGTGTGCGTGCGCGGAGGCGGGGCAACCGAGCGGCGAGGGGGTGGGGACGAGGGGGGCCGTCGAGAGGAGTGAGTGATCAGGATGTCGCAGGTCAAGGAGTCGATCGAGGTCAACGTCCCGGTGCGCGCCGCGTACGACCAGTGGACGCAGTTCGAGACGTTCCCGGAGTTCATGGACGGTGTGGAGCGGATCGAGCAGCGCACCGACACCCTCACCCACTGGGTGACGAAGATCGGCGGAGTGGAGCGCGAGTTCGACGCGGAGATCACCGAGCAGATCCCCGACAGGAAGGTCGCCTGGGTGACCGTGGGCGGGGACACCGAGCAGTCCGGGCTGGTGACCTTCCATCCCATCGACCCGTCCCACACCGAGGTCACGCTGCTGATGGACTTCGACCCGGACGGGATGGCGGAGAGCATCGGCGACAAGCTGGGGTTCGTCGACCGCCAGGTCAAGGGCGACCTGAAGCGGTTCAAGCACTTCATCGAGGACCGCGGCGCACCGACCGGCGCCTGGCGCGGGGAGGTCTGACCCGCCGACGCCCCGTCCACGAAGGAGGCCGTCGTGACCGTCGTGACCGTCGTGACGAAGACCCGGATCCGGGGAGAGGGCACCCCGGCGAGCCCGGCGCCGGAGCCCCGCGAACCGGACCCGGTGCCCCGCGACCCCGATCCCCCGGGGGAACCGGACCGTGATCCCCGGCCGGAGGAGCCCGCCCCCGGACCGGTCAACCCGCCGCCCGTCCCGGAGCCGCCCGACTGACGGCCGTGCTGAAGGCCGTGCCGAAGGCCGTACACGCGTGCCGGCCGGACCCGGGTCTCCGGGTCCGGCCGGCACGGCTTCGGGCGTACGGTCACGCCCGTCGGGTGCGGACGGGTCAGCGGCGGAGGTTCAGGCGGTGGACGCCGCCATCGACCGTGCCGACGTAGAGCGTGCGGCCGTCGGGGGCGGCGGCCAGCCTGGTGGCGTCGGTGTTCTGCAGGCCGCTGGAGATGTTCTCCCAGGTGAGGCCGTTGTCGGTGCTGCGGAGCACGCCCCGGCCGCCCTGGACGAGGCCGGATGCCCGCGAGCCGGTGGTGGCCGCGTAGAGCGCTCCGCCGACCCGCAGCAGGTCGGAGACGTGGACGGCGAGCGGGCCGGTGTCGGCGGTGCGGAAGGTCGTGCCGCCGTCGGTGCTGGTCCGCACGGCCGAGCCGCCGACGACGAGGCGCCGGCCGTCCATGAGGATCGAGGAGACGGGCCCCTCGGCGACCTTGGTCTTGGTGACGCCGCCGTCGTCGGAGCGGTAGAGACCGGAGGCGTTGCCGAGCCAGATGCGCCGCGGGTCGCGCGGGTCTCCGGCCATGGCGTCGAAGGACCGCTCGTGGAAGAGGTTCTTCCACGTCCGGCCGCCGTCGGTGGTCGCGAACAGTCCGTCGCCGAGGATGCTCCGGAAGCTCACGGACACCCGGTCGGGGTCCGCAGGGTGGACCAGGAGGGAGGTCGGCACCTCCGAGGACGTGCCCTTCACCTGCCAGGTCCGGCCGGCGTCGGTGCTGCGGGAGACCTCGAAGAGGCCGGTCGCGGTGCGGCGGATCTGCCACACCGTCTTGGTGCCGCGGGGCGAGACGGCGATGTGCGAGGTGTGGCGGCCGGTCATGCCTTCTCCCCCGGACTTGCCCCACTCGGGGCCGGCGACGGGGATCGCGGTGCCGTAGGTGCCGCTGACCGTGCCGGCGAGCAGCCGGTCGCCGGCGACCGCGAGGGCATCGGTGGTGAGGCCCTGGACGCCGATCCTCCGGTAGCCGGTGCCGGCGGCCGAGCCGCGGTACAGGCCGTCCTGTTCGCTGGAGACGGTCACCGAGCCGTCGGCCCAGCGGTCGTAGTCCATCGCGATGGCGGCCTTCGAGGGGGCGGGCAGCGGCTTCCAGGTCCGGCCGTGGTCGCGGCTGACCTGCCCGGCGCCGAACAGCACGCGCAGGTACAGGTCGCCGCCCGAGGCGGACAGTCCGTTGCCGCCCGTCGCCAGGGGCAGCAGGGTGGTCCAGGTGCGGCCCTTGTCGTAGGAGCCGCGGACGCCCGTGCCGGGAATGTAGGCGGCCACCACGGCCGGGTCGGCCGTCATGCCGCGGACGGTGTTCACCGGCTCGTCGAGGATGCGGTGCGCCGGACCGGGGTCGCCCGTGCCGACGCCGTCGATCCGCCAGACGGCGTCGAAGGTCGCCGCGTACAGGGTGTCGCCGACGAGGGTGGCCTCGCGTACGCCGCCGGTCACGCCGGTCGGGTACGTCGTCCAGCGTTCGCCCGCGTCCGTGCTGACGAGCAGCGAGCCGCCGGCCACCGCGGCGAGGGTGCGGGTCTGCTCGTCCGCGACGAACGCGTCGATGTGCACGTCGGGCACGTCGAGCTTGCGCCAGGTGCGGCCGTTGTCGTCGGTGCGCAGGATCGTGCCGCGGCGGGTGGGGTCGGCGGCCGTGTTCACGGCGTACCACCAGCGGTCGGCGCGGCGGGCGTCGACCACGACCGCTCCGGTGCCGCTGCCGTCGGCGATCGGCAGCCTGCCGACCTGGCGCCAGGTGGCGCCGCCGTCGGTGGTCAGCCAGGGCGCGGCCTTGCGGTACTGGGTGACGACGGCCTGCTTCGGCCGGGCGGGCGAGAGGGCGAGCCAGCCGGCTTCGCTGTGGGGGCCGACGGGTGCCCAGCGGTCGCGGCGGCTGCTTTCGGGGGTGACCTCGAAGGCGCCGGTGCCGGTGATCCGCCGGCCGTCGGTGGTGGTGGCCCGTACGGTCAGCCGGTAGGCGCCGGCGGTCTTCCCGGTGACGTCGGCCTGGTAGTAGCCGGCGCCGTTCATGGTGGTGGGCAGGGTGAACGCCGTGCCGCGCGGCGGTGTGACGGTGATCTGCGGGGGTGCGTTCAGGGCGGCGGGGGCGGCGACGTGCACGGTGGAGCGGCCGTCGCTGGGGTCGGGGGACGCCTGGACGGCGAGGTGCCGGACGACGAGCAGGTACGGCACCCGCAGGGCCGGGCCGCGGGCGGGGGTGGCGGTGATCCGACCGCTGATCTCCGTGTCGCCGGCCGGGCGGGCGGCGCGCAGGGTGACCTTGACGGTGGTGGCCGATCCGGCGGGGATGGTGGCCCGCTGCGGGGAGACGGTGGCGGGGCCGGTGCTGCCGAGGGTGACGGTCAGCGGCTTCTTGCCGGGGTTGGTCAGGCGTACCTTCGCGGTGCCGCCGACGGTTCGCCCCCGCAGGTCGGCGAGGCCGAACGAGACGGACGTGGGGGCGGCGCCTAGGGCGGCCGATGCCGCGGCGGCCACGTCGAGCCGTCCGCTGCCCTGGGCGGTGGGGCCGGTGCCGGCGAGCGGCTTCGTGGTGCCGACCAGGGCGGACCTGATCGCGTCGGGGCCTTGGTCCGGGCGGAGTTGGCGCAGCAGGGCGGCGGCTCCGGCGACGTGCGGGCTCGCCATCGAGGTGCCCGACATGCGGTAGACACCGGGTCCGTACATCGAGGTGGGGATCGTGGAGCGGATCTCCACGCCGGGTGCGACCAGGTCGGGCTTGAGGCCGAAGCCGGTGCCGGGGCCGCGCGAGGAGAACGAGGCGATCCGGTCGGTGGCGTCGGTGCCGCGCAGGGTGACGGACGGCCTGCCGGTGGCCAGGGCGCGGCTGAGCTGGGCGTACTGGGTGGTGTCGATGCCCATGACGACCAGGCGGTCCATGCGCAGCGAGTCGCCGGATGCGGTGGCCCGGGTGAGGTCGGGGCGGGCGGGGGTCGCCTGCGCGCCGACCGTTCCGGGGGCGGCGGCGAGGACGGGGCCGGAGCCGGCGGGCAGCCCGCCGAGGACGGCGAGGGCGCCGCGCTTCTCGGCTTCGCGCGCCCAGTCGATGTCGTGCTGGCTGAGGACGTCCGTGACGGGCGGGACGAGGATGTCGGCGCGCAGGATCTTGCCCCGTACGTCGCCGACGCGCTTCCAGTCCTCGGCGGTGCCGGCGCCGACGTCCACGAGGGGTGCGGTGACCGGCTTGCGCGGCGGGTTCGCGGAGAGGATGCCGCGGTACGTCTGGATGAGTTCGGGCTCCTTGCCCGCCAGGTACGCGCTGGGTGTCCGTATGCCGCTGGTGGAGGCGCCGACGGCGATGACGCCGTCGGCCGAGGCGGGGGTGCTGACGGTGCCGGGGCCGGGGCCCGCGTTGCCCGCGGCGGCGACGACGACCACTCCGGCGCGTACGGCGGCGGTCGCCGCGCGGCCCAGGGGGTCGGTGCCGTCGCCGGGGCCGCCGAGGCTCATGTTGACGACGTCGGCCGGGTGGGGGCCGGCCGGGTCGGCGGCCGCCTCGATGCCGGCGATGATGTCGGAGGTGTAGCCGCTGCCGTCGGCGCCGGTGACCTTGTAGGCCAGCAGGCGTGCGTCGGGCGCCATGCCGGTGACGCCGCCCTTGCGGGCCGCCTTGCCGGCGATGATGCCCGCGACGTGGGTGCCGTGGCCGTTGTCGTCCATCGGGTCGGCGTCGCCGTTGGCGAAGTCGAAGCCGCCGACGACCTTGTGGCCCTTGCCGAAGCCGCCGCCCAGGTCGGGGTGGCCGTAGTCCACGCCGCTGTCGAGGACGGCGACGACGGTGCCCTTGCCGGTGGCCTTCGCCCCGGTCGGGTCGGTGCGCTTCCAGACCTCGGGCGCGCCGGTCAGCGGCACGCTGGTGCCCGTGTGGACCTGCATGCGGGTGTCGGGCCGGACGGCGGTGACGCCGGGCAGTGCGGCGAGGGCCGCCGTCTCGGAGGCGGGCACGGTCATCGCCACGGCGTTGACGAGCAGGCCGAGTTTGCGGGGTGCGGCGGGGTGTAGTCCGGCGTTGCGCACGGTCCGGACGAAGGCGTCCTGCCGTGCCGCCAGGGCCCGCCGGGCGTCGGCGACGGCGGCGGTGCCGCGGGCGGACGGGGAGGTGAGCGAGCCGCCGGGGGCGGCTGCGACGGCGGCGTCTCCGGAGAGTTCGACGATGACCCGCTGGTTCGGGTCGGGTGCCTTGGCGGTGGCGGTGCCGGGGGTCGCGGTCAGCGTCCCGGCGAGCGCGACGGTGGTGACCGCAACGGCCGCCAGGCGCGGGGTACTTCGTTGGTTCTTGGCCATGGGAAGAGTCCTAGCGCCGAAGTCACTCTCCGTACAACGGATCTTGGAGGCCTCTTGATGCCGCTGGCACAAGTGGGCCAGTATCCGCATATGACGCACGAACTCACCGCGGCAGGGATCGATCCGTTCGACGAGGGCGTCTACCGGGCGGTGCTGGCCCGGCGTACGGCGGCTCCGGGTGAACTCGCCGCCGATCTCGGCTGTTCGCCGCTGCGCGCGGCCAGGGCGCTGGACCGGCTGCACGACCACGGGCTGGTGGGGCGGCTCGCGGGAGTGCGCAGGCGGTACGCGGCGATCGAGCCGGCGGCCGCGGTCGAGTCGCTGGTGCGGACCAAGGCCGCGGAGCTGGACCGGGTGCGGGCGGCTGCGGGCGAGCTGTCCCGGCTCTTCGCGGCGGCCCAGACGGGCACGGCCGGGGAGGACCAGGTGGAGATCGCCACCGGCCGCGAGGCGCTCGGCCGCTGGTTCGTCCGCCTCCAGCAGGAGGCTCGCGAGGACGTCATGACGCTCGACCGGCCGCCGTACGCGCTGACCACCTCCAACCCGGTGGAGAGCACGGCGCTGGGGAGGGGGGTGCGCTACCGGGCCGTGTACGCCCCGGAGGCGCTGGAGTGGCCGGGGGTCCTCGACGACATCCGCGGGCTGGTGCGCCGCGGCGAGCAGGCCCGGGTGATGCCGGGCCTGCGGATCAAACTGGCCATCGCGGACCGCCGGCTGGCGCTGATGCCGCTGTCGCTGGACCTCGACGGGGTACGCGCCGCGGTCATCCGGCCCTCCACGCTGCTGGACGCCCTCACCGACTACTGGGAGCTGTGCTGGAAGCAGGCGCTGCCGCTCGACGTGCCGGCCGAGGACCCGCTCGGCGAGGAGGACCGGCTGGTGCTCACCCTGCTGGTGAGCGGCCTGAAGGACGAGGCCATCGCCCGGCAGCTCGGCTGCTCGGTGCGCACCATGCGCCGGCGGATGAGCCGCCTCCACAAACTCCTCGGCGCGGCGAACCGTTTCCAGGCGGGTGTGGTCGCGGCTCGCCGCGGGTGGATCTGACGCGGCGGGGCCGGCGCTCCGGCGAGGGCCGGGGCAGGTCAGGCCCCGACCCTGCGGTGGGCCCTACTGCGGGGCCCGGATGCTGTCGATGATGCGCGTCCAGTTGTCGCCGCCGTGGCCGTTCTTGATGGCGTGCAGGTAGTGGGACTGCACGGCCAGGGGGAGGGCGAGGTCGAGGCCGAGGGACTCGCTGGTTTCGAGGATGTGGTCCGCCGTCGCACCCATCATGGTGACCGTGCTGAGGTCGCCGGGGTGCTCTCCGGCATCGAGGGCGGTGCCCGGGTTCTCCTCGCCCGCCTTCAGGATGGCGCCGACCGAGTCCGCGGTGGCGAGCAGTTCGGGGAGCGCTTCCTTCGCTGCCATTCCTGCGGCGCCCAGCATGGCGGTGGCGTGCATGAGGGCGGACAGGGTGGTGAGGAACACGGTGAGTTGGGCCTGGTACATCATCTGGGCGAGGCCCGGATCCTCGCCGAGGTACTTGGGTGTTCCGAGCAGGGTCAGCGGTGCCCGGTGGCCGTCCAGCGCCTCGGCGCGGCCGCTGTAGTAGACGTAGGACGCCTCCGTGCCGACCATCGGGGCGGGGACCATGACGCCGCCGGTGAGGAACGCGGCCCCGTGGGACGCCGCCCAGGCTTCGGCCTCGCGGGTGCGTTCGGGGGTGTCGGAGCTGAGGTTGACCAGCGTACGGCCGGCGAGCGAGGCGGTGGCGTTGCCGAGGATGTCGTACATCGCCCGGTAGTCGGTGAGGCTGAGGATGACGAGGCCGCTCGCCTCGACCGCGTCCTGCGGGGTCGGAGCGAGGGCCGCTCCTTCGGCGACGAGGCCGTCGGCCCGGCTCGCGGTGCGGTTCCATACGGTGACCGGGTGGCCGGCGGTGAGGAGGGTGCGCGTCATCGCCTGGCCCATCGGGCCGAGCCCGATCACGGTCACGGGGCCGGCGTGGCTGGTGGTGGTGTCCTGTCGTTCGTTCACTCCTCCATGCTCGAAGAGTGCCGATATTCTCGGAAGTACCCACTATTTACTGCGGTACTTACCTTTTGGTTAGGGGGGCCGAGATGGCCAAGTCGTCGCGGACCGGTCCGTACATCTGCGGCATCGATGCGGCGCTCGACGTGGTGAGCGGCAAGTGGAAGGGGCTGATCCTCTGGGAGCTCGACACCCATCGGGTACGCCGCTTCGCCGAACTCCGGCGCGGTCTGCCGGGAGTGAGCGAGAAGATGCTGACGCAGCACCTGCGCGAGATGGAGGCGGACGGCCTGGTGCACCGTCAGGTGTTCGCCGAGGTGCCGCCGCGGGTGGAGTACTCGCTGACCGAACACGGGCACACGCTCAACCAGGCGCTCGGGCCGCTCGGTGCGTGGGGGATCGAGCGGATCCGGCGCGAGGGCTCCGAGAAGGTTCCCGTCCCCGAGGCGTCATCCGCCTGAGCGGCCGGAGCGCCGGCGCCGTGCACGCGCCGGGGCGCACACCGCGGCCACCGCCTCATGTCCGGACCCGGCCGGCGGGCGGGGGCGGGGCCGCGGTGGTGCGCAGGAGGAGGACGGCGGTGTCGTCGGTGTAGTTGGCCGTGGGCCAGGCGTGCCGGATGAGGTGGTCGATGAGGTGGTCCACGTCCTGGTCGTGGTGGCGGGCGAGATGCTCGGCGAGGTCGGCGGCGGTCCGGTCCGCGTCGGTGCCGGGCACTTCCACGAGTCCGTCGGTGTAGAAGGCGAGCGTGGTCTGCGGCGGGAGGGCGAAGTCGCTGACGGGGTACGCCGTCCCCGTGTCGATGCCGAGCAGCGGGGCGGGGTCGAGTCCCACGACGAGGCCCGGCCGGCCGGGGCGGTGCAGGAGCGGCGGCGGGTGGCCGGCGCTCGCCAGGGTGGCTCGTCCGCGGGCGAGGTCGATCCTCGCGTACAGGGTGGAGACGAGCAGGTCGGTGCCGAGGTCCATCAGGACCTGGTTGGTGCGGGCCAGGACCTGGTCGGGCGGGGCGCCGGCGGTGGCGCGGATCGCGGTGCGCACCTGGCCCATCAGGGCGGCGGCGGCGACGTTGTGGCCCTGTACGTCGCCGATGACGGCGGCGACGGTGGTCGCGTCGAGGCGGATGACGTCGTAGAAGTCTCCGCCGATGTCCATGCCGCGGCCTGCGGGCAGGTAGCGGGCCGCCATCGCGAGGCCCGGCACCTCCGGGAGGCCGTGCGGCAGGAGCGTTTCCTGGAGTCCCAGGGCGAGGCCGTGGACGGCGTCGTAGAGCCGGGCCCTGTCCAGGGCCTGGGCGATCAGGCCGGCGAGGGAGGTGAGGACGGCGCGTTCGTCGGCCGTGAACGCGTGCGGCCGGTCGTAGGAGAGGATGCAGCAGCCGACGGGCCGGCCGGAGATGAGCAGCGGCAGGAAGGCCCAGGCCTGTTTGCCGCTCATGAGGGGGGCATCGGGGAACTCGCCCGCCATCTCCCGGGCACTGGCGAAGAACGACGGGACGCCGGTGGACAGGACGCGCCCGGCCGGGGTGACGTCGGTGCCCAGCGGCAGGCCGTCGAGGCGTTCGATGGCCTGCCGGTCGTAGCCGTGCCAGCCGGTGATCTTCAGGCGGCCGGCATCGGCCGCGGAGAGGACCAGGCCGTCGGCGCCGAAGGCGGGCAGGACCTGCCCGGCGACCAGCTCGACGACGTCGCTGACGGCCACGGTCTCGGTCAGGGCGGACGCCAGGTGCAGGAGCTGGTAGAGGCGTCCGCTGTGGGCGGTCCGGGACGCGGCGGAGGCGGAGCGGGCCGAGCGGGCGGCCCCGGACCCGTCGCCGTCGGTGACGGGAGCGGCGCCGCCGGGGGCGGGAGCGGGGGTGATGCGGACGCTGATGCCGCCGGCGTCCGGGTAGAGCTCGAAGCGCAGGCGGCGGTCCGGGGGCTGCGGGGCGGTGAACTCGACCGGTTCGCGGCTGATGACGGCGGTGCGGTAGTGGTCTTCGACGGCCGGCTGGTCCAGCCAGGGCAGGGACTGCCAGGGCCGTGTCCCCAGCAGCCGGTCCGCCGCCCGGCCGAGCAGGGCGGCTGCCGCGCCGTTCACGAACGTGATCCGTCCCTCCAGGTCCAGGGCCAGCGCGCCCTCGGGCAACCGCTCGGCGTAGTCGGCGGCCGCCTGCCCGGTCCGGCCGGCGTACGGGTGCGGCTCGGCGAGTTCCACCCGGTGGGGCTGCTCGGGCGCCTCGGGCGGGTCAGGGTGTTCGTCGAGGGCGTACGCGATGTGGCGGGCCTCGGCGGAGATGTGACCGCGCTCGCGGCGGGTGGCACGCTCCGGGTGGGTGGCAGGCCACAGCAGGACCAGGCCGCCCCAGCGGCGCGTGCGTCCGGACAGCGGCGCCGCCGCGAGGGCGAAGCGGTACGGCAGGCTCGCCGCGACCCGCGGGTACGCCCGGGCCAGGTCCTCCTGCGAGCCGACCCACACCAGGCGGTCCTCGCGGACGGCCTCGCAGACCGGAGCGGTGGTCGCGAGCGGGATCCGCCGCCAGGGCCACACCACCTCTTCCGGCAGCCCGCACAGCACCGCCAGTGCGAGGGTCCGGCCTGCGTCGTCCAGCAGGTAGAGGGCCCCCGCGGAGGCGCCGGTCCGATGGACGGCCCCGACCAGCGCGGTGGCGAGCAGCCCCGTCCCGGCGGGCCGCTCTCCGGAACCCGGCGGGGCAGCGCACATATCAGGACCATACGCCGGGAAGCGGGACCGATCGCGTCGGCCGGGGCGGGGCCCGTCGGGGCGGGGGCGCGGTCGGGTGGGTGACCGACGGGGCGGGGCGCGTGCGGGGCGGTCAGGCCGGCAGGCGGCTGCCGCACCGGGGGCAGACGCGCGGCGCCGGTGCGTCCGCGAGCCGGCCGCACTCGGGGCAGACGAGGTGAAGCAGGCAGGCGGGGTCACCGCCCGGGGCGTCCGGGCCGTACGGGGCGGCCGGGGCCGGGCGCGGGGCGGCCGCTGTGGCCGGGTCGGGGCCCCCGACGGGCAGGTGTGCGCCCGTCCCCTCGTGTGCGGGGGCATCGGCCTCGTCGGCGCGGACTCGTCGCGGCACCTGGCGTCCCCGTTCCTTCGGGTGTCTTCCGGCTGTCCACCGGGGGTTTTCCGGGGTCCACCGGGGTTTTCCGGGGTCCACTGGGGACTTCCCGGGTTCGGTCCGGATGGTTCGCCGTTCATCTACCCCGTGTGCGGCCCGGTATCACTGCTGGCAGCGGCCGAAGGTGACCACGTACGTGCCGGCCGTCGTGGAGGCGGCTCCTGCGCGGTCGGCCGAGCCGGGCTGGGCCCAGGGGCCGATGTCGCGGAGGGCCGACTTGAGGATGATGGCGCGGTGGCCGGGGCTGTTCATCCACCAGTTGACGGCTGCCTGCGGGGTTCCCGATCCGCCCCAGCCGGTGTACGTGATCTCGCTGAACTCCCACGAGCGGGGGTTGGGACAGTACCCGGCCGCCTGGATGCGGGTCTGCGGCGTGGAGCCGGTCTGCGGGTTGCGGTGGGAGTCCTTGCCCGGTCCCCACCACTTGAGCCGGACGGCGGCGACGGCGTGCTGCCGGGCCGCGTCCGTAAGGGCCTGGTTGACCGTGAGCTGTGGCAGCCCGCGCTGGGCGCGCTGCACGTTGATCAGGCACAGCACGGCCTGCCGGGCCTGTTCGGCGGTCGCGGCGGTGGGAGCCTGGTTGGCGGCGGTCGCATCGCAGGCCGGGGCGGCGGCCGACGGGGCCGCGAGGACGGGCAGGAGCGTGGCCGACAGGGCGGCGGCCATCGCCGTACCGAGCAGTCTTGCGGTGTGCGTGGTGTGACGGTGCACGGTGGATGCACCTCCCGTGATCTCGGCGACGGCGTGGCCCTCGGTCCGGGCCGGGCGGCGCGACGCCGCAGCCAGGCGGGTGTGTTCAGGGCGTGCCGGCGCGGACCGAGCCGGTGGTCGGGCCGGTGGGGTCGCCGAGGAAGCAGACGACCTTCCGGGCGCCCAGGTCCCAGGTGTCGGCGGACGGATGGTGGTGGTACACGGACATCGTGTCCGGGAGCTCCGCATCGGCGCCCACGTAGCCGGAGACCGCGGCCGGGCCGCACCTCTCGCCGGCGACGGCGATGATCTTCTTCTCTCCCGGGTAAGGCCCGTCGGGCATGTTGAAGGTGACGAACGCCTCCGACTGGTGCGGCTGGTCGCAGGGGACGATGTCCACCGACGACGGAGCTCGCCCCGACTCGTCGGTCTTGTACTCCTTCAGCTCGAGGCTGCTGTTGAAGCAGTCCCCCACCTCGACCTCCAACGTTTCCTCGGAAGCGGCGGCACCGAAGGCCGGGCCGGCTCCGGCGGCACCGAAGAGCAGTGCGCAGGCGAGGGTTATGCCGTGGGCGGTGCGGGGACGCGGTGTTCGGAACGGTCTGGACATACGCGTGGCACTCCTTGTGCTGTGTGCGAGACGCGACGGTCGTTCCCCCTTCCCACGCTACGCCCGGGTGGCCCCCCGGGCCCGGCGGGGGCGGCCGGACCTCTACTGCTCCGTCGTCCGCCCCGCCGGAGCGGCGGGGCGCGGCCACGTCACCGGTACGGGTGTCAGGCCGAGGTCGGTCATGGCGGCGGCGCCGGTCGTGGCGTGCGGGGCGCCGGCGAGGAGGAGGGTGCGGGCGCGCTGGTAGGGACAGCCGGCTGCCGCGAATGCGGGTGCGGTGGCGAGCAGTTGGGGGAGGTCGCCGTCGAGGAGTGCCTGCGCGCGGTCCACCAGGGCGGTGGCGAGCGGGTTGCCGGCGACCACGCGGCGCGCGGCGGCGATCCGGGCCGCAGCGTCCGGGTGTCCGGCGAGGACCGCGGCCTCGGCCCGGAGCGCCTCGTACCAGTGCAGCCAGACCCAGCAGACCCACTTCCACACCTGGTCCGGCTCGGGTGCGATGCGTTCCAGGGCCGCCTGGGCGTTGCCGTGGTGGAGCAGGACCATGGTGTCGAAGACGGCGCCGTGGCCGTACCGGTGGTCCTCCTTGCTGCCCGCCCGGTCGCTGATCGAGAGCCAGGCCGCCCGGGCCTCGTGGTCGCCGCGCAGGCCGTGGACCATCGCGACGGACGCGGCGGCCGGTCCGAGGGAGAACGACCGCTGCCGGCCGGTGTGTTCCCAGGCGTCGTGGAAGCGGACGCTGCTGGTGAGCACCGCGTCGGCGTCGCCGGCGAAGGCGTCCGCGACCAGCAGCCAGGAGGTGGCGTGGTCGCCGACCTCGGCCAGCTGCGGCCGGTCCGCGAGTTCGCTCCCCCACCGGCGGGCCGCCGGCAGCTCGCCGGTGCCGACGGCGGTCGCGGCGGCCATGGCGAGGGCGTCGATCAGCTCGTGGGTGCGGGCGGGGGCGCTCGGTGCCGCGGTCAGGATGTCGAGGCGGGCACGGGCGGCGGCTGCTGCGGCGAAGCTCTCGCCGGCCCAGCTCCGGGCGCCGGACAGCGCGTCGAGGGCGGCCGAGTGGGCCACCGGGTCGCCTGCGTGCCGGGCGAGGCCGACGGCCCGTTCGGCGCATGCGACGGTGTCCGGCGCGGTGTTGTCGGGGGCGCCCTGGACCGCGCCGAACGCGTCGGCGACCACGGCCGCCTCGGCCAGCGCGAGGGCCGCCGCGACGGCCGGGTCGTCGTCGCCGCTCAGTGCGCGGGCAGCCGCGAGCAGGCCGGTGACCTCGTCCGCGGGCGGGACCGGGCCGGTGAACGTGCTGGAGAAGCGGTAGGCGGCGGTGGCGGCGGCCGCCAGGTCCCGGGCGGCCCCGGCGGTGTCCCCGGTCCGGCGGGCGGCTTCGGCGGCGGCCCGGTGCAGGCGGTACATGTCGTCGCCGCTCCGGCGGCACCCGGCCACTCCGGCGGCCTGCCGCAGGGCAGCGGCGGCGCCGGCGCCGTCGGCCAGCCGGGCCGCCTGCTCGTACCGCTGCTGGGCCTCGCCCAACAGGTTCCGGGTGAAGGCCAGTTCGGCCAGGGAGCGGGCGAGGCGGCATGCTTCCGTACGCCGTTCCGGTCGGCCCGCGGCCCAGGCCAGGGCGGTCCTCAGGTCTTCCGCGACCGCGTCGAACCGGGCGCGCCAGTCGGGGCCGCCGCCCTCCCGGAGTCCGGCCGCGCCGGCCAGGCACCAGACCAGGTGCCGGGACCGGATCTCGTCGAGTTCGCCGGCGTCGGCGAGCCGCTCCGTGCCGTACTGGCGGAGTGTCTCCAGGGCCTGGTAGCGGGTTCCGGTGTCGGACGGCGTCACGGCGAGGAGGCTCTGCTCGGCGAGCCGGCCGAGCCCGTCGGCGACCGCCGCCGCCTCCAGCGGGGCGAGTCCGGCGACCTCGGCGGCCGCGTCGGCGGTGAACGGGGCGACGAACGCCGACACCCGCCGCAGCAGCGCCCGGTCCTGCGGTGCGAGCAGGTCGTGGCTCCAGTCGAGGACGGCCCGCACCGACCGGTGCCTGCCGTCGGCGCGGGGGCCGCCGGCGAGGATCCGGAGCTGGTCGTCGAGGCCGGCCGCCAGGCCGTCCAGGCCCAGTGTGGACCAGCGGGCGGCCGCGAGTTCGATGGCCAGCGCCATGCCGTCGAGCCGTTCGCACAGCGCCGCGATCCGGTCGTGCTCCGCCGGGGCCGGGGCCCTGCCGACCGCCGCCGCCCGTTCCAGGAACAGGGCCGCCGCCTCCGATGCGCCGCCGCCGACGCGTGACAGCGGCGGCACCGGGAAGACCCATTCGAACGGCACCATCAGCCGGGCCCGGCTGGTGGCGAGGACCCGTATCCCCGGGCATGCCACGAGGAGCCGTTCCAGGAACGGGGCCACGCCGTCGCGCACCTGCTCGCAGTTGTCCAGCACGAGGAGCGCCTGACGGTCCGCCAGTGCGGCCACCAGCGCGTCGTCGATGCCGCGTCCGGGCTGCTCGCCCACGCCCATGGCCGCCGCGACGGCCGCGCCGACCCGCTCGGGATCGGTGACCGGGACCAGGTCGACGAAGCAGACCCCGTCGGGGAACTCGACCGCCACGTCGGCCGCGACCGCCAGCGCCAGCCGGGTCTTGCCCACCCCGCCCAGACCCACCGCCGTCACCAGGCGACGTTCCGTCACTTCCCGTGCCAGTGCGGTGCGTTCGCGCGTCCGGCCGACGAACGCGGTCAGCGGAGCGGGCAACGGGGATGCCGGGCGGGCCCGCTCGGCAGGGGGCGGCCCGGGCGCGCGCCGGGACAGCGCCCGCCGGTCCGGCACCTCCAACTTCCTCAGCAGCGAGGAGACATGGGACTCGACCGTCCGTACGGAGATGAACAGCCGCGCGGCTATCTCTGCGTTGCTCAGGTGCTCACCGAGCAGCGCGAGCACGTCGGCTTCCCGGGCGGAGATCACTGGAGTGGACACCGGGTCATTATCCGTAGTGCTTTCCGTGGTGAGCACGGAGGCGCCCCGTACCCCGCCCGGGGGAGGCTGTGGGCACAGGGAACGAGCCCGGGAACGCACCGGGCCGACGGGTTCCGCGACGACAGGAGTGACCGTGACCAGCTCTTCCGTGCAGGGGATGAAGACCGTGCTGCATCCCGTGTCCGACCTCGCCCGGGCCAAGGCCGTGTACGCGGCGCTGCTCGGTGTCGGGCCGCAGACCGACGGGCCGTACTACGTCGGTTTCGAGGCCGCCGGCCAGCACGTCGGGCTCCTCCCGGGCGGCGGGCCGCAGGGCCTGACCGCGTCGCTGGCCTACTGGCACGTGGCGGACATCGAGGCGAAGGTCGCCGAACTGGCCGCGGCGGGCGCCACCGTGAAGGAGACGGCGCACGACGTCGGCGGCGGCCGCCTGGTGGCGACCGTCATCGACCCCGACGGCAACCTCATCGGGCTGGTGCAGGACTGATGGACGCCCCGCCCCGCTCCCGCGCACAGCGCCGTAGCGACGTCGAGCACCGGCTCGGCCACGATGTCGACGTCTGGGTCGCCAGTGCCTCGGCCGACGGCGTCCCGCACTTGGTGCCGCTGTCCTTCGACTGGGACGGCGAAGCACTGCTGGCGGCCACTTTGGCGGCGAGCCCCACGGGCCGGAACCTGGCGGCTACCGGGACCGCCCGGCTGGCCCTCGGCCACACCCGCGACGTCGCGCTGATCGACGGCGCCGTCGAGGTCCTCGCCCTCGACGCGCTGCCGCCGCACGTGGGTGACCGGTTCGCCGCGCGCACCGGCTTCGACCCGCGCTCCCTGGCCACCGGGTACCGCTGGTTCCGGATCACTCCGCAGCGCATCCGGGGCTGGCGGGAGGAGAACGAGCTGGCCGGCCGCGAGCTGATGCGCGACGGCCGCTGGCTGGTCTGACGCCTCGTCCGGGGTCCGTACGGCCCCTCCCCGCAGTTCACCCACCGGACATCACGTGAAGGAGTTCCACCATGAGCAGCACCGACAGCCGCACCCACGAGGGTTTCACCGCCGAGGAGCGCGCCGCGATGAAGGACCACGCGCAGGACCTCAGGAAGGCGGCGCGCCGCGGCTCCAAGGCGGAGCGGGCGGCGCAGGAGGCTCAGGACGTGCTCGCGAAGATCGCGGAGATGCAGGACACGGACCGGGCGATGGCCGAGCGCATCCACGCCGTCGTCACCGCCACCGCCCCGGCCCTGGCGCCGAAGCTCTGGTACGGGATGCCGTCGTACGCGCTGGACGGCAAGGTGGTCTGCTACTTCCAGAGCGCGGAGAAGTTCAAGTCCCGGTACGCGACCCTCGGTTTCAGCGACCAGGCGAAGCTGGACGACGGCCCGATGTGGGCGTCCGCCTTCGCCCTGACCGGTACGACGGCCGAGGTGGAGGCGCGGGTCGCCGCCCTGGTGAAGCAGGCGGTGAGCTGAGGCGGCTGCCCCCGCCGCGGCGGCCGGCTCGCCGGCGCGAGGGCCGGGCGGTGTCAGGGCCGGGCGGCGCGGACGAGGGCGTGGAGGTGCATGTCGTGGCGGCCGTCGTCGTGGCGGGCGGCGCTGCGTTTGGTGCCTTCCAGCAGGTAGCCGGCCTTGGTCGCGACCCGGCACGAGGCGTGGTTGCGCGTGGAGTGGTCCAGCTCCAGACGGTGGAAGCCGATCTCCTCCACGGCCCAGGTGCTCAGCGCGAGGAGTGCCCGTGAGGCCGTGCCGGCGCCGCGGGCCGCCGGGAGGACCCAGTAGGCCGCGTCGGCAATCCCGTCGTCGAAGTCCCAGCCCCGCAGGGCGATCCGGCCGAGGACCCCGCCGCCGTCGCGGGTGATCGCCCAGTGTCCGCCGGCCTCACGCTCCCAGTCCCGGCGGTAGGCCTCGAACCATTCCCGGACCTGCGGTTCGCCGTCGGGCCGCCGGGTGTGCCAGCGGCGGGTCTCCTCGTCCGCGTAGGCGGACAGGAACGCCGGCGCGTCGGCGTCCTCCCAGGGACGCAGCAGCAGCCCCCCGTCGGCGCGCACCACGGGCTGCGGCCGGCTGCCGAGCCGACCGGAACGGATGACGGGCGGCGTCGACAGGGCACGGGGCATGCACCATGATCGCCTGATGGGGATCCCGCACGTCGACGGGGCCGGGGGTTGGGATCGTTCGGTGGGGTCGGAGGATTGTGGTCGTGACTCCTCCCCGGTGTAAACGCCGGGGCTTCTCGCTAAGCCGGGTTGGCCTCACGACGGACCAGCCCGGCCCGTAGAATGTTGATGGACCCCACTGTGTCAGCGTGCGCCTGGTGGTCACAGGCGACGCAGTGGAACTTCTCCTGGGTGGGCCGGTTCTCCTTCGCGGTGTGCCCGCATTCGGGGCACTCGCGGGAGGTGTTGCGGGGGTCCACGGCGATCACTTCCCGTCCGGCGCTCTCAGCCTTGGCGTGCAGGATCGTCAGGAACACCCCCCATCCGGCATCAGAGATCGAACGGTTGAGGCCCGTCTTCGCCGCTGCGCCGTTGGGCAGGAACGCCCCCGGCTTGTCGGGGTCGGGCGTGGGTGCGGCGGTGCGCACCATGTTGCGGATCGTCAGGTTCTCGTGCGCGATGAAGTCGTGCTCACGCACGAGGTCAAGGGCGGTCTTGTGGGCGTGGTCGAGGCGTTGGCGTCGGACCTTGCGGTGCAGATCGGCAACGCGCTGGACGGCCCGCTGGTGGTTGCCGGTGCGCTTGTCGCGGCGCACGCGGGGGAACCGGCTGAGGGCCCGCTGCGCCTTCTCCAGCTTGGCGGCGGCCTTGCGGCCGTGGCGGGGGTTGGGCACGAACTCGCCGTTGGAGTCGGCGAGGAAGTTGGCTATGCCCATGTCGATGCCGACCACGGCCCCGGTCGCGGGTAGCGGCTCGGGCTGGATCTGCTCGGCGGTGAGGATGACGTACCAGCGCTTGCCCTCGCGCTTGACGCTGACGGTCTTGACCGCGCCGACGACCGGCCGGTGCCGGTTGACCTTGACGTGACCGACGCCCTGGAAGCGGACGCGGGTCACCGGGTCGTGCGGGGTGGAGTTCCAGCGGCAGCCGTCGCCGTCTCGGGGGAAGTCGACCGTGTCGAACCAGTTGACGCCTCGGAACCGGGGGTATCCGGGCGTCTCGCCGGACTTGACCCGGCGGAAGAACGCGGCGAACGCCTTGTCCAGACGGCGGAGTGTGGCCTGCTGGCTGGAGAATGACCAGCGGCCCTGACGCTCCGGGTCGAACGCCCGGATGTCCTTCAGCTGCGCGGACTGCCGGCCGTACTTGACCGAGGTCTTCGACGGGTGCCGGTATGCGTCTCGCCGTTCCTGCAGCGCCCCGTTGTAGAGCAGGCAGTGATCGCGCAGCATCTCGGCGAGCGCCTGCGTCTGGCCCACGGTGGGCCGCATGAGGAACTTGTACGCACGGATCATCCGGCCCACCCCCCCTTCAAGGTCAACACGACCACACTACACTTGGCCCATGTCACCACGCTGGGAACCAGACCCCGATATACGGCGGGGAAACCATGTCGTCCACCACCTGCACGCGCACTTGGTGTTCGTCACCAAGTACCGGCGTGAGATCTTCGATGACGTCATGCTGACCCGCTGCGAGACGATCATGCGGGACGTGTGCGAAAGCTTCGGCGCAGAGCTCCGGGAGTTCAACGGCGAAGGCGACCACGTCCACCTCCTGGTGCACTACCCGCCGAAGGTCTCCGTCTCCAAGCTGGTCAACAGCCTCAAGGGCGTCAGCTCCCGATACCTGCGAGCCGAGTACACCGGCCGCATCAACCGGACCGGCATGGGGCCCGTCTTCTGGGCACCCTCGTACTTCGCGGGATCCTGCGGCGGCGCACCGCTCAGCATCGTCAAGGAATACATCGAGAACCAGAAACGACCCATCTGACCGCCACCACGAAGGCGCAGAGACCAACGGCGCTCCGCGCCTCCGTGCCAGGGATCGCATTCCCGCCCGGCCCAAAGACCGGGATTCCCTGCGAAGATCAAGGGATGGATGATGCCTCTTCTCTTCGTGATGTCGGCCGGGCGGATGTGCCGGAGGCCGTGCGGCCCGATCCGGGGCTGCATCCGGAGGTGGTGGCCGCCGGCGGGGATCTGGTGTCGGCGCTGCGGCGTGCTGCCGAGGGGATGGGCGTCGACCTCGGGGCGGTTCGTGGGGCGGATTCGCCGACGGACCGCTGGAGGCTCGCGATCGCGCGCGTCGAGGGTGAGCGGGGCTGGTTCTCCGTGACCCTCCCGCAGAACGGACGGGAGTTCCGGAGGGGGTACCACGTCTTCCTGTGGTGGGTGGGGGCCGGGGACGCCCAGGTCGGCGTCGACGACCTGGAGACCGCGGTCGAGATGGCGCAGGCGTGGCGGGCCGGAATGAAGTTCAGCGAGTTCCAGGCGCGGTGGCCGTCCTTCCGGATCGATGGGCTCCTCCTGGCGCACGAGCGGGGAGAGGCCGTCGCGTTCCAGTGGCAGCGCGTGCGGGACACCCCGCACGACCTGATCGACCCCGAGATCGTCGAAGCGGCGTACGCGGCCCCAGCGCTCCGTGCGCTCTTTCCGCTGGTCAGCCACGGCAGCCTGCAGTTCAGCCGTTACACCCATGACCCTTGTTCGCACGACGTCCCCAGCCTCCACCCGCTGTTCGGAGGCGGCTGGGCGGTGCGTGCCGGGGTCAACCGGAGTGAGGTGCCGGATCGGGACGCCGCCACGGCGGCGGAGGCCGTCGAGTACCTCGTGTCGGTCCTGCCCGAGGGCTGCGGTCCGGCGGTGGAGGGGCCTGCCGAGCTGCTGACCAACTGAGCCACGACGCGACGGGCGGCACGGCAGGCCCGCCGGCGCGGGGCCGCCGAGGGGCGGTTTCGCGCCAATCGTGCGGCGCGGCCGCCTGATCGTCCGGCGCCGTGCGGTGGCCCGCCACATCGGCACACGGGTCACACCTGTCACATCGGCCACGGCAGTGCCGACCGAGGATCGGGCTCCCGGGTCCTTTGCTCGGACAAATGCTTCCGGCAACCCCACGGGCGTTCCCCACGCGTCCGCGGGTTCGAAATGCGCACACCGCGCACCGGAGTTCGCGACGGCCGGCGGGGGATGCGCGGACGCGAAGCGGACCCGTGGAGTCCGCCGCCGGGGGGCGTGCCGGGCCTCCGCTTGCCGCCGGGATGCCGCTTCCGGTTCCGTAAGAGGCGGGCACCCGCCCCGCCCTCGTACAGCCATGGCCGACGGGTCATCTCCGAGATTGCGGCTGACCGTTCGGGTCCTTGCGGGCACCGAATCCAGCTGGTTAGGTTCCGCTCGATCTCACGTTCTGCACATCTCCTGCGCATTTGTGTACCACTCGTGAGCAGGCGATGTGTCGGCGGGACGTGCCACGGCGGACCCAGGGAGGCATCGCATGGAACGTGCTCCGTCTTCCGGCGACGCCGGCGAGATCGGCTTATCCCCCGCACGCGGCGAGGACGCCGGGCACCCCGCCGGCGGTGCTGCCGACGGCCCCGCGGACGAACCCTCGGGAAGATCCCGCCGTCCCGGCACCTCGCGGGACGTCACCCTGCTGTGGACCTCCAACGCCGCCGACGCCCTCGGCACGCAGATGTCGGGCGTCGCCTTCCCGCTGCTGCTGCTCGGGCTCGGCCACCCTCCGGCCACGGTCGGGCTGCTCGCCGGCGCGGGCATGCTCGTCACCCTGCTGTGCGGGCCGGTGGTCGCCGTGCTGGCGGACCGCGGCCTGCGCAAGCCGGTGATGGTCGGCTCGGCGGTCGTCGCCGCGGCGGCCATGGGCGCCGTGGCCCTGTCGGCGGCCGGCGGCCGTCCGCCGTTCGCCCTGCTGCTCGGCGCACTGCTGGTGGAACGGACGGCCACCGCGTGCTACGAGGCCGCCGCCCGCGGCACCGTCGCCCTGGTGTCCGCGAGCAAGGACCTCCCGCGGGTGGTCGCCGGACTGGAGGCCGGCGACCGGGCCGCCCTGGTGGCCGGACCCTTCCTCGGCGGGGTGCTGTACCAGGTGGCCAGGCCGCTGCCCTTCGCCGCCGACGCACTGTCGTACGCGGTGACGGCCCTGTGCGTGCGGGCCATGCCGTCCGACCTCCGGGCCGGCCCCACCGCGGAGGACGGCTCCGCGGAGGACGGCTCCGCAAAGGACCCCACCACGCCACCGCCCGCCGGCGCCGGCGGCGGGACCGCGCCGGGACCTCTGCACGCGCTCCGCTCGTACGGCCGCGAGACGTCCGCCGGTTTCACCCTGCTGCGCTCGGCACCGCGCCTGCGCCTCGTCCTGCTCTGGACGACGACCGTCAACGCGGCGGTGTCGGCCCTCTACTTCTCCGCGCTCCTCGCACTGGAGGACGGCGGCGGCCCGCTCGCGATGGGGGTGGTGCTGGCGGTGGCCGGCGGTGCCGGGCTGGCCGGTTCACTGGCCGCACCCGCAGTCGTCCGCCGGCTGGGCGCCGTACGCACCCTCGTGGGCGTGACCTGGCTGACGGTGCCGCCCGCCGCGGGCCTCGCCGCGGCGGACTCGTCCTGGGGGCAGGGGCTCTGCTTCGGGGCGTTCTGCCTGCTGCTGGCCCCGGCCACCGTCGTGGTGCAGGCCGCCGCCATCGCCGACACCCCGCCCGCCCTCCAGGCGAGGACCGGCGCGCTGATGGCGACCGCCGTCGTGGGAGCGGGCGCCCTGGCCGCAGCCGTCGCGGGCGCCCTGCCCGGGTACGCCGGTCCCGCGGCCACCCCGCTGGCCTGCGCCGCGGCACTCGCCCTCCTCGCCCTGTTCACCGGCCTGCGGGCGGACCGACTGCGCACCGGAGGCCGGCCGTGACCCGTCCCAGCACGGCCGGCACCCCCGGCCGGACCGCCGCCGCCCGCCCCGGACCCGCCGCCGACGGCGAGCGGCCCGGCGTCCGCTACCACACCTACCGCGCGGAGCTCCCGGACGTGTGTGCGGCCGACCCCGCGCGGATGGTCTTCACCGCCGACGCCGACGGCCGCTGCCAGGTGTTCACCTGGGACGCGCGGACCGGCCGGGCACGGCAGGTGACGGACCGCCCGGGCGGCACCCTGCACTGCGCCGTCGACCACGACGCCCACGTGTGGTGGTTCGACGAGGACGCCGACGGCCACGGCCAGTGGCAGTTCCGGCCCTTCCACGGCGACGCCGGCACCGACCGGCCCGGCCTGGAGGGCGTACCCGCAGGCGCGCCGCGGGGACTCGGCCTCACCCCCGGCGGCACCGTCGCCGTCGCGACGGCCGCGGCCGGCGCGACCAGCCTGCACATCGGGCAGCGCGGCGGCCCGCCCCGCGCCGTGGCCCGGTTCGAGGGCCACGCCCGGCTCGCGGGCATCTCGCCGGACGGACTGCACCTCGCCGTCGGCGGGCCGGCCGGGTCCGACCGGGCGGTGACCGTGCTGTCCCCGGACGGCACCGTCCGGGCCGTGCTCCGGGGCGACGGCGACGGCGGCGAGCTGTGGGCCCTCGGCTTCCGGCCCGCGGGCACCGGACGGGACACGGAACTGCTGCTCGTACGGCGGCGCCGGGACCGCTACGTCCTCGGCGTCTGGCGGCCCGGCACCGGCGCGCGCCTCTGGGAGTGGTGCGGGTTCGACACGGAGATCACCGCCTCCTGGTACCCCGACCGCGACGGCGTGCTGATCCGGCAGGAACGCCACGGCCGCAGCCTGCTGCACCGCGCCGACCCCGGCCGGCGCACCGTCGGCGCCGTGCCCACACCTCCCGGCACCCTGCTGGCGGCAGCCGCGCGGCCCGACGGCGACGTGCACTACCTGTGGACCTCGGCCGCGCAGCCGCCGCGCATGGTGTCGACCGCGGGCACCGCGCTGCCGCCGCTCGGTACGGTCGACGGCGCCGTGCCGGGCGAACACCGCGAGCTGTGGACGCCGGGCCCGGACGGTCCGGTGCACAGCCTGCTCGCCCTGCCGGAGGGCCTGTCGCCGGCGCCCGCCGTCTTCCTGGTGCACGGCGGTCCCGCCGACCACGACCGCGACGCGTACGACGGGGTCGTGCACTCCCTGGTGGCCTCCGGCTTCGCCGTGGTCCGGGTGAACTACCGGGGCTCCACCGGCTACGGGCCGCGCTGGCGCCACGCGTACCCGGCCGGGGTGGGACTGACCCAGGTGCAGGACCTCGTGTCCGTACGGACCGACCTGGTCCGCCGCGGGCTGGTGCGGGCCGACGCCACCGCCCTGTGGGGCACCTCGTGGGGCGGCTACCTGGCGCTGCTCGCCGCCGGCGCCGCCCCCGGACCGTGGCGCGCGGTCGTCGCCGTGAAGCCGGTGGCGGACTGCGCCGCCGCCCACCGCGCCGGCACACCCGCACTGCGGGCCCTGGACGAGCGGCTGTTCGGGGGCACGCCCGAGCAGGTGCCCGAGGCGTACGCCCGCAGCTCCCCGGTGAGTTACGTGGCGCAGGTACGGGCGCCCCTGCTGGTCGTCGCGGCCGAACGTGACGACAAGTGCCCGCCGGAGCAGGTGCGCCGCTACCTGGACGCGCTCACCCGCGCGGACGTACGGCACGAGGCGATGTGGCTCGACACCGGTCACGACGGATACGACGGCCGCCACCACGTCGCCGTGCTGCGCCGCGCGCTCGGGTTCCTGGACCGCGAGCTGCGCCGCCGCGGCCGCCCGGGCCGCCCCGCCCCGGATCCGGGTTCCGGATCCGCCCAGACGTCCCGCTCCGTCCGGAGCGGGGTCCCGGAGGGCCGGCTCGCACCGGCTCCCGGGGACGACCATCCCAGCGCACCGGAGAGAGGAGGACACCATGCAGAAGGACGTCATCAACAACGACCCGCTGACGGGTGACGAGGAGAACCGCAAGCCGACCATCGGCGTCACCATCACGATTCCGTTCCGCAACGCCGAGGACGGCGAAGAGGACTGATCCGCCCGGCCGGCCCGGTTCGCACCGTCCGGGCCGGCCGGTTCCACCCACCGTTCGAGCACCGTCAAGGAGCCGTTGTGCGCGTTCTGCTGGTCAACATGCCCTGGTCCCCCATCGACCTGCCCTCCCTCGCACTCGGCATCCTCAAGCGCAGCATCGACGAGCGGGTGCCGGGGGCCACGGCCTCGGTGCTGCACGCCAACCTGGAGTTCATCGACTGGATCACGGCGCGCCGCGAGTTCGACGCCGAGGACTACCAGTACTACTCGCTGTCCTCCTACTTCATGGGCTGCGGCGACTGGGTCTTCTCCTCGGCGCTCTACGACGACCCCTCCTGGCGCGAGGAGGAGTTCACCTCGGTGATGAAGGGCAAGCTGCGCGCGTCGCGGATGAAGACGACACAGGAGCTGCACCGCGAAGTGCCCGCGTTCGTCGAGGAGATCGCCCGGCGGATCGTCGAACAGAACCCGGACGTGGTCGGGTTCACCTCGACCTTCCAGCAGAACACCGCCGCGCTCGCCGCCGCCCGGCACGTGAAGCGGCTGGCACCGCACATCGTGACGGTGATGGGCGGGGCGAACTGCGACGCCGAGCAGGGGGCCGCGGTCCACCGCAACTTCCCGTTCGTGGACCACGTCGTGCGCGGCGAGGGCGAGACCGCGTTCCCGGAGCTGGTGAAGGCCCTGGCCGAGGGGCGCAGCGACTTCTCCGGCATCCCCGGCCTGTGCCACCGAGGTGCCGACGGCTCCAGCACCGTCAATCCGATGGCGACCTCCCCGCTGCCGCCGGCGGCCATCCTCCCGCCCGACTACAGCGGCTACTTCGAGTGCCTGGCCGCCTCGGTCGCCCGCAACTGGGTGGAGCCGAAGCTGGTCGTCGAAGGGGCGCGCGGCTGCTGGTGGGGCGAGAAGCACCACTGCACGTTCTGCGGCCTCAACGGCTCGTTCATGCAGTTCCGCAGCAAGAGCCCGGACGTCTTCTACGAAGAGATCATGGACCTGGCCCGGCGGCACCGGGTGCTGGACATGTACGTCGTCGACAACATCCTGGACATGGGCTATCTGAACACCGTGCTCCCCCGGATCATCGAG
The DNA here is from genome assembly GCF_020532645.1 of Streptomyces bambusae. GTDB lineage: Bacteria > Actinomycetota > Actinomycetes > Streptomycetales > Streptomycetaceae > Streptomyces > Streptomyces bambusae. The sequence continues at coordinate 44,406 of NZ_JAJAUZ010000054.1, forward strand.
AGCGGCTACGACCTGCGCCTGCACATCGAGATCAAGGCCAACATGCGCCGGTCCCAGCTGCAGACCCTGTCCGACGCCGGGCTGATCTACGTCCAGCCGGGCATCGAGAGCCTCAACAAGCGGGTCCTCGACCTGATGGACAAGGGCGTCAGCGGGTGCCAGAACGTCCGCATGCTGCGCGACGGTGCGGAGACCGGCCTGTCGGTCTGCTGGAACTACCTCCACGGCTTCCCCGGCGAGACCGCACAGGACTACGAGCCGGTCATCGCGCAGCTCCCGGCGCTGGAGCACCTCGACCCGCCGGTGGACCTGTCGGCGCGGATCGCGATCGAACGGTTCAGCCCGTACTTCAACCGGCCCGAACTCGGCTTCACGGGGCTCCGGCCCGAGGCGCACTACCGGTTCACGTACGACCTGCCGGAGGAGGAACTGTACGACCTCGCCTACGTGTTCGAGGCTCCGGCGCGCGGCATCGGAGAGCCGACCGTCACCGCGCTCAACGACGCGCTGGCCGCCTGGAAGAAGCACCACACCGACTCCCGGCTGACACACACGGACCTCGGGGACCGCATCGTGCTCGTCAACCGGCGCCGGGCGTTCCCGTGGCGGGCCATGGAGCTGACCGACCCCTTCGAGATCGCCCTGTTCCGGCTGCTCGACCAGCCGCACGCCCCGGCCACCCTCGCGCGCAAGGCCGCCGCTCGCGTGAAGGGCGACCCGCGCACGCAGGAGCAGGTGACGGAGGTCCTGGACGGCTGGGTCGGCCAGGGCATCGTGTTCACCGACGGCGGCCAGTACGTGCACGTCGCGCCGGCGGCGGTGAACGAGGACCTGCTGCGACTGGACTTCATGCGGCACCTGCACTCGTCCGAGGTGCAGGTGCCCGCCCCGGCGGCGGCCGGCGACGGCCCGGCGGCCGCCGTCCGCGATGCCGTCCCGTCGCCCGTTTCGGTCTGACCGTGCCGTCCGCACCCCAGGAGACTCCATGACCAGCGCAGTCCACCCCTCGCCCGCGTCCACCGAAGAAGTCCCGCTCACGGTCACCGCCTGGCGCGACTACGACGCGGACGCCTGCGCGCTGCCGGGCATGGCGCTCGGCAGCCACCGGCTCACCGGTCCGCTGGCCGAGGAGACCGACCGGCTGTGGGGGCTCGGCGCCCGCCGGGTCGTCGTACCCGGCACCGTCGACCTGACGGCCGCCGCCAATGCCGCTCCCGCCGCCGCACGCCGTACCCTGCGCTCCCTGGGCCTGGTGCGGGACCTGACCGCACGGGCCGTGCTCGTCGACTGGCGGCTGCGCCTGGACGACGGCGACGACGAGACCTGGAAGCTGCTCAGCCACCTCCAGCCGCCGCAGCAGCTCGACGGCGGCGGGGCGGCGGCGGAGCACCTGCTCGCCTGGCGCCGCAGCCACTACCTGTGCAAGTGCCTGTGGCGCCAGGGGCCCGGTTTCCTCCAGATCCGCGACCGGCGCTGGGGCGACCTGCGCCGCTTCACCTGCGACGAGCCGCACTACCACGAGGCGATCGCCCTGCTGGAGAACGGCGCCCCGGCGGCGGACGTCCGCCCGGACGCCCTGGCCGAGTTCGCCGAGGAACAGCTCGTCCTGCGCGTCGGCGACCTGGCGTGGTGGCTGCCGTACCGGGTGAAGCGCTGGATCCAGGAGGCGATGGCGATCTGAGCTCCCGCCGTCCTCCGGCTGCGGCCCCGGACGGGGTCAGCGCCTCGGCGCCCGACCCCCGCGCAGCCGCTCGGCGAAGGCCTGCGCGGCGGCGAGGTCGTCGGCGTCGGGGCGCTGCCTGTTGATGCCGCCGACGAGCCTGAAGAGGGCCCAGGTGTCGAGGGCCCGGCACGAGAAGGTCCCGGCCACCTCGTAGCCCTTGCGTTCGAGGAGGCGGACCGTGGGGCGGGTGAACGGGGCCGGCGGCAGCGCGGGCAGCCCGCTGGTCGCGAACACGAAGGCGCGGCCCTGCCCCGGGGGAAGAGCCCTGACGAAGGCGTTCAGACGGGGGTGGAGCCGGCCGTGGTAGACGCCCGAGCCGAAGCCCACGAGGTCGGCGGCGGCCAGCTCCGCCGGATCGGCCTGTTCGGGGGTGACGACCCGTGCGGCCAGGGTCCGGGCCATGCGGTCGGCGACGCGCTGCGTGTTGCCGTGCGCCACGGAGGCGCACACGATGACGGTCTTCATCTTCGGGGTCCCTTCTCCCGGTTCCGTAAGGAAGACCGGGTGGCGGCGCGGGATGTGACACCGCCGCGCGGACGGGTGCCGCCGTCGGTCGCGGAGTGGGTTCGTCGGGCGGATACTCGGGATGAGGGGGTTCTGGGTCGGCGTGCTCGGGAGGGGCGGGTCAGCGGGCCGTTCGGCGTCTGGGGTCAAGTGGATGCGGAAGGGTGTGCCATGGAACTCGAATCTCTCCCTGACGACGTGGTCGCATCGATCGAGGTGCGGGACCGCTGGCGGCGGGCTTCGGCCGGTGAGCTGGAGTTCCTCGTCACGGACATCGCCCGGTGGACGCCCGGTTCGACGGTGCGGGTCGCTTTCCTCGACGGGACCGCGCAGCTGCACGCGGACATCGCCGGAGCGACGGCGCAGATCACCGACGCGTGCAACCTGACGCTCGATTTCGGGCACGACGAGGCGGCCGGGACGTTCCGGCGGTGGACGACGGCCGATACCGAGTACGCCGCCGAGATCCGGGTCAGTTTCGACATGCAGGGGTTCTTCTCCCTGGTCGGCACCGACAGCACGGACCCCACGATCGGTGCCGGAGGCGGCCCGATCGGCGGAAACCCCGGTCAACGCAGCCTGAACCTGGGGCGGTTCACGACGAACCGGCCCCCGACGTGGGAAGGCACCGCGCGGCACGAGTTCCTGCACGCGCTGGGGTTCCACCACTCGCACCAGAACATGCGCGGTACCTGCGAGAGCGAGTTCCGCTGGGACGACGACCAGGACTACAGCTTCACGCAGGACGCCAACGGTGTCTTCGTGCCGGACTCCCAGGGGCGCCGCCCCGGCATCTACACGTACCTCTCGGGCGCGCCGAACCGGTGGTCGCGCGCGAAGGTGGACCACAACCTCCGGACCGAGGACGACCCGGACGTCGTGGCCGGTCCCTTCGACACGAAGTCCGTGATGCTGTACCGGTTCCCGGCGTTCTTCTACAAGTCCAACCCCAGCAGTTGTGCGCCGGCCGGCACCGGGCAGAGCCTGTCCGAAGGCGACAAGCGCGGGCTGCGCCTGCTGTATCCGCACGCCGAAGAGGAACTGGCGACCCGTCAGGCGCGGGCCGATGCGGTCCTGCAGTCGATCGGGGTCGGCCCGGAGGGGCACGCCGGGGCCGACGGCGGGACGTTGGCGGAGGCATACCGCAGGCGGGTCGAGGAGCTGGCTGCCGCGCAGGCGAAGGGCGCCGGCTGAGATCCGGACCGGCGTGCACGCACCGCTGCCCGCCCCGGCCGGACGGTCGGGGCGGGCAGCGGTGCAGGTGCGGACGGGTCAGAGGCGGGCGCGGGCGGCGACCAGGGCGTCCTTGACCTCCTGGACCACGCGGTCCGCATCGGCGGGGTTGTTCACCACGTCGGTCTCGTTCATGTCGATGACGAGGACCTCGCTGGCCGAGTAGTGCTTGTGCACCCAGTCGTCGTAGCCGGACCACAGCGTGCGGTAGTACTCGACGAGGCTCTCGTCCTGCTCGAAGCCGCGGCCGCGGAGGCCGATGCGGTGCAGCACCGTCTCGAAGTCGGCCTTGAGGTAGACCATGAGGTCGGGGGCCTTGCGGTACGGCAGGCCGTCGATCTCACGCATCATCTCGTCGAGCAGGCCCTCGTACACCTGCATCTCGAGGGAGCTGATGCGGCCCAGGTCGTGGTTGACCTTGGCGAAGTACCAGTCCTCGTAGATGGAGCGGTCGAGGACGTTGTCGCCCTGCTTGTACGCCTCCTTGATCGAGGCGAAGCGGGTCTGCAGGAAGTACAGCTGGAGCAGGAAGGGGTACCGCTTGGCCTGGATCTCCTCGGGGCTCGCCGTGTAGAAGAGCGGGAGGATCGGGTTGTCGTCGACGCTCTCGTAGAAGACGTCGCTGCCCAGCTGCTTGGCGAGGAGCTCCGCCACGCTGGTCTTGCCGATTCCGATCATGCCTCCGACGCAGATCACTGCCATACCTCACTTCTCCCTGGGGGTCTTCTGTGTGTGGGCGGGTGGGTGGCCTGACGCCCACACCACTCAGACGCACGCCGACGGGCGCGTGCTTCCCGGGAGCTTCATGATCAGCGTCGTACGGGTCCCCGTCCGGACCGGCACCCTGACGCATGCGGCTCTCGCCGGCCGGTCCGTCTGGCCCTTCCGCGGTCGCCGTGTACAACGACGAGCCGCAGCTCCGCGGCCGGCTGAAATCCTAAATGATGATTGAGTGCACGCCGGCCAAACGCAGACGCCCGGCCGGGGTGTCCCGGGCGGGCGTTCTGCTGTCTGCTGCGGCCTGCGGCTGCCGTGGTGTCCGGCCTGGGACGGCTT
>NZ_JAJAUZ010000055.1 GCF_020532645.1 Streptomyces bambusae
GCCGGGCAGGGGCGGCGCAACAATCTCGGGCCGGTGGAAGCTCGGATCGTTCCACTGGTCAGCGGGATCAAGCCGCTGTCGAGGAGTGCGAGCGGGAGCGACCGGGCGATGCGCGCCTTGCGCGACCGTGCTCGCGCACGTTGAGTGGGACCACATCGACAGCCGGGGGGCCGGCTGCACTTCGGACGGACCCTGCTGGTGATCGGAGACCTCATGGGCCACGGCTTGGAGGCCGCGGTCGACATGAACGCCTACACCACACCGACGACAACGCCAGCCCCACCGCCCCCTGAGGGCATCCTGGGCGGCACCCGGGTGGATCAACGGATTTGGGCGGTGGCTGCGGTGATGAAGGCGTTGAGGGCGTCCTGCAGGTCTTGCTCGCGGTTGGCAAGTTCGGTCCTGGTGGATGCCGTGCGTAGGGGAGAGATGGCATCGAACGCCGAGGCGGCAAGGGCGACGAGCGTGGAGTCTTCGGCGAGGAGACGGACTCGGAACTGGGCGTTCTCTGTGGCCGCGCCCAGCCGGTCGCACTCGGTGAAGGCGTGTCGGGTTTCGGGGCTCTCGGGGGCTTCCTGCAGGAGGAACCAGAGGGCGACGGTGGCCTGCTTGAGCGCCGTCACGGCTCCTGCGTAGGCGCTGTATGTCGTCAGACGTTCCTGTCGTAGCTGCTGGGAACGGGCGAAGACCTCGGCTTGCGCACTCGTACGCCGCTGGACGGCGAAGGTGATGACGGAACCCAGCAGGGTTCCCGAGACAGCGATCAAGCTGGCCAGCACAGCCTCCATGCCCCGCATCTCACCACACAGCCCCACATCCGCACAGCCCCGTTGCCGGCAACCTCGCCATCACCGGCTACGGCTGCGGCTACGGCTACGGCTACGGCTACGGCTACAGCGGCGATCGAGGACCGCGTCCAGCGCGGCCCGATGGGTCGTGTTCGTATGGCCGACAATGAGTGCATGGACGTCCCCGAGCTGCTCGAATCAGCTTCCCTGCTTGTTCCGGAAGATGCCGCCACCGAGAACGACATCACGGTGGGGGACATCTGGGACTACCTCGTCCACGACGAGTGGGAGATCGCCCTGGGCCTGCTGGAGGAACTCGGGGACGTTCCCTCGCTCCCTCTTGAGTTCTGGGAGAAGCTCGCCGAAGCGGCTGAGCAGCTCCGGCTTGAGCGGAGCGCGGCCTGGTGCCACTGGCGGTGCTACGAGATCCGCAACGGCATGATCCGGGCGGATCTGACGCTCCGTCCTGCCGCCGAGGCGCGACGCACGACACCCGTCTCCGGCGCCGGTGTGCTGCGACCCATGTGGGACATCGGGCACATCGCGCCCACCGGCGGACGTGCGGTCAGCATCGCCTCGCTCTGGGTTGAGAACATGCCCTGTCTGGAGCCCGGCGGGCGAGCCACGGTTCGGCTCGTGCCCTTCACTCCCTCCCACTGGACGCACGTCCGGCCCGGCCGGCAGATCACCATGCACGAGGACCGCACCGTGGCCGGCACCGCAGTCGTCCTGGAGGTTCATCGTCCTTCCACCGCCATGCCCGCAGGATGACGTGACCGGCTCACACCTTCCAGGCCATCAGTGGCCGCAGTTCCTCCTGGATGCCGCTGGAGGCCGGCGGATTTCACACAGCGCGAAAATCCATGATCATTTTTGTGTCCGAGGAGCTACGGTGGCGTCCACGACGTACCAACACCGTTCGACGAAAGGCAACTTGTGAGCACGCATGATGATGTGCAGCCGGCGCCGGCCTCTCCGTCCGGGGACCTTGAGCGGCTGCTGGTCACGGCCGTGGATCTGGACGCTGCGGGCCTCGGTGACTTCACCGAGCTGGCTTCGCCCTCGTCCGACGAGGACCCTCCGCCGATGACCGCCCGGACCCCGGAACTCACGGCCGTGCTGAACCGGGCGTTCGGCGACAAGGCCGTGAGGGAGGTCAGGACCTCGTTCATGAACGCCGACTCCTCGATCGTCGTCGACGAGGGGGTGTCGGAGCGGGTGCCGGGGGCGGCAGCCGCCTGGATGGCCGACATGCGGCGTGTGTACGCCGAGTGCACCTCGTGGACGATGAGCATCGGCGACGAGGAGATCACCGTCGGGGTGGTGGACCCGGCCGACGACCCGAGCGAACCCCTGAAGGTGGAGCAGAAGTTCGGTGACGAGGCCCTGATGCGCACCATGCTGGCCGGCGTGCCCGGGCAGCAGGCGCAGATCACCACCCTGCTGGTGCGCCAGGGCGACCGGGCGCTGGAGCTGACGTTCCGCAGCTTGGCGGGAGACCCCGACGGGCCCGAGGCGGCCCGCCTCGCCGCCGAGCGGTCGAAGTTCCTGGAGCTGGCCCCGGCGAAGTTCCTGGGTCTGCCGCCCACCTAGAGTCCCCCGCCGACACACGCATCAAGGACAGATGGGCTGTGGGAAGGCGGCCGACCGGACGGTCTGGGGGCCGGGCGAGCCTGAGGGCCGGGTCCGCAGGCTCGCCCCCGGGCCGCCCCGAAGTCAACCAACCGCGCAAAAGTCTCCCCTCGTGCACGGGGAGGAGCGGCTGCCCCAGCACGCTGGGAACCGGACCCACCCGTGCACGCCCTTGAAGATGCGCGGCGCAGGCCACCGCCGTCCACGACGGGACCGAGGCGGCCTGCGGCCACCGCCACCTGCGCCCGGTCCGGACCGCGACCGACGACCACGGGCGTGCCTGGCCCTCGGCCCGGTCGACCGTGACGATGGCGGACTGCGGGATGTACACGCCGGCGAGCCGGGCCGCCACGATCCGGTGGTGGCCGTCTGCGATCCGGCCGTCGCGGGCGATCCTGACGGGACCGTCGCGTGCCCGGTCGAACGCGGCACGCCCGGTCTCGATCCGCCGACCTGGTCTACAACCCTGACGGCTGCTCGGTGGTCCAACCCCCGACCACTCATTCGTACGGGGGAAGGAACACCCGCGCATGCGCGCACGAACCGGGGGGCGCCGGCTGGCCGCCGCCGCAGCCACCGTCGCCGCACTGACCGTCTCCGGCAGTCTGGCCGCTCCACCGCCCACCGCCGCCGCGGCGGTCGCTCCGCCGCGGCCGTGGACGCCCGCCACGGCCGTCTCCGGCGGTCCCGCGGGCCACGAATCGGCCGAGCTCGTCATCGCCTCGGACGGTTGGGCGGTGGCCGTCTGGCAGGTCCGGGAGGAGTCGGGCGGGTACCGCGTCCACGGTTCCGCACGGGCCCCGGGCAGCGATGTCTGGCAGCGCGCCGCGCTGCTGGGGCGCGCTGCCTCCGCGGCCGACGTCCAGCTCGTCGCGGGGACGGGCGGGTCGGTGGCCGCCGTGTGGGCGGAACTCCTGGATGCACCGGATCCCGGCCCGTTCGGCCGCTCCGCGGCCAGGTTGAAGGCCGCCGCGTTCACGCCGGCGGACCGCTCCTGGTCGTCGCCCGTCGATCTGCTCGGCCGGGGGGCCGTCGAGCAGGTGGACCGGGTGCGTCTCGCCGCCGGGCCCGGGGGCACGTTCACCACCGCCTGGACCAGCAACACCGAACTGGACGGCCGCACCTCCGTACGGACTTCGACCCGCCGCGGCGACGGGACGTGGAGCCGTCCCCTGTCCGTGGCTTCGGCACGGGCTGCGGAGACGCCCGCCGGCACCGGTACGCCCGCCGGCACCAGGACGCCCGCCGACACCAATGCGTACGACGCCGTCGCGGGGGCCGACGTGGCCGTGGACGCCCGAGGAGCGGCCGTGATCGTCTATCGCCGCAGCGGCCCGGACGGGGTGGGTCCCGGCTCGGTCGAGACCGTCTCGCGGCCCGCCGCCGACACCGCCTGGGATGCCCCGGCCCGGTTCACCGGCCCCCACCCGGGTCTGCAGGCGACGTCCGTCGCCGCCGGCGCGGACGGCACCTTCGCCCTCACCTGGGTCACGGTCGAAGAGGACGACGAGGTCGGCAGCCTCCGCGCCGCCGTCCGCGAGCCCGGCTCCCCCACCTGGAAGTCCACCACCGGGCTGCCCGTACGGAGCCACGAGAGCCCGTCCGGGGCACCGGAGCCGCTGATCGGGCCGCGCGGCGAGGTCACCCTGGCGTGGTGGCAGCGCGAATACGACAGCGACATGGCCGACTCCGACCTGGCTGCCACGACCCTGCCCCCCGGCTCGGCCGTCTGGCCCCGCAGCCGCGCGATCGTCCCGGCCATGGACGACCGGGGCGCCTCGGACGTCTCCCTCGGCGCGGACGGCACCGTCCGCGCGCTGTGGACGCAGCGGAAGCCCTGGCCCGACAAGGACGAGGTCCTGACCGAGTCCGTCCGCGACCCGGGGACGGGCACCTGGTCAGCACCCGCAGCCCTGCCCGGAGGCCTGCACCGGGACTTCGGCGACGTGGACATCGCGGCCGCACCGGACGGCACTGCCACGGCCCTCTGGCACCGGGGAGGATCCCTCTGGTCGGCTCGGACCAGCACCGTCACCCCGCCCGTCCTGACCGGGTCGACGGTTCCCGCCTCCGCTGCCCTGGCCGGCAGCACCGCGGACAGCACGGTCTGGGCGCCGGTGTGGAAGCTCGACCGGGCCGCCCGCTGGACCGTCATCCTGCGGGACCGCGCGGGCCGCGTCGTACGCGAACTGACCGGTGGCCCGGGCACGACGGCGGCGCCGAAGTGGAACGGCCGCACCGATCGCGGGGTTCCGGCCCCGAACGGCATCCTGACCTGGCAGTTCACCGCCCAGGGCGCCGAGGCGGGCACCCCGACCCCTGTCGCGTCCGGACGCCTGACCGTCTCCGGCGGTGCGGCCGTCCGCCGCGACGCGGGCTCCCGGGCAGGCGCGCCCGACGGCATCGGCGACCTCCTTCAGACGACGGCTTCCGGCACCCTGCGCACGGCGTACGGGCACGCCGGCAGCGGGAACTTCAGCGGCAGCACCACCACCACGGGCTGGCCCAAGGGCTTCCGCCCCGTGCCCGTCGGGGACATGGACGGCGACCGCTGCAACGACACCCTCGTGCGCTTCCCCGACGGGGTGATGCGCCGGTACACGCCCGCCTGCGGGGCGGAGCTGAAGCCCACCAGCCCGCACAAGGTGCTCGGCAAGGGCTGGAACGCGTACGACGTGATCACCAGCCCCGGCGACCTCAACGCGGACGGCCGCCCGGACCTGGTGGCGCGCGACGCGGTGGACGGCACCCTGTACCGCTACGACACGACCAGGGCCGGGATCCTCGCCCCGCGGGTACGCATCGGCCCCGGGCACGACTACAAGAAGGTCATCGGCGCCGGGGACCTCGACGGCAACGGCACCGGAGACCTCCTCGCCCAGACCGGCGACGGCAGCCTGCTGCACCTGGCGGGCACCGGCAAGGGCACCTTCGAACCCGTCCGGGCCACCCGCATCACCGGCTCCTACAACACCTTCGTGGGCGTCGGAGACCTCACCGGCGACGGCCGCCCCGACCTCATCGGCCGGGACACCGCCGGAAACCTCTGGCGCTGGAACGGCACCGCCGACGGCGGCTTCGGCCCCCGCACCCGGATCGCCACCGGCTGGCAGGTGTACGCCGGGATCCACTAGCCAGGACGGGCGCCGCCGGGCCCCACGCGCACCGCGTCGCAGGAAGCCCCCGTCCCGCACCCGCAAGGGGGTGCGGGACGGGCGGCGCCCCGCGGAGCGGACTCGGGAGGCTCACCCAGCCCCCAGGCGCGCCCAGACCGTCAGACCTGCTGCTACTTCAGCAGGGTGCGGAACTCTTCGAAGTCGAGGACCCCGTCGCGGTTCGCGTCGGCCGTCATGGCCTTCTTGACCTCTTCGGCGAGGTGCCCCTGGGCGCCCTCGGCCTTGAACCCCTCAGCCAGTTCGACGATGCTGATCCGCCCGTCGCCGTCCGTGTCGATCTCGGCGAACAGCGCCCTGAGCTCGGCCTCAGTCATGGCATACCTTTCTCGCGTTCACAGGCCTCAAAGGCCCACATGCCCCACCACCTTGCCACACCACCAACATCACGCCGACGGCCGAGCATTGGGCCTGCCGGGAGCTCCGGCGAACCGGCCCGCCGCCGCGGCGTCACCCCGCACGCCGGGTCTCGTCCCGGACTCCAGGCTCGCGCGAGTGGCGGCTCTGGACTTACTAGGACGTCCAACTATATGTTCGTGGCACAAGGTCCGCGGTGCAGGGAAGCCGGTGTGAGTCCGGCACGGTCCCGCCACTGTGACCGGGGAGTGTGCTGCCATCCACACGCCACTGACGAGGTCTGTCGGGAAGGCGGGCGGCACGCGGGGATCCGGGAGTCAGGATACCGGCCGCGGATGTTCCGTGTTGTCCACGAGGATGGAGCAGACACGCATGGCACCGGTCCGTACCCACGACCCTGGTGATCCGGCGGAGCGAGCGGCAACTCCCGCGCTCACCTAGCTCACCGGCGGCATTCCGCCGCCCTGTCCCACGGCATTCCCCTGCGACGCGCCCGACCGGGTGCGGCCGCCGGCCTGCCGTGCCATCCCCGGATCCAACCTGACGAGAGCAGGCACCCATGGTCCGTGAACTCACCCATTTCATCGGCGGAAAGCACACCACCGGCACGTCCGGGCTCTTCGGCGACGTGTACGACCCCAACACCGGCGCGGTCCAGGCGCGCGTACCACTGGCCGGGCGCGCCGACACCGAGGCGGCGATCGCCAACGCCGTCGAAGCACAGGAGGACTGGGGACAGTGGAACCCGCAGCGCCGGGCCCGCGTCCTGCTGCGTTTCCTCCAGCTGGTCGAGGACGAGCGCGAGAGCCTCGCCCGCCTGTTGTCCGCCGAGCACGGCAAGACCGTCGCCGACGCCCACGGTGACCTGCAACGCGGCCTGGAGGTGGTCGAGTTCGCCGCGGGCATCCCCCACCTCCTCAAGGGCGAGTTCACCGACAACGCCGGCACCGGCATCGACGTCCACTCGCTGCGCAGCCCCCTGGGCGTCGTCGCCGGCATCACCCCCTTCAACTTCCCCGCCATGATCCCGCTGTGGCAGGCCGCACCTGCCCTCGCCTGCGGCAACGCGTTCATCCTCAAGCCGTCCGAACGCGACCCTTCCGTACCGCTGCGCCTCGCGGAGCTCTTCCTGGAGGCCGGACTGCCGCCGGGCGTCCTGAACATCGTCAACGGCGGGAAGGAAGCCGTCGACACCCTCCTCGAAGACCCTCGCGTCCCGGCTCTGGGCTTCGTCGGCTCGACACCGATCGCCGCGCACATCTACGCCACCGCGGCGTCCCACGGCAAGCGCGCGCAGTGCTTCGGCGGGGCCAAGAACCACATGATCGTGATGCCGGACGCCGACCTCGACCAGGCCGTGGACGCCCTGATCGGCGCCGGCTACGGCTCGGCCGGCGAGCGGTGCATGGCCATCTCCGTGGCCGTGCCCGTGGGCGAGGACACCGCCGATCGCCTGGTGGCGGCGCTCAAGGACCGTATCGCTGCCCTGAGGATCGGGCGCTCGGACGACCTCGACGCGGACTTCGGACCCCTGGTCAGCCGCGACGCCCTCGACCGGGTGCACCGCTACGTGGACATCGGCGTCAACGAGGGCGCCGAACTCGTCGTCGACGGCCGGGGCTTCGCCCTGGAGGGTCACGAGAACGGCTTCTTCGCCGGCGCCTCGCTCTTCGACCGGGTCACGCCGCAGATGCGGGTCTACCGCGAGGAGATCTTCGGACCCGTCCTGTCCGTCGTACGGGCCGCCGACTTCGAGCAGGCACTGCGCCTGCCGAGCGAGCACCCCTTCGGCAACGGCGTGGCGATCTTCACCCGCGACGGGGACACCGCCCGCGAGTTCACCCGCCGGGTCAACACCGGCATGGTCGGCGTCAACGTGCCCATCCCGGTGCCCGTCGCCTACCACACCTTCGGCGGCTGGAAGAAGTCCGGCTTCGGCGACCTCAACCAGCACGGGCCCGACTCGATCCGCTTCTACACCCGCATCAAGACCGTCACCTCGCGCTGGCCCTCCGGGGTCAAGGAAGGCGCGAGCTTCACCATCCCGACGATGCGGTGACCGCCGTGCCCACCACCCTCACCGAGGACCAGCTCGCCCTCGCCGAGGTCACCCTCGACTTCGCCCGGGAGCAGCTGGCCCCCCACGCGGTCGCCTGGGACCAGGACAAGCACTTCCCCGTCGACGTCATCCGCCGGGCCGCCGCACTCGGGCTCGGCGGGGTCTACGTATTCGAGGAGCACGGCGGTTCGGGCCTGTCCCGCGCCGACGGCGTCCTCGTCTTCGAGACCCTCGCCACCGGCTGCCCCTCCATCGCCGCCTACCTCTCCATCCACAACATGGTCGCCTGGATGATCGACCGGTACGGGGACCCCTCCCAGCGCCGGCGCTGGCTGCCCGGCCTCTGCTCCGCCGCGACCCTGGGCAGCTACTGCCTCACCGAACCGGGCGCCGGCTCCGACGCCGCCGCACTGCGCACCCGCGCGGTGCGGCAGGGCGACCACTACGTGCTGACCGGCGTCAAGCAGTTCATCTCCGGCGCCGGAGCCGCCGGCGTCTACGTCGTCATGGCGAGGACCGGTGAGCCCGGACCCGCCGGCATCTCCGCCTTCGTCGTCCAACGCGACGACCCGGGGGTCTCGTTCGGCCCGAACGAACGGAAGATGGGCTGGAACGCCCAGCCCACCCGCCAGGTGGTCCTCGACGGCGTCCGGATCCCCGCCGACCGCCGCCTCGGCTCCGAGGGCGACGGCTTCCGCATCGCCATGAACGGCCTCAACGGCGGCCGCCTCGGCATCGCCGCCTGCTCCCTCGGCGGCGCGCAGAGCGCCCTGGACCGCAGCCTGTCCCACCTCGCCACCCGCGAGGCCTTCGGCACCCGCCTCCTGGACGCGCAGGCGCTCCAGTTCCGGCTGGCCGACATGGCCACCGAACTGGCTGCCGCCCGGGCCCTGGTCCGGCAGGCCGCCGAGGCCCTCGACACGAACGATCCCCTGGCCCCGCGGCTGTGCGCGATGGCCAAGCGGTTCGCCACCGACACCGGCTACGCGGTGGCCGACGCGGCCCTGCAACTGCACGGCGGCTACGGCTACCTGAGCGAGTACGGCATCGAGAAGATCGTCCGCGACCTGCGGGTCCACCAGATCCTGGAAGGCACGAACGAAGTCATGCGCGTCATCGTCGCGCGCGGACTGACGGAGACCCTGCGATGACCAACCGAACCGACCCGGACCACGCCTCGGGCCACCACGAAGACCACGTCCTCCTCCGCACCGAGGGCCACGCCGCATACATCACCCTCAACCGCCCCAAAGCACTGAACGCCCTGAGCCACCCCATGGTGCTCCGCATCGGGCAGGCCCTCGCGACCTGGGCGGACGACCCCACCGTCGCGGTCGTCGTCATCGAAGGCGCCGGCGAGCGCGGCCTGTGCGCGGGCGGCGACATCCGCGCGATCCACGAGGACGCCCGCACCGGCGGCGGGGCCTCGGCGGACTTCTGGCGCGACGAGTACCGGCTCAACGCGCTGATCGCCCGCTACCCCAAACCGTATGTCGCCCTCATGGACGGCATCGTCATGGGCGGCGGCGTCGGAGTCTCCGCCCACGGGAGCGTCCGCATCGTCACCGAGCGGTCCAAGGTCGCCATGCCCGAGACGGGCATCGGCTTCGTCCCGGATGTCGGCGGTACGTACCTCCTGGCCTTGGCTCCGGGGGAACTCGGCACCCACCTGGCCCTGACCGGGACGCCCGTCGGCGCCGCCGACGCGCTGCTGTGCGGTCTCGCCGACCACTTCGTCCCCTCGGCCGCCCTGCCCGCGTTCGCCCGGGAGCTGGCCTCGGACTCCGTGCACTGCGTACTCGACCGCCACGTGGCACAGCCGCCGTCCGGCGACCTCAACGCCTCGCGCGAGTGGATCGACCACTGCTACGCCGCCGGCACCGCCGAGGAGATCGTCGCGCGCCTGCGGTCCTCGGGCGTACCTGCCGCGAAGGCCGCCGCGGACACCCTGCTGTCCAGGTCGCCCACCGCCGTCAAGGTCACCCTCGCCGCGCTGCGCCGTGCCCGGCGGCTCGGTCCCCTGGAGTGCGTCCTGGAGCAGGAGTACCGCGTGTCCTGCACGGCGCTGTCCTCCCCCGATCTGGTCGAGGGCATCCGCGCCCAGGTCATCGACAAGGACCGGGACCCCCGATGGTCGCCCGCCACGCTGGAAGAGGTCGGTCCCGCCGCCGTGGAACGGTACTTCGCCCCGCTCGACGCGCACGAGCTCCGGCTCGTCGAGACCGCTTCGTCACAGGAGGTCGTCTGGTGAGCAGCACCGTGGCATTCATCGGGCTGGGCCACATGGGCCGGCCCATGGCGGTCAACCTCGTCAAGGCCGGACACCGCGTCCTCGGCTTCGACCTCGTCCCCGGCCTGCTGGCCGCCGCCGGCACCGGTGGCGTCGAGCCCGCCGCCTCCGCCGCCGAAGCAGCGGCGGAAGCCGACGTGGTCATCACCATGCTGCCGGCCGGCCGCCACGTACTGGCCCTCTACCGAGAGCAGGGCCTGCTGGCCGCGGCCCGGCCAGGCACCCTGTTCATCGACTGCTCCACCATCGACGTGGCCGACGCCCGTACCGCGCACGAGGCGGCGGCCGCCGCCGGTCACCGGGCGCTCGACGCGCCGGTGTCCGGCGGGGTCGTGGGAGCCGAGGCGGCCACGCTCACCTTCATGGCCGGTGGCGGAACCGAAGAGTTCGCAGCCGCCGAGCCGCTGCTCGACGCCATGGGGAAGAAGGCCGTGCACTGCGGCGCCGCAGGCGCCGGACAGGCCGCGAAGATCTGCAACAACATGATCCTCGCCATCTCCATGATCGGCGTCAGCGAGGCCTTCGTCCTCGCCGAGAGCCTCGGCCTCGAGCACCAGGCCCTCTACGACGTCGCCTCGACGGCGTCTGGCCAGTGCTGGGCCCTCACCACCAACTGCCCGGTCCCCGGCCCCGTCCCGACCAGCCCCGCCAACCGCGACTACCGGCCCGGCTTCGCCGCTCCCCTCATGGCGAAGGACCTGGGCCTCGCCGCCAGGGCGCTGCGCGCCGGCGGAGTCGACGCACCACTGGGCCTCAAGGCCGCCGAGCTGTATGCCGCATTCGCCGAGGGCGAGGGCGCCGACCTGGACTTCTCGGCCATCGTCCGCACCCTCCGACCTCAGAACGGAGCCACACCGTGACCGCCTACGAGACCATCCTCCTCGAACGCAAGGGACGCGTGGCCGTCCTCACCCTCAACCGCCCCGAGGCGCTCAACGCGCTCAACCTCCAGGTGATGACGGAGGTCGTGGCCGCCACGGAGGCCGCGGACCGGGACCCGGAGGTCGGCTGCATCGTCCTCACCGGCTCGGCGAAGGCCTTCGCCGCCGGCGCCGACATCAAGGAGATGCGCCCGCAGTCCTACATGGACATGTACCTCACCGACTGGTTCACCGCCTGGGACCGCCTCGGCCAGGTCCGCACCCCCACGCTCGCCGCGGTCTCCGGATACGCACTCGGCGGCGGCTGCGAACTGGCCATGCTCTGCGACATCCTCCTGGCCTCCGACACCGCGAAGTTCGGCCAGCCCGAGATCAAGCTGGGCGTCATCCCCGGTATCGGCGGCTCCCAGCGCCTGACCCGGGCCGTCGGCAAGGCCAAGGCCATGGAGCTGTGCCTGACCGGGCGCACCATGGACGCCGCCGAGGCCGAGCGGGCCGGGCTGGTCTCCCGGATCGTCCCCGCCGACGAACTGCTCGCCGAGGCCCTCGCGGTGGCCACGACCGTCGCGGAGATGTCCAAGCCGGTCGCGATGATGGCGAAGGAGTCCGTGAACCGCGCCTTCGAGACCACCCTGGCCGAAGGCGTCCGCTTCGAACGCCGCCTCTTCCACGCGGTGTTCGCCACCGCCGACCAGAAGGAGGGCATGTCCGCGTTCGTGGACAAGCGCCCGCCGCACTTCACCCACGGCTGAGGCTGATCCACGTAACGGCAGGAGCCCTGCCGCCCCGGGCATCCGGGGCGGCAGGGCTCTCTCTGTGGAGGTCAGGCGTGGTCGCCGGTGAGGCCCGCGCGGACCTCCCTGGCGGCGGCCACCAGGTTCTCCAGGGAGGCCCGGGTCTCGGGCCAGCCGCGGGTCTTCAGCCCGCAGTCGGGGTTGACCCACAGTCGCTCGGCCGGGATGGCCTCCAGGCCGGTGCGCAGCAGGCCGGCCGCTTCTCCGGCGCTGGGGACGCGCGGGGAGTGGATGTCCCAGACGCCGGGGCCGGCTTCGCGCGGGTAGCCGTGGGCGGCGAGTTCGCGGGCGACCTGCATGTGGGAGCGGGCGGCTTCGAGGCTGATGACGTCGGCGTCGAGGTCGTCGATGGCCTGGACGATGTCGCCGAACTCGGCGTAGCACATGTGGGTGTGGATCTGGGTGTCCGGCCGGACCCCGCTGGTGGTGAGGCGGAAGGACTCGGTGGCCCAGGCGAGGTAGTCGGCGTGGTCGGCGGCGCGCAGCGGGAGGGTCTCGCGCAGTGCGGGCTCGTCGACCTGGATCACGGAGGTCCCGGCCGCCTCCAGGTCGTTCACCTCGTCCCGCAGGGCGAGGGCAACCTGTCGGGCGGTGTCGCCGAGGGGTTGGTCGTCGCGTACGAAGGACCAGGCGAGCATGGTGACGGGGCCGGTGAGCATGCCCTTGACCGGCTTGGCGGTCAAGGACTGGGCGTACGAGGTCCAGCGGACGGTCATCGGCTCGGGCCGGGAGATGTCACCGGCCAGGACGGGCGGACGGACGTAGCGGGTGCCGTAGGACTGGACCCAGCCGTGCTGCGTGGCGAGGTAGCCGGTGAGCTGCTCGGCGAAGTACTGCACCATGTCGTTGCGTTCGGGTTCGCCGTGCACCAGGACGTCGAGGCCGGTCTTCTCCTGGAAGGAGATCACCTCATCGATCTCCGCCTTGATGCGTGCCTCGTAGCCGGCGGTGTCGATGCGTCCGGCCCGGAGGTCGGCGCGGGCCACGCGCAGCTCGTCGGTCTGCGGGAAGGAGCCGATCGTCGTGGTCGGCAGCATTGGCAAGCGCAGGTGGGCCCGCTGGGCGGCGGCGCGTTCGGGGTAGGGCTGCGAACGGCGGGCGTCGGCATCGGTGACGGCGGCCGTGCGGGCTCGTATGGCCGGGTCGTGGGTGATGGGGGATGCGGCCCGGGAGGCGAGGGCGGTGCGGTTGGCGGAGAGCTCGCCTGCGACCGCGGCGGTGCCGGCCGTCAGTCCCTTCGCGAGTGTGGCGATCTCGGCGGTCTTCTGCCGGGCGAAGGCCAGCCAGCGCACGATCTGCAGGTCGACGTCCTTCTCCGCCGCGGCGTCCAGCGGCACGTGCAGCAGGGAGCAGGAGGAGGACACGTCGACCCGGTCGGCCAGGCCGAGCAGGGTGCCCAGGGTCGAAAGGGACTTCTCCAGGTCGTTGACCCAGATGTTCCGGCCGTTGACGATCCCGGCGACGAGGCGCTTGCCGGGCAGGCCGCCGACTGCGGCGATGTCCACGAGGTTGGCGGCGCCGGCTTCGGTGAAGTCGATCGCCAGACCGTCGACCGGAGCCTTGGACAGGACCGGCAGGGCCTCGCCGAGCCGCCCGAAGTAGGAGGCGACCAGCAACTTGGGGCGGTCGGTGAGGGCACCGAGGTCGCGGTACGCCCTGGCGGCCGCGTTGAGTTCGCCCGGGGTGCGGTCCTGCACCAGGGCGGGCTCGTCCAGCTGTACCCAGATTGCCCCGGCGGTACGCAGGGCGGCCAGGACTTCCGCGTACACGGGCAGGAGCCGGTCGAGCAGGGTCAGCGGCTGGAAGTCCGCCGGTACTCCGGGCGCGGGCTTGGCCAGCAGCAGGTAGGTGACCGGTCCGACGAGAACCGGTCGGGCGGTGTGGCCGAGGGCGAGGGCCTCGCGGAGCTCGGCGACCTGCTTGGCCGGGTCGGCGGTGAAGACGGTGTCGGGCCCGAGCTCGGGGACCAGGTAATGGTAGTTGGTGTCGAACCACTTGGTCATCTCCAGCGGGGGCACGTCCTGCGTCCCGCGCGCCATCGCGAAGTAGCCGTCGAGGGCGTCGGTGGCCACCGCGGCCCGATGGCGTGCGGGGATCGCGCCGACCATGACGGTGGTGTCCAGCACGTGGTCGTAGAGCGAGAAGTCGCCGGTGGGCACTTCGGTGATGCCGGCGGCGGTGAGCTGCTGCCAGTTGGTGCGGCGCAGTTCGGCGGCGGTGGCGCGGAGGGCGTCGGCGTCGACGCGGCCCTTCCAGTAGCCCTCGATCGCCTTCTTCAGCTCCCGGTTGCCGCCCTGGCGGGGGTAGCCGTGGACAGTGGCGCCTGCGGCGGGGGTGGACTTGGTGGTCACGGATGTCTCCTTCGCGAGATGAATCCCTGAGGTCCCGGTGGGATCCGAAGGCGCGAAGGGGTACCGGAAACGGACGGTCCCGACCTCGCGCGCTTGCGCGGCCGACCGTCTCGTTGTGTACGCCGACCCGCCCACGAGGTCACCGGGACATCCGCGCACGGCATCGGCCGGGCGCGGGCAACGGGCAGGTCTTCGGACTCGCGGGCACGCCTGCCGGTCTCCCGGCGGGCACCTACTGGCCGTCGCTTCCCAGGACCGTTGTCCGGTCCCAGTGCGTATGACGGCGGTCGTTCCCGCTCACCGCTGCGGGGCAGTCCCGGATTCCCACCGGGTTCCCTCTTACGACGCCTCCCGCCTGGCGGACGGGGCGAACCAGCTGCACCGGCCAGCCTAGGCAGAGCGACCGCCGAGCGACGACCACCGTCCAGCATGCGGACGCACGAGCGATACCGGCCGGGTACTCCTTGACCTCAAGTGTGCTTGAGATTCCAGGGTGTTGACTACTTGATCATCTGATGACGGCAAGACACGCCATGATCCTCGTGACCGGAGCCACCGGAAACATCGGCAGCGCCCCGTCCAGACCCACCCGCACCTCGGCCCCGCCGGCGAGAACCAGGCGGTGGAGGAGCTGCTCAAGGCCAGTGGCATGGCCTGGACGATCCTGCGCCCGACGCAGTTCGCCTCGAACACCCTGATGTGGGCGGCCTCCGTCCGCGGCCACGAGACCGTCCGCGCGCCGTACGCGGAGACCGCGCTCCCGACCATCCACCCTGCGGACATCGCGGCGGTGGCACGGGTGGCGCTGACCGAGCCCGGCCACCACGGGTGCACGTATGCCTTGACCGGTCCGGAGCCGGTGACTCCCCGGCAGCAGGCCGAGGCCATCGGGGCGGCACTGGGCCGGGAGGTCCCCTTCGCCGAGATCAGCCGTTGGCAGGCCCGTGCACAGATGGCCGCGGTCTTCGGCGCCGAGGCCGCGGACGCGGTGCTCGACCTCACGGGCGGAGACGTGAACGACGAGCTGCTGGCGGTGCGTGACACCGTTGCGCAGATCACCGGAACGCCCGCCCGCCCGTTCCGCCAGTGGGCTGCGGAGAACGCCGACGCCTTCCGTTGAGCGACGTGCTGTTCGTCGTTCCGGTACGCCCCGGCCTACCCGGACGAGGCCCGCCGGCTCGTCGGCGTCGCCGAGAGCCTGCGGCAGTCGGATCCGGTGCTGGCCATGCGGCTGAAACTGGCGGCCTGGACCGTCGCCGACCTGCCCGAGACCCGGGCAGCCCTGCTGACGGCCGCGAACCGGCCCGAACGGGACGTGTTCCACGACCCGGACCGGGGCCGCAGCATCCTGCGCCACCTCGGCGAGGACGGCCGTACGCCGCTCAGCATCGGCTCCGGCAGCGTCATCGAATGGACCTCGACACCCGCCGCCCGCGCCGCACGATGCCCGGCCTGCGGGAGGTCCTGGGCCGTGCCGCCCCGCCGCGGGCGGTCTCGCCCTGGCTTCCGGTCCTGGACGTCCTTCGCCGGTACGACCCGGTCGCACTCCGGTACAGCCCGGACGGCACCCGCCTCGTGGTGGCGGGCCGGCACACCGGGGTGAGGTCGTACGAGATCGGTTTGCGGGCGGTGGTCACCGCCGTGTGCGGCCGGGCGGGCGGCGCGCTGCCCCGTTCCCGCTGGCAGGGACTGGTCGACCGCGTCCCGTTCACCGAGGGCTGCCCGGTCCGGCCCGCGTCCGGGTGACATCGTCTGGGGCCGGGCCGTGGTCCTGGCCCGGTCCCACCGCGCAAGCACCGGTGGATCGTCACCCTTCGACGAAGGATTCCATCGCCACGCAGGACACCGGTGTCAGGGGCCGTCGTCTGCGCTCGGGAAGAAGGCCGGGCGTACCTGGGCTAGCGTGGAGAGAGGCGCACCGCCACGTACACCCGCAGACGTCCCCGTCGGGCGGTGTGCCCGATCGGCAGGTGAGGGCCATGACCAGCACGGCCGGCGCGTCGGCGTCCGCTGCCGAAGCACATCGCCACGACGTGATCGTCGTCGGAGCACGGTGCGCCGGGGCTCCCACCGCCATGCTCCTGTCCCGCCTCGGTCACCGTGTCCTCCTCGTCGACCGGGCGACGTTCCCGAGCGACACGATCTCCACCCACCTGATCCATCCGCCCGGTCTGGCCGCGCTGGAGCGCTGGGGACTCCTGGACCGGGTGGTCGCGACCGGCTGCCCCGCCATCCACACCTACGCCTTCGACCTGGGCCCCTTCGTGATCGCCGGCTCTCCTGCCGGTGAGGGCTTCGACGTCTCCTACGCCCCGCGCCGCACGGTCCTGGACAAGATCCTGGTCGACGCCGCCGCGGAATCGGGCGCCGAGGTGCGCGAGGGGTTCACCGTCGAGGAGATCCTGTTCGACGGCGGGACGGTCACCGGCATCAAGGGGCACGGCAAGGACGGCACGACGGCCACCGAGCACGCCCGGATCGTCGTCGGCGCGGACGGAGTCCACTCGTCCGTTGCGAGGGCGACCAACGCAGCGGCCTACGCGGAGAAGCCGAAGATCAACGCCTACTACTACGCCTACTGGGCCGGCCTGCCGATGGACGGGACGTTCGAGGCGTACGACCGCGAGGACCGCGCCTTCGCCGCATGGCCGACCAACGACGACGAGACGCTGGTCATCTGCGCCTGGCCCATGCGCGACTTCGAGGCCAACCGCGGCGATGTCGAAGGCAACTACCACGCCGTTCTGGCCCGCGCGCCGGCCTTCGCCGAGCGGGTCTCGAAGGCCACTCGGACCGGGCGGCTCGTCGGCATGGCCATCCCCAACTACTTCCGCAAGCCCTACGGCCCCGGCTGGATCCTCGTCGGAGACGCCGGATACCTCAGGGACCCCATCACCGCGCAGGGCATCCAGGACGCCTTCCGCGACGCGGAGCGGTGCACCCGGGCACTCGACGACGCACTCGCCGGCCGCCGGCCCTTCGACGAAGCGATGCGGTCCTGCCAGGAGACCAGGGACTCCGAAGTCACGAGCATGTACGAGTTCACGGCCGACTTCGCCACACTGGAGCCGCCGCCCCCCGAGATGCAGGAACTCCTCCTCGCCGTTTCCCGCAGCCGCTCGGCACAGGACGAGTTCGCCCGGGTGACGGCCGGCGTGACACGGCCGGAGGAGTTCTTCGGACACATGCAGGAACGCATGGAACAGCAGACACCGGACGCCGGCTGACGGTGGAGTGCCCGGGTCAGGGGACGGCGAGGGTCTGGGGGTCGCCGTTGTAGGTGGACGGGTCCGCCGGGACGATCCCTGCGCCGACCGGGGCCGCCACGCCTCCCACGTACATGGCCCGGTAGCGCTGGTACGGGCGACCTTCCTCGCCACGCGCGTGCGCGGAAAGCCGGAACGGCTTTCCGTCGTCGCTGATCTCCTGTTTCACCGGCTCACGGCCCGGGACGACGACGGTGAAACGGAAGGTGAATCCACACGATCGGTCGTTGGCGCCGACGGCAGCCGCCACCGTCTCGCTCTCCCCCTTCTTCAGAGTGATGCTCTTCCGCGCGAAGTAGGGTTCGTTGTCTTCGTCGGTGGGCTCGGGAAGCCGATCGTCCAGATCGAAGAACAAGAATTTCACCTTCGACTCGCCGGCATTGGTGCCGCCATTCAGAAAGAACGTGCCAGTGAGCGGAGGGGCGCACTTCTCCTTGATCAAATCAATGTTCGTGATGCGGAGTTGCTCATCGCTCTGCCCGCTGACGGTAAGCAAGATGATTCTGAAGCCGACCGGCACTCCCGCGTTCCGCCGGAACCAGTCGTCGAATTTCACGCCCTGCCCGTAGTCGCCGTTCTCCAGCTTCTCCACTTGAGAGCTCGACAACTTCATGACGGACGGGAACACGTAATCGTGATTGCTCAATCCGAGAAAGGACACGTCGTCCACGGACAGGGGCGGCTTCTGGTCCGGTTCCCGGAATACGTACGCCGAACCGACCCCGAGCAGCAGCACCGTGAATGCCGCTCCCACGGCGTACGGGACACGACCGCGCCGCTTCGCCGAAGTCGCCGCGCCCGGGGTTTCGCCCGAAAGCCGGTACTGCGGCCGCGGCCGACCGCCGCAGACGGTGTAGCCGACCGCCCAGCGCGTCACCAAGGCTTCGCGCATGTCCTCGCCCAGGCCGTGGTGCTTGCAGTACGCCACGACCAGGAGTTCCACGTACTTCCAGTCGGGCAGCCGCGCTGCCTTGTGTCCCTTCGTCGTCAGGGCGTTGAGCCACGTGCCCTTGGACGGGCCGCTCTTCATGTCCTCGAAGCCGGGAACCGTCTCGCCTCCAACGATCCCGTTGGAGATGGACACCAGCCGGTCGTACGAGATGCCGTCGTCCCGCAGGCCGTTCAGAGCCGCGCGGAACGCCGTCGGCGTCCGCTCTTCGGCCGCGGCGTCCAGGAGTTCCTGCCACGTCGGTGTCTCCTCAGCCATGTGCACCCCTGTCTGTCGCTGTAGCCACCGAGGACCGCCGACCCGCAGGTGGCACTCGCGCACATCCGGTGCAGTTGCGGTCACCTCGGCCCGCCTGCCTGCACGAACGCGGGTGTCCTCAATTGGCATGATCTTGTACTGGAGGTGTCCGGGCGCCCTGTCCCACGGTGTGGAGCACTCCGCACCACCACCACGAAGGACGGACTCCCATGCCTACGCCGAGCCCCGCTGTCCGGGTCATGACCCTCGCCGTCTCCGCACTGAGCGCCCTCGTCGCCGCCCTGGTCACCTTCATCGTCCTGCCGCACCTCGGCGCGAACATCTTGACCACGACGCTGAGTTCCTGCGGTGCTTTTGTGACCGTCAGCGCCGGCACGCTGCACGTGCTTCGGGAGTTCAACCTCTTCTGACGCGGCACCGGTTCAGCGCGCCACGAGCCGCCCCTTCCGGTGGACCCAGGTCTCCATGACCTCCCCGGAAGGGCAGCAGTTGATGTCGTCCGGAAGATAGAAACTGTCCTTGACCGTGATGCCGTCCGGTTCCATCCGTTCGACCTTCAGCTGATTCGGTGGCCCATCGAGCCTCGGCTTACGGCTTGTCAGGGTTCCGAGCACCGACAGTTGTCGACCCGCACCGTCGAAGACAAGAATGCCCATCGCCCTCATCCCCGCCAGGGTGGAGCCGTGGTTTCCACACAGCACGGGCAGCGCTGCCTCGTCTCGGTCGTCGCCCGTGATATCGCCGTAGAAGACCTCATCCGTAGCCGCCGACACGTCCTGCGGCATGTTCGGTTCCGGCCCGTCGAAATCCGAAGGCACGCCGATCGCCGTTCCTTCCTGCAGGCGGATGGCCTTCCGGGACCTGCACAGCGTTCCCGGTATCTCGATGCTCCGCCAGTCCACGGCGCGCAGGTCGATCGGATCAGCCGGCACCTCACCCCGAGGAGCCAGTCGACAGGACACCAGCCCGGTCACGGCCACGAGGACGCAGACCAGGAGGAACGGCATGCCCGTCGGCCGCCATGTCGATTGACCCATGGTCTTCGCACCCCATTCGGACCGCACAGGCTTGCCGACAGTCTGCCCTTGCGTTCGGTGCCGTGGAGGGCAAATCTCCCTGTTCTCATCAGACATGCCCAGCGGGACGCACCCGGTCGGCCGTCCTCCCGTCAGATTGCGGGGCGCCGGAGGACGTCGGTGGGCTCCCAGTCGCTCTTCCAGAAGGCCTCGAACCAGTGCTCGCTGATGAACTGACGCTCGACCTCGTGGATGGGGTACATCCCCTGGATGTTGATCACGTCGTGGCCTTCGTGGCCCGGATGGGCGAGGTACTTCTCCACACGAGTGGCCATGTGTCCGGCCAGCCTGCACGATCACTGACCGGTGCACGCCATCGGGCCGCCCCCCTGAAGGGGAGCGGCCCGATGGCTGGAAGGGTTCCGGGGCTACTTGGAGCAGGTTTCCTGGGTGACCTTGCCGACCGAGGCAGTGGCGGTGGCCGGGTCCATCGACAGGCACAGGCCGGTCCAGTTGTTGATGAACTGGTAGGCCGGGCGGGATCCGGTCGGGGTGGCGAGCTTGGTCGGGATGATGTTCCAGAGCTGGCTGCCGGAGAACCAGCGGGTCTCGCAGTCCCACCAGAACAGCTGGGTGCCGGAGCCGGGCGGGGTGCCGTTGTTGTAGGGGACGGTCAGGCACTTGCCGTTGCTCGCCTTGATCCAGAAGTGGCCCTTGCCGTCGTACGTCGACGGCTTCTCGGCTCCCCACTGGTGGCTGCTCGGCGGGCTCGACTGGCAGTCGCGCTGGGTGACCAGGCCACCGGTCTTCGAGCTGTCGAACTCCGGTCCGCGGACCATGCAGCGGTTGTACAGGCTGTTCACGTAGGTCTTGTTGTCGTTGACCAGCCAGACCGTCCGGTTGCCGCCCTTGACCGCGTTGTCGGCGTTGTGGTCGATGACCGCGTTGACCAGGCCCCAGCCGGGGAAGTCCGTCATGATGATGCCGACGCGGCCGGAGTTGCCGTTGAGGTACTTCATCAGCCGGTAGTTGACGCCGTCCATCCAGTCGCCGCCGGCGTCTCCCAGGGGCTCCGAGTGGCCGCCGGCGAAGTCGGACGGCAGCAGGCCGATGGGGGCCTTGGACGCGGAGGCGTACGTCAGGTACGTGTCGCCGGCGCGGCCGTTGATCGCCTTGTCGACGTTGTCCTTGACGTAGCCCCACTTCTCCGGGACGTTGTCCGCCCCCCAGTGGTCTTCCTTGTGGTCGTTGAAGCCGGCGATCCCGTAGTGGTCGCCGTCGGCGTTGTCGAAGCTGCCCAGGACCAGCTTGCCCCGGACCTGCCCGAGCGTGGGGACCTTCGCCCGGCCGGCGCCGGACACCGAGTCCTTGTAGAACAGGCTGGAGTACCGGCTCCGGTAGCCGTCGAAGATCTCCCGGACCTGCGTCGGGGTCACCGAAGAGGGGTCGTTCGAGCAGTCGGCGATGCCACCGCCGCCATAGGGGCACTCGGCGCGGAGACGCATCACGATCGTCTCGGTCGGGTGCTTGGCGAGGAAGCTCCTGGCCTTGCTCAGCACGTCGTCGAAGTTGGCCTGCTGGTAGGCCTTGCCGTGGTGGATCGTGAAGCTGCCCCCGATGGCCCGGACCCGGATGTCGATGGCCCGGACTCCCCGGTCCAACTGCGCCGTCAGGGTGTCCGCGCTGTTGCCGTAGTCCTCCTGCGTCGCCACCATGCCGCCGCCGTGGATGGAGAGCGTGTCGTGGGTCCCCGGGATGGACATGGCCGAGAGCGGCGTGTCGTTCGCGATGCCCCACATCCACTCGGCGCGGTCCGCCTGTCCGAGGTTGCGGTAGGCGTGCTGGTTGGTCGACCCCGCCGCCCCGGCGGTGGCGGGCGTGAGCAGTACGGTGCCCAGGGCGAGACCGGCGGCCGTCAGCAGACCTGTCAGCCGGCGGGACCGCCCGCGCGATCCGGCGCCGACGGCGTGG
Source organism: Streptomyces bambusae (assembly GCF_020532645.1). Classification (GTDB taxonomy): domain Bacteria; phylum Actinomycetota; class Actinomycetes; order Streptomycetales; family Streptomycetaceae; genus Streptomyces; species Streptomyces bambusae. Next base: position 21,786 of record NZ_JAJAUZ010000055.1, read on the forward strand.
GGGGTGAAGCGGGACATGGAACTCCTGTCCGAGTACGAGTGGCGATGCGGGATCCAGCCTGACCGCCACCCCTACCGTTCCGCTGACGTTCTGCTTACGCCCCGGACAGGGCGGACGACGACGGCCGCTCGCGCGCCGATCGAATGTCCCTGGCCCCGGTCGGCTGTGGCGGGAACCGGCCCCCTGCCGCCGTCAGCAGGGTCTCTGTCGAGGCGTCGCTCCTGTAGCGTCCGGGGCAGGTCGCGGATCGCGTCACCCCGCCCGCCCCGCCTTCACGGGCCGCCGGACTCGGGTGCGCCGGGCTCGACCGCTCCGTCCACCGCTTCCAGCAGGATCGACCCGCCACCCTCCAGCGGCACCCGCACAAGACCCTGCCTCCACACAACTCCCCCTGAGACAAACGTGGTTCCCTGTCATTGAGCCGGGAGTCCGGTGCCCGCACCCCCGTCCGCACCACGCTGCCGGGGACCGGCACATACGGACCGGACTCCTCCGCCGCAAGGGGCAGCGCCTGCCGGTTCACGGCTGCGCCAGGACCTTCCGCAGGGCCGCGAGTGCGGTGTGGAGTTCGTCCTCCGTGATGGTCAGCGGTGGGGCCAGCCGGATCGTGGATCGGTGGGTGTCCTTGACCAGGACGCCTTCGGCGAGGAGCCGTTCGCTGATCTGCCGTCCCGTGCCGAGCGCGGGGTCGACGTCCACGCCTGCCCACAGGCCCCGGGCCCGGTAGCCCGTGACACCGGCGCCGGATGTGGCCAGCTCGGCCAGGCCGCGGTCGAGGACCTGGCCGAGCTCGGCCGCGTGCCGCTGGTACTCGCCGGTCGCCAGCAGGTCGAGGACCGCCGAACCCACGGCGGCGGAGAGGGGGTTGCCGCCGAAGGTCGATCCGTGCTCGCCGGGGCGGAGTACGGAGAGCACGTCGCGGCGGGCGACGACCGCGGAGACCGGGACGATCCCGCCGCCCAGGGCCTTCCCGAGGAGCAGGACGTCCGGCACCACCGATTCGTGGTCCACGGCCAGCGTGCGGCCCGTACGCCCCAGGCCCGACTGGATCTCGTCGGCGATGAAGAGGCACCCGGCGCGGCGGGTCAGTTCGCGGACCCCGGTGAGGTAGCCGTCGTCGGGGATGAGGACACCGGCCTCGCCCTGGATGGGCTCGATCAGCACGGCCGCCGTCGTCTCGTCCACGGCCGCTTCCAGCGCGGCGAGGTCGTTGTACGGGACGGTGCGGAAGCCGGGGGTGAAGGGTCCGAACCCGGCGCGGGCCGTCTCGTCCGTCGAAAAGCTGACGATCGTGGTGGTGCGGCCGTGGAAGTTGCCTCCGGCGACGACGATCGTCGCCCGGTCCGGTGCGACGCCCTTGACCTCGTACGCCCACTTGCGGGCCACCTTGATCGCGCTCTCCACGGCCTCGGCTCCGGTGTTCATCGGCAGCACCATGTCGAGCCCGGTCAGCGCGGCCAGCTGCTCGGCGAAGCCGGCCAGCCGGTCGCTGTGGAAGGCGCGGGAGGTGAGGGTGACCTCGTCGAGCTGGCGGTGCGCGGCGTCGACGAGGGCCGGGTGGCGGTGCCCGAAGTTGAGAGCGGAGTAGCCGGCCAGCATGTCGAGGTAGCGGCGGCCCTCGACGTCCTCGACCCAGGTGCCTTCCGCGCGGGCGACGACCACGGGCAGCGGGTGGTAGTTGTGTGCGAGCAGCCGGGCCTCGGCCCGGATCAGCTGCTCCGACGAACGCGGCTCGGCAGCGGAGCTTTCGGCGACGGCAGCGGGGCTGGTCATGAGCGGATCTCCTGGGTGCAGCACTTGATGCCGCCGCCGGCTTTGCGGAATTCCGAGAGGTCGACGGGGACGGGGACGTAGCCTCGGTGGACGAGCCGGTCGATCAGGTCGAGCGCCTGCGGGGCGACGAACACGTGGCGGCCGTCGGAGACCGAGTTGAGGCCGAACGCGAGGGCGTCCTCCTCGGTGGCGATCACCGCGTCGGGATAGAGCCGGCGCAGCGCCTCCCGACTGCCCGGCGAGAACGCCGCCGGGTAGTAGGCGATGTTGCCCTCGCCCGTCCCGCCGTCTTCGCCCGGTTCCGGGCCGAGGAAGAACAGGGCGGTGTCCAGGTGGTAGAAGCGGGGATCCACCAGATCGAGGCTGATCACGGGCCTGCCGAAGAACTCCTGCACCTCGCGGTGAGCGGTCCTCTGCGTACGGAAGCCCGTGCCCGCCAGCACGTACCGGCCGGCCGGGACGAGATCGCCCTCGCCCTCGCAGACCGACTCGGCAGGGTGGACGTCGTACCCGGCCTCCTTGAACCAGGCGGCGTACGCCGCGGACTCCGGCTGCCGCTCGGGCGCGTGGAAGGACGAGCCGAAGACCTTGCCGTCCAGGACGAGGGCGGCGTTGGCCGCGAACACCATGTCGGGCAGGCCGGCCACCGGAGCGACCGTCTCGACCGTGTGGCCGTGGGCCCGGTAGGTCTCGACCAGGGTCTGCCACTGGCCCCGGGCGAGCTCGGGATCGACCGGTGTGCCGGGGTTCATCCACGGGTTGATGGCGTAGCGCACCTCGAAGTGACGGGGCTCGCACATCAGATAGCGCCTGGGGATCGGGGCGCTGCCGAGCTGGGCACGTTCTACGGGCACAGGGAATTTCCTCCGCGTTCCACGGGGGCGATGAGGGATGCCCCTACCGTAGAAAGCGGCCGATACGCCCGGCAAGAACGAAGGGCTGCGCGCACACGCAGGAATGCTGCGTGGAACCGAGGTCTAGAGCAGGTTCCCTGCGTGGCCGAGGGCCTCCCCCGTTCCGGCGGTCGGCGCGGGCTCGCTGGCGCCCGCCTCCGGGCTCTCGGGCAGCAGGTGGGACAGCACCATGTAGCTGATCGTCTTGCGGATGAAGGGCTCGCTGCGGATCCGCTCCAGCACTTCCTCGAAGTGCCCGACGTCGGTGGCCCGGATGTGCAGCAGTGCGTCCGCGGCTCCGGTCACGGTCATGGCCGCGGCGATCTCCGGATACTTGCGCGCCACTTCCGCGAGCCGCCTGGGCGGTGCCGCACTGTCGCAGTACACCTCGATGTACGCCTCTGTGCGCCAACCGAGTGCGGCAGGACGGACGGTGGCACGGAACCCGGTGATCACACCGGTGTCGCGCAGCCGGTCGACCCGGCGTTTGACGGCGGTGGCGGACAGGCCGACGGCCGTGCCGATCTCGGCGAAACTCGCTCGGGCGTTCGCCATCAGCGTCGCGACGATCTTGCGGTCGAGCTCGTCGAACGGGGTGGGCTTGAGGGTCATGGTGGGCGTTCTTTTCCTCGTGGCGCCGGGAGGCGGGCCGCCTTCGCTCCTATCTTGCCGTGCACGCCCGCCCCAACACCCCCACCCGCAGCGCGGCCTGGTCCGCGTCCTCGCCCCGAGCGCCCGGCCCCGCCCGCCACGCGGGGAGCAGGCCGGCGCAGCACGGTCCGCAGGTTACGGAGCGCTGATGAGCTGTCCGAACCGGGCGGCAAGCCAGGGCTTGCGCCCGCCGGCCCGCATCTGACCGCGTGCGATCGCCTTCCAGGGCGGGGTACGCCCGTACGAGACCAGCAGGAAGGCGACCGGTGTCGCGGTGATCCGGCAGTCGTAGCGGCGGGGCGGGGCGTCGCGGGTCACCGTCATCGTCCGGTCGGCGACGTCGACCGCAAGTCGCGGACCGCCCTTGATGGAGAGGTCGAATGCGAGGCTGATCCCCCGCGCCCGCGTCGCGTCCAGCGTCAGCGGCATGAGCGTCGGCATCGTCTGGCCGATCGCCAGGCGCGCCTCTTCCTGGGCGATGGGCCAAGGAAGACGGGCGCCGCGCGCGATGTCCAGTCCGTGCAGGAGAGTCTCGCTGAGCAGCAGACCGGTCAGCGTCGCCAGCGTGAACGTCGCGTCCTTCCCGAACCAGGGCACGGCGACGGGGGTGTCCGGGGCGAGGCCGGCGGTTTCCCGCAGGAACGTCTCGCCCCGCTCGGTGATGAAGTCGCCCAGTCGGTCGCGGTCCGCATCGGCGAAGAGACGGATGGACGCGGCGTTCACAGCCGTGATCCGCTCTTCGAGGGTTCCGTCACCCGGCGGCAGGATGCCGTCCCAGTCCATGGACCCGTCGCCGGTGGCGGCGGAGCAGTACGCGAGATACACGGCCGCGAGGTGCGAGCCGACGTCGCCCACCGACCACACCGGTACTCCGGACGCCGCGTCCGGGTCGCGCACGTCGCGCAGGAGCCGCACCAGGCGCTCCCTCGCGGCGGCCACTGCCGCGCGGGTCTTCTCGTGCTCACCGACAGGACTTAACTTCGCGGCACTGTCCATGCGATTCCCCCCTGGCACGCAAACGGCCCCAAAGATTACCGTCCAGTAGCCGGAGTCGACAGGGGAACGCCCGATTCACCCCCCGCACCCCCTGCTCCACACCCGCCCCCACTCGCTCCACGCGCCGTCCGAATCCTGAGACGTCCTTCTCGCTGCCGAGGGGGCTGTGGGACCATCCCCCCATGCAGCGCCAGCTCATTATTAGTGGCAGCGTGCCGGCACCGAGATGACCGGGAACGACCGTTCCCGCACCTCACCGCCCGCACGCAGACCTCTCGCATTCCGCGAGGGGTCTTTTTGTTTGTCATCAGCAGCCCTGACACAGCAGCCTCACCCGGCCCGGCAGACCTGGACAGGAAGCAGTCGACATGAACCACGATGTCCTTCACGTCTTCGACGCGACGCCGCCCGACAGCGCCCAGCGCGACGGCTTTCTGCGCACCCGGCACGCAATCGACGAGCTCGTCGCCCCCGCCCCCGCCCCGGACCACGCGGCCTGCACCCTCACCCTGACGCTCCGGGACAGCCATCGAGCACTGGGCCGGATCGCCGCCACCCTGAGCAGCATCCCGGTCCTGGCCCTGTCATACGCGGTGACGGGCACCGACCGGGCCACCGTCCGGATCCAGGTGCCGCAGGCCCACGCCCCACGCGCACGGGCCAAACTGAACCGCATGGTGGACGCACTGACAGTCACCGAACAGCGCCCCGCCCTCCCCTGAAACCGGCGCGTGAGGCGTGACGCCGGCGGCGAATTCCGTCCACCGCCATCGCCCGTACGGGGTTCTTGCAAGACTGGCGCAAAGGCACTGCGTTGGCCAGGGGGACGAACGTCATGGGCAACTACGGCAACACGCTGGACCGCTGGTACCGACGGGCCGCGGTGGTGCTCTGGCCCCGCCAGCGGTCTTTCGCGGCACGCGCCGAAGCCGGCCCCGAGGCAGCCCTGCACGAGCTCAGGGAGTGCCTCCAGTCCCCCCGCGGCATGCAGAGCGGCCTTGAACAGCGGGACGGACGCGGTGACCGGACCGCGGTCGGTCCAGAAGGGGGCGAGTGACCGGGCGAGTGCGCCGGCACATCCACAGCCGCATCGATCTGGCCGGCCTGCCCGTATCCCACACCACTCGTCGGGAAGGAAGCCCCTACACCCTGGTCCTGACCAAGACGAACGCGGTCTTCGCCCGCGAAGAAGCAGCCCGTATCCACGCGCAGAGCGACTTGACTTGGCTACGGAGGAACTGGCCCCAGAACCACCGCTGAAGGCGGACATCACCCGCCCCTGCCTGCAACGCCCTGCTCGGGCGTCCGGCACGAGGTGCGTAACGGACGCCGTCGGCACCATCCCGGTGGGAGTCGAGACGACCGTTATGATCCACCGTGCCGACGGCATCGTCCGGGCACCGGTCGCGCACGAGTTCGTCCCCCGCACCCGGGGCGACACCGGCGAGCACCACCTCGGCAACCGACCGTCCACCACCGACCAGGAGGAGCCGGCATGGCCCGCACCACTCCGCCACGGCCGTTCGACGCCTCCGCGGACCTGCCCCCGCTGGCTCCGCTGGCCCGCACGGCGACCCGGCTGCACCCCCGGGCCGGGGCTCCGTCGACGCGGGACAGCTCGGTCGGCGGCCCGCTGTTGTGGCCGGCCACCGAACCGTGGCCGCACTGCGACGGTCCGCACGTGTGGGACCGTCGCAATCCGGCGCCGTCGCCCGATGGCGTCCGGTTGCAGCGACGCATCACCGAAGACGCGGTCCGCCGGGCGGACGGCGACCCCGGTGCCCTCCAATACACGCCCGAGGAACTGGCCGACCACCAGCGAGCCCGCGAGGGCCGCCCCTGGCCCGACGGGCCGGTCCCGCTGCTTCCCGTGGCCCAGTTGTACCTGCGCGACGTCCCGTCGCTGCGCCCGCCGGGCCCGGCCGACCTGCTCCAGGTGCTGTGGTGTCCCTTCGAACACCCCGCTGTGCCCAGGACTGAGATGTTCTGGCGAACCGCCGCCTCGGTCACCGATGTGCTCGCCGCACCGCCCGAGCCTCCCGTGGTCCAGTTCTCCTCCTACCTTCCGCAACCGTGCCTGCTCTTCCCCGAGCAGGTGACGGAGTATCCCCACTCGGCGGAGCTGGAGGACGAGGTACGGCGGCAGATGGAGGACTGCCACACCTGGCAGCTGGACGTGGACCCGCACGACGTGGACCCGTACGAGGACGAGCCCACCCCGCAGGACGTCTACGACAGGTCGCTGTCCATCGCACCCGGCTGGAAGACCGGCGGGTGGACCCGCTGGGGCCTGACCGACCCCTACCCTCGGCTCTGCGGTGCCTGCGGCACCGCGATGGATCCGCTGCTGACCATCGCCTCGTCCGAATGGGGCGAGACGAGCACGTCGTGGATCCCTGACGAGGACCGGGACGTCCCGGCATCCGCCCTCAATCCCTACCCCGAGCAGCCGACCAAGGTCGAGATCGCAGACGGATACGACCTCCAGCTCTACACGTGCCCCTCGTCGCCGGAACACCCGCACTTCGCCCTGGTCCAGTAGCCCGGCCCCTGCCCGCCCCTCCGCCCCAACTCCCTCCGAGGGCACGACCGGCAGCCGGTACGGCCGGACTGCGGGCCGCTGTGACCCATGCCGACGGTGATCGTTACTCAGCGAGTCGGGTCGGACCGGGCACTCTGGTGGCCCGTGGGGGAAAGGGCGTTGCATGGAGGAGCCGCTTGAGCTCGCGCGCTCGCGCCATGCCGATCACCCCCAACTGGGTTTCGCGCTGCGCCTGATCGAGAACACCGGGGTACGGACCCGCCACCTGGTCCAACCGGTCGAGAGACGCTCGCACACCGCCCGGCTCATCAACTCGATGGGATTTCCCTCCACCACCCGGCAGTTGCCGATCGCCCAGCTGGGCTGCGCGGCCGGCGGTGCCGCGATCAACCGGGCACACGACTTCTGCAGGGCCTACCCGGACGCGAACGCGCTCATCGTGGCCTGCGAGTTCTGCTCCCTGAGCTACCAGCCCACCGACATCGGCATCGGATCGCTGCTGTCCAACGGACTCTTCGGCGACGGCGTGGCCGCCGCAGCGGTCCGCGGGACCGGCGGAACCGGCATCCACCTGGAGCGAAACGGCTCGTACCTGCTCCCGGGCACCGAGGACTGGATCGCGTACGACGTGCGCGCCACCGGCTTCCACTTCCTGCTCGACAAGCGAGTGCCGGGCACCATGGAGCCGCTCGCCCCCGCGCTGCGCGCCCTCGCCGACGGACAGGGCTGGGACGCGTCCCGACTCGACTTCTACATCGTGCACGCCGGAGGGCCGCGGATCCTCGACGACCTGAGCAAATGCCTGGGCGTGCCTCCGGGCGCCTTCCGGTTCAGCCGGGCCACGCTCACCGAGTACGGGAACGTGGCGAGCGTCGTCGTACTGGACGCGCTGCGCCGGCTGTTCGACGAGGGCGGTGCCGCCGACCGGGCCTGCGGCCTGCTGGCCGGGTTCGGGCCGGGCATCACAGCCGAGATGACGTTGGGCCGCTGGAGCCGTACGCCGTGACCATGCCCGCAGCAGACACCACGACCACGTCCGCCACGACCCGCACCGCCCCGCCGCCGCCCGGCGGCCTGATCGTGCCGCCCGGCGGCGGCCGTGCGCTGCGCACCGCCGCGCAGCAGGTGACGTTCAAGGTGACCGGTGAACAGTCGCGCATCACATCGAGCTTCGAGGTCGTCGTACCACCCGGCTTCGACGTCGGCGCCCACGTCCACACCCGCAGCGAGGAGCTCTTCTACGTGCTCGAAGGGGAACTCGACGTCCTTGCCTTCGAGCCGCGCGTGCGGACTGCCGACGGCTGGCGCGGGTGGCGGTCCGTGCAAGGAGAACGTGTGGTCCGTGCGACGCCCGGCACGGTCATCGTGGTCCCGCCGGGCTGCCCGCACGCGTTCGCCAATCCCACCGGAGCCCCGGCGCGGATGTTCTTCCAGTCGTCCCCGCCGCCGGACCACGAGCGGTACTTCGAGGAGCTCATGGACATCCTGTCCGCCGACGGGCCCCCCGAGCACGCCGCCATCGAGGCCCTGCGCCGCCGCTACGACATCGAGCAGCTCACTCCGCTGCGCCACGACCGGCCGGAGGGGGGTCAGTGAGGCAGGACACCGCTCCACCGGTGTACGAGGCCGCCGATCTGGCGGCGCTGGACTTCGACCCGTTCCTGCGCGAGGCACTGCGAGAAGCGCCGGTCGTCCGGGTCAGGCTGCTGCACGGCACCCCTGGTGAGTGCTGGCTGGCGACGCGGCACGACGTGGTCCGGTTCGTCACCTCCGACGCCCGGTTCAGCCGGGACATCGTCGGCCGGCCGCTGCCGAGCATGAACATGTACCTCGTGCCGCTGGACCGGGCGGTCAGCTTCGTGGATCCCCCCGACCACACCCGGGTCCGTTCCGTGGTCTCTTCGGCGTTCAACCGCTCGGGCATGGCGGCGCTGCGCCCGCGCGCGCAGGCCGCGCTGGACGGCCTGATCGACCGCATGACGGCCTCAGGGCCGCCCGCGGACCTCGTACGGGAGGTGACCTCCCCGTTCCCCCTGCACGTCATCGGAGCGGTGCTGGGCGTGCCGGAGGCTGACCTGCCGAGCCTGCGCGTCTGGGCGGACACCGTGCTGACGAGGGCGACGGACGAGGCAGGCGTCGAGCGGGCCCGTCAGGCGAAGGAGGCCGCCCGTGCCCTGTTCCGCGAGCTGGCCCGGGATCGCCTGGCCCGGCCGCAGGACGACCTCACGAGCACGTTGGCGGCCGCGGTCGCCAACGGCCGGATCGAGGAAGAGGAGATGCTCGCCCTGGCGGTGCTGATGGGACTGAACGGCTGGCACGCCGTGCGCAACCACACCTCGAACATGATGTACGTGCTCCTGACCGACGACAGCCTGATGGGCCGCCTGCGGTCGGACCCTCGGGCCGTGCCGGCGGCCGTGGAGGAGCTGCTGCGCTGGATTCCGCACAAGCACGGCGTGGGACAGCCACGCGTCGCCACCGAGGACGTCGAGGTGGCCGGGGTCCGGATCCGCCGGGGCGAGGCCGTGTACGTCTCGTACGTGGCGGCCAACTGGGACGAGGCGTGCTACCCCGAGCCGGGCCGCATCGACATCGACCGGCAGGGCCCGCCCCACCTGGCCTTCGGGTACGGCCCCCACCACTGCGTGGCACCACTGCTCGCCCGGCTGGAGGCCGAGCTGCTCCTGACCACCCTGGTCGGGCGGCTGCCGGACCTGCGCCTGGCGGTCGGTCCCGGCGAGGTGGCCTGGCAGAAGGACGTGCTCATCCGCGGGCCCGTGGGACTGCCGGTGACCTGGTAGGCCCAGCCGCCGCACGGCGGGTCCGGCCGGATCACGAGCTGGTCACGCCGTGCAACCCCGCCCCTGCCCGGGCAGTCGAACTCTGCGTAGGCGCCGCCCGGCAGGAGGAGAACAGCATGCGCGGTCTCACGCGGAAGGCAGCGGTGACGGTCCTCGCGCTGGGGTGCCTGGCCGGACTGCTCGGGATCTTCGGGCTGTCCGGGCCGGTCGGACCGGGGCGGGCGGCCACCGGCGGGGGCGGAGAGAGCCGGAGCGCGCACGGCGGGACGCGGCCCGGGATGAAGCTCACGGCGATCCACCACGAGCCGGTGTACTTCGTCGGCACCACCAAGCGGACCCAGCCGTTCTATGTGACGGTGCTCAACGTGGAGGGTTCGCGCGGGGACGTGGCCCATCGCGTGACCGTGGACTTCGACTTCACGGCCCTGCGGGACAAGGTCGTGGTGCATCCGGAGAACCGCTGCAAGCTCCGCGACCGGATCCTCCACTGCAACATCAGGACCTTGCCGGCGGGCAAACACGACAGGCTCCCGCTGTTCCGGCTCACCACCGCGCAGGGAGTCGGCACGGAGTTCAGTGCCCCCTTCACCATGCGGGTCAACAGCCTCGACGCGGGCGGGTTCACCGCCGAGACTCTGGTCCGTACCGGCATCCCCGACCTGCGCGTGCAGAACCGGCCGGAGAAGAAGCCCCTGCCGCCGTTCGTCGGCAAGCCTCCGGCCTTCCGGCCGGCCTTCACCAACGCCGGCACCGGCGCCTCGCCCGAGGGTGCGGTCCTCGCGCTGCGGATGGCCTCCGCCGGCAACAGGGTCGCCCTGCCCGACACGTTCACCAACTGCTTCTACTCCCCGGACCGGACTCAGGCGTACTGCGAGTTCCCGATGCCGATCGAGGCCGGCGGCACCTACACGACCTCCGCATCCTTCGAGCCGCACAACGACACGCGGCAGGTCGACGGACGATACGTGTACGAGGTGTGGCCGCTCGGCCGCCTGGCCCGCAGCTTCCAGGACATCGGGCGGGCCGGAAAGGTGCGGGCCGATCCGGACCTCCCCCTCCCCCCGCACATGCCCGGCTACCGCACCCGGTTCGCCCGCGGTACCGGAAACGAACTCACCCTGATCCGGACGGACTCGGAGACCGCCCGGGACCGGCACAGCGGCGAGGTGCGCTTCGCGACCGACAACAGCTCCCTGCCCCAGGACCTGTCGGTCGCGGAGGCGACCGTGAGGGGCCGGGTCGGGGAGAACCTGCGCTTCCCCCTGTCGCTCCCGCAGGTCTCCCACGGCACGCCGACCTGGCAGTCGTTCAAGATCCGCCTGCCCCAAGGCGTTTCGGTGGCAGCGCCGCCGGACTACGGCATGTACGGCTCCGAGACCGGCTGGTGCGGCAATCCGGGAGACGTGGAGGTCACCTGCACGCTGGAGTACGGCTACTACTCGACGGAGTTCCATGTGCGGATCGACCGCGAGGTGCCGGGCGCCACCGGTGAGATCTCGGTGGAGACTCCGCCGGGAGACCCGTACCCCGAGAACAACCGGGCCGTCGTCCGTGTGCAGATCACCCCGGCCGCCCCTGCTTCCCCCCGCTGACTTGCCCGGAGGAAGGCGCGGGCTGCGCTCAGCGCAGCGGCCGGTAGGTGGCGATGATCACTCCGCTGCTGGTCGGCCGGGCGCTGATCAGTTCGAGCTTCTTCAGGGAGGCGTCGTCGGCGAACAGCTTCTTGCGGCCCTCGCCGGCGACCACCGGGTGGATCAGCAGCACCAGTTCGTCCAGCAGGTCCTGCTCCAGCAGCGAACGCACCAGGGTGGGGCTGCCCGCGACGGTGATGTCCTTGCCCTCGCCCGCCTTGAGGTTCTCGATCGCGGTTGCGAGATCGCCGTCGACGAGCGTGCTGTTCGCCCAGTCGTCGACGCCGTCCAGGGTGGAGGAGACGACGTACTTGGGCGAGTCGTTGATCCACTTGGCGAAGCCGGCGTCCTCGCCCTCGGTCACCGTCGGCCAGTACCCGGCCCATTCGGTGAACGTCACACGGCCCATCAGGATCGTGTCGGCCGTCTCCAGCGTCTCGCCGAGCGCTGCGCCCATCTCCTCGTCGAAGGCGAACTGCCACTCGTTCGGCGACTGGGCGACACCGTCGAGCGAGACGAACAGACCCGAAACAACCTTGCGCATGATTCCTCCGTGAGACGTGAGAAGAGTTCGGGGCCGTCTGCCCGGTCCCGGCCGAAAGCGCTCCGGCCGGGGCGGGCCGACCCCGTCGGCTACGTCAGGAAGACTACGAGCCGGCCGAGGAGGAGGGCTTGTACAGAAGCGACAGTGGCTCGGCGCCGTCCAGAGCCGCCAGCTGAGTCGCGGTCCGGCCGATGAACCGGGACAGGGACCGCGAGAGGTGCGGCTGGTCGAAATAGCCCAGTACGTGGACGACTTCGTGGGCCGGCGTCCCTCCCTGGATCAGCAGCGCTGCCTCGCGGGCGCGGTGGATCTGCCGGATGGCACCCTGAGTGAGCCCCGTCGACGCGACGAAACGCCGCTGGAGGGTCCGCTCGGAGACATCGAGAACCGCGCCGCCGAGCACGGCGGGCACGATCGGGTCGCAGTCCACGATCCCTTCGCGCATCATGCGCCGGACGAAGGCCTCCGCGTTGTCGTAGTCGGGCATGTGCCAGGCGGAGCCCTTCAGCCAGACCGACCGCCGTGTCACGTCGGGTATCTCCGCGCCGCCGCCTACGAGCCGGCTGATCGGCACGTGCGGCATCGAGGTGCCGAGGGCGAAGCTGATCCCGAAGAACGTGGCGTCCTCGGGGACCGGAGCAGAACACGCCTTGGGCTCCGGGCCCACCACGGCCGCCTGCATCTTCCCTTCGTGCTCCCAGAAGACGAGGTCCCAATTCGACGCCGCGATCGACGTCATCCGGCCCGCGCCGATACTGCGGCTGCGCCATACCCGCTCGATGGAGGGCAGCTCCGAAGGCCGGCTCTCGATCTCCAGATCCACTCGGATCCCCCCGCTCGCTGCTGCCCGTGCCGTCAGTACGCCACAGCCCAGACTACGGCGAGAATCAGCCCTGCTTCTTGGCGTCGATCTCGGCGATCAGGCCCTCGATGAGGCCCTTGATCTCGTCGCGGATGGGGCGGACGGCCTCGACGCCCTGGCCGGCCGGGTCTTCGAGCTGCCAGTCGAGGTAGGTCTTGCCGGGGAAGTAGGGGCAGGCGTCGCCGCAGCCCATCGTGATGATGTAGTCGGACGCCTGGGCGGCCTCGGGGGTGAGGACCTTCGGCTTCTGGTCGGAGATGTCGATGCCCAGCTCGGCCATGGCGGCCACGGCGGAGGGGTTGATCTGGTCGCCGGGCACGGAGCCGGCGGAGCGGACCTCGACGCGGTCCCCGGCGAGGTGGCGCAGGAAGCCTGCGGCCATCTGGGAGCGGCCTGCGTTGTGGATGCAGACGAACAGCACGGATGCGAGCGGGGTGGAGGACATCGTCTCTTCCTTCAATCCAATGACTCGGCCCGGACTGGTATCAGCCCCGAGTGATGTGAAAATATCAGTCCATGATGACGTCAGTCGACACTGATCTTCTCCGGGTTCTGGCCGACCCGCTCAGGCTCCGGATCGTGACCCTCCTGGCCGAGGAGACGCTCTGCACCACCCACCTCGTGGAGGAGACGGGCGCCAAGCAGACCAACCTCTCCAACCACCTGAAGGTGCTGCGCGAGGCCGGGGTCGTGGAGACGGAGCCCTGCGGACGGTTCACCTACTACCGCCTGCGCCCGGAAGTCATCGAGTCGCTCGCCGGCCAGTTCGCCGAGCTCGCCCGGACCGGGCGTGCCACCGCCGACGCGAACCTCAAGCGGTCCTGCCCGTAGCTCACAGCCGGCAGCCCGTAGCCCGTAGCAGCCGTACTGCCTCACCTGCCTAGGAGAACCCGCCTTGACCGCCACCGAGCCCGTCGGCGCCGCCCCCGCAGCGGAGACCGCCACAGCCGCCGACGCGCCCCAGCCCGCCCCCGGCGCGACCCCGCCCCGCGCCCCGCTCGTCGCCCGGGCCGCAGCCGAGCTGGTCGGCACCGCGGCCCTCGTGGCGGTCGTGGTCGGCTCCGGCATCCAGGCCACCGAGCTGACCGACGACGTCGCCCTCCAGCTGCTGGCCAACTCCACCGCCACGGTGTTCGGCCTCGGCGTCCTGATCGCCCTCCTCGGCCCGGTCTCCGGCGCCCACTTCAACCCGGCCGTCACGCTGGCCGAGTGGTGGACCGCCCGCCGCGGCGGCGCCGGCGTCACCGCCCGCGAACTCGCCGTCTACGTGCCCTCCCAGATCGCCGGCGCCATAGCGGGCGCGATCCTCGCGGACGCGATGTTCGGCGAGCCCCTGGTGAAGTGGTCGCAGCACGACCGCTCCGCCGGCAACCTCCTCCTCGGTGAGGTCGTCGCCACCGCGGGCCTCATCCTGCTGATCTTCGGCCTCGCGCGGACCGACCGCCTCCGCTTCGCACCCGTGGCCGTCGCCTCGTACATCGGCGCCGCGTACTGGTTCACCTCCTCCACGTCCTTCGCCAACCCGGCTGTCACCATCGGCCGCGCCTTCACCGACACCTTCGCGGGCATCGCCCCCGCGTCCGTCCCGGCGTTCGTCGTCGCGCAGCTGGCGGGTGCTGTCGTGGGCCTTGCGCTCGTGGCGGTCATCTTCATGCGGGGCAAGACCGGCAGCGGGCAGTCCGCAGCATGACGCGGCACGCGGACGTGGTGGTGGTCGGCGGCGGCCAGGCCGGGCTCGCCGCCGGCTACCACCTGCGCCGGGCGGGCATCGACTTCACCATCCTCGACGCCCAGGCCGCCCCGGGCGGGGCCTGGCAGCACGCCTGGGACTCGCTGCACCTGTTCTCCCCGGCCGCCTACTCCTCCCTGCCCGGCCGCCTCATGCCGGCGCAGGCGGGCAAGACGTTCCCGGACGTCTCCCACGTACTGGCCTACCTCGCCGACTACGAGAAGCGGTACGAGCTCCCCGTCCAGCGGGGTGTCCGCGTCGAGGCCGTCCGCGACCAGGCCCCCTTCCTGCACGTCCGGACCGACTCCGGCGACTACACGGCCCGCGTCGTGATCAGCGCGACCGGCACCTGGTGGCGCCCCTTCCTGCCCGCCGTATCCGGCCGCGAACTCTTCCGGGGCCGCCGGCACCACACCGTGGACTACCGCAGCCCCGGGGACTACGCGGGACAGCGCGTCATCGTCGTCGGCGGCGGCAATTCCGGCGCCCAGATCGCGGCCGACCTCGCCCCGCACGCCACCGTCCGCTGGGTCACCCAGCGGCCTGCCCGCTACCTTCCGGACGACGTCGACGGCAGCGCCCTGTTCCGGCTCGCCACCCAGCGGGTCCAGTCCGGCGGCCCCCGCATCTCCGACCTCGGCGACATCGTCGCCGTCCCGCCCGTACGCGCCGCCCGCGACGCCGGCCTCATCCCGGACCACCGGATGTTCGACAGCCTGACGGCCGACGGAGCCCGCTGGGCCGACGGCAGCACCTGGCCCTCCGACACGATCATCTGGTGCACCGGCTTCCGGCCCACGCTGTCTCACCTGTCCCCGCTGGGTCTGCGCACCGAGGGCGGCCGCATCCCCACCGAGGGCACCCGAGCCGTCGCCGACCCGCGCCTCCACCTCCTCGGCTACGGCGACTGGACCGGCCCCGCCTCCGCCACCCTCATCGGCGTCGGCCGCACGGCACGCGGGGCCGTCCGCGAGATCGCGGACTTCCTGGGATCCTGAGACCACCGAGCACGCACGGCACTCAGCTGATCCGCGGGCTCCGGCGCTCCAGCAGGACCACGTCGCGCCAGACGCCGTGGTGGCGGCCGATGCGCTCGCGAGTGCCGATGATGCGGAATCCGGCCCGGGCGTGGAGGGCGAGGCTGGCGGTGTTCTCGGGGAAGATGCCGGACTGGATCGTCCAGATGCCCGCGGCCTCGGTCGACCCGATCAGCGCGGCAAGGAGCCGGCCGGCGACGCCGCGGCCGCGGGCGTCGGGGTGGACGTACACGGAGTGCTCGACGACGCCCGCGTACGCGCACCGGTCGGAGACCGCGCTCGCGGCGACCCAGCCCAGCACCCGGCCGTCGCCGTCTTCGTCGAGGGCGACGAACCGGTGCGCGGGCAGCTTCCCCGTATCGAAGACGTCCCAGGCCGGTGCCTGGGTCTCGAAGGTGGCGTCGCCCTCGTCGATCCCGGCCCGGTAGATCGCCAGCACCTGCTCGGCGTGTGCGGCCGTCATCGCCGCGATGCGGATCTCAGCAGCCATCGGCGGGTTCCTCCTCGCCGAGGATCGCGCGCACGGCGCGGGGGAAGACGCTCTGGCAGGTGCGGTTGACCGTGTACAGGGTGGAGGTGCCCTGGCGCTCGGCCAGGACGAACCGCGCCTCGGCCAGGATCTTGAGGTGGTGGGAGACCGTCGACTGGCCGACCTCGGCCCGTTCCACGACCTCGCCCACGCTCATCGCCCGGCCCTCGCCGGCCAGCAGGTGCAGCAGGCGTACGCGGGTGGGGTCGGCCAGGGCCTTGAACCAGCCCGCATACATGCGGGCGTCATCGTCGCTGAGCACGGATAGAGCCTCCTTCATCGTCAATCGACGATAATCGATGAACAAGGCGGGAGGAAGGGCCCATGCGTTCAAACGGCCCAGCCCTCGGTGTTCGAGCACGACTCGTAGGAATAACGCGTGTCGCGGTCCCAGCCCTCACCGGTGATGCGTTCGTACGCACGGTCCGGTGCGTAGAGCAGGCTCTCGGCCCAGATGAGGTCGGTGACGTAGGGAGTGAACACCGAGGGATCTGCGAGGACGCTGTCGAACACGGTGCGGCCGGCGGCGACGACCGCGGCACGCGTGTAGAGGAAGGCGTCTCCGCCCAGGTCGTGTCCGTACTCCTTGCGGTCCAGCCGGTAGAGCGCCCATGACAATTGTTCGGCAAAGCCGATGACCAGCGACAACGGGGACCGGGCAAGCCGCTCGGTCAGCGTGGCCGCAAGGACCTCGGCGTCCGGGTCAGGTCCTGTGGGACGGCAGTCCTCGATGAGTTGCCAGAAGGCGTCTTCGTTCATGCCGGCGAGCATGCCGCAGGGGTCTGACATCGCCAGGCATGGCTCTCGGGTCACCTGTCTGGGGCGTCACTCGCTGGAATCACCATCCCGGCGCAGCGCTTCCGACACCCGTCGCCAGGCGTCGATCAGTGGCGGTAGCTGGGCCAGGAACTCCCGGGCCGCCCAGACGGTAAACGTTGCGACCCCAGACCAGGCCAGAACCCCGAGAATGATTGCTGAATCCACCGTTCGTCTTCCCTCGCAGGCAGGGGCCGAACTGCGCAGGGCTGCTCAGTTCGGCCACATCGTGTGGCTGAACCGAGTTCCGTGCCGGTGATTGGAGACTCAGGTGTTGTTGCTGATCGAGCTGTTCGGAACTTTTGAACGAGGCATGGCCATGCCTTTTGAGCTGCGGATCCTCGGGCCGGCTGACGACACGCGCAGGACATCCGGATCCCACGCGTTCCGCCAGCAACCTGGGTCCTTGGAGGGCTTCACTATGCCGACGGTTGGACCCGGACTCGCTGACGCAACCGTAGCCACTCGGCCATTGCCGTGTCGCCTGAACGAAAAAACTCAGCAGTGCCCTCCGGTGGCTCCTGGTGTCCAGTCCGAGCCACGCGCGCAGCCGGAACGGCGCAGGTTGCCCTACAGCGCCACCGCACCTTCGGTTTCCCGTACGGCCCGGACGTGATCCGTCAGGTCCGTGGGAAGGACCTCGGTCTCTTTGCTCTCCTCCGCGGCTGCCAGGGCGAGCACCAACAGGTAGCCGGCCGCCTGTGCCACGGTCGCCGGGCGCGGGGCCGTGCCGGTCTCGATTGCGGAGATGTCCTTCTCCTGCATGCCGAGTGCCTGCGCCATGGCGTCGGTGGTCAGGCCCAGTTCCCTGCGCAACTGCCCGAGCTCGGCGGCGCGGTCCGGCCAGCACGAAGCCGCGGCCGCCGTGAGCGGCTGCGGCAGCCCGGCGACGAGGCGGGCGGCCAGGGCTCCGAGCCGCCGGCCCGGGCTGCCCAGCAGCCACTGCCCGGCCCGCGGCCACGTGATACGGGCGCTCCCACTGGCCATGTGGAACCACAGGGGAGCCTCCGGGCTGTTCCCGGCCCGGAAAACGGCAGTCCGGGCTGCTGTACACCGGGCCCGTTCGCCCTTGACCTCCCGGCCCCTCGGCGGCCGATGGACGTCGCTGGAGCACGGCCCCGGGTCCTCCGTTCCGCCTTCGGGACGCGAGTCCGACTCCAGGGCGCGGTGCAACTCCTCCACGATGCCCCGCAGCCGCGCCCGCTCCCCCGCGTTCAGAGCCTCCACAAGGATCCCAGGAGCGTTTTGAGCTCCGAAGAGCCCCATCCGGCCCGGCTCGTAGTGCCACTCGGGGTCCTCCGCGTACTTCAAGACCTGCTGGAGCGTGTGGACCGTACCGGGGTCCCACGCCTGCATCATCAGGATCAGGACCCTCAGTGAGGCATCAGCAGCGCTCGCGTCGGTCCTGCCGTTCCTGCGTACCGGCCAGGGCTCGGAGGGCGTGAGGTACGCCGTGAACGTTGCGTGCTCGGCTCGGGACTCGTCCTGGATGAAGTGCGCGGCCGCGCGGGCGAGCCCGTCTCCGGCATGCCGGATCACCCCGTACCAGCCGTAGAGCGCCTGCCAGTAGTCGGCCAGCTGGTCGAAGCCCTCGCTGTACGGCTCCGCCGTGGTCCGGCAGTTCTGCGGGCAGCCCAACTTGCTGCGGTGGAGCACCGCGCGCGCCTCCCGGTCGAACAGTAGGGCGGCCGCCAAGTGCGTCCACGTCGGGCCCCGATCACGGCGGTCCTTGAGGTCGCGGTTCAGGAACTGCCGGAAGGCGTCGGACGGCCCCGGCCCGTCCGAACGCAGCGGTGCTTCGGGGTCTTCGTCCCAGATGCCGGTGGCGATGACCTCGCGCAGGGCCCGAGCAAGATCGTCCCGTAGGCCTTGCCCGAACGCTGCCAGGACCAGCAGGTGGGCCCGCGGGTCCTGAACGCCGGTCAGCACCGTTTCCACGTCACGGAAGCGGCTGTTGTGGTAGCGGCGCACGGGGCGTTCCTCTCCGGTCAGCGGGCGCCTCTCCCCCGGACGCCCCGGCCATCATCGCCGCCGGGCTGCTGCGCCACCGTGCCGGGGCCCGCAGCGGCGTCAGACAGCACCGACGGCCTGTGCCGACGGCATACGGCATACGGCATACGGCATACGGGCCATCGCATACGGTCTACGGCATGACGGCAGAACACGCGAAGGTCCCCAAGCCCCGGGTGCAGTTGGTCATCGGTGTCATCCGGCGCGGCGAGGAGGTCCTGCTCGTCCGTGAGAGCCTGGGCGTCAACGGCGAGGTGCTCTGGTCCCTGCCCGGCGGCGGGGTCGAGGACGGCGAGCTGATGAACGAAGCACTCCGGCGCGAACTGCGGGAGGAGACCGGGCTCCTGGTGGGAAACCCGGTACGGACCGCCTTCCTCATGCACATCGACTCCGAGCGGCACCCGTCAGCAGTGGCCGTCGCCTTCGAAGTCGACGCATGGCGGGGCGACCTCGCGCCCACGGACGGCGAGATCGAGCGAGCAGCCTTCTTCCCCCTGCCCGAGGCACTGAAGCTGCTCGGCTAGCTGGACAGCGCAACCCAGCGCGAGCCCATCGTCGGCTACCTCAGCGGGGCCGTCGCTCCGGGCACCACCTGGCTGTACCGCAACCGGGGCGAGGAGGAGACCCTCGTCGCCCGCTGGTGACCCCGTCCGGGATGCACGGTTCGCCATCCCCCGGCTCCGTGCTGCGCTCGTCCCGTGCGTGGCGTATGGCTGCCGGACGGTACGGAAGCCTTGCTCGGCTGGGTACGGCCACCCGAGGCCGTGCGCGTGACGGCCCTCGTTCCCGCGGCGATTCGCGGAAACGGCCGACCGTCATGGGCTCCCAATCCCCGGAAACACCCGGCCCCGAAGAACTCCACGTCGCGGAAACGGCGCTCCGCGACCTCCGGGATGCCCCGACTGATCGGCGGGCTACCGGAGCACGACCGTGACGCCGTGCCGTTCGAGGAGTCGCACGATCTCCTCGAGGTAGGAGGGCCGGCCTTCCGGGTCCTCCGCATCCGCCAGTGCGCGGCGTGCGACTTCGGAGTCGTGCCAGGTCAAGGTGAAGGGCGGGGCCACTCCGAAGCCGCCGCCCAGGCAGTCCTTGAGGGCGTTCCACTCCCGGCCGAAGTAGCGGCCGGGTCCGAGCAGGGCCTCGGCGATCGCGCAGTGCAGTCCGGGGACGTCCGTGACGAACCGGCCGTCGAGGTCGTACGCGCCGCCGGTGCGGTCCGGTCGGGGTGTCGGCACCCGCCAGGCACGGGTGGCGAGGTCGAGCCAGGCGGCTCTGCCCTTCGAGTCGTACGGCGCCCACCTGTTGGGCTCTGTCGGCGGTCCCTCGTACCACTCCGCCCAGATCGCGCGTGCTGTCGGCGATGGACGGTCGTCTCCGCCGTCGGCGAGGGTGATGTCGACGAGCGTGCCACCGAGCACGGACGGGCTTGCGCCGGTGATGTCCAGGCCCACGGTGCGCGAGGCCATCACAGCGCCGTGGCGATCCAGCACCAGGAGGTCGGCCCAGTCCCGCTCCGCCCGTTGGGGTCGCCGCAGCGCCGCAAGGAGCGGTTCCGCAGGCTCGCAGCCGATCAGTTCCATCGGGACGGGGGCCGCGTCCGCCCGCGGCTCGAACAGGCCGTCCACAGCGGAGCACCGGCCTGCACTTGCCGCGACGGTCGTCGTTCCCGCGAAGAGCTCGAAGCGTGTCGCCTCAGGCACTTCGAAGAAGCCCTCGTCGTTCGTGACGCCGGCACCGACCACAAGGTCGTGGCGTGCCGGGTCGCCGGGGTGGGGCTGATGGGCCACGACGACCGCATCGGCGAGAGTCCACCACTGCACGGGCCGGTCGTCGTTCCAGACCTCGACGCACACGTCGCCCAGGCCCCGGTACGAGGCGCCGGGCTCGGCCAGGACCTCGCTCAGGAGGCCGTCGGGGCTGCATCCGCGGAGGGTGAGGATCTCCCGTGTCGGCGGGACGGGCTCGACGAACAGCCCTTCGACGCCCGCGCACCTCCCCCAGAGCCGTTCCACGCCGTCTTCGTCCTCCTGGACCAGGAGGTACTTCACCGGGAAGCCCCGGTCCCACCGCGCGTGATCAGTAATGCGCACCCAACCCCCGAACATGTGAGCAAACTTCGCGCCTACGATACGTCCCTGCCCTGCTCGGGCCGCCGGGTGGCGGGTGGCGGGTCCGCTACCGTCACATACGAAGGGATTACGAAGACGGGCTTGAGGCTTCCCCGGCCCGGCAGGCCCGCTCAGTCCACCACCCGTGCAGCGGTCGCTTCGATGCCCGAGGCTCGCAGTTTCCGGGCCAGGAGTTCCATCTCAGGAAGGGTCCCCTCGTACTGACCGGCCAGGACCTGGTCCAGCACGGCCCGGACGCCGTCCAGGCCGATGCCGAGTTCCGACCGGAGCACTCGCATGACGGCGGCGTTTCTCGCCGGCGGCGCCACCTGCAACCTTGCCCTTCCGTGCTCGGCGAGCAGCCGACCGCGCAGGTCCTCCGGCAGGTCACCACCGCACACGGCCACGGCAAACCCGCAGGCCTGACACCTCGACTCGACATCCCACCGCAGCGCCTCGCCCACCAGCGCCTGGACACCGCAGCAGGCGGCCTCGGCGCCGCATCCCTGGCATGCGGAGGAGTACCCGACGGACTCGACCAAGACCGGTTCGTTCACCGTCCCGCCCGTCGACGCGGGACGAGAGTGCCGTCGGCGGCGAAGAACGCGGCACCTGCATGATCAGAGGGGAGCATTGGCCAAGGATGCCATCCTTGTGACGCACCAGAGGCGCCGCGTGGTGGGCGGTGCCTCCGGCTGCGCGGTCGGGACGGTCAGGCGCGCACGAGGAGCCACGCACCCTGGCCATTGCAGCCGTCGCAGTTGCAGTTGCAGTCTGTGACGACTCCGGGATTCTGCCAGGGGCGACCGCCACCCCCGAGCGTCCTCTCTCCACTCCGCGTAGGCGCCGGCCGATTCACCGCTCGGCGCCCGCCCTGGCGAACCACGCCGCCTCGACGGCCGTTCTCCGATGCGCATGCACGTACGGCGTGGGCCCCGCGGTCCCCCGCCCCCCTGATGACGTGACCGCGCCGTAGGCCCGGAGGGCGTCGGCCGGGTCGCCCGGGCGGCCTCGCAGGGTGGCGTCCAGGAAGGCGAGGGTGGCTGCGGCGACGACGCGCGGGCTCTCGGTACGCCCCAAGGTGCCGACGATCGAGGGCACCGGCGGCAGGTAGAGCGGGCCGTCCGTGAAGGTGAGGTGTCCGGCGCCGGGGACGGTGAGGCGGTAGCTCGTCGCGGTGTTGTGCCGGAGGGCCTCGGTGAGCCGGGGCAGGTAGCGCAGGTCGGTGCCGCCGGTGATCTCCTGGGTGAGCGCGAGCGCCGGCTGGACGAGGGCGGGCGTGGTGGGGCCGTGGGGGTAGCCGTCCAGGTCGATCACGGCGTCGAACCGGCGGTCCTGCCGGGCCGCTTGGAGGGCGGCGGCCCCGCCCAGGGAGTGGCCGGCCGCCGCGGCGCGGGCGGTGTCCAGGCGTCCGGTCAGCGGGTCGGCGGTCCCCCCGCGGTCCAGGCGCTCCAGCCGGGTGAGGACGAAGCCGAGGTCGGCGGCCCGTACCGCGGTCCAGCCGGCGGCCCGCTCCTCGTCGCGGTCGCGGTCCCCGGTAGAGGCGGTGGTGGCGCGGATCGTACGGCCGTCGGCGAGGACGACGGCGGTGGAGTCATACGGGTGGTCGAGAGCGGCGACCAGGTAGCCGTGGCTGGCCAGCTCCTCCGCCCACGCGGTGTTCTGGGTCCGTACCCCGCCCGCCCCCGGGGAGAAGAGGACGACGGGGAACCGCTCTCCCCCGTCGGCCACGGGGGCGTCGACGACCGCGCGGCTGCGGGCCCGCGGGAGGCCGTCGGTCAGGAAGCCGGGCAGGCCGACCCCGTCGGCGAGGGCCTCGGCGACGGTCCGCGCCTCGCCCTCCGTACGTCCCAGGTACCGGGCGCGGGAGGCGCCGGCGGGGCTCTTCTGCGCCGGGTACCAGAGCTGGACGACGACCGTGCGCAGGTCGCCCGGATCGGCGGTGAAGCCCTCGGGGCGGAGCGGGTCGGTCCACTGCACCACCCGGGTGCCGACCGCGAAGGCGCCCGTCGGCTCGGGGAAGACGGGGACGGGGAACGCCCAGGCGGCCACCGGGCCGGTGGCGATCAGGCCGGCGCAGGCCAGCGATCCCGGCAGGGCCGGCCACCAGCGGGCCCGCCACACCGGCCGGCCGGCACCGCGCCGCAGCAGGGGCGGGAGGGCGAACGCCGAGGCGGCGGCGGCGCCCGCCAGGACCGGCAGCATCTGCCAGCGGATCCCCACGAAGCCCAGCACGGCAGCCGACGGTACGAGGACCGCCCCCGCGGCGACGGTGCCGGGCCGGCGGGCGGCCGGTGGGAGCCAGCGCGCCACCAGCAGTGCGACGGCGCCCAGCAGGACGAGGACTTCCGGAAGGGACAGGAACAGCCCCGGGATGGTTTCGGTCACCCCGCCATGCTCGGCACCGGGCCCGGGCCGCCACATCGGCCCGGGGTCGCCGCCGGCTGCGACCGGTGTGGCAGCCGGGGCGGGCCGCGGTGCGACCGGAGTGGCAACCGGGCGCCCCCGACCGGCAGTCGGCCTGCGACCGCAGGAGGCGGGGGTCTCCTCCTGGAGTCGTACCCCCGGCCCCCCACGCTACGACGCCGGGCTCATGTGCGGCGCGGGCCTGGGGCCTAGGCTGCGGCTGTATGCGGTGCGGCCCGGCCGGGCCGGGTCGGGCCGCCACGACGACCGGTCGACGAGAGGTGTGACGGTGCGCCACCGGGATCGGGTACCGCCCCAGGTGTGGGAATCGGTGCTGCCGGCGCTGCTCCTGCTCAACGTCGTGACCACCTACCCGGCGCGGGAGCTGCCGGTGGCGGCAGCGCTCACCGCCGCGCTGGGGCTGCCCCTGGTGTGGCGGCGCCGGGCCCCGCTCGCGGTGTTCGCCTGCGTGCTGGCCGCGGCCTTCGTCCAGTGGCTGGCGGACGTCCAGCTGACCGCGGACATCGCCCTGCTGGTGGCCCTGTACACGGCGGCCGCGCACACCGGCCGGCGCGGCGCGCTGCTCGCCGCCGCCATCGTGGAGGGCGGGGCCGTGCTGGCCTGCCTGCGCTGGGCACCCGACGGCGCGTTCCTGACCCCGTTCGTCGCGCTCTCCGCGATGGTGGTCGCCGCCGCCGTCCTCGGAGTGAACGTACAGACCGGCCGGGCCTACCTGGCAGCCGTGCAGGAGCGGGCCGGACGGCTGGCGCTGCACCAGGAGCAGCAGGAGCGGCTGGCCGTCGCCGAGGAGCGGGCCCGGATCACGAGGGAGATGCACGACATCGTCACCCACAACCTGTCCGTCATGGTCGCGCTCACCGACGCCGCCGTCTACGCGCAGCACAGGTCACCCGACCGGGCCACCGCCGCGATGCTGCAGATCTCCGAGACGGGCCGGCAGGCCCTCACCGACATGCGGCGCTCGTTGGGCGTCCTGCAGGCCGACGAACCGGACGCCGAGCGCCACCCGCTGCCGGGCATCGCCCAACTGGAGGCGCTCGCCGACCAGATGGCCGCCGCCGGGCTCCCGACCGGTCTGGAGGTCCGCGGCGGCCACGCCCATGTGCCCGCCACCGCACAGCTCACCGTCTACCGCCTGGTTCAGGAGGCGTTGACCAACACCCTCAAGCACACCCCCGCCGGCACCCGCGCGACGGTCCTGGTCGACTGCTCGGCCGGCAGCGTCGGGGTGGAGGTCACCGACAGCGGCCCCCGGCCGGCTCTGCCCGCCACCGCTCCGTCCGGTCACGGCATCCCCGGCATGCGCGAGCGCGCCGCCGCCTACGGGGGGACGCTGCGGGCCGGACCGCTTCCGGGCGGCGGCTGGGGCGTGCGGACCCGGCTCCTGCTGGGCAGCGCCGGGACGGGCGCCGCATGACGATCCGGATCCTGATCGCCGACGACGAGGCGCTGCTGCGGATGGCCTTCGGCACGGTCCTGGACGCCCAGCCCGACATGGTGCCGGTCGGTGAGGCCGTGGACGGAGCCCAGGCCGTCCGCCTCGCCCGGGAACTGCGGCCCGACGTCGTCCTGATGGACGTCCGGATGCCCGGGACGGACGGGATCGAGGCGACCCGGCAGGTCGTCGAGGTCTCCCCGGGCAGCCGGGTGCTGATCCTGACCACCTTCGACCTGGACGCGTACGCCTTCGCCGCGCTCCGTGCCGGGGCCTCGGGCTTCCTCCTGAAGAACACCCGGCCCGAGGAGCTGCTCACCGCGATCCGCAACGTCGCGGCGGGCGACGCGGTGCTCTCCCCCCGCATCACCCGGCGGCTGCTGGAGGACTTCCGTCCGCACCTGACCGACCGGGGCGTCTCCGTCCGCGACGAGCGGCTGGAACGGCTCAGCGCCCGGGAGCGCGAGGTGCTCGTCGAGGTCGGCCGCGGCCTGTCCAACGCGGAGATCGCGGCCGCCCTGCACCTCGCGGAGGCGACCGTGAAGTCCCATCTGGGGCGGACCCTGCTCAAGCTGGAACTCCGCGACCGGATCCAGGCCGTGGTCTTCGCCCACGAGAACCGTCTGATTCCGCCTGCCTGACGGCGGCCGTCGGCTACGGCCCGGAACGGCGGCCGTGGTCGCGGGCGAAGGCGTCGAGGACCTGCCGC
>NZ_JAJAUZ010000056.1 GCF_020532645.1 Streptomyces bambusae
GCCCGCAGCGACCTCGCAGCGCAGGCGCAGGCCCGCCAGGTAGCCCAGGTGGGGGACCGCGGATCGCGGCAGGAGGTGTTCCGCTTCGGCGATCCGGAGCAGGGCGGCGGCGTTCTCGCCCGCGTCGTGCAGGGTCTCCGCCAGATCGGTGAGGGCGCGGGCCCGGTTGTACGCCTCGCCCTGCGCGGCGAAGAACTCCGCCGCGGCCGTGAGCAGGCCGCGCGACTCCTCGTACCGTCCGGTGCCGCGCAGTGCCCGGCCGCGGTGGCGCCGGGTGAGCGCGAAGGCGCGCGGCAGGTCGGCGGCGCCCTCCTCGCCGGGCGCGATCCGGCCGTAGACGGCCTCGGCTGCGAGGAACCGCTCGTGGGCCGTCTCATACCGCCAGCGGTAGAGGTGCTGGAGGCCCTGGAGTTCCAGGCAGGAGGCCTCGCCGCGCAGGTGCCCGGCCTCGCGTTCGGCCCGTACGGCGGCGTCCGCGGCCCGGTCCGCTTCCTCCCAGCGGCCGAGTTCGCCCAGGCAGTGGGCGAGCTGGAAGTGCAGTCCGCCGGCGGTACGGGAGCCCGGCAGGTGCTCGTCGGCGGCGCGGGCTGCGGTGCGGAGCGCCGGCAGCAGGGTGTCCCAGTGGCCTGCCTTGAGCTGGAGCGGCCACAGGGCCCGGGCCAGGCGCAGCGCGGTGCCGGTGTGCCCGTACTCCACGGCGAGGAGCACGGCGCGGACCAGGTTGCCGGCCTCGTCCGCCAGCGCTGCGATGCCCTCCGCTTCGCCGCCGTACGGCTCTCCCTGCGCGGGCGCCCGCTCGGTCCGCCAGCTCTGCGGCAGCGCGGCACGGGCGGCGTGCAGGGCGCGTTCCAGCAGGGCGTCCAGGGTGCGGGCGACGGCGGCGGAGCACTCCGGTACGCCGTGTTCCGGCCCGGCGGTGTCGGCCAGGTAGCGGCGCACCTCCGGCCGGAACCGGTAGCGCTCGTCGGGCAGCGGCTCCAGCAGCCGGGCGGCGGCCGCCTCGGCCAGGAGGGGTGCCGCCTCGGCCGTGGTGAGGCCGGCGGCATCCGCTGCCAGGCGGTCGGTGACGGACGGCCAGCCGCCCAGAGCGGTCAGCCGGCACAGCCGGGCGGTCTCCGGCCGGACCCGCAGGCAGCCGGCCTGTGCCGTGCCGCGCACCGGGTCACCGCCGGCGGCCGGCCGGGGCGCCGGGGGGTCCTCGTCCCGCAGCCGGAGCGCCGCCGACCGGAGGGCGAAGGCGTTTCCGGCGCACCCGGCCAGTACGGCGGACCGCTGCGGCCTGGCCCGCGCGGTGTGGTCCGGACCGGCGACCTGCCCCACGAGCTTCCACGCGTCCCGGTCGCCGAGCGGCGGTACGGGGACGAGTTCCGCTTCGAGGTCGACGGCCGAGCCGGACACGACGGCCAGCAGGAGGACGCCGGGGGTGGCGGGGACCAGGCCGCGGACCTGGGCCACCGCGGTGACGTGGTCGATCACCACCAGCGCCCGACGGCCCGCGGTGAGCCGGCGGTACAGCTCCTCCCGGCCCGCCTCGGTGGGCGGAACCCGGTCGGGGGCGACGCCCATCGCGCGGAGCAGGCGCATCAGGACGGCCGCCGGGCCCGGGTCCGCGGGGCCGTCGCGGAGGTCCACGGCGAACTGCCCGTCGGGGAACAGGTCGTGGCAGGTGGCACCGAAGTGCCGGGCGGTCTCGGTGGTGCCGATGCCGGGCGGGCCGTACAGCAGCGCGACCCGCGGCCGGCCGTCGTACGTGCGGGTGGCTTCCCGCCGCAGCTGCTGCAGGACGTCCTTGCGGTCGGTGAAGTGGCGGGTGGCGGGCGGCAGTCCGGCGCCGGGTGCCGGCCGCATGCCGTCGTAGGGGTGGCTGCGCAGGAGCACCGCGCACTCCGCGGCCAGCCTGGGGTCGTCCGCAAGCCGGGCGTGCAGCTGCCCCGCCACCGCCTCCCAGCCGTCCGGTCCGGCGGGCAGCGGCACCTCCCGGCCGGTGGCCCGGCGCACGAGCGAACCCGTCGAGAGCAGCAGCTGTTTGCCCATCTCGCCGGCCGCCCCGTTCCCCACCGCGGTGAGAAAACCGGTCAGCGCTCCGAGTGCCACGATCTCCAGCATGCCGGTCCCCCCGGGTCCCAGATCCGCCCCTGGCCGGACTGTATCCCCGCGCCACGGGCCCCCGGAAACATTTCGGACAACGCACGGACCGGCGCCCCCGGCCGTGCGGGGGGCGCCGGTCCGCGGGCGGCCGCGGGCCGGCCGCCCCCGCCGGTCAGGCGTCGTTCATCGGGGGCATGTCGCCGACGGTGGTGGTCAGGTCGATGACCGAGAAGTTGGCGCCCTGGGGGTCCGTGAGGGCGGCGAAGCGGCCGAAGGGGCTGTCCATCGGGCCGAACTGGAGGGTGGCGCCGCGGTCCGTGGCGCGCTTCACCGCGCCGTCGCAGTCGTCGACCGCGAAGTAGATGCAGATGTACGGCGGAACCTCGGCCGGGAAGTCGGCGTCCATCACCATCCGGCCCAGCACCATGTGCTCCGGGCTGCCGCCGACGTGGAACACCTTGTAGTCCATGTTGGGGTCGTCCATGGTCTGCGCGCCGTACGGGAAGACGGCGGACAGGAACGCGTCCGCGGTGGGCGCGTCGCGGGTGAACAGCTCGGCCCAGGCGAACGCGCCCGGCTCGGCCATCTTCTCGAAGCCCTTGTGGTCGCCCGGCTGCCAGACGCCGAAGACGGCCCCGCTCGGCTCCTTGCCGAGCAGCATCGAGCCGAAGGTGCCGACCTGCATCGGCTCCATCAGCAGTTCGCCGCCCGCCGCCTTGACCTTCTCCGCCGTCGCCGCGATGTCCGGCGAGGCGAAGTACAGACACCAGGCCGACTGGCCCTCGGCGCCCGGCATGGGGGGCACGACCGCGGCGACGGCCTTGCCGTCCGCGTACGCCTGCGTGTAGTTGCCGTACTCACTGGAGCTCTCGCCGAACGTCCAGCCCAGCACGTCGCCGTAGAAGGCCTTGGCGCCCTCCACGTCGGCGAACATGGCGTCCACCCAGCACGGTGTGCCTTCCGGGAATTCCGAGATGTCCATGAACCCGCCTCGCTCCTTCTGGCTGCGTTTGTTCCGGTTCGTGCATGTTCACCCCGGTTCGGCCGGGATTCCGGGCTTCACACGCTAGCCATCCGGAGCGCCGCCCGCGCGGGGAAGCGGGATCCTCCGGAACATGGAGACATGGCAGACACGGACATCGAGATCCACCTGGCCCAGCAGCCCGAGGCCGACGCGCTGCTGGGCCGCAGCCCGCTGGCCGCCCTCACCGGGATGCTGCTCGACCAGCAGGTCCCGATGGAGTGGGCGTTCTCGGGCCCGTACACGATCGCCACCCGGATGGGTGCGGACGACCTGGACGCGCACGCCATCGCCGCGTACGACCCGGAGGCCTTCGCCGCCCTGCTCTCCGAGAAGCCGGCCGTGCACCGCTATCCGGGTTCCATGGCCAAGCGGATCCAGCAGCTGTGCCAGTTCCTCGTCGAGCACTACGACGGGGACGCGAGCGCGGTGTGGACGGACGTGACCACCGGCGCCGAGCTGCTGAAACGCCTCCGCGAGCTGCCCGGCTTCGGCGAACAGAAGGCGCAGATCTTCCTCGCCCTGCTGGGCAAGCAGTACGGGGTCCGGCCGCGCGGATGGCGCACCGCGGCCGCGGCGTACGGCGAGACCGGCTCCTTCCGCTCGGCCGCCGACATCACCGGCCCCGAATCCCTCGCGAAGGTACGGGCCCACAAGCAGGAGGCGAAACGGGCCGCGAAGGAGGCCAAGGAAGCCAAGGCGGCCCGGTGACCCCCGCGGCCGCCTCCGATGCGCGTTCCGGCGACCGGTTTTGGGAGACTCGACCAATATGAAGACCGAACTCACCGACACGACGTCCAGCAAGGTCAACGCGGCGCTGCTCAAGGCCCGCCGCGCCATCGGCAGCCCCACCATGGGCATGGTCCTCACCCTGGTCGTGGTGACGGACGAGGAGAACGCCTACGACGCCGTCAGAGCCGCCTCCGAGGCCTCGCGTGAGCACCCGTGCCGGATCATCGCCGTCATCAAGCGGCAGGGCCGGGCCCACCGCCGCCTCACCCCGACCCGCCTCGACGCCGAGCTGCGGGTCGGTACGGACGCCGGCACCGGTGAGATCATCCTGCTGCGCCTGCACGGCGACCTGACCGGGCACGCCGGCCCCGTGGTCCTGCCGCTGCTGCTGCCGGACGCACCGGTCGTGGCCTGGTGGCCCGCCGACGCCCCGCAGAACCTGGGCCGCGACGAGCTGGGCCGGCTCGCCCAGCGCCGCATCACCGACGCCTACGCCTCCCTGGGCCCGCTGGACGAGCTGGACGCCCGGGCGGCCTCGTACACGGCCGGCGACACCGACCTGGCCTGGACCCGGCTGACCCCGTGGCGCTCGCTGCTCGCGGCCGCCCTGGACCAGAAGCCGGCGGTGGCCGTCACCGGCGCCGCCGTGGAGAGCGAGGCGGAGAACCCGAGCGCCGAGCTGCTCGCGGGCTGGCTGGAGGACCGGCTGGGCGTGCCGGTGGACCGGGTGGTCACGGACGGCCCGGTCATCACCCGGGTGCGGCTGCAGACCGACCGGGGCGAGATAACGGTCGACCGGCCCTCGGGCGCCCTGGCCACCCTCGGCGTGCCCGGCCAGCCGGACCGCCGGGTCGCCCTGAAGATCCGCTCCACCGCGGAGCTGATCTCGGAGGAGCTGCGCCGGCTGGACTCCGACGAGACCTACGCGTCGGCCCTCCGGCGCGCGCGGCACGCCGGCGCGGCGTCGAAGTAACGGCCACCGGGGTCGCGGGTGCCCAGCGGCGGCACCCGCGACCCGGCACCGGCACCGGCACCGGCACCCGGCCCGCAGGTCACCGCCGCCGGGTCACCACCCCCGGTCACCGCCGACGGCGCGCCGTCCCGAAGATCGACCGGGAGATCTCCCGGCCCAGCTGCGTGCCCAGCGAGCGGGCCAGCGACTTGAAGATGCCGCTGCCCACCACCTGCCCGACCAGCGACTCGTCCTTCGCAGCGGGCGCCCGGCCCGGGGCCGCCGGCGCCGCCTTCGCCTGCTTCTCGGCCTCCGCCGCCGCGGCCGCCGCCTCGGCCGCCTGCTCCGCCGCCGCCTGCTCGGCGCTGATCTTCTCGTACGCCGACTCCCGGTCGACGGGCTCCGCGTACCGCCCGTACAGCAGCGACGAGGCCACCGCCCGCTCCAGTACGGCCGGCTCGACCGGGCCCATCAGGGACTGCGGCGCCCGCAGCCTGGTCGCGGCCACCGGGGTCGGCGCGCCCTGCTCGCTCAGGACCGTCACCACGGCCTCGCCGGTGCCCAGCTGCGTGAGCAGCTCCTCCAGGTCGTAGTCCGAGTTCGGGAAGGTCCGCACGGTCGCCTTCAGCGCCTTCGCGTCGTCCGGGGTGAAGGCCCGCAGCGCGTGCTGGACCCGGTTGCCGAGCTGGGCGAGCACGTCCTGCGGCACGTCCTTCGGGGTCTGCGTCACGAAGAAGATGCCGACGCCCTTCGAGCGGATCAGCCGGACGGTCTGCGTGACCGACTCCAGGAACGCCTTCGAGGCCCCGTTGAACAGCAGGTGCGCCTCGTCGAAGAAGAAGACGAGTTTCGGCTTCTCCAGGTCGCCGACTTCCGGCAGGTCGTTGTAGAGGTCCGCGAGCATCCACATGAGGAACGTCGAGAACAGCTGCGGCCGGTCCTGCACCGCGGGCAGTTCCAGTACGGACACCGTGCCGCGGCCGTCGGCGGCGGTCCGCAGGAATTCGCTCGTGTCGAATTCCGGCTCGCCGAAGAATTCGGCCGCGCCCTGCTGCTCGAATGCGGTGAGCGCCCGCAGGATCACCCCGGCGGTGACGGTCGACAGCCCGCCGATGCCCTTCAGCTCGGCCTTCCCCCGGTCGGACACCAGGAAGGCGACGACGGCCCGCAGGTCCTTCAGGTCGTACAGCTCCAGGCCCTTGGCGTCCGCGTAGTGGAAGATCAGCCCGAGCGACTGCTCCTGGGTCTGGTTCAGCCGGAGCACCTTCGACATCAGCACCGGGCCGAAGCTGGTGACCGTGGCCCGTACCGGAATGCCCGGCCCGATCCCGCCCAGCGAGTAGAACTCGCTCGGGCAGCCGGCGGGCTGCCAGTCCTGGCCGACGTCGCGGGCCCGCTCCGCGACCCGGTCGCCGGGCACGCCGGGCGCCGAGATGCCCGAGACGTCGCCCTTGATGTCCGCGAGGAAGACCGGGACCCCGTGCGCGGACAGCTGCTCGGCGATCAGCTGGAGCGTCTTGGTCTTGCCGGTGCCGGTGGCGCCCGCGACCAGACCGTGCCGGTTGAGCATCGGCAGCGGGATGCGCACCTGCCGGTCCGGCAGGCACGCCCCCTCCCACAGCAGCGCACCAAGGTCGAGCGCGGGCCCGTCGAAGGCGTACCCCGCAGCGATCTCGTCGGCGCCGGCGAGCTCGGTGGCGCGGTCGGCCGACGGGCTTGATCCACTCATATGTCACTCCCGGATTGGCGCTCTTTGTCACCTTTGCACCCGCGCAGCAAGGCTGCGCCCGCAGCCACCGGCCCGGTAGGCTTTCCGTGTGATCTTCAAGCGCATCGGAAACGGGCGGCCCTACCCCGACCACGGACGGGAAAGCGTCCGGCAGTGGGCGGACGTCGCTCCGCGCCCGGTCCGGCTCGACCAGCTCGTGACCACCAAGGGACAGCTGGACCTCGAAACGCTGCTCGCGGAGGACTCGACCTTCTACGGCGACCTCTTCGCGCACGTCGTGAAGTGGCAGGGCGACCTCTACCTGGAGGACGGCCTGCACCGCGCCGTGCGCGCCGCACTCCAGCAGCGCCAGGTCCTGCACGCCCGCGTGCTCGAACTGGGCTGAGCCGCCGCCCCGCCGGGCCCGGCGCCCGCACCGGGTGCGGCCGGGGGCCCGGCCGCCGCATGCCGCCGGAAATGACGCGGGTTGCGCCTTTCGGGTCGGGCCTGGGCTATTCATAGATCATTTAGTAGGCATCGTCACCGGGCCGCACTACGCTGCGCCCATGAGCATGCTCACTCCCCCAGGCATGCGCGGAAAGTACCGCGTCACGGGAACCGCCTATCCCCGCATGCGCCGCCCCCGCCGCCGCCGGATCGTGCTCGCGGTGCTCGGTTCGGTCCTCGCGCTCGGTCTCCTCGGATACGGGACCCTGCAGCTCATCGACGTGTTCCGGGGCGACGCCGGCAAGCGCACGGCCGCCGGGTCCAAGGCCGGATGCACCCCGGCCGCCAAGGGCCGCCCCGCCGCCGCGAAACCCCCGGTCAAGGTCCTCCCCGAGCCGGGTCAGATCACCGTCAACGTCTACAACGCGACCCCGCGCAGCGGCCTCGCCAAATCCGTCGGCGACGAGCTCAAGAAGCGCGGCTTCCGGGTCGGCAAGGTCGGCAACGCCCCCGCCGACTTCGACAAGAAGGTCGCCGGCACCGGGATACTGCTCGGCTCCCCGAAGACCGACCGCGCGCTGTACTCCGTACTCGGCACCCAGCTGCCCGGCGCCGCGCAGCAGACCGACGCCCGCGAGACCGCCGACGTCGACCTGATCCTCGGGACCGCCTTCAAGCAGCTCAGCACGAAGGAGGACGCGGACCGGGCCCTGGCCGCCATGGCCAGGCCCGCACCCGCGCCCTCCCCGAAGTGCTGAGCGTCTCCCGGAGGAAACCCGCTACTCGGCGGCCCCGTACATCCGGTCACCGGCGTCGCCGAGGCCCGGCACGATGTAGCCGTGCTCGTTGAGGCGCTCGTCCACAGACGCCGTCACGACGGTCACCGGCTGCCCGGCCAGGTCGCGCTCCATGACCTCGATGCCCTCGGGGGCGGCCAGCAGGACCACCGCCGTGACGTCGTCGGCACCGCGCTTGATCAGCTCCTGGATCGCCACGACCAGCGTGCCGCCGGTGGCGAGCATCGGGTCGACGACGTACACCTGGCGGCCGGAGAGGTCCTCGGGCATCCGGGTGGCGTACGTGGAGGCCTCCAGGGTCTCCTCGTTGCGCACCATGCCCATGAACCCGACCTCGGCGGTCGGCAGCAGCCGGACCATGCCGTCGAGCATGCCCAGACCGGCCCGCAGGATCGGGACGATCAGCGGCCGCGGGGTGGAGAGCTTCACGCCCGTGGTGGGGGCGACCGGCGTCTCGATGTCCGCCTGCTCGGTGCGCACGTCCCGGGTGGCCTCGTACGCGAGCAGGGTCACCAGCTCGTCGGCGAGGCGCCGGAAGGTCGGGGAATCGGTGCGCTTGTCGCGCAGGGTGGTCAGTTTGTGCGCCACCAGCGGGTGGTCGACGACGTGGATCCGCATGGACCCAACAGTAACCGGGGAAGACGGGCCGGATCGCCCCCGGCACTGGCATCAACGGGCCTGTCCGGGGGAAGGTGGGGGCGGGGGGTCTCCCTCGCGAAGCGGAGGAGGACGACGGAACCAGCCTGGGGTGGTGACGCCGATGCCCGACGGAAGCACAGCGAACAGACCGCACACGGAAGCCGCGGAACAGCCCGCGCGGGAGGAGCCGGAGACCGCGGCGCAGCGCAGACAGCGGCGCGCCCAGTTCCTCCGCGACCTCAACGAGGCGCGCGAGCTGCGCGACCGCGTCCAGCCGCGGCGGGCCCGCGCCGCCCGGATGCGGCAGCAGATGCGCATGCGCACCTTCCGCTGGTGACCGGGCTCGGTCCGGGCAGCGCCGCGCCGGGCGCCGCCACGGGCCGAAACGGACCCTCCGGACCCGGCAGAACCGGCCCGACGTGCACTTGCGGCGCGACGCAAGCGCGGAAGACCTCTCGCAAAGCCCTTGTTTCTGCCACGATGCCGATGGGGCGGGGCACGGACGGGCACGCAGGCCGTTCCTCCTCCCCCAACCTCCGGCCGGGGGGACCCCCAACCGGCACGCCTATGACCAGTGGGAGAGTCACGGTGTACTTCGCCGCACTGCTCGCGCGCACCGAAGACGGGTGGGAAGCGAGCGACACGGATCTCGACAACGTCGAGACGCTGTCCGATCTGACTGAACTGGCCCGCGAATCCTCGGCCGACGAAGAGGAGACGGTCCTCGTCTTCATCGAGCAGGAGGACTCCTGGTTCGCCATCGTCCGCGTCGACGGCGAGGACGACCCCCGGATCTTCGTGTCGGACGCCGCCGCGGCCGCCCGCAGCTCGTACGGGGAGATCCTGCTCACCGACGAACTGCTCGGCCGTGAACCGGGCTCCGTCGACGACGAACTGGAGGAGCTGGTGGACCTCGACGGCACGGAGGACGGCGAACCCGAGCCGCCCGCCGGGGCCGAGGGCTACGAGGACGACCTCGACGAGGAGTCCGGCCCGGCCGCCGAGGCGGTGCCCCCGGGTCCGATCGGGGACCTGCACATCCTGGCCGACCTGGGCCTGTCCCAGCGCGAGCTGCTGAGCCTGAGCACCGACGCGCTCGGCGAGATCGCCGAGGCCCTGGGCGCCTCCGAAGTCCTGGAGACCGTCCGCTAGTGAACACCCCGCACCACCCGGCGCGGCCGGCGGAGGACACCCCCCCTGCCGGCCGCGCACCGGCGTCCGGGCCCGCACCCGACCCCGATCCCGTACCCGACCCCGTACGCGATCCCGTACGCGATCCTGTGCGCGATCCCTGGCGGCCGGCCATGCGGCAGGCCATGGACGAGGCCGCGCGGGCGGCTCTGGACGGCGACGTGCCGGTCGGCGCCGTGCTGCTCGCCCCGGACGGCAGCGTGCTCGCCACCGGCCGCAACGAGCGCGAACTGACCGGGGACCCGACCGCCCACGCCGAGGTCCTCGCGCTGCGCCGGGGCGCCGCCCGGCTCGGGGAGTGGCGGCTGACCGGGTGCACCCTCGTGGTGACCCTGGAGCCGTGCGTGATGTGCGCCGGCGCGCTCGTCCAGTCCCGCGTCGACCGGGTCGTCTACGGGGCCGTCGACGAGAAGGCGGGCGCCGCGGGCTCGCTCTGGGACCTCGTACGGGACCGGCGCCTCAACCACCGGCCCGAAGTGATCGCCGGGGTGCTCGGGGACGCGTGCGCGGAGCAGCTGAGCGCTTTCTTCCGCGATCTGTGAGACATCCGAAGAAACCCGGTGCCGCATGCTGCGCCGCAGGTCAGGGCCTTACGAGTACAGCCGGCGAGGCTCGTCGGCAGCGCCTGCGGGGCCCCTTCGGGAGGGTCCGGGCGGGCCTGATTTGCAAAGCACTGGGCCCCTTGGGCTAGGATCTCTCCCGGTAGTGTGTCCGAGTGGCCGAAGGAGCTCGCCTCGAAAGCGAGTATGGGGCAACCCATCGGGGGTTCAAATCCCTCCACTACCGCTCTTGACGAAGGCCCCGGTTCGTACGAACCGGGGCCTTCGTGCACGCCCGCCGTGACCGCCCGGGGGCTCGGCCGTTGTCACGGCATGACCAAGACCCAGCGCATCCTCGCGGCCGTCGCCCTCGCCGGCGCCGCCGCCGGCCTCGCCGCCCCCGCCGCCGCGGCGGCCCCGCTGCCGGTGGAGGAGATCCTCCCGGCCGCCGCCCCCGACATGCCGGCGGCCGCCCGGCCCCAGCTCCAGCAGCTCGGCCAGGGCCTGAACGAGCTCAACCAGCTCAACCAGCTGATGTCGCTCCCGGACCAGCTGGACCCGGTGATCGCCCCCGCCGCGCCCGTCCTGGGGCTGCTCGGCGCCTTCGAGTAGGGCGCCCGGGACATGCAGAAGGCCCCGACGGGGGATCGGGGCCTTCTGACGCGGGACGGGGGAAGCGGCATCGGGGGGACAAGCCGCTTCCCCCGGTGTGGACGGACCTGCCAGTCCGGGCCGCAGTCAGGGGGGAAGCCTGCGACTCGGACCCCGCAGTGAGGCCCAGTCCCCGCCCTCCGGTTTCCTGCCAGAACCGGTGGGCTCATGAACAATCCTGCGCCTCGCGCACCCGCGAAAGGAGCGGCAAAGGGCCCGGACCGGCAGGTCATTGGTCCATAAAGACCGGGTGAGCGCCACAACCCGACCGGATAGACTCGCGCGACTCGCGTGAGCCGGCAGGGGAGGCCGAAAACCGATCATGGACACCAAGAAATTCGCCACGGGCGCCCTCGTGGTCTTCGTGCTGTACACGATCATCACCCAGCCGGCCAAGTCCGCCGATTTCGTCCAGATAGGTTTCCAGGGCATCTCCGACGCCGCCCAGGGCATTGGCGAGTTCATGACCGAACTGGTGCGCTGAACCCGTACGCTGACGCGGTTTCCGGTCTTCCGGCCCCCCATCCGACGGGTGGGGGGCCTTCTGTGTTCACAGCCCCCAACTGCCCCAACTTGCCCCCAACACGGCGATATACGGTGCTTGCACACAGTGCACATGTGTTGTGATGCTATGACCGCTTTTGACGGATAGTTGATCGACTGTGAAGGGGTGGCGTGACCGTGCCGGCCAGTGCAACGCCTCAGGTGCCGCCCCAGCAGGACGAGCCCCCCGGCCACGTCGCGAGTCCGGTCGCGCGCCACGTCGCGAGTTCCCTCGCCCGCCCCGTCGTGAGCCCGGTCGCCGGCCCGCTCGCGAGTCCCGTCGCCGGCCAGGTCGTGAGTCCCTCCACCAGCCAGGACGCCGACCGGGTCGCGAGCCGGGCCGCCGGGCTCCCGGCCCGCCAGCAGAGCACCAGGGGCGCCGACACCCGGGCCCTGACCCAGGTCCTCTTCGCAGAGCTGAAGGGCCTGGAGCCGGGCACCAGCGAGCACCGGCGGGTCCGCAGCGCCCTGATCGAGGCCAACCTCCCGCTCGTCCGGTACGCGGCCGCCCGCTTCCGCAGCCGCAACGAGCCGATGGAGGACGTGGTCCAGGTCGGCACGATCGGGCTGATCAACGCGATCGACCGGTTCGACCCCGACCGCGGCGTGCAGTTCCCGACCTTCGCGATGCCCACCGTGGTCGGCGAGATCAAGCGCTACTTCCGCGACAACGTCCGCACCGTCCACGTACCGCGCCGGCTGCACGAGCTGTGGGTCCAGGTCAACGCGGCCACCGAGGACCTCACCACGGCCCACGGACGCACCCCCACCACCCCGGAGATCGCCGAGCGGCTGCGCATCTCCGAGGACGAGGTGCTGTCCTGCATCGAGGCCGGACGCTCGTACCACGCCACCTCGCTGGAGGCGGCCCAGGAGGGCGACGGGCTGCCCGGACTGCTCGACCGGCTCGGGTACGAGGACCCCGAGCTGGCCGGGGTCGAACACCGCGACCTCGTCCGGCACCTGCTCGTCCAGCTCCCCGAGCGGGAGCAGCGGATCCTGCTGCTGCGCTACTACAACAACCTGACGCAGTCACAGATCAGCGCGGAACTCGGGGTCTCCCAGATGCACGTCTCGCGCTTGCTCGCGCGGAGCTTCGCCCGGCTCAGATCCGCAAACCGGATCGAGGCGTAGCTGAATCGGGTGGTGATCACTCCGCCCGTTTCCCGACAGATCCGACCTATTACGCCCTGTCGCTGCACAGATATGTCGACTTGGCGCTACAGCGCGTTGCCGACATGTGACATTCTGCTGGAACCGCGTTTGACGCAGCTCCTCCTCCGGTATTCAGGTGGAGGCTGCGTTCCTCCGACGGGCGCGCCCGACGCGACCGTCCGCGACCACAAGGGGGTGGCATGTCCGCAGAACAGGGCAGCTCCGAGGTGCTCACGCTCGTCAAGAGCGAGGCACCTGCGCCGGCTGCACCCGACCGCTCGGAAGCCATCGACACCCGTACCCTCTCCCGTTCCCTGTTCCTGAGGCTCGCCGCCCTGGACGCGGACAGCCCCGACCGGGCGTACGTGCGGGACACCCTGATCGAACTGAACCTCCCGCTCGTGCGGTACGCGGCGGCGCGCTTCCGCAGCCGCAACGAGCCGATGGAGGACATCGTCCAGGTCGGCACGATCGGGCTGATCAAGGCGATCGACCGGTTCGACTGCGAACGCGGCGTGGAGTTCCCGACCTTCGCGATGCCGACGGTCGTGGGCGAGATCAAGCGCTTCTTCCGCGACACCTCCTGGTCGGTGCGCGTCCCGCGGCGGCTCCAGGAGCTGCGGCTGGCACTGACCAAGGCGAGCGACGAGCTGGCGCAGAAGCTGGACCGCTCGCCGACGGTCACCGAACTCGCCGCCGTCCTCGGGGTGTCGGAGGAAGAGGTCGTCGACGGCCTCGCGGTCGGCAACGCGTACACGGCGTCCTCGCTCGACTCCCCCTCCCCGGAGGACGAGGGCGGCGAGGGTTCGCTCGCGGACCGGCTCGGGTACGAGGACACCGCGCTCGAAGGCGTCGAGTACCGCGAGTCCCTGAAGCCGCTGCTGGCCAAACTCCCGCCCCGGGAACGGCAGATCATCATGCTCCGCTTCTTCGCGAACATGACGCAGTCGCAGATCGGCGAGGAGGTCGGCATCTCGCAGATGCACGTCTCCCGGCTGCTGACCCGCACACTGGCCCAGCTCCGGCAGGGGCTGATCGGCGACTGACCGCGCCACCCGCGTTCCCGTTCTTTCCAATTGACGGAGCGTCAGGAACACTGGCGCGATGCGAAGGGGAACCCTGTACGCGACCGCGGCGGCGGCCGCGCTGTCCCTCGGCGCGGCCCTGACCGCCTGCGGTGGCTCCGGCCCGGCGGGCTACGCGGCCGTGGGCGCCGCGGGAGCATCGCCGGACCGGGCACCGGGGCAGCTCGTACCGCCCGAGGGGCGCACGGAGATGCAGACGCTGGGGCCGGGGGGCGGGGGCGCGTCCGGCTCGGCCCCGGCCGGCACCGGGGGGTCCGGCACCCCTTCGGCCGGCGCCTCTTCGGCAGGCTCCGAGTCGTCCGGTTCCGCGTCGTCCGGTGGGGCGGCTTCCGGTGGGGTCTCGTCCGGCGGGGTCTCGTCCGGCGGGGCGGGAGCGGCTGGTGGCACGGCGTCCGGCTCGGGGGGCTCCGGTGGGGCTTCCGGTACGGCCGGCGGAGCGGGCGGCTCCGGGAGCACGGGCGGGGTCGCGGCCACGGGTGGGTCCGGTGGCGCGTCCGGCAGTGCCTCCGGTGGTGCATCCACGGGAGCGGCCGGCGGTGCGTCCGCGGGCGGATCCGGCGGATCCGGCACGACCGGGGGCGGTACGAGCAGCAGCGGCGGCGCGGTTTCGGGCGGGACCACGACCGGCGGCACCGGTACGGGCGGAAGCGGCGGCAGCACGCCGGAGCCGGAACCCGCGCGGCTCACGCTCGGCACCCCCGAGCGTTCGGCCGCGGAGCACCGCTGGTGCGAGAAGGTGGCGGTATCGTTCCGCAACTCAGGGGGCACGGCGGTGCGTTCCGGCACCGTGGAGTTCGCGACGCACGTCATCGGCCTGCTCGGCACCGACTGGGCGACCATCACCTCGTCGCAGCCACTGCCGGCACCGATCGGCCCGCGGTCGCGCAAGACGGAGACCTACACGGTGTGCGTGGACGCCTGGCGGGTGCCGCTCGGCATGCACATCGAGACCCGCGAGGTCACCGCAGACTGGCGATGACCCCGCGGGGCATCGGCGGGAACGGTCAGGCCAGCGCCAGCCAGGCCACGGCCGCGAGGACCGCGACGACGGCCACGACGCCGACGATGAGGCCCACGCGCGGGCCGGACTGCGCGGCCGCCGCGGGGCGGTGCGGCTCGCCCTCGTCGACGAAGGCGCGGAACATCTGGGTGCTGCCCGCGGGGTCGTAGTTGCCCTCGGGGCCCGGGGTGTTGTGTGCCATGCACGGGACCCTAGCGAACGCTCCACGCCGAGCCCAAGCCCGGACCGGGACATCCTTTTCTCATCCTTTGCCTCTACCTGACCAGATTCGTTTGCCTGCGGCAACCATCCACTTCTACGGTTGCTTCGAGCAACGAGATGGGCCTGCCGGGCATCGACGTCTCGGTAACCGAAGGAATCACATGGCTACTGCCACGCCCCCCGGGGTGCGGGGCGGCCGGTCGGAGACCGCGTCCGACACCGCCCCCATGACCCACCGCCAGATCATGGAAGCCCTGTCCGGGCTGATGCTCGGCATGTTCGTGGCGATCCTGTCCTCCACGATCGTCTCCAACGCACTCCCGCAGATCATCAGCGACCTCGGCGGCACCCAGTCCTCGTACACCTGGGTGGTCACCGCCGCCCTGCTGTCGATGACCGCGGCCACCCCCCTGTGGGGCAAGCTCGCCGACCTGTTCAGCAAGAAGCTGCTGGTCCAGATATCCCTGGTGATCTACGTGCTCGGCTCGGTCGTGGCCGGGCTCTCGCAGAACACCGGCACCCTCATCGCCTGCCGGGTGGTCCAGGGCATCGGAGTCGGCGGCCTGTCCGCACTGGCCCAGATCGTGATGGCCGCGATGATCTCCCCGCGCGAGCGCGGCCGGTACAGCGGCTACCTCGGCGCCGTCTTCGCCGTCGCGACCGTCGGCGGCCCGCTGCTCGGCGGCGTGATCACCGACACCGACTGGCTCGGCTGGCGCTGGTGCTTCTACGTGGGCGTGCCGTTCGCCGTGATCGCACTGATCGTGCTCCAGAAGACCCTGCAGCTGCCCGTGGTGAAGCGCGACGTGAAGGTGGACTGGGCGGGTGCCTTCTTCATCAGCGCCGCCGTCTCGCTGCTGCTGGTGTGGGTCACCCAGGCCGGTGACACGTTCGACTGGATCTCCTGGCAGACCTGGGCGATGACCGGCGGCGCGGTGCTGCTGGGCGTGGTGTTCGTGCTGGTCGAGGCGCGGGCGAGCGACCCGATCATCCCGTTGCGGCTGTTCCGCAACAAGACGATCAGCCTGGCCTCGGCGGCCTCCCTGTTCGTCGGCATCGCGATGTTCTCGGGCACCGTCTTCTTCAGCCAGTACTTCCAGCTGGCCCGCAACGAGTCGCCGACCATGTCCGGCATCCTGACCATCCCGATGATCGGCGGCCTGTTCGTGTCGTCGACGGTCTCCGGCCAGATCATCACCAAGACCGGCCGGTGGAAGGCCTGGCTGGTGTCCGGCGGTGTGCTCCTGGCCGCGGGCCTGGGCCTGCTCGGCACCCTCCGGTACGACACGGCGTACTGGCACATCGCGCTGTTCATGGCGCTGACCGGGCTCGGCCTCGGGATGATGATGCAGAACCTGGTGCTGGCCGCCCAGAACCAGGTGGCTCCCGAGGACCTGGGCGCTGCCAGCTCCGTCGTCACCTTCTTCCGCTCGCTGGGCGGCGCAATGGGCGTCTCGGCACTCGGAGCGGTGATGGCGACACGGGTCACCCACTACGTCGAGGACGGACTGACCGCCCTCGGCCCGAAGGCCGCCGCGCTCGGCCACGGCGGCACCGGCGGGGGCGGCATCCCCGACCTCGACCGGCTGCCGGCGCCGTTCCGGGAGGTCGTCGAGTCGGCGTACGGGCACGGCGTCGGCGACGTGTTCCTGTACGCCGCGCCGACCGCGGTGCTCGCGCTGGTCCTCGTGGTCTTCATCAAGGAGGTCGCACTGAAGTCCTCGGAGCGGGACGGCTAGCCGGCCGCTCCGGCGGGCCCGTCGGGCGGCGGTCTACGGGCGGGCCGCCGCGGCGGTGGCCTGGACGTCGATCCCGGCGACCAGGACCTCCAGGGCGAAGCGGAAGTCGCCCTCGGGGGCCTGGCGCAGACTTCCGCAGCCGTGCAGGAACTGGGAGACCGCCAGGTGCGCCCCCGTCCGGCCGGCCGCGGGCAGGCCGGTGGCGTGCAGGGCCTGCTGGAGCGCGGCGTCGAACGCCCGGGCGTGCGGGCCGATGTTGGGGAATTCGGCGGCCAGCGGGGAGACCCACGGGTGGACGGCGAGCAGCCGCCGGTAGCCGCAGGCCAGGGTGCGCAGCAGGCCGTGCCAGCCGTCCGGTGCGGCTGCCGGGTCCGGCATCGGGTCGGACAGCGGGGGCTCTCCGAGGGCGGCGTCCAGGGCGAGTTCGAGCAGGTCGTCCTTGGTGTCGACGTACCAGTACAGGGACATCGCGGTGACGCCGAGCCCGGCGGCGAGGCGGCGCATGGAGAACCGGGACAGGCCGTGCGCGTCGAGCAGCCGGACGCTGGCCGCGGTGATCTTCTCCCGGTCCAGACCGGCCGGCTGCTCGCTGCGGCGTCTGCCGCCGTGTGCCCGGGGCACGAGCCACACGCTGGAACGCGTACGGCCGTCGGTCTTCGCGGGGTCGGCACCAGTCACCATGAGGCACCCTCTGTCATCCGGCGGGCGGTCGGCCCGGAATGCCCGGTCCGCCCCCTTGATGCTAGGGCAGACGGGCCCCGGTGGTGCTTCGTCGGACCAGAGGATGCCTCAGATGTGGTGTGCGGGTCAGGAGTTCGCGGCCGGCGCGGCCTTCGGGGCCGTCAGGTCGTAGAGGGTGGCGCCGTCGACCGTCTTCGCCGTGAAGTTCTCCGCGACCCAGGAGGCGATGGCGGAGCTGGTACCGCCGCCGGGGCCGCCCCGCATCCCCCCGCCGCTGCCGGCTCCGATGTAGTAGTGGATGCGGCCCTGGGCGACGTACTCCTTGAACTGCGCCAGGGTCGGGGACGGGTCGCTGCCGTTGAACCCGCCGATGGGCATCACCGCATGACCGGTGGCCAGCTGGTAGCTCGCCGCGTTCTGCGCTCCGGTGGTGGCGGCCGCCCAGGTGTACCGGCCGGCGTCGGCCGTCAGGGCTGCCCTGACGGCGCTGCCGACGCTGGTGCCGCCGAGGAGCCCGCCGGGGCCGCCGGGGCCGCCGGCCGCGCCGCCGGGGCCGCGACGGCCCTCCGACCCGGTCTGCGGGAAGGTACCGCCGGGGAAGCCCTGACCATCCTGGCCCCGGCCGTCCTGGCCGCCCTGGCCCCGGGTGCCGCCCTGGGCGCCCGTGCCGCCGGGCATGCCCTGACCGGCCCGGCCCCGGCCGTCCGTACCGCCCGGGCCACCTGTACCGCCCGGCGTTCCCCGGCCGGCCGTGCCGCCGCCCGGGAAGCCCCCCTGGGGCGGGGTCCCGCCGGGGAAGCCCTGGGGGAGTTCGGCGCCGGCGGGCAGACGCATGCCCCGGCCGCCGGGGCCGCCCATGCCGCCCGTGACCGCCGGTCCGGCCGTCACGATCGAGCCCGCGTGGCCGTCGGAGACCGTGGTCAGGCAGTACGCGAAGGGACCCGCGAGGGCTGCCGCCAGGCCCAGCCCGGCCGCCCACAGCGCGGGCCGCCGCACCAGCAGTCCGGCCGCCGCCGCCAGGCCCGCCGCGAGCACCGCCCAGCGCAGCCACGGCAGGTACCCCTCGGACCGGCCGAGGAGCACGTACGACCAGGCCGCGGTCAGCGCGACGGTGCCCGCGAGGGTGGCGGCCGCCGCCCGGGTGCCGCGCTCCTCCCAGAGCACGACGGCCCCCATGCCGACGAGTGCGGCCGCGTACGGGGCCAGGGCCACCGTGTAGTACTCGTGGAAGATGCCCTGCATGAAGCTGAACACCGCCAGGGTGATCAGCAGCGAACCGCCCCAGGCCAGGAAGGCCGCCCGGGCCATCGACTCCAGGGAGTCCGTCGCCCGCTTCGCCCGCCAGGTCACCACCAGGCCGGCGACCAGCAGCACCAGCGCGGCGGGCAGCAGCCAGGAGATCTGGCCGCCGATGCCGTCGGAGAACATCCGGCCGATGCCGGTCTCGCCCCAGCCCCCGCCACCGGGTCCGTCACCGCCGCGGCCGCCCACGCTGCCGGTCTCGTTGCCGTTGATGCGGCCCAGCCCGTTGTAGCCGAGGGTGAGCTCCAGGAACGAGTTGTTCTGCGAGCCGCCGATGTACGGGCGGGAGGCCGCGGGCCACAGCTCCACGACCGCCACCCACCAGCCGCCCGCCACGACCACCGCGAGGCCCGACAGCAGCAGCTGAACCAGCCTGCGCCGCAGCGGGGCCGGCGCGCACACCGCGTACAGGACGGCGAGCGGCGGCAGGATCAGGAAGGCCTGCAGGGTCTTGGTGAGGAAGGCGAAGCCGACCGCGACGCCCGCCCACAGCAGCCACTTGGTGCGGGCGCCCTCCAGGGCGCGCAGCACGCAGTACACGGTGACCGTGAGCAGCAGGGTGAGCAGCGCGTCCGGGTTGTTGAAGCGGAACATCAGGGCGGCCACCGGGGTCAGCGCGAAGGCCGTGCCGGCGATCAGTCCGGCGGCGGCCCCGAACTGGCGGCGCACCGACGCGTACAGCACGCCCGCGGTGCCGACGCCCATGAGGACCTGCGGCACCAGGATCTGCCACGAGCCCAGTCCGAACAGCCTGACCGACAGGGCCATCGGCCACAGGGAGGCCGGCGGCTTGTCCACGGTGATGGAGTTCCCGGCGTCGGAGGAACCGAAGAAGAAGGCCTTCCAGCTCTCCGAACCGGCCTGGACGGCCGCGGAGTAGAAGGAGTTGGCGTAGCCGG
This sequence comes from Streptomyces bambusae, assembly GCF_020532645.1. Classification (GTDB taxonomy): domain Bacteria; phylum Actinomycetota; class Actinomycetes; order Streptomycetales; family Streptomycetaceae; genus Streptomyces; species Streptomyces bambusae. Next base: position 19,392 of record NZ_JAJAUZ010000056.1, read on the forward strand.
AGGAGCTGAGGTTCCAGAGGTAGAGCAGTGCCGTGCCGAGCAGCAGGGCGGCCAGCGCCGGGCGCTCCCAGCGCGGCCGGGCGGGACCGCCGGCGGGCGGCGGGACGGCCGGGGCGGCGGACGGGTTCGGTACGGCCTGGGTCATCGGTGGTCCTTCGGGTCGGACGGCTGCCCGGCCGCGCGGCGGTCCGGGAAGACCCAGGCGCGGAAGAGCAGGAAGCGGAGCACGGTCGCGGCGAGGTTCGCGGTGATCAGGACGCCGAGTTCGGTGCCGTGCCCGGGGGCGGCGGTGGCGGCGCCCAGGGCGGCCAGGGAACCGCTGGTGAGGGCCAGCCCGATGGCGAACACCACGAGGCCCTGGGCCTGGTGGCGGACGGCCCGGTCCCGGCCGCGGACGCCGAACGTGAGCCGGCGGTTGGCCGCCGTGTTGGCGACCGCCGACAGCAGCAGGGCGGCCGCGTTCGCGGTCTGCGCACCGGTGCCGAGCCGGAAGAGGGAGTACAGGGCGAGGTAGCAGAGCGTGGAGAGCACCCCGACCGCGCAGAACCCGACGAGCTGGCGGGCCAGTCCACGCGGCACCCCGGTCAGCGCCCGGTCCCGCGGGTCGTCACCGAAGGGACGGGCCAGCCGGTCCAACGGCAGCGCCCCCACCGAGAGCGCCCGGCCGACCCGCCACACGCCCTTGAGGTCCTCGGTTGCGGTCCGCACGATGTGGACGGTGGAGTCGGGGTCGTCGACCCAGTCGACGGGCACCTCGTGGATGCGCAGCCCGGCCCGCTCGGCCAGCACCAGCATCTCGGTGTCGAAGAACCAGCCGGTGTCCTCGACCAGGGGCAGCAACCGCTCGGCGACCTCCCGCCGGATCGCCTTGAACCCGCACTGGGCGTCGCTGAACCGGGCGGCCAGCGAGGAGCGGAGGATCAGGTTGTAGGCGCGGGAGATGAACTCCCGCTTCGGTCCGCGGACCACCCGTGAGGAGCGCGCCAGCCGGGTGCCGATGGCCAGGTCGGAGTGGCCGGAGATGAGGGGGGCGACCAGCGGCAGCACCGCGTTGAGGTCGGTCGAGAGGTCCACGTCCATGTAGGCGAGCACGGGGGCGTCGGACTGCGTCCACACGGTCCGCAGCGCCCGCCCGCGGCCCTTCAGCTCCAGCCGGTGGACGCGGACGCCCGGCAGGACGGCGGCGAGCCGACCGGCCACCTCGGGGGTGTGGTCGGTGCTCGCGTTGTCGGCGACCGTGATGCGGAAGGCGTACGGGAAGGTCCGGGTCAGGTGCTCGTGGAGCCGCCGTACACAGGGGCCGAGGTCCTTCTCCTCGTTGTAGACGGGGATGACCACGTCCAGGACGGGGGGCTGCTGGCCGGGGCCGCCCGGCGCGGCTGCGGGGACCGCCAGCGGCGCGCGGGCCGGAAGGGTTCCGGCGGAGGTGTCGGTGGGCATGCACCGACCCTCCCGAGAGGCGCTGTCACACCGGTGTGGTGTGCCTGTGCCCGTCCTGTGAGCCGGTGGCGGCCGGGTCCTGCACGGACTCGGCGGCGGGCAGGACGACCTCGAAGCGGGTCCTGCCGGGTTCGCTGCGCACCCCGACCCGGCCGCCGTGTGCGGTGACCACGGCGGACACGATGGCCAGGCCCAGCCCGGTCGAGCCGGCGTGCCGGGACCGGGAGGCATCGCCGCGGGCGAAGCGCTCGAAGACGTGGGGCAGCAGTTCGGGCGGGATGCCGGGGCCGTCGTCCTCGACCTCGATGCGCACCCGCCCGGCGGATGTTTCACGTGAAACAGACGCCTGCCGCGGTGCCGTCTCCGATGTTTCACGTGAAACACGTGCCGTGACCGTGGTCCCGGCGGGCGTGTGCGTACGGGCATTGGCCAGCAGGTTCACCAGCACCTGCTGGATCCGCGCCGCATCGGCCTGCACGACGGCGGACGGCGAGGCGGCGTCCGCGTCGGAGCCGGGCAGCTCCAGCCGCCACCGGTGCCCCTGCCCGGCGGCCCGGGCATCGCTGACCGCGTCCACCACCAGCGGGACCAGGTCGGTCGGCTCGCACGAGAGCGGGCGGCCCGCGTCGAGCCGGGCCAGCAGCAACAGGTCCTCGACGAGCCCGGTCATCCGGGCGGCCTCGGACTCGATCCGGCCCAGCGCATGCCGGGTGTCGGGGCCGGTCTCCTCATGGCCTCGCCGGGTGAGTTCGGCGTAGCCGCGGATCGAGGCGAGTGGCGTGCGCAGTTCGTGGCTGGCGTCCGCGACGAACTGGCGGACCCGTGTCTCGCTCTCCTGGCGGGCCGCGAGCGCCGAACCGACGTGGCCCAGCATCCGGTTGAGGGCCGCGCCGACCTGCCCGACCTCGGTCCGCGGATCGGCCTCGGCTTCCGGCACCCGCTCGTGGAGGGCCACCTCACCGCTGTGCAGGGGAAGTTCGGAGACCCGGGTGGCGGTGGCGGCAACCCGGCGGAGCGGCCGCAGCGCCACCCCGACCACCGCCTGACCGGCCAGCCCGGCCGCGATCAGCCCGGCGCCGGTCACGCAGGCCTCGACCAGGATCAACGTGTTCACGGTCCCGGTCACGCCGGCCAGCGGGACGCCGACCACCAGGCCGCCGTCCGGCCCGGCCAGCACCCGGTACGCGCCCAGCCCCGGCAGCTCGGCATCGACCACGTGCCCTCTGGCCTTCGCGGCGAGGGCCGCCAGGTCACGGCTCTGCGCATCGGTCAGCGGGGTGCGGTGGCCGCCGCTCGGCTGTTCGGCGGCGGTGCTGCGGGCGGTGGCGAGCACCTCGCCGCCGCTGTCCAGCCGGACGCCGACCGTGCCCACGGGGGTGCCGGGGGCCAGCACCACGCCCAGTGGCTCCGGCCCGTCCCCGCCGAACCGCCCGCCGGGCCCCCGGACGGCCATGTCCACGGCTGTGCGCAGCTGCTCGTCGAGCTTGCTCCCGAGGTACTGCCGCAGGGCGAGGGTGGTGACGGCCCCGATCGAGGTGCCCACGACCGCGATCAGCAGCACCGCGGACACCACCAGCCGGGTCCGCAGCGACCAGGGCCGGCGCACTACTCGCCCGGCTTGATCAGGTATCCGGCACCGCGCCTGGTGTGGATCATCGGGCTGCGCCCGTTGTCCAGCTTCTTGCGCAGGTAGGAGATGTACAGCTCGACCACGTTGGCCTGGCCGCCGAAGTCGTACGACCAGACCCGGTCGAGGATCTGCGCCTTGCTGAGCACCCGGCGCGGGTTGCGCATCAGGTAGCGCAGCAGCTCGAACTCGGTGGCGGTCAGGTGGATCTCCCGGCCGCCGCGGGTCACCTCGTGGCTGTCCTCGTCGAGGGTGAGGTCTCCGACGACCAGCACCGAGTCGCCGCGGGCGGCCGCGGCCGCCCCGGAGCGCCGGATCAGGCCGCGCAGCCGGGCCACGACCTCCTCCAGGCTGAACGGCTTGGTGACGTAGTCGTCGCCGCCGGCCGTCAGGCCGGCGATCCGGTCCTCGACCGAGTCCTTCGCGGTCAGGAAGAGCACGGGCACGTGCGGCAGCTCCCGGCGCACCCGGCCCAGCACGGACAGCCCGTCCATGTCGGGCAGCATGATGTCGAGGACCACGGCGTCGGGCCGGAACTCCCGGGCCGCCCGGATCGCGGCGGCGCCGTCGCCGGCGCTGCGCACCTCGCAGCCCTCGTAGCGCAGCGCCATCGACAGCAGCTCGGACAGGGCGGCCTCGTCGTCGACCACCAGCACCCGGCAGGGCCCGCCGTCGGGCCGTACGAGCGCGGTCGGCGTGCCGGTGCGGGCCTGGTACGGGGAAGTCGTGGGAGCGGTCATGGCCCCAGACTGGGCGCGCCCGCTGAGAGGCCTCTTGTCCTTGTCTGTGAATTCCCTGAGAAACCCCCGGCCGGGCCGCGGCCCGGTCAGCCGGGCAGGGAGAACAGCCGGGCCGCGTTGTCGTGGCAGACCGCCCGCAGCCAGTCGTCGCCCAGGCCCAGCCGCTCCAGCGCGTCGAGCTGGTGCTCGTACGGGTACGGGATGTTCGGGAAGTCGGTGCCGAGCAGGATCCGGTCGCCGAGGTCCGCGAGGCGGGGCAGTTCGGCGGGCGGGAACGGGCCGAGCCGCTCGGCGAAGTCGGTGAAGGCCATCGTGGTGTCCAGCCGCACGTTCCGGTACCGCTCGGCGAGCGCGAGGAAGTCGGCGTACTCGGGCAGACCCATGTGCGCGACGACCAGCGGCAGCCTGGGGTGCCGGGCCAGCACCCGGGCCATCGGGCCGGGGCCGGTGTGCTTGCCGGGGGCGGGCCCGGAGCCGCAGTGGACCACGGCCGGGATCCCGGCTTCGGCGAGCAGCCCCCAGACCGCGTCGAGCCGCTCGTCCGCCGGGTCGTAGCCGCCGACCTGGACGTGCGCCTTGAAGACGCGGGCGCCCGCCTCGACGGCCCGCCGCACGTAGGCCGCGGCCCCGTCCTCGGGGAAGAAGGTCGCGGTGTGCAGGCAGTCGGGGGTGCGGGCGGCGAAGTCGGCCGCCCAGGAGTTCAGCCAGGCCGCCATCGCCGGCTTGTGCGGGTAGAGCATGGCGGTGAAGGCGCGGACCCCGAACCGGCGCAGCAGGGCGACCCGTTCGGCCTCCTCGTGCCGGTAGGTGATGGGCCATGCGGTGCCGGTCAGCGGGCCGGCCGCGTCGAAGTAGTCCCACACCTTGGCAAGGACCCGGTCGGGCATGAAGTGGGTGTGCACGTCGACGAGTCCGGCGTGCAGGCCCAGCCGCTCGCGGAAGGCCCGCACCGCGGCCGTGGTGCGGGCGGCGGCCGCCTCGGCGTCCCGGTCGGGGAGCGCCGGGGCGGCCGCCGGGTCCGGGTCAGCGCACAAAGCCGTGGCTGCGTTCGACGGTGGCGACGTGCAGCGTGTAGCTGTCGTACCAGTCGGCGCGGCCCTGCTTCTGGGCCGCGCGGTGCTCCTCGTCGGTCCGCCAGGCGATCAGGGCGGCCTCGTCGCGGAAGTAGCCGACGGTGATGGACAGGCCGCCGGGGGTGTGGGCGTTCTCGTGGCCGAGGTACCCGGGGATCTCCTTGACCAGCTCGGTCATCCGCTCGGAGGTCGCGTCGTACTCCTCGCCGCCGCGGGTGCGGACCGAGGTGAACACCGTCATGACATAAGGGGGTTCGAAGGCCGGGAGCGGCCTGGGCTGCGGGATGCTCATGCGCCCACCCTCCGCGCCGGACTCGCCGCCTGTCCACAGTGATCGGGCCCGGAAGGGCAAAGGGATCCAAGATTTGACCTGCCGGTCCGGCCGGGAAGAGGGGAGCCCGCCGGTCAGAACAGCCCGTCCTGCTCCCCCGCCGGCGGTACGGGCGCACCGACCGGGACCACCGCCACCGAGGTCACGGCGTCCGGTGCCGCAGCAGTCAGCTCCCAGCCCGCCAGCAGCCGGGTGTCGACGACCAGCCCGTCCGCCAGGTGCAGGTCCGGTCCGGCCGCGCCCGCCAGCTCCCCGGCGACCACCGCCCCGGCAGCCGGCTCACCGAGGGCGCACAGCGGCGCCGGGATCCGGTCCAGCCCGAACACCGCGGTGTGGTCGACGGGCACGCACGGCAGCCGTTCCAGGGTCTCCGCCCAGCCGGCCAGGGCCAGCGCCCGGGCGTGCAGGTCCGCCACCTCGGCGGCCCGCTCCGGCCACGGCGGCAGGGCCGCCCGTACCGCCCGTTTTCGCGCGTACGGGATCCGGTCCGGCACTCCGAGCGCGGCGCGCAGCAGTTCTTCCGTACGCCGGGCGGCCATCAGCGGCCCGCGGCCCAGCCAGCCGTACGCCACCGCCGCCTGCTCCAGCAGCCGGTCGGCACCCCGCTCCTCGGCGGTGATGCCCACCTTGACCAGGCCGGGCCCGAACCAGGCCAGGTACACGCGGTACGGGCGCGGGTCGGCGACGTTGGTGTCGGCGGCAACCGAGAAGGACCGGTCGAGCCGGGCGCACTCCGGGCACTGCGCGCTGCCGGCCCGGGCACCCACCGCGGCGGCCCGGGGGCACGGCGTGTGCCGTCCGCTCCGCCACACGCCGAGGCAGCGGCGTTCACCCGTCAGTACGAACCCTAGCCGCTGTCCGGGCCGCAGCGGGCTCTCCCGCGTTCCGCGTGCCGCCCCGTCCCACCTCAGCCGCGGCCCCTCCGGCCCCCACCGCACGCCCGCACACCGCCACATGCCCCCACCGTACGAAAGCCGGCGGAGCGGGCGGGCAAAAGCAGAAGGCCCCGGACTCTCGTCCGGGGCCTTCTTTGCTGTGCACTCGGCAGGATTCGAACCTGCAACCTTCTGATCCGTAGTCAGATGCTCTATCCGTTAAGCTACGAGTGCTTGTGCTTCCCGGGGTTTTTCGCCCCGTTGGCCTTGCGAGAACAACAATACATGGACCTCGCCGGGACGCGAAATCCATTACCCAAACCGCCCCTGACCTGCGGAAACGTCGATCAGGGGGTGATGGGGGTGCGAAGCCGGGGGTGCGCGGACCGTGCGGTTCGGGGCGGCTGCGCGCACGTTTCCCCGCGGGGGACGGCCTCCCCGCCGAGGGACGACTTCCCGCAGGAACGACCGAAGCCCCGGTCCGTTCGGACCGGGGCTTCGGTGATCACAGCGCGGAGGCGGAGGGATTTGAACCCTCGATGGGCTTTAAGACCCAAACCGCATTAGCAGTGCGGCGCCATAGACCGGACTAGGCGACGCCTCCAGCACACCCCCGCATGCGTGGGGTGCGTGCAGATGATGACACAGCCCGAGAGCCGATCACCAATCCACCCCCACAGTACTGGCCACGGGGCAGCGAGGGCAAAGGCTTAGTGACCCCCGCTGCGAGCCGTCGTTGGGCACGGCATGCTGAGCCGCCTCGCCCTCGCTTCGGTCGCTGCCGCCGCCTTCGCATCGGGTCCGCTGCCGCCCCTGCCGCTCGGGCTGCTCCACGAACCCGAGCCCGACCGGCTGACCGTCACCGTGGCCGAAACCGGTAACCCGCGGGCCAACGGAACGTACGAGCTCACCTGCGAGCCGATCGGCGGGACGCACCCCGAGGCCCGGCGCGCGTGCGCCCGGCTCGACACCTTCGCGAAGGAGGGGAGCGACCCGTTCGCCCCGGTGTCCACCCGCCGCATGTGCACGCAGCAGTACGGCGGCCCCGCCACCGCCCGGGTCACCGGAACCTGGCTCGGCAAACCGGTGAAGGCGGAGTTCGACCGCAAGAACGGGTGTGAGATCAGCCGGTGGAAAGATTTGGAACCCGTGCTTCCGAGTGTGCGCTCCTGACCAGCGAGGATGCGACCACTGCGTCACATCCCCCGCCGGGCGCCGGGCCGGTGCCCTTAGACTCCTCCCGTGACATGCCGGTAGTCAGGGAGGAAGCGTCGTCGTGAGCAGCAGGCCATCCCGAGGCGCTGCTCGCCTCGCAGCAATACTCGACGCGCTTCCGGACGCGCTTCTCCTCGTGAACGCCAACGGCACCGTGGTGAACGCCAACTCCATCGCGCTCGAGGTCTTCGAGTCCCCCGGCACCGGACTGGTCGGCCGCGGCCTGTTGTCGCTGCTCCCCGAGTTCGACTCGAAGCTGATCCCCGGATCGATGCGCCGCCCCGACGACGTGCCCGAGGGCCGCACCAAGCCGAAGCGGATGACGGCCCACCGCACCGACGGCAGCGAGTTCCCCGCCGAGGTGACCAGCGCCGGCCTGGAGGACGGCCGCGAGGCCTACGCCGACGCGCACCGCTACACCGGCGACGAGCTGCTGATGCTCGTCGTCCGGGACCTGTCCGGCACGGTCGACACCGAGGCCGAGCTGGCCCGGTCGCAGCGCCAGACCGAGATGATCCTGCGGGCCGCCGCCGAGGGCGTGGTGGGCACCGACACCGACGGCCGGGTGGTCCTCGTCAACCCCGCCGCCGCGCAGATCCTCGGCTACCGCGCCACCGAGCTCGGCAACCGCGAACTGCACTCCCTCGTCCTCCACTCCCGCGCGGACGGCGCGCCGTTCCCCTTCGACGAGTCGCCGCTCGCCGACACGCTCCGGTCCGGGCGCAAGCACCGGGTGCGGGGGCAGGTGCTGTGGAACAAGGCGGGCAAACCGGTCTCCGTGGACCTGACCACCTCGCCCGTGCGCGACGGTGAGCAGCTCGTCGGCGCGGTCATGACCTTCACCGACCGGCGCCCGTACGACGCGCTGGCCGCCCGCCACGCCCAGCTGCTCGCCCTCGCGGACGAGGCGCTGCGCGGGCCGCTGGAGGAGCTGCGCGGCGAACTGGCCACGCTGGCCGCGGACGACGCCGGGCAGCTGTGGCCCGAGGCGAACCAGCTGCTGCACCACCTCGCCGCCGGGTACTCGCGGATGACGGTGCTGCTCGACAACGTGCTGTCGTTCCAGCGGCTCGACGCGGGCACGGACCGGCTGACCAAGGAGAAGGCGCTCCTGGACGACGTGGTCGCGTCGGCGGTGGAGGGCGCGGTCGAGCTGATCGGACCGGGGCGGGCGCAGTTCGCGGTGCACGCGCCGACGATCGAGGCCGAGGTGGACGCCGGCCGGCTGGCGACCGCGCTCGCCCACCTGATCGCCGACCTGGCCGGGGTGGACGCCACCGGCAAGGCGCCGGTGACGGAGGCCGGCGGGTACGCCGACTCCACGATCGTGGTCGCCCTCGCCCAGCGCGGGAAGGTTGCGCGCATCGAGGTCCGAGGACCGTACGCCGGCGGGAACCCGGTGCACGGACCGATCGTGCGGGGGATCGTCGGCGCGCACGGCGGTGTGCTGCAGACCCACGAGGTGCCGGGCATGACCGGCAGTGCGTACGTGCTCGAAGTCCCGCTCGGTGCGGGCGCCGGCACCGTGACCCGGCCCAAGCCGGAGCCCGCGCCGGAGCCGGAGTCCGGGCCCGGGGCGGAGGCCGCTCAGCCGAAGCCGGCCGGGCGGCGGGCGCGGCGCGGCGTGGACGCGTTCCTCGACGAGGAGCCGGCCGCTCCGCAGGGCGGGGCACTGGCCCTGCCGTCCGGGCGGCGGCGCGCGCCCGGTGCGGACCTGGCGCCCGCACCGGTGAACCCGGCCGGACTGGCCGCCCCGGTGCCCGCCGACGGCACCGGCCGCCGCCGCGGCCGGGCCCTCGAAGAGGGCACCCCGGCCGGCCCCCGGCCGGCCCCCGCCCCCGCCCAGGCCCGCGCGGCCATCCCCGCCATCCCGCCGATGCCGTCCGAGCCGCCGCGGATCCCGCAGGGACCGGTACCGCCGCAGGGCGCCGGACCGGTGCCGCCGCACGGCGCGGGCCAGGTCGCCCCGCACGGCGCCGGACCCGTGCCTCCGCAGGGTGCCGGACCCGTGCCCCGGCAGGGCGCCGGACCCGCGGCCGTACCGCCGCCGGGGGCCGGACCCGCGTCGCCGCTCGGTGCCGCACCGGTGCCGCCGCGGGGGCCGGCAGCTCCCGGCGCGCCCGCTGCCGGAGCCGTTCCGCCCCAGGGGGCCGGACCCGTGCCGCCCCGGGCCGTGGGTCCGGTCGCGCCCAACGGCGCCGGACCCGTGGCACCGCACGGCGCCGGCCCCGTACCGCCGCAGGGTTCGGGACCCGTACCGCCCCTCGGCGCCGGCCCCGTACCGCCGCTCGGTGGGGGAGCTGTGCCTCCGCTCGGTCCCGGACCCGTTCCGGGTGCAGGGCCGGTACCGCCCCGGGCCGTGGGCCCGGTCGCGCCCAACGGCGCCGGACCCGTGGCACCGCTCGGCGCGGGGCCCGTGCCGCCTCACGGCCCGGGCCCGATGGCCCCGCAGGGCGCGGGACCCGTACCCCCGCAGGGCTCGGGGCCCCTGCCCCCGCACGGCGCAGGACCCGTACCCGTGCAGGGTGCCGCAGCTGTTCCTCCCCAGGGCGCCGGGCCCGTGCCGCCGCAGGGTGCCGGCCAGGTCGCCCCGCAGGGGCCAGGGGCCGCGGCTCCGGAAGGGGAGCAGGGCAAGGGCCGGCGGCGGGCGCTGGCCGGCGCTCCCGAGGTGGCCGTGGCTCCCGAGGGTGAGGCCGCGCCCGGTGGCGGTCGTCGGCGTGCCCTCGCCGCACCCGGTGCCGCGGCGGGCAACCCCGGCGTGCCCGGCGCCCGCAACGGGGCTGCTCCGGCGGCCGACCCCTACGGCTCCGACGACAGCGGCGGCCCCGGCGCAGCTCCCGGCGGCGCGATCCAGGTGGGCCCGAACGCTTCCGCCGCCGCCCAGGGACCCCACGGCACCGCCAACGCTCCCGGCGGCTCAGGCGCCCCCGGCACCCTCAGCGCCGCCGGCGCCCTCGGCACGCCCGGCGCCCCCGGCACCCTCCTCGGCCTCGCTACCCCCGCCGGCCCCGCCCCCGTCGAACCCCTCCAGCCCGTCGGCGCCGCCGGCGCGGCAGGTGCGGACGGCCAGGGACGCCGGGCCCGCCGGGTGCTCGGCACGCCGGTGCCCGCCGACGACGAGGCCCACGCGGCCGCCGCGGCCGCCGCGGCCGGCGACACGCACACGCCCCCGCAGCCGCACCCCGTGCCCACCGAGGACGAGGCCGCGCCCACCGGCCGGCGGCGGGCGCTGCCGGCCACTCCGGCGGCCTGGCCGGTGCCGGCCGCCCGGACGGCCCCCGAGGACGCGGCGGCAGCCGTCGCCGTGCCCGGAGCGCGGCAGGCCCAGGACACCGACGGCGGATCCGGACGGCGCCGCAAGCTCGCCGAGCCGGACAGCGGAGCCGACGGCTCCTCCCTCGGTACGGGCCGAGCGTTCGCCATAGGAGCGCCCGCGGCCGGTTCCGCCGAGGGACCCGAACCGCTCGACGGGCCCGGCGGGGCCGTCGAGGTCGTCCCGCACCGCCCGGTGCCGCAGCCCGTCGACGACGAGCTGCCGCCGGAGCCGCTGGACAACCCGCGCCGGCTGCTGGTGTGGCCGGCCCCCGACGTGCAGACCCAGCAGGCGCTCAGCGAGCGCGGCTACCGACCGGTGATCGTCCACTCCCGCGAGGAGGTGGACGCGCAGATCGCCGCGTACCCGGCCGCCCTGTTCGTGGACCCCCTGACCGGACCGATCACCCGTACCGCCCTCCAGTCGCTCCGGCAGGCCGCCGGCGCCGCCGAGGTGCCCGTCCTGGTGACCGCCGGGCTCGGGCAGGCCACCCGGGAGGCCGCGTACGGCGCCGACCCGGCGGTCCTCCTCAAGGCACTCGCGCCGCGCGACAGCGAGCAGCACCCCTCCCGCGTGCTGCTCCTGGAACAGCACGACGAGATCGCGCAGGCACTGACCGAGGCGATGGAGCGGCGCGGCATGCAGGTGGCGCGCGCCGACGCTGACACCGACGCGGTCGAGCTGGCGTCCCGGCTGCGCCCGAACCTCGTCGTCATGGACCTGATGCAGGTGCGCCGGCGCCGCGCCGGGATCGTGGACTGGCTGCGCGCCAACGGGATGCTGAACCGCACCCCGCTCGTCGTCTACACCTCGGCGGACATCGACAAGTCCGGCCCCACCGGCCTCGGCTCCGGCGAGACCGTGCTGTTCCTCGCCGAACGCGCCACCACCGCCGAGGTGCAGGGCCGCATCGTGGACCTGCTGGCCAAGATCGGCACCCATTAGCCACCCTGGGCGGATGGCCACGACGAACAGCACCAGCCGGAACACCCCGCAGGAGCCCGCCGAGTGGAGCGTGCCCGCCGACGACGGCGAGGTGACGCTCCTGATCGCCCGCCAGGTCGAGCCCGGCTACGAGGAGTCGTTCGAGACGTGGGCGCGCGGCATCCTGGAGACCGCCGCCGGTTTCCCCGGGCACCTCGGCTACGGGCTGTTCCGCCCGGCGGCGGACGGCGCGCCCTGGTTCCTGGTGCACCGCTTCCGCGACAACGCCGCCTTCCGCGCCTGGCAGGACTCGCCGGAGCGGGCCGCCTGGTTCGCGAACTGCGAGGGCCACCACCACACCGAGATCGCCCGCCGCGAACTCACCGGCATGGAGACCTGGTTCGCCAAGCCGGGCACGACCCGGCCCGCGCCGCCGCGCTGGAAGATGGCGGTCAGCTCCGGGCTCGCGATCTTCCCGATCTCGCTCGCGGGCAACGCACTGATCGGCCCGTTCCTGGTGGACCTGCACGTCGTGCTGCGCACGGCCGCGTTCTCCGCCGTGTTCAGCACCCTGATGACGTACGTGGCGATGCCGGCGGTCAGCCGGCTGCTGCGCGGCTGGCTCAGCCCCCGCTGACGTGCGTGCAGCGGGGGCTGGGCCGTGGCGCCGCGGGCTCAGCCGAGCTTGGTGACCACCAGCTCGCCGTCCGCGTACTGCCGTCGGATGACCTTCTTGTCGAACTTTCCGACGCTGGTCTTCGGGACCGCCGGCACCAGCGCCCAGCGCTCGGGCAGCTGCCACTTGGCGATCGTCCGGCCCAGGAAGGCGTGCAGGTCGGCGTACTCGGTGGCGGCGCCGTCCTTGAGGACGACGGTGGCCAGCGGGCGCTCGCCCCACTTCTCGTCGGGCACCGCGACCACGGCCGCCTCGGCCACGTCCGGGTGGGCCATCAGCGCGTTCTCCAGCTCCACGCTGGAGATCCACTCGCCGCCGGACTTGATGACGTCCTTGGCCCGGTCGGTCAGCGTCAGGTAGCCGTTCGCGCTGATCACACCGACGTCGCCGGTCTTCAGCCAGCCGTCCGCACTGAACTTGTCCTCGGGGCGCAGCGGCTCGCCGGAGCTGCCGCCGTAGTAGGCGGCGGCGATCCAGTTGCCGCGGACCTCCAGCTCGCCCGCCGACGCACCGTCCCACGGCAGCACGTCCCCGCCGGGCCCGACCAGCCGCGCCTCCACCCCGGCCGGGAAACGGCCCTGGGTGATCCGGTACGGGAACTCCTCCTCGGGCGACAGCCCGGCCGGCGGGTGCGCCATGGTGCCCAGCGGCGAGGTCTCCGTCATGCCCCAGGCGTGCACGACCCGCACGCCCAGCTTGTCGTACGCCTCCATCAGGGACGGCGGGCAGGCCGAGCCTCCGATGGTGACGTGCTTCATGGAGGAGATGTCGCGCGGGTTCGCGGACACCTCGGCCAGCAGGCCCTGCCAGATCGTCGGCACGGCCGCCGCGTACGTGGGCTTCTCGCGCTCGATCATCTCGGCGAGCGGGGCGGGCTGCAGGAAGCGGTCCGGCATCAGCATGTTGATGCCGGTCATGAAGACGGCGTGCGGCAGGCCCCACGCGTTGACGTGGAACTGCGGTACGACGATCAGGCCGGTGTCGGAGGCGTCCAGGCCCATGGACTCGGCCATGTTCACCTGCATCGAGTGCAGGTAGATCGAACGGTGCGAGTAGACGACGCCCTTGGGGTCGCCCGTGGTGCCGGAGGTGTAGCACATGGCCGCGGCCTGCCGCTCGTCCAGCTCGGGCCACGGGTAGTCGGCGGACCGGCCCGCGAGCAGCTCCTCGTAGTCGTGGACCTGCACGTCGAGGCCGTCGAGCGCGGAGCGGTCGCCGATCCCGGAGACCACGACGTGCTCGATGGTCGGCAGGTGCGGCAGCAGCGGCACGAGCAGCGGCAGCAGGGTGCCGTTGACCAGGACCACCTTGTCGGCGGCGTGGTTGACGATGAACACCAGCTGCTCCGGGGGGAGCCGCAGGTTCAGGGTGTGCAGGACCGACCCCATGGCGGGGATCGCGAAGTACGCCTCGACGTGCTCGGCGTTGTTCCACATGAGTGTGGCCACGCGGTCGTCGGGCTGCACCCCGAGCTCGTCGCGCAGGCCGTGCGCGAGCGCTCCGGCGCGGGCGCCGATCTCGGCGAAGCTGCGGCGGTGCGGCTCGGGCTCGCCGGTCCAGGTGGTGACCTGGGACCGCCCGTGGACCGTCATCCCGTGGCGGAGGATGCGGGTCACGGTCAGCGGTACGTCCTGCATGGTGCTCAGCAAAGCGTCCTCCCGATGGGCGCTGCGCGGCGGCAAAAGGATGCTGCCGATTCTGCGCGCGGCGGGAGGTCCTGTCACTACCCGGCGGTAGAAACCGTGCCAGTAATCCCTGTCAGGGTCCGGGTCGGGCGGTGCGGGAGCTGCGGACGGTCCGGGAGCTGCAGGTGAGGCGGGCGCTGCGGGTGGTGCGGGCGCTGCGGATGGTGCGGGTGGTTCACAGGCCGATGGGGCTCAGTTCCGGGTCCTCGCGGAGCTTGCCGAGGGCGCGGGAGACGGCGCTCTTGACCGTGCCGACCGAGACGCCGAGCAGTTCCGCCGTCTGGGCCTCGCTCAGGTCCTCGTAGTACCTGAGGACGACCATGGCCCGCTGGCGGTCCGGCAGCCGGGTCACCGCGCGCCACATCGCGTCGCGCAGCACCTGCGCGTCGGCCGGGTCCGTGTACGGCAGGCCCTCCGGCTCCGGCAGCTCCTCGCAGGAGAACTCGTCGACCTTCCGCTTGCGCCACTGCGAGGTGCGGGTGTTGACGAGCGCCCGGCGCACGTACCCGTCCAGCGCCCGGTGGTCCTCGATCCGGTCCCAGGCCACGTACGTCTTGGTGAGCGCGGTCTGCAGCAGGTCCTCCGCGTCGCACGGGTTGGCCGTGAGCGAGCGGGCGGTCCGCATCAGCGCCGTGCCGCGGGTCCGGACGTACGAGGAGAACGACGGGTACGCCCTCGGGTACGAGGCGCTCGACGGGTACGTGCAGACAGGCGTGGTCATGGCTCCACGCTAGAAGCGGCACCCGCCCCCGGGGATCGGCCCGAAGTGCCGAAGCGGTATCCCCCTCAGGTTGTAGGGGTGGGGCCTGCCCTACCTCCTGAAGAAGGAGTACGGGACGTCACGCACCGTCCGCACCGAGGATCAGACCCGACGTCGGCACGCCCGTGCCGGCCGTCACGAGGGTGTGCGCGGCGCCCGCGACCTGGTTCACGGAGCTGCCGCGGAGCTGCCGCACGGCCTCGGCGATGCCGTTCATCCCGTGCAGGTACGCCTCGCCCAGCTGGCCGCCGTGCGTGTTGAGCGGCAGGGCGTCCGCGGCGACGAAACCGGGGGCCTCGCCGGGTCCGCAGAAGCCGAACTCCTCCAGTTGCATGAGCACGAACGGCGAGAAGTGGTCGTAGAGGATGCCCACGTCGATGTCGGCGGGCCGCAGTCCGCTGGTCCGCCACAGCTGCCGGGCCACCACCCCCATCTCGGGCAGCCCGGTGAGGTCGTCGCGGTAGAAGCCGGTCATCGCCTCCTGGGCGCGGCCGGCGCCCTGGGCGGCCGCGGTGATCACGGCCGGGGCGTGCCGCAGGTCGCGGGCCCGTTCGACGCTGGTGACGACGAGGGCCTGGCCGCCGTCGGTCTCCTGGCAGCAGTCCAGCAGCCGCAGCGGTTCGACGATCCAGCGGGAGGCCGCGTGGTCGGCGAGGGTGATGGGCTTGCCGTGGAAGTACGCGGCCGGGTTGTTCGCCGCGTGCCGGCGGCCGGTGACGGCGACGTGGCCGAAGGCCTCGGAGGTCAGCCCGTGGGCGTACAGGTAGCGCTGGGCGGTCATGGCCACCCAGGAGGCCGGGGTGAGCAGGCCCCAGGGCAGCGACCAGCCGAGCGCGGCGCCTTCCGCGGAGGGCTCGCGCTGCTGGACGCCGGAGCCGAAGCGGCGGCCGGAGCGCTCGTTGAACGCGCGGTAGCAGACCACGACCTCGGCGACCCCGGTGGCGACGGCCAGGGCGGCCTGCTGGACGGTCGCGCAGGCCGCGCCGCCGCCGTAGTGGACGCGGGAGAAGAAGGACAGCTCGCCGATGCCGGCGGCCTGCGCGACGGTGATCTCGGGGCTGGTGTCCATGGTGAACGTGACCATGCCGTCGACGTCGGAGGGGGTGAGTCCGGCGTCGTCGAGGGCGGCGTGGACGGCCTCGACGGCGAGTTTCAGCTCGCTGCGGCCGGAGTCCTTGGAGAACTCGGTGGCGCCGATGCCGGCGATCGCGGCCCGGCCGCCGAGGCTGTCGCGGGTACGGACGCTCATGCGGGGCTCTCCTGCGGGTCGGGGGCGGCGGGGGCTTCCTCCGCGGGCGCCGGGTCCGCGGGCGCCACGTCGGCCACCGCCGTGTCCGCGACCGCCGTGTCCGCGACCACCGTGCCCGTGACGTGCCGGCCCAGCCGGTTGGTGCCGGTCACGCGGATCTCGACGGTCGGGCCGGACACCGACTCGACGGTGCCGGTGAGGACCATGGTGTCCCCGGGGTGGTTGGGGGCGCCGAGCCGGATGGCCACCTTCCGCAGGACGGCGGCCGGCCCGAGCCGGTCGGTGACGTACCGGCCGACCAGCCCGTTCGTCGTCAGGATGTTCATGAAGATGTCCGGGGACCCCTTGGCCCGCGCGAGTTCGGCGTCGTGGTGCACGTCCTGGTAGTCGCGGGAGGCGACCGCGCCGGCCACGATCAGGGTTCGGGTGACCGGGACCTCCAGCGGAGCCAGGGTGTCGCCGGGGCGCAGTCGAGGGGGGCCGGCGGGCGTCGGGTCCGGGCCGGTCGGACGGGTCATGCGGGTCCCTCCGCTGCGATGGACGCACCGAGTTCGGCGAGGATTTCGGCTCCGGATCCGAGGTACGCGTCCAGCTGGCGCCCCCACAGGAAGTGCCGGTGGACGGGGTGGTCGAGGTCGGCGCCCAGCCCGCCGTGCAGGTGCTGGCCGGTGTGCACCACCCGTTTGCCCGCCTCGGAGGCCCACCAGGCGGCGGTCAGGACGTGCTGCCGGGCGGGCAGGCCCTGGTCGATGCGCCAGGCCGCCTCGTACGCGGTCACCCGGATGGCCTCGGTGTCCATGTACGCGTCCGCGGCGCGCAGCTGCACGCCCTGGTTGGTGGAGAGCGGGCGGCCGAACTGCTCCCGGGTGGAGGTGTGCGCCACGGCCCGCGCCAGCGAGCCCGCGCACACGCCCGCCTGGAGCCCGGCGAACGCGGTGCGGGCGGTGGCGAGGACCGCCTCGTACGCCTGCGGGCCGGTGCCGAGCCGCTCGGCCTCCGCCGCTTCGAGGACGAGCCGGCCGGCCGACCAGGGGGCGGTGGCCTCGACCGGTACGACGGTGGCGCCGGGGGCGTCCGTACGGACCAGCCAGAGGGTGCGGTCGCGGTCGGGGACGAGGACGTACGCGGCGTCGCGCAGCCAGGGGACGAGGGGGAGGGTGCCGGTGAGCCGGGCGCTCGCGGGCCCTTCGCCGGCGGCCGGCACTGTCGGGTCCGTCGGGTCCGTCGGCTCTGCCGGGTCTGCCTGCGCTGTCGGGTCCGTCGGGTCCGTCGGGTCTGCCGGGTCTGCCGGCGCTGTCCGGTCTGCCGGCTCGGAGCGGACTTCGCCGCGCGCCGGGAAGGCGCCGGTGGCGACGGCCGTGCCCGTGCGCAGGGCGGGCAGCAGCCGGGTGCGCTGCCCGGCGGTGCCGTGGGCGCCGATCGCGAGGAGGCCGTAGACGCAGGTCGCGGCGTACGGGACCTGGGCGGTGGTGCGTCCCTGCTCCTCCAGCAGCAGGACCAGGCCGAGCAGGCCGACGTCCTCGACGGCGGCGGTGAGTCCGGCCGCCGTCAGGGCCTTCCACAGCTCGGCGTCGCTGCCGGTGCCGGCGGCGGCCAGCCGTTCTGGTCCGGCCAGGTCGGCGAAGATGTCGGCGGCCAGCCCGGCCGCGGCGGCCTGGTCCTCGGTGGGGCGGAAGTCCACGTCAGGCCCCTTCCGCCCGGAACACCGGAAGCTCCAGTTCCGCGTCTGCGCGCAGGAACTCCAGCCGGACCGGCATCCCGATGTGCACCTTGTCGTACGGGACCCCGGTGATGTTGCTGATCATCCGTACCCCTTCGGCGAGTTCGACGAGTGCGACCGCGTAGGGCGGGTCGAACGCGGGGAACGGCGGGTGGTGCATGACGACGTAGCTGAAGACGGTGCCCTCGCCGGAGGCCTCGACGGTGTCCCAGCCGGGGCTCGCGCAGGCGTTGCAACCGGGCAGCCAGGGGAAGCGCAGGGTGCCGCAGCCGGTGCAGCGCTGGATCAGCAGGCGGTGCTCGGCCACGGCGTCCCAGAAGGGCCGGTTGTCGCGGTTGATCACGGGGCGGGGGCGGCGGGGTGCGTCCGCCGCCGGGGGTTTCGCGCGGGCGGCCGGGGCGTACTTGAGGATGCGGAAGCGGTGGGTCCCGGCGAGCTCGCCGCCGGTGCGGACGTCCATCCGGGTGGTCACGAAGTGGCCGGTGCCCAGCTTGGTGGTCTTGCGCGGGGACACCGACTCGATGACCGCGTCGAAGGTGATCTCGTCGCCCGGGCGCAGCGGCCGCAGGTACTCCTGCTCGCAGTCGGTGGCGACGACCGAGGTGAAGCCCGCGCCGTCGAGCAGGGCGAACAGCTCGTCGTACGCGCCGGAGCGGCCGCTTCCGGCGTCGTGGCCGGAGAGCCCGCCCATCGTCCAGGCCTGGAGCATGGTGGGCGGGGCGACCGCGTCCGGGCCGGTGTACGCCGGATGGGTGTCGCCCATCGCCTCGCACCAGTGGCGGATCATGGGCACGTTGACGGGATCCTTGCCGTGGGCGGCGGTGGCGGCCGCCCGGCCCTCGAAGGTGCGCAGGCGCGGATGGAGGTCGTCGCCGTCGGACGTCGTGCGCTGCTCGTTCACCGCTTCGCCGGTCACCGCTTCCTCGCCTTCATGCCGAGCCGCATGGTCGCGACGAGCTCGCGCTGGACCTCGCTCACCCCGCCGCCGAAGGTGTTGATCTGGGCCGCCCGGTTGAGCCGCTCCAGCTCCCCGCCGCCGAAGGACTCCGGCCCGGGGCCCCTGATCAGAGCGGGGTCGCCGGCCACCTCCTGGCAGATCCGGTAGACCTCCACCGCGCTCTCGGTGCCGAGGAACTTCACCCCGGAGGCGTCTCCGGGCGCCAGGGTGCCCGCGCCGACGTCCTGGACGAGCCGCCAGTTGAGCAGGCGTACGGCGGCCAGCCGGGCGTGTGCCTCGGCCAGCCGGGCCTGCACCCACGGCCGGTCGGCGGGGCGCTCCCCGGTGCCGGGGTCGGGGGTGCGGGCGTACCGGACGACGTCGTGGAAGAACTCCTCGGCCTGCATGCCGATGGCGGCGAGGGCGACGCGTTCGTGGTTGAGCTGGTTGGTGATGAGCCCCCAGCCGCCGTGCTCGGGACCGACGAGGTTGCCGGCGGGCACCCGGATGCCGTCGTAGTAGGTGGCGGTGGTGGTGAGGCCGCCGACCGTGTCGATCGGCGTCCACGAGAATCCGGGGGCGTCGGTGGGTACCAGGATGATCGAGATGCCGCGGTGTTTGGGGGCGTCCGGGTCGGTGCGGCAGGCCAGCCAGATCCAGTCGGCGTTCTGGGCGTTGGATGTGAAGACCTTCTGGCCGTCGATCAGCCACTCGCCGGTGTCCGGGGTGCCGCCGCCGTCGGCGGGTGTGCGGACCGCCCGGGTCCGGAGGGCGGCCAGGTCGGTGCCGGCCTCCGGTTCGGAGTAGCCGATGGCGAAGACGAGCTCGCCGCGCAGGATCCGCGGCAGGAAGTACGCCTTCTGCTCGTCGGTGCCGTACTTCATGAGGGTCGGACCGACGGTGTTGAGGGTGACCATCGAGACCGGCGCCCCGGCCCGGTAGGCCTCGTCGAAGAACACGAACTGCTCGTCGGGTCCGCGCCCCCGGCCGCCGTACTCCTCGGGCCAGCCGATCCCCAGCAGGCCGTCGGCGCCGATCCGGCGCAGCAGCGCGCGCTGCTCCCCGGGGTCCTCCGGTACGCCGTCGGGCATCAGGGAGCGAAAGTACGCGCGGAGTTCGGCGCGCAGCCGCAACTGCGGCTCGGTAGGGGCGAGATGCACGGCGGAAAGCCTCCCGAGGCGGCGGAGGAGCAGCGGCGCGAAAGAGATTTCTGACTCTCCGTCAGATGACAGGAGGTGTCAAGGCCGCACCGGCCCCGGGCCCCGGACGGCGCGGAGCGCCCGCACGACGGGACCCCAGCCGGTCCGGTCGTACGGGCGCTCGCGGTCAGTGGGCCCGCCGGCCTACCACCACGGGTGGAAGTTGACCGCCACGTTGCTGTTGTCCTGGTCGATCGCCGTGAAGGCCGAGCCGCTGACCTGGGCCGTGTTGTTCTGGTTGGCCGCTCCCGAGCCGGTGGCCACCTGCTGCGAGGTGGAGGTGTTGCCGCTGCTGCTGCCCCCCACACCGCTGCCGATGATGCTCGCCACGCTCGCGTTCGAGCCGTTGTCCGCGAAGGATCCCCACCCGTTGTCGGCCTGCGCGACCCCGGAGAAGAGGGCGGCGGCGAGGGGGAACGAGGCGACGGCGGCGATGACGCGGGCGGTACGAACGAATGCCATGCTGAATCCTCCAGATTGAACTACGGGGTTTTCCAAGGCAGTTGGCCGACCACCCTGGGGTGTTGCTCCTGCTCTCGACGTCGAGACCAGAGTTGCCCACCGAATCCCCGGCGAACCACCCCGCAGTTGCCGATTCCCTCGCAAGCATGAGCCAATCCGGATAAACCCCGGTCACGCCCCCAAAAGCACCGATCCCGCCCCTGAAACGCCGAAGAACGGTCCGCCGCAAGGGCTGAACCGTTCCGCCACTTCCCCCCGCCCCCGTCACACCCCCACAGCACCCCCGCACCCCGGCCGCACTCCCGGCGGCCGCCGCTCCCCCCGCCGTACCAAGCCCTGCGCCCCTTGCACGCCCCCGGCGCCCGCGGGGGCGGAATCCGCCGCGCCCGTCACGCGGCCAGATCGAGTTCCCGGTCCCGACGGTCCCGATCAGCCGCCGACAGCCGTCGCATGCTCGCCGCCGCCGTGGTGGACCGCCGTACCGACGGGGACGACCCGTGCGCCTCGGCCCGGATCCGCTGCGCGATCGTCGGCGGCAGCGCCCCGCCCCCGACCAGGCCCGACCGCCGCCGCACCACCCCCGCCGGTGCGCCCGTACCCGCCTCGGCCGTCTCGGCCGCCTCGGTCGCCTCGGGGGCGGCCACCTCGGTGACGTGCGCCCGGCCGCCCTCGACCGTGAACTCCGCCTGCGCGGTGCGGATCCCGAAGACGCCGAGGATCCCGGCGAGCACCGTCAGGAAGACGGTCCAGAGCGAAGCGAAACGGTTGCTGGCGGCCATGACGACTCCTCAATCCCGCATCCGGATTCCGGATGTTCGGACGGGCGGATCTGAATACATTCGTGATGATGCATCCGCAAATCGTCCAGTACGAGGAACCACGCCCACCCGGGCACGTAGTCCGACAAACACCACCCGTCCGGCCCACCCGCACACGAAAAGGGTGCGCCCCGGATTCCAGGACGCACCCTCTGACCAGCCACTTCAGTGGCCTGCTGCGGTGGGTGTGGGATTTGAACCCACGGTGACTCGCGCCACGACGGTTTTCAAGACCGTTCCCTTAGGCCGCTCGGGCAACCCACCCCGCCCCGGCCGGCGAGCCGGCGGAGCAGGCTACAGCCTACCGGGATCCGGTGGACCACGGCGCCGCTCCCCGCTCGGGAACCGCTGGAGGCGCGGCCGCGGACGGCACGGCCGGCGGGTGGCCGGACGCGCCACGATTCGCCACCCCGCGCCACGGATACGCGCCACCCCTGCACCCCCGCCACCTGCGACGACCTCCCGCCGGGGGTCGTAAACGCCAGGGCTCGCCAGGCCTTGCAGAGACCGCACCCGCCCCCGCGACCTGCGGAAACACGAATCAATGGCCAAGGATTCACGGGGGCTCTCGGTATGGTGGTCGCACGACGTCCCCACGCATGGAAAAGCCCGGCTCCGGGGGCAACCGGAACCGGGCGGTGGCGCGGGGAATGCTGTGCCCGGCCGTCTATGAACCGGCCGGGCACATGCACCGACCTGGCGTCCGGACCACGGAACAGACACCGCCTCCTAGCGGACGAACTGCTCCACACACCCCGCGATGGCCGTCACCGTCGTGAGGACGACCGCGGCGAACTGGATCTTCTCGCGCCGCGGTGTCCTGCGGGCCCTGCGCCCGCGCCCCTTCGGTCGTGCCATCGGCTCGCTCTCCTTGCCTCGTGGTGCCTCCCGGGGGATTCCGGGACCCCTGCCCGGCGGGCAAGGGCGTTCAGGACGCGAGGAGTTGGAACCTGTCCGGCAACTTACCGCGCGCAAGCGGAATCGACGGTGGCGCTGGGGCATTCGCCATGTTCCGCCACGCGCCGCCGCGAAGAGGGCGATAATCCGCACCCCGGGCGAGTCCGTACGCGGGCGCCCGGCAGGTCCGCACCCGGCACGACGACGGCGAGGCGGGGCACCGGCCGGATCGGCCGGTGCCCCGCCTCGCGCGGGCGCCCTGGGTACAGGGGGGTCAGGCCGTCTGGGCCTTGTCGTAGACGGCCTTGGCCTCGTTGCCGAAGTACGGGCCGAACATCCGGTTCGGCAGGAAGGTGTAGCCGAAGCTGTTCACCGAGACCTGCAGGCCGGTGCCGGTGGCCTCGTTGAAACTCTGGAACCACGGGCCGCCGCTGGAGCCGCCGGTCATGTTGCAGCCCAGGCTGTGGTCCTTGGAGAACAGGAAGTCCTTGCCCGAGTTGCCGCTGCAGTAGACCAGCTTGGAGCCGTCGTACGGGGACGCGGCCGGGAAGCCGAAGGCGTACATCGGCTTGTTGTAGCCGCCGTTGAACAGCACGCCCTGGGCGCCGACGACCGAGCTGAGCTTCTGCCCGTTCAACGGGGCGACGACCGCGAGACCCACGTCGTAGTTGATGTCCTCACTGGCCGCCCACTGGTCCGTGGCGAAGGTCTGCGTCGCGCTCCACTGCCCGTACGGAGCGTTGCCGTTGTCGTACGCCGGTACGAACACCCAGTTGGTGTGCCAGGCACCCTGGTACTTCACGCAGTGCCCGGCGGTCAGCACCGTGCTGCCGTTCTGGCTGGTGACCGAGTCACCGGAGCAGGACGCCGTCCGGCCCTGGAAGGTGAAGAACACCCGGCCCGACGTGCGCACCACCGCACCGCCGCCGGTCCACGCACCGCCCGCCTGCGGGAACGCGGCCGGTCCGGCGGTGGGCGCGGTGGGCTGCACGGCCGTGGGCGCGGCCTGCGCGGCCGGGGCCCTGAGCCGGGTGCCGGGAGTGAGGACCAGGTCGAGCGGGGTCGCACCCCGCATCCGTTCGGCGGTCCAGAAGCCCTTGGTGTGCTGGGGGGCGAAGGACGCGGGGGCGGCCGGGGGGGTGCCGGCGGCCGCGGGGGTGGCGGCCGTCAGTGCGCCGGCGAGCAGGGCTCCTGCCGTGAGCAGGACGGCGACAGCTTTGCGAGGACGATTCACGCATGACTCCTTCTGCCGTGCCGGGGCCGGTGGGCCCGGGCAGGGTGGGGGTGAAGAGCTGTCGGTGCGGATCGACGTGCGGCTGGCAGACTGCCACGCCTCGGCGTAATTGTCAGGTACTCGTCAGAACGTTCGGTCGGTTCGGCCGGAATCCCCCTTGATTCCGGCCGGATTGACCCGGCGGAGCGCCCGCCACCCACCCCGGCCCGCCCTCACACGGTCAGCAGCACCCCTGCGTACGACACACCGGCCACGACCACCCACGCGCTCAGCCCCAGCGCCGCCGCCCGGCCTCCCGTACGGGCCAGCGTCGGCAGGTGCACCGCACTGCCCAGCCCGAAGAGCGCGGCCGCCAGCAACGCCTCCTGGGCCGTCCGTGCCCAGGTCAGGACCTCGTCGGGCAGCAGCCCCGTGGCCCGCACGCCGGCCGCGACCAGGAAGCCCGCCACGAACAGCGGCACCGGAGCGGGCCGCTTGCCCGAGGCAGTACGCACTCCCGCCCGCCGGGCCCGCAGCGCGAAGGCCACCGCCGCCACCAGCGGGGCGAGCATCGCCACGCGCATCAGCTTCACCAGCACCGCGTCGCCCAGCGCCGCAGGACCGGCGGTCTGCGCCGTGGCCACCACCTGGCCCACGTCGTGCACGCTCGCCCCGACCCAGCGGCCGAAGGCCTCGTTGCCCAGCCCGAGCGGCTGCTGGAGCATCGGCAGCACGGCGATGGCCAGGGTCCCGCACAGCGTCACCAGCGCCACGGACGAGGCCACGTCCTCCTCGTCACTCCCGGACACCTCGCTCACCGCGCCGATGGCGGAGGCCCCGCAGATCGAGTACCCCGTCGCGATCAGCAGCGGCTGGTCCCCGGGCAGCCCCAGCCGGCGCCCGAGCCACACCGTGCCGAAGAACGTGGCCCCGACCACGGCGAACACCATCGCCACCGTGCCCCAGCCGAGCCGCACCACCTGGTCCAGGCCGAGTCCCAGGCCCAGCAGCACGATGCCGATCCGCATCAGCCGCCGCCCCGCCAGCGACAGACCGGGCCGGCCGGCACCCCGTACGAAGGTACGCACCCGCGGCAGGTGCGCGACCGCGATGCCCAGCACCACGGAGGCGGTCAGCATCGGGACGGCCGGCAGCAGCAGATGGACCGACCAGGCGGCAGCCGCGCCCAGGACCGCCGTGAGCAGTCCTGGCCAGGTCCGTGTTTCACGTGAAACATCCGGACGGGCGGGGGGTGCCGCGTGCCCGCCGGCGGTCTGCGGGCGGTGCAGGAGGGCCATCAGTCGGCCGGGAGGGTGTAGACGCGGCGGACACTGCTGCCGAGCCGGGACACGTCGGCTCCGTAGACGTGCACGGATATCGCCGTCGTACGACAGGAGTTGCGCACCCGGTGGATGTCCCCGGGAGGGGCGAACCCGCAGACCTCGCCCGGTCCGTTCACGACGTCCTCGGTGGGCACCAGACGGGCCCGGCCGTCCGGCCCCGGCGCCAGCCGGTAGCGGCGCTCGCGTTCCTCGCCCTGGTGCACCCCGGCCACGCACCAGGCGACGTGGTCGTGGATGGACGTCTGCTGGCCCGGCAGCCACACCAGCGCCACCACGGAGAAGCTGCCGTCCCGTTCGGCGTGCACGATGTGCTGCCGGTAGCGCTCCGGGTCGCTCTCCTGCTGGGCGAGGGTGAGCAGGTCGGGGGCGCCGAGGTGGGGGCCGAGCAGCTCGCCCACCAGGTACGCGGTCAGATCCGGAGGCAGGCCGCGGTCCACGACCGCGCGTATCTCCTCGATGAGGGCGGTCATCCGTGCGGTCACAGCCACCGCTGCGGTCGTCGTCGTGGTCATAAGGGCAGCGTCCGGCGGCCCGTCCATCACGTCCAACGACAGTTTTCACCTGAAATCCCAAGCTCTGCTTATGCATTGCCTGTTCGGCGTTGCCGCTGTGCAGGGCCGGCAGACCGGGACGCGCTCGCGGCCGCGGGCCCGAGGGTCTGTCGTCAAACCCCTGTCGTCGCCCGGAGGGCGGGCAGGAGTTTGACGACGGGTCCTGGGACCGCTCAGCAGCCGACGCGGTTGGCCGCCACCCGCCGCAGCTCGTCGAGGACCGCCGCGGTCGCCGGGATCCGCAGGTGCTCCCGGTAGACGTACGCGGAGATGTGGCGCCGGGCGGCCGGCTCCAGGGCCCGCCCGCACACCCGGGTCAGGGACAGCGAGGGCAGCAGCAATGCGGGCATCATCGCCACCCCGAGCCCCTGCCCGACCAGGCTCTGGACGACCAGGTTGTCGTCGGTGGCGAAGACGATCTCGGGGACGAAGCCCAGCTCGGCGCACTCGTGCAGCAGGTTCGCCCGGCACCGCGGGCACCCTGCGATCCACCGCTCGTCCGCCAGATCGCCCAGCTGCACGGAACGGCGGCGGGCCAGCGGATGGCCACTGGGCAGCAGCACCGTCAGCTGGTCTTCCAGCAGCCGCACCTCGGTGACCTCGTCCGGCACCTCCTCGTACAGCCCGGGGTAGGTGAACGCCAGCGTGATGTCGCATTCGCCGCGCTGCAGCCGGCGCAGCGACTCCGGCGGCTCGCCGTCGAGGAGCTCCACCTGGATGCCCGGATGCTCCTTGGCCAGCACGCTGAGCGCCTCGGGGACCAGGGTGGCGTTGGCGCTGGGGAAACCGCACAGCCGGACCCGGCCGGTGCGCAGCCGCGCGTACGCCTTCATCTGCTGCTGGGCGGCGGAAAGGCTGCCGAGTATGGCCTCGGCATGCCGGGCCAGCGACTCCCCGGCCTCGGTCAGCTGCATCCGGCGGCCCACGCGCGTGAACAGCGGGGTGCCCACGGCGCGTTCGAGCGCCTTCATCTGCTGGGTGATCGCCGGCTGGGTGTATCCGAGCACCCGGGCGGCCGCCGAGTACGACCCGGCGGTGACCACCTCGTGGAACGTCCTGATGTGCCGGGAGTCGAACACGCTCGAAGCATAAGCGGACGTTGGGAGGGGCCGTAGGCGGAATCCCGCCTACGGCCCCTCGCCGTTCAGGTCACTTCTGCCGGATCGCCCGGCCCGGCCCCGGTTACTTGTCGCCGACCCGCGAACCCAGCGTCAGGTCCACGGTCGCCGGCTTGCCGCCGCGCAGGTACGTCAGCTTGACCACGTCACCGGGCTTGTACGTCCAGATCTCGCTGATCAGCGTCGGGCCGCTGTCGATCGGCTTGCCGCCGAACGTGGTGATCACGTCGCCGGGCTTCAGACCCGCCTTGCCCGCCGGGCCGTTCGGGTCGACCAGGTCGTTCGCCGCGCCGCCCTGGTCGGAGATCTTGGCACCGTCGGTCTTGGCCTGGAGGTCCACCGAGACGCCGATCACCGGGTAGACCGGCTTGCCGGTCTTGATCAGCTGCTCGGCCACGTTCTTCGCCTGGTTGATCGGGATGGCGAAGCCGAGGCCGATCGAGCCGGCCGGACCGCCGCCGAAGCCACCGCCGCCGCCCGCCGACTGGATCGCCGAGTTGATGCCGATGACCGCGCCGCGGCCGTCCAGCAGCGGACCGCCGGAGTTGCCCGGGTTGATCGAGGCATCGGTCTGCAGCGCGCTCATGTACGAGTTCTTGTTGCTCTGCCCGTCGCCCGAGGCCACCGGCCGGTTCTTGGCGCTGACGATGCCGGTGGTCACCGTGTTGGACAGGCCGAACGGCGCACCGATCGCGATCGTCGAGTCGCCGACGGCCACCCGGTCCGAGTCGCCCAGCGGCAGCGGGGCCAGCCCGGCGGGCGGGTTCTTCAGCTTGAGCACCGCCACGTCGTAGCCCTGCGCCCGGCCGATGACCTCGGCGTCGTACTTCTTGCCGTTGGAGAAGGTCGCGGAAAGCTTCCCGCCGTTGGCGGCCGAGGCCACCACGTGGTTGTTGGTGAGGATGTGGCCCTGCTGGTCGTAGACGAAGCCGGTGCCCGTGCCGCCCTCGCCGTCACCGGCCTGCGCCTCGATGGTCACCACGCTCGGCAGCGCCTTGGCGGCGAGCGCCGCCACCGTGCCGGGCTCGCGCTTCAGTTCCTTCGGCGCGGCCTCGGCGCTGACCGTGGTCGAGCCGCTCGTGGAGTCGCCGTTCTTCGCGAGCTGGTAGCCGATGCCACCGCCGATCCCACCCGCGAGCAGGGCCGCCACCAGCGCGGCCGCGATCAGCCCGCCGCGCCCCTTGCGCTTGGGCGCGGGCTCCTGGCCGAGCGGCGCCGCCCAGGGGCCGCCGCCCTGTCCGCCGCCGAAACCGCCGTGACCGCCGTGACCGCCGTGCGCACCGCCGTCGCCGTACGGGCCGCCCTCCGCGTACGAGGGGACCGCGGGCGGGGGCGGCGGCCAGCCGGCGGCCTGCGCGCCGGGCGCCTG
>NZ_JAJAUZ010000057.1 GCF_020532645.1 Streptomyces bambusae
GCCCCGCTGGGTCGGGGTGGCGGGGGCTCCGCCCCCGGGCCCCCGCGCCTCAAACGCCGGCGAGGCTGGAATGGGCCGTCGCGCCGGGAACGCCGACGCGCTGGACTTGGCCCGGCGGGCCCGGACGTCAGCGGCGAGGCCGGGATCGCCACCTGTGCCCGGCCGGCCGGCCCCCGCTCAGCGCAAGTACGACAGGCCCGGGTGGGCGGCGGCGTAGCCGTCCAGGAGGCGGTGGGCGACGGTGACCGAGTCGACCAGGGGGTGGAGGGCGAAGGCCCTCAGCGCCGCGGCACGGGAACCGTGCTCGGCAGCGGCCAGGACCTCCCGCTCGACGGCCTTCACGGACGCGACCAGCCCGGCCGCATGCGCCGGCAGCGGCGACACCCGCTCCGGCACCGCCCCACCGCGCCCCACCACACACGGCACCTCGACCACCGCCTCGCCGTCGAGCCCCGCGAGAACGCCACGGTTGCGGACGTTGAGGATCAGCCGCGCCCGCTCGTCCCGCGCGATCGCCCGCATCAGCGCGAGCGCCACCCGCTCGTACCCCCCGGACTCCAGATCCGCCTCGGCCCGCTCACCCGCCCCCGCCGCCTCCCGGTTCTCCGCCATGTACGTGGCCTCCCGCTCGGCCCGGGTCCGGTCCCACGCGGCGAGGGCCTTGACCCCGGGCCGCCCGGCCTCCGCGTAGAACCGCGCCTGCTGGTCCCGCAGGAACGCCCCGCGCGTCTGCTCCGCCTCGCGGTACGCCCGTACCGCCTCGCGGTTGAAGTAGTAGTAGTGGAGGTACTCGTTCGGGACCGCCCCGAGGGCCTGGAGCCAGTCCGCCCCGAACAGCCGCCCCTCCTCGAACGACCCGAGCAGGTCCCGGTCGGCCAGCAGCCCCGGCAGCTCGTCCCGCCCGTCGACCCACAGGCCGCTCACCCAGCCGAGGTGGTTGAGCCCGGCGTAGTCGATGCGCGCGGCCGCCGGGTCGGCGCCCAGCAGCCGGGCGATGCGGCGGCCGAGGCCGACCGGCGAGTCGCAGATCCCGATCACGCGGTCACCGAGGTCGGCGGCCATCGCCTCGGTCACCAGGCCGGCCGGATTGGTGAAGTTGATGACCCAGGCCTCCGGCGCCCGCAGCGCGATCCGCCGGGCCAGTTCCCGTGCGACGGGCACGGTCCGCAGCCCGTACGCGACACCGCCCGCGCCGGTGGTCTCCTGGCCGAGGACCCCTTCGGCGAGGGCGATGCGCTCGTCGTCGGCGCGCCCGTCCAGGCCGCCGACGCGGATGGCGGAGAACACGAAGTCGGCGCCGGCCAGGGCCTCGTCGAGGTCGGTGCCGGCGGTGACGGCCGGCGCGTCGGGGACGCCCTCGGCCTGCTCGGCGAGCACCTTGGCGATGGCGGAGAGCCGGGCCGGGTCGCGGTCGTAGAGGGCGACCCGGTCGACCCGGCCCTCGGCGTGGTCGCCGAGGAGCGCGCCGTACACGAGGGGGACCCGGAACCCGCCGCCGCCGAGGATCGTCAGTTTCACGTGCCGCCCGCCCTTCCGCCCGGCCCGGTGCGGAATCACCGTGCCCGGGCCAGTCTCGCCGACGCCCGGCCGCCCCCGTGCCACGGCACCCCGGCACCGGCCGGCTCGGCGTTCCGCCGGGCAGACAGCCCGCCGGACAGGCCCTAATCGGCCAGCGGCGGCACGGCCCGCAGCTGCGGGCCCGGCCGGACGGCGGCGAGGGCGCCCGGCGGGATGCCCGCGGCACCCTGCGGGGCGGAGAGCACGAAGGTGACGCGGGTCAGGCCCATGTCGTCGAGCAGCGGCCCGGACTCGGCCAGCACCCGGCAGCGGGTGACGCCCCGGCGCGGGTCCGGGTGGCGCACGGCGAGCACCGCGCCGTCGTCGCGCGCGGCCTCGGGGCCGTGGGCGGCGAGCCAGTGCGGGACGCCGTACCGGTACGCGGCCTCCATGAACGGGTCGTGCGCGATGTCCTGCCGGATGCTCTGCAGCCCCTCGTCCTCGGGGTCCGCGGCGAGCGCGGCCGCGAACCGGGCCAGCAGCGGCACGCACCACGAGGGCTCGTGGTCCTCCAGCACGGCGGCGGCGTCCGGGTGGAAGAGCACGAAGCGCAGGAAGTTGTCGTCGGGCAGCGCGGTGGGGTGCGGCCGGACGGTCTGGAAGAGCTGGTCGAAGGCGGAGTTGGTGAGCGCGACGTCCCAGCGGCGGTCGACGAGGAAGGAGGGGTACGGCACGGACTCCATCAGGGCCGCGTAGTCGCGCAGGTAGTCGCGCTGGACCGGGTCCGCGGGCAGCCGGCTCTCCTCGGAGGGCCGCCAGGACTGCGGCGGGTCGCGGTCGACGAGGACGCGGAACAGCCAGAAGCGCTGCCGCTCGCTCATCTCCAGGGCCTGGGCGAGGGCCAGGAGCTTGCGGTCGTTCCACTCCTTGACCAGGCCGCGTTCCCAGTTGCCGTACGCGCGGACGCTGATGCCGAGGCGGCCGGCCACGTCCTCCTGGCTCAGGCCGAGCTCTTCGCGGCGCTGCCGCAGGAGAGCCTTGCGGCGCTCCGACCGGATGGCTCCACGTACGGGCTCTTCGCCCGCCAGGCGATCCTGGCCGGACCGCGCGAGGGCCTCGGATGGGCCCACGGCTGCGAGATGTGACACCGGGAGCTCCCCCTTCTCACGGTCTGCGATCTTCATTTCCGTGTGGCGATCCTGCTACCGACGGCAAGACAGTGTCAACTATTGTGGCAATTCCAGCCCGTTGACACCTCATTCGCGCCACAGCTGTGGCAAGTTCTAGCCGTACGAACGGGAACCGGTTAGCCTCCAGAGGCCAACCGCGTGCCCGTACCAACCTCGCGTGATCTAGGAGAACCACTGGTGACAGACGGCTTCCAGGCAACCGTCACAGTGGCCACCGGACCCCTGGCGGCCACTGCCGCGCGCGTCGCCGAACTCGCGGGCAAACTCGGACGGTCCCCGAGCGAGGTCTTCGACCTGCGGCGGCTTTCGGACGCCTCGGGCGTCCCCGCGGACGTGGTCCGGGCCCTCCTCGACGGCCGCCCCGCCGGCGAACCCGACCTCCAGACCCGCTTCCTGCAGCGCCTCGACCTGCTGCGGCGCACCCGGGTCAAGCCCAACGGGCGCCGCTACACGCAGCAGGAGATCGCCGACGGCGCGGGCATGTCCCGCCAGCAGGCCGGCGCCCTGATCAACGGCGACCGGCGCCCGACCATGGAACACTGTGACGCGATCCAGCGGTTCTTCGGGGTGCACGCCGGCTTCCTGACGGCGCACGACTCCGACGCCCTCACCGACGCCCTGCAGCGCACCGAGCAGCAGCTGCTCCAGGACTTCGCAGGTCTCGAACGGGAGACCGTTCCGGCCGAGGCGGCCGCCGTGGACGACCCGCTGGCCCGTCTCCTCCAGGACCACGGGGTCCGCGGAATCGCCTGGCGGGCGGCCCAACTGCCCAGCGACAAGCACCGCGACAAGGTGACGGAATGGCTGGACATGCTGCTGGAAAGCGTCAAACCCACCGATTCCTGAGCAGGGAAGCGGCGTCAACCACGACAATGCGGTGCAGAGTTCCGGATCCGGGTCCGCTCCGACGGGGAGAACGGTGAGCATAGGCAGAGAGCAGCGGCGGCTGTGCGCGGAGCTCGTGGCCGGAATCCGGCTGCCCGCTCCGGCGGAACCCGCGGACCTCTACGCCGCGCTGTGCGAGGGCATGAGCCGGCACCGCGGGCGCCCCGTCCAGTTCCGCATGGCCTCGTTCCCGCCCGGGACGGCCAGCGGGCTGTGGCTCGACATGGCCGACCGCGACCTGGTGGTCATCGAGGAGCGCACCGCGCCCGACCACCAGCTGGTCATCCTCGGGCACGAGCTGTGGCACATGAAGGCCGGCCACTGCAGCCACCACGTCGACGGCGCGGCCGTCGCCGCCCGGCTGCTGTCCGACGAGGCCGACCTGAGCGAAACCGTCCGCAGCGTGGCGGCCCGCACCCGTGCGGACGTCTCGGAGGAGACCGAAGCCGAAACCTTCGGCCTCCTGTTGGGCAGCAAGTGCCGCTCCTGGCTGGCGGGCTCCGCCGGCCGGGCCCCGTCGGCCCGCGACGGCCTGGCCGGCCGCCTGGAAGCCTCCCTCGGCTACCGAGGACCCCGGACCTGACCATTGAACGGGGGGGACTACTACATACCCGCGGCGGCCATGTGGGTGGCACTCGCGTTCAAGGTGCCGGCGCTGCGGGCCAACTGGCGTGATCCGCTGCTGCGGTCGGTGTGCGCGCTGCTGGCCCTGGCCGGCGCCGTGTTCGCGTTCGCCGCGCCGCCGACGATCTCGGCCGTGAACCGGTTCACCGGCATCCCGAACGTCTCGGCGCCGCTGGTGTACTGCCTGATCACGGCGTTCAGCGCGTCCTGCCTGATCCTCATCGTCAACTGGCGGGGCGGCCCGCCGGAGGAGACCCGGCGGGTCTCCCGGCTCTGGATCCGCGGGTACGCGGCCGTCGTGGTCGCGCTGGTCGTCCTGTTCGTCCTCGGCGACGCACCGGAGGAACGGCTCCGGGACCTCGACACCTTCTACGCGAGCACCCCGTACATCCGCGAGATGATCGTGCTGTACCTGGTGGCGCACAACGTGGCCGCGGTCGTGATGGTGGCGATGTGCTGGCGGTGGGCCCTCCAGGTGCGCGGCTGGCTGCGCACCGGCCTCACGATCATCGTGATCGGCTACCTGTTCAACCTCAGCTACGACGTCACCAAGTTCGCGGCCATCGGGGCCCGCTGGGCGGGCACCGACTGGGACGGGCTGAGCACCTACCTGGCGCCGCCGCTGGCGTCCGCCGGCGCGCTGGTCAGCTCCGTCGGGTTCGTGCTGCCGCTGGTGTGCCAGCGCGCCGCCGACCACTGGCAGGTCTGGGCGACGTACCGGCAGCTGGGCACCCTGTGGCACGAGCTGCAGCGGGCCGCTTCGGACCGGACCACCGCGGTGCGCATCGCGTGGTGGTCGCCCGCGGACCTCCGGGTCACCCAGCGGGAGTCGGACATCCACGACGGGTTCCTGACCATCGGGCCCTGGTTCGACGCCGGCCTGCGGGCCGACGCGTACGCCCGGGCCGTCGCGGGCGGTGCGGACGAGGTCACGGCCGAGGCCGTCGCCGACGCGGCGATGGTCGCCGCCGCCGTACGGGCCCGGCGGGCGGACCTGGACGCCGGCACGGCGGAAATCGACCAGGAGCACCCCGCGGCGCCCGTGGCCCGCCCCCGGGATCTCGTACGCATCTCCCACGCGTTGCGCCATTCGCCCGTAGTAGCAGCAGCCCGCCGCGAGGCGGCCAGGTCAGAGAGCGGCCCCCATGGCAGATCCTTCGAAAACTGAGCGGGCCGCACGGCACGCCGTCGTCATCGGCGGCGGTCTGGCGGGCATGCTCGCCGCCGCCGCCCTGGCCGAGCACATGGACGCGGTCACCGTCGTCGACCGGGACGTCCTCCCGTCGGGTCCGGAGCCGCGCAAGGGCCTCCCCCAAGCGCACCACGCCCATCTGCTGTGGTCGGGCGGCGCCCGGGCGATCGAGGAACTGCTGCCGGGCACCACGGCACGCTGGCTGGCCGCCGGGGCCCGGCGGATCCCGCTGCCGACGGGGCTGGTGTCGATGTCGGCGAGCGGCTGGTTCCGGCGCTGGCCCGAGATGCAGTTCCTGATCGCCTGCAGCCGGGACCTCCTGGACTGGGTGGTGCGCCGGGAGGTCCTCGCCTGCGACCACGTACGGATGCTGGACGGCACCGAGCTGCTGGGCCTGGACGGGGACGCCGGCCGGGTCACCGGGGTGCGGATCCGGACCGCCGCCGGCGAGACGGCCACCCTGGACGCGGCGCTGGTCGTGGACGCGAGCGGACGGGGCTCGCGGGCCCCGCGCTGGCTGCAGGACCTCGGCGCCGGGGAGGTCCGCGAGGAGGAGGTCGACTCCGGGCTCGCCTACGCCAGCCGGATCTTCCGGGCGCCGGCCGGCACCGAGGACTTCCCGGTCGTCAACGTCCAGTCCGACCCGCGGGTGCCGGTGCCGGGGCAGACCGCCACCATCATCCCGGTGGAGGGCGGCCGCTGGCTGGTGACGCTGTCCGG
This sequence comes from Streptomyces bambusae, assembly GCF_020532645.1. GTDB lineage: Bacteria > Actinomycetota > Actinomycetes > Streptomycetales > Streptomycetaceae > Streptomyces > Streptomyces bambusae. The sequence goes on from NZ_JAJAUZ010000057.1 coordinate 6,109, forward strand.
GACCCGCGGCGGGCAGCCCACCGGGGACGCGGCCGAATTCGAGGCGTTCGCCCGCCAGGTCCGCGACCCGGTGGTCGGCGAGCTGATCGCGCACGCCAAGCCGCTGACCGACGTGGTGATGAGCCGCAGCACCGTCAACCGGCGCCGCTACTTCGAGGAGCTGAAGAGCTGGCCCGAGGGGTTCGTCGCGCTCGGGGACGCGGTGGCGACGTACAACCCGGTGTACGGCCACGGCATGTCGGTCGCCGCGCAGGGCGTGCTCGCGCTGCGCGCGCAGCTGCGCAGCCACGGGGCGGCCCGGCCCGGCTTCGCCCGCCGGGTGCAGCGGGCAGTGGCCCGGCCGGTGGCCACGGCCTGGGACCTGGCCGTCGGGCAGGACATCCTGTACCCGGGCGCGGTCGGCTCCCGGCCGCCGGCCTCGTCGGCGCTGCTGCGGCGGTACATGGACCGGCTGATGCTGACGGCCACCGGGCGGCCGATCGTCACCCGGACCCTGTTCGACGTCATGACGCTGTCCGCGCCGCCGCAGGCGCTGCTGCGGCCCGAGGTGGTGCTGGCGGTGGCCCGTGGACCGCAGCGGCCGCCGCTCGAAGGGCCGCCCCTGACCGGGGGCGAGCTGCGGTTCACGGAGCCCACCGACGGCAGCGCCGAGCACACCGACGCGGAGACCCCGGCCGAGGCGTGAGCCGGGGCCGGGGTCCGGGTGGGGGCTGGGGCGGGCCGGAGCCGGGGCGGGGTCAGGGTGCGGCGGCCGCCTGGGCGACGGCGACGGGGAAGAGGTCCGTGAACGGCGCCGCCGATTCGCCGTCCCGGCCGAACGGCGCGTCGAAGCTCCACACCAGGAACAGCAGGAACCCGATCAGCGCGCTGAACAGCCCCGCGAGCAGCAGCTCCCGGCGCGACCGGCGGATCTGCAGGGTGAAGATCAGGCCGACGGTGACCAGCGCGCCGGTCAGCAGCCCGAACCACACCACCCCCGGCAGCGTCGTCGTGTCGCTCTGGGTGCGCGCGTGCCGGGCGTCGTCCGCCGTGGCGATCTGGTCCAGCAGCGGCTGGTAGGCCTGCGCCTGCAGCTCGTTGGCCGGCGCCTGATGGGTGACGTCGCGGCGCAGCTTGCCGAGCAGTTCACCGCCCTCCGCCGACGGCGGCTCGTCTTCGGTCATCCGCGGCCAGTCGACGGCGACGGTGTGCGCCACGTACGCGTCGACCTCGCCGCGGATCCGGTCGCGGACCGCCGCCGGGTAGACGTCGGCCCGCTGGGTGACCTCGTACAGCGCCTGGGCCTCGCGCCGCACGTTGTCCTCGGCGGCGCCGCGGGCCTCCCAGACGCCGGCGATGGCCAGGCCCAGCACGATCGCGTACACGACGCCGACCATCATCGTCATGTACTCGATGACGTCGGGGGTTTCGCTGGTGTCCTCGTCGTCGGAGGCCCGGCGGTGCCGCAGGGTCGTGAAGAACAGGACGAGGGCGCAGGCGAGCGCCATGGTGATGGCCAGGACCAGCCACTGGGACACGAGGGGGCTCCGGTTGAGAGATCGGTCGGGCTGAGCGCCCGGGGGTCCGTCAGGACGCCCCGCGGCTCTTCGAACGGGGCCGCAGCGAGGCGGCGGCCAGCACGGCGGGCGTCGTCACGACGAGCATCAAAGTCATCGTCGACAGCCCCCCGGCCCGGGGGCTGCGCACCACGGCCGAGCGGTACGGACGCACCTTGAAGGCGGCCGGGCGGGCGGGCGGTACGGGCGCGGGCCGCACGGCCGGGGCGGGCGCGGTACGGGCCTCCGGCGATGCTGCCGGCACGTCCGGCACGTGAGGCACGTCCGGCACGGGTACGGGAGCCGCGGGGGCGGCGGCCGGGGGCGGTGCCGCGGCCGGCGGCGGTACGGCGGGCGGCGGCACCGGTGCGCCCGGCCGCTCCACGGGCGGCGGCAGCGGCACCGCGGGCCGGGCCGGCTCCACCGGCGGCCGGGGCTGCGGTGCGGGCGGCACCACCCGCGGCGGCTCGGGCGCCGGCCGGACCGGCCCGGCCGCGGCGCAGCCGCTACGCTGCACCCCCTGCCGCTCCCGGAGCTCCCGCAGCGACCACACCTTCACGGCCTGCCGCCCGTCCGGACCGGCTGCCGGTGACCGCTTCAGCACCCGCTCGCCGCCCTTCCCGGTGCCCGCGCGCACCCACGCGCCGCCGGGCCCCGAGCCGGTGCCGGCGGCCGCCCACCGGCCCTCCGGGCCGCCGGCGCGGGTGCCCGCCCGGACCCGCTCGCCGTCCGGTCCAGTGCCCCTGCCGACCATCGCCCAGTGGTCGGCGGCCGGTGCATCCGGGGCGTGGGACCAGACGGTCATCCGGCCCGGGCCGGGGAAGCAGACGCCCGCGTCGGGGGTGGACCAGCCGGACGGGCCGGTGCCGGTGGCGGCCGTGGCGGCGCCCGCGGTCAGCGGCGCCAGCAGGGCCGCGAGACCCGCTCCGGCGAGGTAGCGCCAAGCATCCACCGCGTGCCCTCCCGCTCGTTCCGGCGCACCACGACGTGGTGGCTCCGCGAGAAGAAACGATCAAGGCCCGGTTTCGACACGGCCGGTGCCCCTGCCGGGCTCACCCGGGCGGCCCAGTCCAGCGGGCCGCCCCGCCGCCCACCGGCCCAGACTCGGCCCAGGGCCGCAGCCGCGGCCCCACCCCGCCCCTGGGAGGACGGTACGGCGTGACACGGGACCAGACCGGGGGCGGCGGCCGCACATTCACCTTCCCGAGCGCGCTCACCGTGCTCGCCCTGGTCACCGTCGCGGTCTGGGCGCTCGCGTTCCTGATCCCCTCCGGCCGGTACGACCGCGACGCGAACGGCGCGCCGGTGCAGGGGACGTACCGGCGGGTGCCGTCCGGGCAGAGCGTCACCGACCGCCTGAACGACCTGTTCCTCGCTCCGGTGAACGGCCTGTACGGCGTCCAGGACGAGAAGACCGGCATGGTCGGACCGGACCTCTCCGGTTCCCTGTACGGCGCGGCCGGCGTGTTCCTGTTCGTGCTCGCGATCGGCGCGTTCATCACGGTCGTGTTCGCCACCGGCGCGCTGGACCGCGGGATCGCCCGGCTCGCGCACCGGCTGCGGGAGCGCGGGGCGCTGCTGATCGCGGGCGTGATGCTGGTGTTCTCGGTGCTCGGCACCGTGGAGGGCTTCGCCGAGGAGACCCTCGGCTTCTACGGCCTGCTGGTCCCGATGATGCTGGCGCTCGGCTACGACCGGCTGGTCGCGGTCGGTGCGTCCATCCTCGGCGCCGGCATCGGCGTGCTCTGCTCGACCGTCAACCCGTTCGCGACCGGCGTGGCCTCGGCGGCGGCCGACATCTCGCTCGGCGACGGGATCGCGCTGCGGTTCGTGATGTGGATCGTGCTGACGGCGGTCACCATCGGGTACGTCGTCCGGTACGCGAAACGCGTGCAGAAGGACCCGTCGCGCTCGCTGTGCGGGTTCCTGCCCGGGGACCGCGAGCAGGCCGCAGCGGGCGCCGGCGAGGAACCGGAACTGACCCGGCTGCACAAGGCGGTCCTCGTCCTGCTGGTGCTGGTCTTCGCGTTCATGATCTTCTCGGTGGTGCCGTGGTCGAGCGCGCTGACCGGCAAGGCGGATGCGGAGCCGTACTCCTGGGAGCTGGACTGGTCGTTCCCGCAGCTGGCCGCGATGTTCCTGGTGGCGGCGGTGCTGGTGGGTCTGGTGGCGCGGATGGGTGAGCAGCGGCTCAGCTCGACGGTGATCCAGGGCGCGGCCGACTTCATGTCGCCGGCGCTGGTGATCCTGCTGGCCCGCGGGGTGACCGTCATCATGAACAACTCGAAGGTCACGGACACCGTGCTGCACTCCATCGAAGGCGTGGTGAAGGGCACCTCGTCGGGGCTGTTCGCGGTGATCGTGTTCCTGGTGAACCTGCCGCTGGCGTTCCTGATCCCGTCCACGTCGGGCCACGCCACGCTCGCGATGCCGATCCTGGCGCCGCTCGCGGACTTCGCGGGCGTCTCGCGGGCGGTGGTCGTCACGGCCTGGCAGGCGGCCAGCGGCTGGATGAACCTGTGGGTCCCGACGACCGCCGTGACCATCGGCGGCGTGGCGCTCGCGAAGGTCGGCTACGACCGCTACCTGCGCTTCGTCTGGCCGCTGCTGGCCATCCTGTTCGTCCTGATCTGCGGCTTCGTGGCGGTCGGCGCGGTGATCTGAGGCGGGGGCCGCGGCGCGGGCGGGTCGCGGCCCCCGCCCGGCTCAGTCCTCGGCCCGCTGGGTCACCACGGCGCTGCTCTCGTCGCCGAGGAACTCGTACCAGCGCCGCTGGAGGCACAGGTAGCGGGTGTCGGCCTCGGCCAGCGCGAGGAACGAGTCGACGGTGGCGCCGAGCCGCTCCCGCAGCCCCGGGTCGGCCAGGTCACCGTCCTCGCCGAACGCGGCGTGCGCCTGCGCGAGGCTGAACATGTCCGGGTAGACGCGCGCACCGAGGTGCTCCAGCGGGACCCGCAGCGCCCACAGCCCGCGGTTGCCGCCGACCATCGAAGGCGAGGCGGACACCAGCAGCGTCTGCTTGTCCTTGAAAGGCTGCGGCCGGAACCGCGACACCCAGTCCACCGCGTTCTTCAGCACGCCCGGCACCGACGCGTTGTACTCGGGCGAGGCGATGACCAGCGCCTGCGCGGCCAGCAGCCGCTCCCGCAGCAGCCCGGCGCCCTCCGGCGGCCCGTGCTCGGCCTCGGCGTCCCCGTCGTACACCGGCATCTCGAAGTCCCGCATCCGCGCCCGGTCGACCACCGCGCCGGACCGCTCCACCTGCGCCGCCACCAGCGCCGCCAGCCGCGCGTTCACCGACCCGTCCCGCGAGGACCCGGCCAGCACCAGCACCCGCAGCGCCCCGGCCCCGTCGGTGACCGGCCCGGTCACCCCACTCGTCTCGTCCACGCGGGGACCGTACGCCCCCCGCCCCCGCCCGCCCCTCCGACGCCCCGACCCCTCACCCCATCGGCGGCACGACGAGGCCAACGCAAAAGAACCCCAGCCGAAGCTGGGGTCCTTGCTGGTGTCCGAGGGGGGACTTGAACCCCCACGCCCGATAAAGGGCACTAGCACCTCAAGCTAGCGCGTCTGCCATTCCGCCACCCGGACCGGTGGTCGGCCCCGGTTTCCCGCGGCGACATGGACAACAATACCAGGCGTTCGAGGTGGGTCCGAACCACATTTCCGATGGTCAGCTCGCTGCCGTGGTCTTGTTCTCGGTGATCCACTCCTTGTCGTGCTGCCAGCCGTACAGGGTGTCGCCGTCGACGTACGCGTAGTAGAGGCCGCAGCGGGCGGTGGCGCGGTCCTCGGCGCCGGCGGGGAACCAGGCGGCGCCGAGGGCGGGGGCGCCGCCCGCCGGGATCGCGGCGCCCGCGGGGGCGGGGCTGCATCCGGCGGGGAGCCGGCCGTCGGCGAGGGTGGCCTTGAGGAGGCGGTCGCCGCCGGTGGTCTTCATCGCGTACTCGACGGACCGGGCGTCGTCGGGCAGCCAGCGCGGTACGGAGGCGCGGGCCTGCTTGGCCTCGGCCCCGGTGGCGTACGAGGAGGTCTCCTCGTGCCGCTTGCCGGCCCAGTCCAGGGTGGCGGGCACGGCGACGGCCGCGGCGAAGCCGACGGCGACGAGGACTCCCGCGGTGGTCAGGACGAGGTTCTTGGCGACGCTCATGGACGGGCTCCGGGTGGGACGAGGGGGTGGTTCCGTCCCATGCTGTCGCGCCGGGCGGCCTCCCGCGTCCGCCCTGGGGACCGCTCCGCGTCCGCCCCGGGTCCCACGCCGGGGTCCGCCTCGGGGACCATCCCGTGTGCGCCGGCCCCGGGGTTTACGCGGCCCGCGTCGGTGCGTGGTTCCGCGTCCCCGAGCCGGCGCCTGGTCGGGCGTCACGCGCCGGCCCGTCACCGCAGCCGGCCGCTACGGGCAGCGGATGACCTGGCCCGCGTACGAGAGGTTGCCGCCGAAGCCGAAGAGGAGGACGGGGGCGCCGGTGGGGATCTCGCCGCGCTCGACGAGCTTGGAGAGGGCCATCGGGATGGAGCCGGCGGAGGTGTTGCCGGAGTCGACGACGTCGCGGGCGACGACGGCGTTGACTGCGCCGATGCGCTGGGCGAGCGGCTCGATGATCCGCAGGTTGGCCTGGTGGAGGACGACCGCGGCCAGGTCCTCGGGGGTGATGCCGGCCCGCTCGCAGACCTTGCGGGCGAGCGCCGGGAGCTGCCCGGTGGTCCACCGGTAGACGGACTGGCCCTCCTGTGCAAAGACCGGCGGGGTGCCCTCGATGCGGACGGCGTGGCCCATCTCCGGCACGGAGCCCCACAGGACCGGTCCGATGCCCGGCTCCTCGCCCTCGGCGCACGCCTCGACCACCGCGGCCCCGGCGCCGTCGCCGGTCAGCACGCAGGTGGTGCGGTCGGTCCAGTCGGTGATCTCGGTCATCTTGTCGGAGCCGATGACCAGCGCCCGGGTGGCCGAGCCGGCCCGGATCGCGTGGTCGGCGGTGGCCAGGGCGTGCGTGAAGCCCGAGCAGACGACGTTGATGTCCATCACGGCCGGGGAGCCCATGCCGAGCTTGGCGGCGACCCGGGCGGCCATGTTCGGCGAGCGGTCGATGGCGGTGGAGGTGGCGACGAGCACCAGGTCGATGTCCGCGGGCGTCAGGCCGGCGCCGGCCAGGGCCTTGCCGGCGGCCTGCGCGGCCATCTCGTCGACCGTCTCGTCGGGACCCGCGACGTGCCGCGTCCTGATGCCGACCCGGCTGCGGATCCACTCGTCGTTGGTGTCGACGAGCTCGGCGAGGTCGGCGTTCGTGAGGACCTTGGCGGGCTGGTAGTGACCCAGCGCGATCACACGGGAACCCGTCATGGGCGGTTTACCCCCTGGTGCGGCAGTATGCAGGACCCCCCAGCTTTGCCTGCTACCGACCGGTATGGGGGCACGTGATCCCACAGGTTCGGCCGGTCATCTTTGGAGCTTCCCGAGCGGTGCCCAGGGCAGCGGACCAGATCGTTCCGCGGGCCGTGGCGCCGGCCGGGGTGCTGGGGCCGCCGAACTCCGGCCGGAGCGCGTGCCCGACAATGGTGGGGCCGGAGAGTGCCGAGAAGAGGGTGGGCTGAGCACCATGGGACGGGTCACCGAGCGCCGTCGGATCGTCCGGATCCGGGACGGGCAGGTCAGCCGCCGGCCGGACACCCTGGTCGCCGAGGAGCCGCTGGAGATCCGGCTGAACGGTAAACCGCTCGCCATCACCATGCGCACGCCCGGCGACGACTTCGCGCTCGCCGCCGGCTTCCTCGTCAGCGAGGGCGTGCTGGGGCGGGCCGACGAGCTGCAGTCCATCGTCTACTGCGCGGGCGCCACCGCCGACGGCACCAACACGTACAACGTGGTCGACGTACGCCTCGCGCCCGGGGTCCCGGTCCCGGACATCACGCTGGAGCGCAACGTCTACACCACGTCCTCCTGCGGGCTGTGCGGCAAGGCCAGCCTGGACGCCGTACGGACGGCGACCCGGTTCCCCGACCTCGCGGACGACCCGGTGCAGATCACTCCGGCGCTGCTGGCGGAGCTGCCGGAGCGGTTGCGGGCCGGGCAGCGGGTGTTCGACACCACCGGCGGGCTGCACGCGGCCGCGCTGTTCGACGCGGACGGGACGCTGCTCGACGTACGCGAGGACGTGGGCCGGCACAACGCCGTCGACAAGATCGTCGGCCGGGCGCTCCAGGACGGCCGGCTGCCGCTGCGGTCAACGGTGCTGATGGTGTCCGGGCGGGCGTCGTTCGAGCTGGTGCAGAAGGCCGTGATGGCGGGTATCCCGGTGCTCGCGGCCGTCTCCGCGCCCTCGTCGCTGGCCGTGGACCTGGCCGCCGAGTCGGGGCTGACGCTGGTGGGCTTCCTGCGCGGTACGTCGATGAACGTGTACGCCGGGGACGAGCGCGTGCTCGTCGGGGACGCGGTGCCTCGGCAGGGATGAGGCGGGACGCCCGCCGGTGCTCACCGCCTCCGGCGCCGCGGCGCGGGCGTGCGGGTGTCGGCGGGCGGGTCGATGCGCTGGAGGTCGAGGGCGGGCGGGAGCGGGGCGATGCCCGGGCCGCCGGCCAGCGCGTACGCCGCGACCTCGTCGGTGGCGTCGTCGTCGAGGGCCCAGCCCACCCAGACCGCCCGGCCGCCGCGCTGCCGGCCCTCGCCGGAGGGCTGAATGACGATCACGTTGGCCTGGGCGCACGGTCCGAGGCAGTCGGAGGTGCGGACGGCCAGCCGTCCGCCGGATTCCGCGGCGGCGGCGTGCAGCCGGGCCAGCTGGCGGGCGTGGTCGGTTCCGGGGTTCTTGCGGGAGCTGCCGCAGCAGCAGCCGCGGCAGACGACGAGGGTGCAGGGGCGCGCTGCGGTGGGCCGTATCCAGGTCACCACGGAACGCTATCGGCCCAGGTGGTCAGCCGTGCCGGGCGGGGTCCGAGAGCTTCGCCACATCGCGGGCCGGGTCCGGCTGCGGATCGCGGGCGCGGCGGCGGGCGAGGGCCGCGCAGACCATGAGCTGCATCTGGTGGAAGAGCATCAGGGGCAGGACGGCGAGCCCGGCCTGGGGGCCGAACAGCACGCTGGCCATGGGCAGGCCGGCGGCGAGGCTCTTCTTGGAGCCGGCGAACTGGATGGCGATGCGGTCCTCGCGGGAGAAGCCGAGCCGGCCGGCGCCGTACCAGGTGAGGCAGAGCATCACGGCGAGCAGGACGGCTTCGACGAGGAACAGGGCGCCGAGGCGGCCGGGGCCGACCCGGTGCCAGACGCCGGCGGTCACGCCCGCGCTGAAGGCGCTGTAGACGACGAGGAGGATCGAGCCGCGGTCGACGTAGCCGAGGGCCTGCCTGTGGCGGGCCAGGAAGCCGGCGGTCCAGCGGCGGGTCAGGCGGCCGGCGAGGAACGGCAGCAGCAGCTGGACGACGATCTTCAGGAGCGAGTCGAAGGAGAGTCCGCCCGGGCCGCCGGCGCCGGCGCCGGCGAGCAGGAGGGCGGCGAGCAGCGGGGTGAGGACGATCCCGACGAGGCTGGAGAACGAGCCGGCGCAGATCGCCGCCGGAACGTTTCCGCGGGCGATGGACGTGAACGCGATCGAGGACTGCACGGTCGAGGGGACCAGGCAGAGGAAGAGGAACCCGCTGTACAGGTCGGGGGTCAGCACGTGCGGCACCAGGCCGCGGGCGGCGAGGCCGAGCAGCGGGAAGACCAGGAAGGTGGCCGCGAGCACGGTGAGGTGCAGCCGCCAGTGGCGCAGCCCGTCGAGCGTCTCCCGGGTGGACAGCCGGGCCCCGTAGAGGAAGAAGAGCAGGCCCACGGCCGCCGCGGCGGCGTCTTCGGCGAGGCCGGCGGCCGCCCCGCGGGCGGGGAGCACGGCGGCGAGGCCGACGGTGCCGAGGAGGGCCAGGACGAAGGGGTCCACCGGCAGCCGGGCGGGCGGGCGGAGGCGGGGCATGGAACGCTCGCTTGCTGGTCGCAGGGTCCGCGCGCCCGGGCGGGCCGCGCTGTGGCTCCCATCGTCACCCGGGGTCCGGTCATCGGGAAACACGTACACAGTGCTCACTGTCATCGCGATCGGTGATGGGCGCGGCGTCCTATCCTGGCCCCGTGTACGACCCCGGTCAGCTGCGGACCTTCCTCGCCGTGGCGCAGACGCTGAGTTTCACGCAGGCCGCGCGGCGGCTCGGGCTGCGGCAGTCCACGGTGAGCCAGCACGTGCGGAAGCTGGAGGAGGCGACGGGCCGGCAGCTGTTCGCGCGGGACACCCACAGCGTGGAGCTGACCGAGGACGGTGAGGCGATGCTCGGCTTCGCGGGCACGATCCTGGCCGCGCACGAACGGGCCACCGCGTTCTTCACCGGGACCCGGCTGCGGGGGCGGCTGCGGTTCGGGGCGTCGGAGGACTTCGTGCTGACGCGGCTGCCGGAGATCCTGGAGGCGTTCCGGCACGACCATCCGGAGGTCGATCTGGAGCTGTCCGTGGAGCTGTCGGGCACGCTGCACGAGCGGCTGGCGGCGGGCCGGCTGGACCTGGTGCTGGCCAAGCGGCGCGGGCCGCAGGACCGGCGGGGGCGGCTGGTGTGGCGGGACCGGATGGTGTGGATCGGCGCGGAGGGGCTGCGGGTGGATCCCGACCGGCCGGTGCCGCTGATCGTCTTCCCGCCGCCGGGGATCACCCGGGCCCGGGCGCTGGAGGTGCTGGAGCGGGAGGGCCGGGCGTGGCGGATCGCGTGTACGAGCGGCAGCCTCAGCGGGCTGATCGCCGCGGCCCGGGCGGGGCTGGGCGTGATGGCGCACACCCGGGGGCTGATCCCGCCGGGTCTGGTGCGGGTGCCGGACCGGGCGGGGCTGCCGGACCTCGGCGGGGTGGAGTTCGCGCTGCTGCGGGGCGAGCGGCCGGCGGATTCCTCCGCTCCGGCGGCGGACGCGCTGGCGGCGGCGATCCTGTCGGGCGGCGACCGGCTCAACCGGCCGGCCTGACCGGGCGGCGGCCGGGCGGCGGCCCCGCGCGGGGCGCCGTGCCGCCGTACCGCCGCGGCGGCCGTCGCGGAAGATCCGGCCGGGGTTCGCCAGTGCCGCGACAGACAACGTTGCCTGCCGCGGCACTGGTATCCGGCGGCAGACTCGTGACCAGTGCCGATGCCCCCGGTCGAGCGCTCGGTGAGGGCTTGGCAACGGATCTTCCGAGTGCCTCCCGCGGCGGCCCGGTGTGCAGTACCGTCGCGGCGCTGTGGTGGGAGGAGCGGTCGGAAGGAGCGGTCCCTTGCGCGAGTCCACGATGCCCCTGCGCGACTTCACGGTGCCCCCGGTGGTCACGGCGACACCCTCCGGCGGGCTGGCGGACGCCGTCTTCGACCACGCCCTCGACGATCCGGACCGGGTGGTCTTCGGCCGCAAACAGGACGGCGTGTGGGCCGATGTGACCTCGGGTCAGTTCCGGGACGAGGTGCTGGCCCTGGCGAAGGGGCTGCTGGCGCAGGGCATCCGGTTCGGCGACCGGGTGGCGGTCATGGCCCGGACCCGGTACGAGTGGACGCTGTTCGACTTCGCCCTGTGGTCGGTGGGCGCGCAGCCGGTGCCCGTGTATCCGACGTCCTCCGCCGATCAGGTGTGGTGGACGCTGTACGACGCCGGGGTCACGGGCTGCGTGGTGGAGAACGAGGACCAGGCGATGACGGTGGGTTCCGTCGTCGACCGGCTGCCGCGGCTGGCCCGGCTGTGGCAGCTGGACGCGGGGGCCCTGGCGGAGCTGACGGCGTCGGGCGCGCAGGTGGCAGAGAGCGTGGTGCACCGGCACCGGCGGGCGGTGACCCCGGACTCGGTGGCGACGGTGATCTACACCTCGGGGACCACGGGCCGCCCCAAGGGCTGCGTGCTGACGCACGCGAACTTCATGTACGAGACGGACACCATGGTGGCGCGCTGGGAGCCGGTGTTCCGGTCCCGGCCCGACGACGAGCCGTCGACGCTGCTGTTCCTGCCGCTGGCGCACGTCTTCGGGCGGATGGTCGAGGTGGCGGCCGTACGGGCCCGGGTCAAGCTGGGCCACCAGGCGGTGCTGGCCGCGGACCAGCTGCTGCCGGACCTGGCGGCGTTCCGGCCCACGTTCGTGCTGGCCGTGCCGTACGTCTTCGAGAAGGTGTTCGCGGCGGCCCGGCGCACGGCGGAGGCGGAGGGGCGCAGCGGCCCGTTCGAGCGGGCGGTGGAGACGGCCGTGCGGTACGCGGAGGCGCGCGAGCAGAAGCACTTCGGGACCGGGCCGGGGCCGTCGGCGGCGGTGCGGGTCCAGCACCAGGTGTTCGAGCGGCTGGTGTACGGGAAGGTGCGGGAGGCGCTGGGCGGCCGGGTGCGGCACGCGATGTCGGGCGGGTCGGCGATGTCCCGGCAGCTGGGGCTGTTCCTGGAGGGCGCCGGGATCACGGTGTTCGAGGGGTACGGGCTGACGGAGTCGTGTGCGGCGGCGACGGCGAACCCGCCGGGGGCCACCAAGTACGGCACGGTGGGGCTGCCGATCCCGGGCACCCGGGTGCACATCGCGGCGGACGGGGAGGTGTGGCTGCACGGGGCGCACGTGTTCGCGGGCTACCTCAACGATCCCCGGGCGACGGCGGAGGTGCTGCGGGACGGCTGGCTGGCGACCGGGGACCTGGGCCGGCTCGACGCCGACGGCTATCTGACGATCACCGGCCGGAAGAAGGAGATCCTCGTGACCTCCAACGGCAAGAGCGTCTCCCCCGCCGCACTGGAGGAGCGGGTGCGCACGCATCCGCTGGTCTCCCAGTGCATCGTCCTCGGCAACGACCGCCCGTACATCGCGGCGCTGGTCACGCTGGATCCGGAGGGGGTGGCGCACTGGCTGTCGATGCGCGGCCGGGCGGCGCCGGCCGCGGCGGAGCTGGCGATGGACGCGGAGCTGAACGCGGAGGTGCGGCGGGCGGTGGTGGCCGCCAACACCCTGGTCTCGCAGGCCGAGTCGATCCGGGCGTTCCGGGTGCTGGCGCAGCCGTTCACGGAGGAGCACGGGCTGCTGACACCGTCGCTGAAGCTGAAACGGCGGGCGATCGAGCGGGGCTTCGCGGCGGAGGTGGCGGCGCTGTACGGGCGGTGAGGGGGCGGGCGGCGTCCACTGCGGGGCGCCCGGTCCAGCTGCGGGGTCCCGGGTCCCACTGCGGGGTGCCCGGTCCCGCTGCGGGATGCCTGCCGGATCACAATCTGACGGATCGTCATTTCACCGTCGCACGACAATTGACGCCTCATCAGGTTCCGCCCAGAATGCGGGAATTCCGACCGGAGGGACCTGAGTCCATGTCGCGATCCATCCGCGCGCTCGCCGCCGCTGCCGCCGCCCTGTTCCTCGTGTCCGCCTGCAACTCCGCCGCCGACGGCACCGGGAACGGCAAGGGCGCCGAGCCCGGCGCGGCGGTGCGCGGCGTCACCGCCGACGCGATCCGGGTGGGCGGCATCGTCTCGATGACCACCGCCAGCGGCTACAGCAAGAAGGACACCGACCTCGGCGCCCGGGCTCGCTACCTGCGGGCCAACGCCGAAGGCGGGGTCAACGGCCGGAAGATCGAGTACCTGGGCGCCGAGGACGACGGCCAGGACCCCGGCCGCAACATGGCGGCGGCGCGCAAGCTCGTCCAGCAGGACAAGGTGTTCGCGGTCGCCCCGATGAGCTCCGTCACCTTCTCCGGCTCCGCGTTCCTGGAGCAGTCGAAGGTCCCGACGTTCGGCTGGGGAACCCTGCCCTCGTTCTGCGGCCCCGAGTACCTGTACGGGTTCAACGGCTGCCTGGTCCCGATGCCCGGCGGCACCCTCAACCAGACCTGGCCGGAAGGGCTGTTGAAGGTGCTGGGCGGCGGCAAGGGCAAGACCGTCGCGCTGATCGCCAACGACAGCGACGCCGGCAAGTTCGGCATCCGCACGTTCAGCCAGGGCTTTTCGACCGCCGGGTTCAAGGTGACGTACGCCAAGCCGTCCGTGCCCGCCACCGCGGTGCCCAGCGACTGGTCGGCGTACACGAAGGACATCCTGCGCAGCAACGGCGGCAAGGCACCGGACGCGGTGGTCTCCGTGATGCAGACCCCCAACAACATCGGCCTGTTCACGGCCCTCAAGCGCAGCGGCTACACCGGGGTGCTGTCCGACCCGACCGACTACGATCCCGGTCTGCTCGCCCAGGAGGCAACCCGCAAGGCCCTCGACGGGGTGCACGTCCTGCTGCAGTTCCAGCCGTTCGAGTCGGACGACCCGCAGATGGCCCGCTTCAAGGCGGACATCCGCAAGGCCGCCGGCAAGGACGTTCCCCTCAACATGCACATGATGACCGGGTACATGAGCGCCGACCTGTTCCTCGCCATCGCGCAGAAGGCCGGCCGCGGTCTCACCCCCGAGTCGTTCCAGGCAGCCGCCCGGACCTTCTCCGACACCGGCACCCTCGTCGGCGACCGCAGTGAGCCCAAGGGGCAGCGGGAGAGCTTCGGTTGCGGCGCGCTGGTGCAGCTGCGGGGCGGCCGTTACGAGGTGTCGGTGCCGTTCGCCTGCCACCCGCCGGTCCCGTTCAAGTAGGGCGGCCCGGAACCGACATGGCCGACCTGCCGGTCTTCGTCCTGAGCGGGCTGGTGTCCGGGGCCCTGTACGCGCTGCTGGCCACCGGTCTGGTGCTGTCGTACTCGGCGTCCGGGCTGTTCAACTTCGCCCACGGCGCCACCGCGTACCTGTGCGCGCTGGCCTTCCACGAGCTGCGCTCCGGCCTCGGCTGGCCGCCCGTACCGGCCGCGCTCGCCGTGGTCCTGGTCCTGGCGCCGGGCCTCGGGTGGGCGCTGGACCGGCTGATGTTCCGGCGGCTGGCCCGGGTCGGCGAGACCGCGCAGATCGTCGCCACCATCGGCCTGCTGGTGGCGCTGCCCGCGGCCGGGCTGTGGGCGGTGGAGCTGCTGGCCGGGCTGGGGGCCCCGGTGGTGCCCGCGGAGAACGTGTTCGGGCTGCCGGGGGCCGGGCCCAGCCCGGCCGTGTCCTGGCGGCTGCCGGGCGGGGTGGGCATCGATTCCGACCAGCTGATCACCTGGGTGGCCACGGCCGTGGTGGCGGTGGCGCTGTGGGTGCTGATGCGGCACACCCGTCTCGGCCTGCAGCTGCGGGCCGCCGTCGACGACCGGGCGCTGACCGAGCTGCGCGGGATCAGCGCCGACCGGCTGTCGTCGGCGGCGTGGATGCTGGCGTCCGGACTGGCCGGGCTGGCGGGCGTCCTCGCCACTCCGCTGCTGGGCCTGTCGGCGCACGACTTCACGCTGTTCCTGTTCGTGTCGGCCACCGCCGCGGCACTCGGGCGGTTCGTGTCGGTGCCGGTCGCGTTCGCCGCCGGGCTGGGGCTGGGCGTGCTGCAGAACCTGGTCGCCGGGTACGCCTCGTTCGCCGAGCGGATCACCGGCTTCCGGACGGCGGTGCCGTTCCTGATCCTGTTCGCCGGGCTGCTGGTGCTGACCCGGCGGCAGCGGACCGCCGGCACCGCGGCGGCCGATGCGCCGCCCGCCGACCACCTGGCCGGGCTGCCGGCCGTACGGCGGCAGGGGCCGTGGGTGGTGGGCGCGGTCCTGCTGGGTGCCGCGTTCTACACCGTGACCACGCCGTTCTGGAGCGGGGTGCTGGCCCAAGGGCTGGCGCTGGCACTGGTGTTCATGTCGTTCACGGTGGTCACCGGGCTGGGGGCGATGGTCTCGCTGGCCCAGGCCACCTTCGTGACGGGGGCCGCGCTGGTCGCCGGGCTGCTGATGGGCCGCGGCTGGCCGTTCGTGGCCGCGGCGGCCGTCGGGACCTGCGCGGCGGCGCTGCTCGGCGCGCTGGCGGCGCTCCCGGCGCTGCGGCTGGGCGGGCGCTCGCTGGCCCTCGCGACCCTGGCGATGGCCTTCCTCGCCGACCAAGTGCTGTTCCAGATCGGCCCGTTGCGCAACGGGGACCTCGGCTGGGCGGTGCCGCGGCCGGTGCTGGGGCCGCTGGACCTGTCCGACGACCGGGCGTTCGGCGTGGCGATGCTGCTGCTCACCGTGGTGGCGGCGGCCGGGCTGAGCGCGCTGCGCCGCTCCCCCGCCGGGCGGGCCATGCTCGCGGTGCGCTCGGCCCCCGCGGCGGCGCAGGCGTCCGGGGTGTCGGTGGTCCGTACGAAGCTGCTGCTGTTCACGGTGTCCGCCGGGCTGGCCGGCTTCGGCGGGGTGATGTACGCGTCCTTCAACACCCGCATCACGGCAACAGACTTCACCGCGATGACCGGCCTGATCTGGCTGGCGGTGGTGGTCGCCGCGGGTGTCCGCCGCCCCCAGTACGCGGTGGTGGCCGCCCTGGTCTTCGCTGCCGCCCCGCCCCTGATCACCCGCTACGCCACCGACTCCCCCCACCTCCCCGTCCTCCTCTTCGGCCTGGCCGGCCTGGCCCTGGCCAACGACCCGGACGGCTACTGCGCGGCGGTCCCGCAGCGCCGGGCCGCCCGACGGCGGGCCCGGGCTGCGCACGCCGCACCGGCCGCGGCCGCCCCGCCCGAACCGGGCCCACCGGCGTCCGCCGCGACGCCGGAGCCGGCAGGGGGCGGGCGGGACGGCGTACGGGAAACCGGGGCGGCGGACCCGGACGGCCCGCCGGTGCCGGAGGCGGGCCGGGCTTCGCCGGACGGCGGGCGGGAGTCCGGGGCGGGCACGGACGGCGCGTCTGCTGCGGAGGCGGTCCGGGAGCCGGTACACGGCGCGCCGGAGCCGGGCGCGGGCCGGGCTTCGCCGGACGGCGGGCGGGAGTCCGGAGCGGGCGTCGGTGCGAACAGGGCCGGCGCGGCGCCGGAGGAGCCGACGGGTGAACGGCGGCGTTCTGCACTGGAGTTGGACGGGGTGTGGGCCGGGTACGACGGGGGGAGCGTGCTGCGCGGGGTGGACCTCGTGGTGCGGAGCGGGCAGATCCTGGCGCTGCTCGGGCCGAACGGGGCCGGGAAGTCGACCCTGTGCCGGGTCGCCGCCGGGGCGCTCGCGGCGGATCGCGGGCGGGTGCGGCTGGCGGGACGGGACCGGACCGGGGACGGGCCGGTGGCCCGGGCCCGCGGCGGGGTGCTGCTCGCCCCCGAGGGCCGCGGCGTGTTCCCCGGGCTGGGCGTGGCCGAGAACCTCGCCCTCCACCTGCCGCGCCCGGCCGACCGGGAGGCGGTGTACGAGCGGTTCCCGCGGCTGGCCGAGCGGCGCGACGTACCGGCCGGCTCGCTGTCCGGCGGCGAACAGCAGCTGCTCGCCCTCGCACCGCTGCTCCACCGCCCGCCCGCGGTGCTCGTCGCGGACGAGCCCTCCCTGGGGCTCGCCCCGCGGATCGTGGAGGAGGTGTACGGGCTGCTGCGGGAGCTGCGCGCGGCCGGTACGGCCCTGCTGCTGGTGGAGGAACGGGCGGCGGAGATCCTCGGCGTGGCGGACACCGTCGCCTACCTGGCGGACGGCCGGGTGGCCTGGTGCGGCCCGCGCTCCGAAGTGGAGGAGGACCGGCTGACCGAGGCCTACCTGGGGGTGGCGGCCCGGTGAACACGGCACTGGAGGTGCAGGGGGTCGGCGTCCGGTTCGGCGGCGTACAGGCCCTGGCGGAGGTGTCGCTGGCGCTGCGGCCCGGCGAGGTGTGCGGGCTGATCGGGCCGAACGGGGCCGGCAAGACGACCCTCTTCGACGTGGTGTCCGGGATCCGCCGCCCGGACCGCGGGCGGGTCCTGCTGGACGGCCGGGACGTCACCCGGCGCTCGCCGGTGTGGCGGGCGCGCCGCGGGATGCGGCGCACGTTCCAGCGGCAGCAGCTGTTCGGACAGCTCACCGTGGCCGACAACCTGCTGGTCGCCCAGGAGTGGCGCGGCGGCGGCCGCACGCGGCGGGCCACGGCCCGCGAG
Organism: Streptomyces bambusae; assembly: GCF_020532645.1. GTDB lineage: Bacteria > Actinomycetota > Actinomycetes > Streptomycetales > Streptomycetaceae > Streptomyces > Streptomyces bambusae. The sequence goes on from NZ_JAJAUZ010000057.1 coordinate 23,531, forward strand.
CGCGCCGCGACCGTCCTGGCCGAGTGCGGCCTGGCTCCGCTGGCGGACGCGTACGCCGCAGGGCTGCCGGTGGGGCGGGCCCGGATGGTGGAACTGGCCCGCGCCCTGGCCGACCCGCCCCGCGTCCTGCTCCTGGACGAACCGGCCTCGGGCATGTCCGCCCCCGAGCGGACGGTCCTGGCGGACGTGGTCCGCCGCCTGGCCGCGGAGCAGGGCTGCGCGGTCCTCCTCGTCGAGCACCACGTCGGCTTCGTCATGGACCTGTGCACCCGTGTCACGGTCCTCGACCTGGGCCGGGTCCTCGCCGAGGGCAGCCCGGCGGAGGTCCGCGCGGACCGTGCGGTGCGGGAGGCGTACCTCGGACGGTCGGGGTGAGGCCGTGGCGGGGCCGTGGCGGGGTGACCTGCGGCGCCAGCGGCCGGGGCTGCCGTTCGGGGAGGCGTCGGCGGTGGCGGGAATACGACGGTCGGGCTGCCGGTTGGGGAGCCTGTACGTGCTCGACGACGCGAGGGAACGACCCGACGTGAACCAGGTCCCCACCATCAAGCTCAACAACGGCACGCTGATGCCCCAGCTCGGCTTCGGCGTCTGGCAGGTGCCGGACGACGAGGCGACGGCCACGGTCGCGACGGCGCTGGAGGCCGGCTACCGCAGCATCGACACGGCCGCCGTGTACGAGAACGAGACCGGGACCGGCCGGGCCATCGCCGCCGCCGGTCTGCCCCGCGAAGAGCTGTTCGTCACGACGAAGCTGTGGAACAGCGGCACCGAGTCCTGGGGCCGCGACAACGTGCTGCGCGAGTTCGACGCCTCCCTCACCCGCCTCGGCCTCGACTACGTGGACCTGTACCTGATCCACTGGCCGCGCCCGATGCGCGGCGACTACCCGGCCATCTGGAAGGCGTTCGAGGAGATCGCCGCGAGCGGCCGCGCCAAGGCCGTCGGCGTGTCGAACTTCAAGCCCGTCCACCTGGACCGGCTGCGCGAGGAGAGCGACCTCGTCCCCGCGGTCAACCAGGTCGAGCTGCACCCGTTCCTGTCCCAGCCGGAGCTGCGCGCCTTCCACCAGGAGCGCGGCATCGCCACCATGGCCTGGTCCCCGCTGGGCCAGGGCAAGGACCTGCTGGCCAGCCCGGCCGTGCTGGCCGCGGCCGAGAAGCACGGCCGCAGCGCTGCGCAGGTCGTCCTGCGCTGGCACGTCCAGCTCGGCAACATCGCCATCCCGAAGTCCGTCACCCCGTCCCGGATCCGCGAGAACCTCGACGTGTTCGGCTTCGAGCTCGACGCCGAGGACCTCGCCGCCCTCGACGCCCTGAACACGGGCACCCGGATCGGCCCGGACCCGGACGGCTTCGACTGGAATTGAAGGACCCGGGCCCGGCGCCGGGCCGCCCGACTGGTCCGGCGCGCCCTGTCGCCGGGTCTGCCCGGACGGCTGAGACGCCACTGAACCCGCCTTCCCCGTACGGGTGTTGCCGCGGGGCCCGGAATCCGGGCCCCGCCGGCCCCGGCACCGTCAGACCCGCGCGCGGTGCCCGCTCGGGCTGATGCCGCGCACCCGCTTGAAGGCCGAACTCAGTGCGAACGAGCCGCTGTAGCCGACCTTGCGGGCCACCGCGTCCAGCGTGTCGTCGGTGTCCCGCAGCAGGTCCGCGGCCAACGCGAGCCGCCAGCCGGTCAGATAAGCCATCGGCGGCTCGCCCACCAGCTCGGCGAAGCGGCGCGCGAACGCCGCGCGGGACATCCCGACGGCGGCGGCCAGCGAGGCCACCGTCCACGGCCGGGCCGGCTGGTCCTGGAGCAGCCGCAGCGCCCCGCCGATCACAGGATCACCCAACGCCCGGTACCAGCCCGGAGGTTCACCCTCGGGCCGGGAGAACCAGGTACGCAGGACGTCGATCAGCATGAGGTCGAGCAGCCGGTCGAGCACCACCTCCTGCCCCGGCTGGTCCTTGGCCGCCTCGGCGTCGAGGAGCGGCCCGAACGGACAGTCCGCGAGCCCGCCGGGCATCGCCAGCAGCGGCGGCAGGGCGTTCAGCAGCCGGCCGCCGATCTCGCCGGCCATCCGGTACGTGCCGACCAGCAGCGCGTCGTCCCCGTCGGTCCGGTCACCCCAGGTGCGCACGCCGAGCTGCATCACCGAGCCCAGCGGCTCCCCCGCCGGACCGGTGCACTGCCCCTCGGGGTCCACGAACACCCTCGGCGCCCGGCCCGGCGCGTCACACACGGTGTACGGGGCGGGGCCGCGGGCCAGGGCCACCCCGCCCGGTCCGAGGCGGACCGGTGCCCCGTCCTCGGGCTCGATCCACACCTCCCCGCGCCGGACGAGCATCACGCACAGCGCGGCCCGGTCCTCGATGCGCACGGACCACGGCGCCTGCATCACCATCCGCAGCAGGAACGCGCCCTGCGCCCGCGGCCCGTTCAGCAGTCCGGTCAACGCGTCCACGGGCCGAGCGTAGGCGATCGCGTGCCGGAAGGGGGCGCCCCCGTCGTGGACGCCCGGACATGCGGGCGAGCCTCGGGGACATGGCTCACCGGGCCGGGCGCCGCCAGTCTGGACGCATGACGAACACGACGGAGAACACTCGGCCCGGGACCACGCGACCGGAGACCGTCCTGGTGACGACGGCGACCGGCAAGACCGGCCGGCGGGTCGCACAGCGGCTGGCGGACCTCGGGCACACCGTGCGGGCGGGCTCCCGTACCGGCCCGGTCCGCTTCGACTGGGCGGACGAGACGACCTGGGGGCCGGCACTGGCCGGCGCGGACCGCGCGTACGTGGCGTTCCACCCGGACCTGGCCGCCCCGGCGGCGGCGCCCGCGCTGCGGGAGTTCGGCCGGATCGCAGCCGCCCACGGGGTACGGCGGCTGGTGGTGCTGTCCGGCCGGGGCGAGCCGGAGGCGGTGGCGGCGGAGCGGGCGCTGGGCGCCTCGGGGGCCGAGGTGACGGCGGTACGGGCGAGCTTCTTCGCGGAGAACTTCAGCGAGGGCTTCTTCGTGGACGGCATCCTCGCCGGCGAACTCCCCTTCCCCGCCGGGGAGGTGGCCGAACCGTTCATCCTCGCGGACGACCTCGCGGACGTCCTGGTGGCCACCCTCACCGACCGGGCGGCCACCGGCGTGGTGCACGAGGTCACCGGCCCGCAGGCGCTCACGTTCGCGGAGGCGGTGGCCGAGATCGGGCGGGCGACGGGCCGCGCGATCCGCTACGTCCCGGTGTCGGGTCCCGCGTACGCCGCGCTCCTGGAGCGGTACGGACTTCCCGCGGCGGAAGCGCACTTCCTGTCGGCCCTGTTCACTCAGCTCCTCGACGGCCACAACTCGCTGCCGGCGGACGGCGTCAAGCAGGTCCTCGGGCGCGACCCGCGTCCCTTCGCGGCGTACGCCGCCGAGGCGGCGGCCGCGGGCGCCTGGTCCTGACCGCGCGGCGGGCCCCTGCCGACTCCGGCCCCGCCGGCGTGTGAAGCGCGGGGGTCCGGGGCCGGGGCCCCGGGGCCGGATCAGGCCGTGCGCCGGAAGGCCACCAGCCGGTACCGCGGCTCGCCCCGCCTCCGCTCCGGATCCGGCAACGACTCCAGCTCCCCCGCCAAGGCCGCCGCAGAGGTCCGCGGCCGCACCCGGGACGCGTACCGCCCCGCCCGCACCGCCTCGGCCGCCTCCCGCGGGCTGCACCCCTGCCCGCTGCCGTGGAAGCCGGTCTCCCCGACCGGGACCAGCCCGCAGACCACCCCGGCCCGCACCACGTCCGCCCACGCATCCGCCGGATCACCCGTCAGATGCGGCGCCAGCACGGCATCGATGTCCGACCCGACGTCGTGCGCCGCATCCTTGTCGACCGTCGCGAGGAACACCCCGCCGGGCCGCAGCACCCGCGCCACCTCCGCCACGACCGCTCCGAGCAGCCCCGGCTCCCGCAGCAGGTGCAGCAGCCAGACCGCGCTGACCGCGTCGAGCGACCCGCCCGCGAACGGCAGCCGGGTGCCGTCCGCCAGCACCACCGGCACGCCCCGCGCCCCCGCCCGCCGCAGCATCCCGTACGACGGGTCCGCCCCCAGCACCCGCAGCCCCGGCCGCCCCAGCCGGGCCGTGACGATGCCGGTGCCGCACGCGAGGTCCAGCAGGGTGCGGGCGGTCGCGGGCAGCAGCGCGTGCACCGCGGCCGCGGCGGCCTCCGCCCGGGGTTCGCCGCCGCGGGTCCGGTCGTAGGCCTCGGCCTCGGCGTCGTAGTCGACGAGCGTCATCAGCGTGCACCGTGCCCGGGGGCCAGCGCCTCCACCCGCTCGGCGAGGGCGAAGTCCTGCTCGGTGACCGCACCGCCTGCGGCGTGCGTGTTCACGGTGAGGCGCACCGAGTGGTAGCCGAGGGTGAGGTCGGAGTGGTGGTCGAGCTCGTCCTGCACGGCGGCGATGCCCATCACGAGCGCGGCGGCGGCGAAGTGCGTGCCGAGCTGGTACGTACGGGCGATCCGGTCGCCCTCCTGCGACCAGCCGGGCAGCTCCCGCAGCCGGTCCTCGATCTCCTTCTGGGACAGCGGCTCCATGGCCATGTGCGTCTCCTCCCGTGATCGTCGGTGCCCCAGCCTCGCACACGCGGACCCCGGGGGAAGCTTTCGCGCCATATGCGTCGCGGGTTCCGTCCGCGCCTTCCGTGGCGGGCGTGACGCTCCTATGCTCCTGCGCCGAACGCGACTGTTACCGGCGGTAGCTAGGGGTGGCGGATGACTTCGAGACGTACGTTCATGGCAGGCGTGGCCGCGGGTACGGCGGCGGTCGGCGCCCTCCCGGCCGGAGCGGCGGCCGCTGCGGAAGCGCCGGGCGCGACCGGATCCGGATCCGCTGCCGGAGCAGCCGGCCGGCGCGTCGCGGTCCTCGGCGGCGGGGTCGCCGGCCTGACCGCCGCCCACGAACTCGCCGAGCGCGGCTACGCCGTGACGGTCTACGAGCGCCGCGCCCTGGGCGGCAAGGCGCGCAGCATGGACGTCCCGGACAGCGCCCGCGGCGGCCGCCGTCCGCTGCCCGCCGAGCACGGCTTCCGGTTCATCCCGGGGATCTACCACAACCTGCCGGACACGATGCGGCGGATCCCGTTCGACGGGAACCCGAACGGCGTGTGGGACAACCTGGTCGCCCCGCCCGAGATGATGTTCGCGCGCAGCGGCGGCCGCGAGGACCTGCGCGGGCCGATCCCCTGGCCGGGCCACGAGCCCGCCGGCCTGGACGTCGACGAGCTGCGGCGGGCACTGACCGGGCTGCTGGAGACCTTCTTCCGGCTGCCGCTGCACGAGACCGCGTACTTCGTCGACCGGGTCCTGGTGTTCATGACCAGCTGCGACGAGCGCCGCGACGAGGTGTGGGAGCGCACCCCCTGGTGGGAGTTCACCCGCGCCTCCCGGATGTCGTACGAGTACCAGCGGATCCTCGCGATCGGCGTCACCCGCAACATCGTGGCCACGAAGGCCGAGGAGGCTTCCACCCGAACCGTCGGCGCCCTCGGCGAGGCGTTCGTGTTCAACCTGCTCGGCCGCGGCGCGGACGGCGCGCCGGACCGCATCCTCAACCTGCCGACGAACGAGGCCTGGATCGACCCCTGGGAGGCCCATCTGCGTTCCCTGGGCGTCGAGTTCAGGATCGGCTGGACGGTGCGCGAGGTCCGGTACGGGGACGGCCGGATCACTGGGGTCACGATGGCGGACCCGTCCGGGGCGGCGCGGACGGTGACCGCCGACCACTACGTCTCGGCGCTGCCGGTGGAGCACGCGCGGCGCACCTGGGGGCCGGCACTGCGGGCCGCCGACCCGATGCTCGGGCGGTGCGACCGGCTGCAGACCGACTGGATGACCGGCATCCAGTTCTACCTGACCGAACGCGCCCCGCTGGTCCACGGGCACCTCAACTGCATCGACTCCCCCTGGTCGCTGACGGCGATCCAGCAGGCGGAGCACTGGCCGGACCGCGACTTCCCGGCGGACTACGGCGACGGCACGGCCGTCGACTGCCTGTCGGTGGACATCTCCGAGTGGGACAGGCCGGGGATGCTGTACGGGAAGACGGCGAAGCAGTGCACCCGCGAGGAGGTCGCCCGCGAGGTCTGGGCCCAGCTGAAGGCCGCCCTCAACGATTCGGGCCGTACCGTGCTGCGCGACGGCGCCCTGCACTCCTGGCACCTGGACCCCGGCGTCGACGGCCTCGGCACCCCGCACCCGGTGAACCAGGACGAGCTGCTGATCCACCCGGTCGGCACCCTCCACAACCGCCCGACCGCGGACACCCGCATCCCCGGATTCTTCCTGTGCGGGGACTACGTGTCCGTGGACATCGACCTGGCGACGATGGAGGGCGCCAATGCGTCGGCCCGTGCCGCCGTCAACGCCCTTCTGGAGCAGGACGGTTCGACGGCAGACCGGTGCCGGGTGGTGCCGATGTACCGGCCGCCGGAGCTGGAGCCGCTGCGCCGGCACGACCGGCTGCGGTACCGGCTGGGCTTGCGGAACGTGTTCGACCTCGGCTGACCCGGCTCGGCTACTGTCACGGCATGACGACCCGCAAACCGGCCGTGACCGTGGGGCAGTTGCTGCGTACGTGGCGGGAGCGGCGCGGGATCAGCCAGCTCGAACTGGCGAACCGCGCCGACTCCTCGTCCCGGCACATCAGCTTCGTGGAGACGGGCCGCTCCCGGCCCGGCGAGGAACTGCTGCTGCGCCTGGCGGACCGCCTCGACATCCCCGTACGGGAGCGCAACGCCCTGCTGCTGGCGGCCGGTTACGCCCCGCACTACGCCGAGACCCCGCTGTCCGACCCGTCGATGGGGCTGCTGCGGGAGGGCCTGGAGCGGCTGCTGACGGGGTACGAGCCGTACCCGGCGCTGGTGGTCGACGCCACCTACCACGTGGTCGCCGCCAACCGCGGCATCGCGATGCTCCTGGACGGCCTCCCGGAGCACCTGCTGACACCGCCGCTCAACGCGATGCGCATCACCCTGCACCCGGAGGGCCTGGCGCCGCGCATCCGCAACCTCCCCGAGTGGCGCGGGCACCTGCTGGCCCAGATGGAGCGCCAGATCGCGCTGGCCCGCTCGGAGCCGCTGCGCGCGCTGTACGAGGAGGTGTCCGCGTATCCGGTGGCGGAGCGCGTCCCGGCGGCCGCCGCCGACCCGGTGCCGTACTTCGCGCTCCCGCTGGTCATCGAGCACGACGGGCACGTGCTGTCGTTCGTCTCGTCCATCTCGACGTTCAACACCCCGATGGACGTCACCGTCGCCGAGCTGGCCATCGAAACCATGCTCCCGGCCGACCCGGCCACGGCGAAGTACCTCCACTCAGCGGGACATTGACCTCAGGGCGAGCCACTGCACCAGCGCGAACCCCGCGACGACGGCCGCCTGCGCGACGATCCACACCGCGCCGGCGACGGTCGGCGACACCCACGCGCCCAGGGCCACCAGGCTCGCCACCACCCACGCGGTGTTCGCCTCGACCACGAACGTCACGCCCCCGGCCGGCGGCCGCTGCCGGGAGGCCAGCCACCCGACCCCCGCCCCGAACACCACGAGGAACACCCCGATCCCGAGCAGCACCCCCCGCCCGACCCCGAGCTCCCGCCCGACCGCCCCGGAGAACACGGCATACCCCACCCCGTTCCCCGCAGTGACCACCGCATCCACCCCCAGCACCCGCCGCAACGCAACCCGCGGCTCGTCGGTACGGGTAATGGTGCCGATCAGCGCCATGGACATGGGCCATCCTCCCAGGGTCGGCAAACACGCAGGTGGGGCCGGGTCCGGGGGCGAGTGCGCGCCTCCGGAACCCGATGTCCCCAGCCTGCCGGGCCCGCCCCGGAGGGTCGATTACCCCGGAGGTCATGCCTGCGGCCGGCCCCGTCCCCCGGACACGGCGCCGCCCCCGGGCCCGTGCCGGGCTCGGGGGCGGTGGGGCCGGGGGCCGGGTGGGTCAGATGAGGTCGGTCAGGCCGGCCTGGTGGGCGGCGGCGGTGACCGTCTGCTCCAGGAGGACGGCGATGGTCATCGGACCCACGCCTCCGGGGACCGGGGTGATCAGGGAGGCGCGGGTGGCGGCGGACTCGAAGTGGACGTCGCCGACGTTGCCCTCGTTGTAGCCGGCGTCCAGGACGACCGCGCCCGGCTTGATGTCCTCGCCGCGGATGAATTCGGCCTTGCCGACGGCAGCGACCAGGACGTCGGCCTGGCGGACGATCGAGGAGAGGTCCTTGGTACGGGAGTGGCAGTAGGTGACGGTGGCGTTCTTCTCCAGCAGGAGCATGCCGGCCGGCTTGCCGAGGATGGCGCTGCGGCCGACGACCACGGCGTGCTTGCCGGTGAGGTCCACGTCGTAGGCGGCGAGCAGGCGCATGATGCCGCCGGGGGTGCAGGACTCGAAGCCCGGCAGGCCGAAGCCCATGGCGGCGAAGGAGTGCATGGTGACGCCGTCGACGTCCTTGCCGGGGGCGATGGCCTCGAAGGCGGCGCGCTCGTCGATGTGGTGCGGCACCGGGTGCTGCAGCAGGATGCCGCTGACCTCGGGGTCCTCGGAGAGCGCCGTGATCGTGGCGACGAGTTCCTCGGTGGTGGTCTCGGCGGGCAGCGCCACGTGGCGGGAGGTGATGCCCGCCTTGGCGCAGCGGTTCTGCTTCATCCGTACGTAGGTCACGGACGCCGGGTCCTCGCCGACGAGGACCGTGGCCAGGCAGGGGGCTTTGCCGGTGCGCTCGGTGATCGCGGCGGCACGCACGGCGGTCTGCTCGGTGATCGTGCGGGCGACGGCGGTGCCGTCCATCAGGCGGGCGGTCTCGGTCTGGGCAGTCGTCACGGGGTCTCCTGAACGTCGCTGCGGGATCGCGGTTCGCCCAGGCGCGCGGCATCGACGCACGGGGTGCGCCGGGCCGCTCCCCGGTGGTGATCCACCCAAGCGCCAGTCACGGCCCGCCGTCCAGCCTACCCAATGGGAATCCGGTGGCCGAGCAGCCCTCCATACTGGGACGATCAACATATGACACCTGTTTTCGACGCATTGGTGGCGGAAGCCGAGTCGGTCTCGGTCGAAGGCTGGGACTTCTCCTGGCTGGACGGCCGGGCCAGCGAGCAGCGGCCCTCCTGGGGCTACCAGCGGCTGCTGGGCGAGAAGCTGGCCCGGGCCGGGGCCGCCCTGGACCTGCAGACCGGCGGCGGCGAGGTGCTGGCGGGCGCCGGCCCGCTGCCCCGGCTGATGGTGGCCACCGAGGGCTGGCCGCCGAACGTGGACCGGGCCACCCGGCTGCTGCACCCCCTCGGCGCCGTCGTGGTCGCCCACGACGACGCGACGCCGCTGCCCTTCGGGGACGAGTCGTTCGACCTGGTGGTGAGCCGGCACCCGGTGGACATCCACTGGGCGGAGATCTCCCGGGTGCTGCGGCCGGGCGGTACGTACTTCTCCCAGCAGGTCGGGCCGGCGAGCGTCTTCGAGCTGGTCGAGTACTTCCTCGGGCCGCAGCCGGAGGAGGTCCGGCGGGCCCGGCACCCCGACGACGCGGCGGCCGACGCGGCGGCGGCCGGGCTGGAGGTGACGGACCTCCGCTCGGAACGGCTGCGCACCGAGTTCGGCGACATCGGTGCCGTGATCTACTTCCTCCGGAAGGTGATCTGGATGGTTCCGGACTTCACGGTCGGCCACTACCGTGACCGGTTGCGGAACCTGCACGAGCGGATCGAACGAGAGGGCCCCTTCGTCGCCCACACGGCACGATTCCTGATCGAGGCCCGCAAACCGGAATGATCCGGAAGGCCTCGGCGTTGGAATTGTGGCACCTGCTTCCCGGCAGCGTGGCGCAGGTCACTCAATTCCGTGCGTAACGCTTCGACTCGGGCACACGATGAACCGACAGGTGTCCTCGCGCGGCCCGCGGCACCGACCCCGGCAGGGGCCGGTTTCGGCCGTCGCGCGATGATGTCCCGCCCGTCCTTTGTCTGTTCGCAACGAGAGGCTCCTTGTGTCGCTCAGCCCGTCCCGTACGTTCCCTCCGGAGATCGCCGAATCCGAGGCCCTCGTCGCGCTCGTCGAGCGCGGCCGCGAGCAGGGTCACATCAACGGTGACGACGTGCGCCAGGCCTTCGAGGCCGGCCGCATCCCGGTGGACCAGTGGAAGCGGGTCCTGCGCAGCCTGAACCAGGTGCTGGACGAGGAGGGTGTCGCGCTGCACGTCAGCGCGGCCCCCGCCGCCAAGACCGCTGCGAAGAAGCCGCGCAAGGCTGCCGCGGCGCCCGCTCGCACGACCGTCAAGAAGACGGCCGCCGCCCCCCGCCCGATCGGTGCCCGCAAGACGGCCGCCGCGCCCGCTCCGGCCGCGGCCGCCTCCGCCGCCGCGGCGGCGATATCGGCACAGCCGGCCGGCGCGGAGGCCGACGACGCCGCCGCCGAGCCCAAGAAGCGCGTGGTCAAGAAGGCCGCCGCGAAGAAGACCGTGGCCAAGAAGACCGCGGCCAAGAAGACCACCGCGAAGGACGCCGACCCGGACGGCGTCGAGATCGAGGGCGAGGACTGGACCGAGGACCTCGCGGACGAGGCCGAGGAGGAGGCTCCGAAGGCCGCCGGCCAGGGCTTCGTGCTGTCCGACGAGGACGACGACGACGCCCCGGCGCAGACCGTCATGGTCGCCGGTGCCACCGCCGACCCGGTCAAGGACTACCTGAAGCTGATCGGCAAGGTGCCGCTCCTCAACGCCGAGCAGGAGGTCGAGCTCGCCAAGCGCATCGAGGCGGGCCTGTTCTCCGAGTACAAGCTCGAAGAGGAGGAGGACCACAAGCCCGCGTTCAAGCGCGAGCTGGAGATCCTGGTCGAGGACGGCCGCCGGGCCAAGAACCACCTGCTGGAGGCCAACCTCCGCCTCGTGGTCTCGCTGGCCAAGCGCTACACCGGCCGCGGCATGCTGTTCCTGGACCTGATCCAGGAGGGCAACGTCGGTCTGATCCGCGCGGTGGAGAAGTTCGACTACACCAAGGGCTTCAAGTTCTCCACGTACGCCACCTGGTGGATCCGCCAGGCGATCACGCGTGCGATGGCGGACCAGTCGCGCACCATCCGCATCCCGGTGCACATGGTCGAGATCATCAACAAGCTCGCCCGCGTGCAGCGCCAGATGCTCCAGGACCTGGGCCGCGAGCCCACCCCGGAGGAGCTGGGCAAGGAGCTCGACATGACCCCCGAGAAGGTCATCGAGGTCCAGAAGTACGGCCGCGAACCGATCTCCCTGCACACCCCGCTGGGTGAGGAGGGCGACAGCGAGTTCGGTGACCTCATCGAGGACTCCGAGGCCGTCGTCCCGGCGGACGCCGTGTCCTTCACGTTCCTCCAGGAGCAGCTCCAGTCGATCCTGGGCACGCTCTCGGAGCGCGAGGCGGGCGTGGTCTCGATGCGGTACGGCCTGAACGACGGCCAGCCGAAGACGCTGGACGAGATCGGCCGCGTCTACGGGGTCACCCGTGAGCGGATCCGGCAGATCGAGTCCAAGACCATGTCGAAGCTGCGCCACCCGTCACGGTCCCAGGTCCTGCGCGACTACCTCGACTGATCCGGCCCCCGGCCGGAAGGCCGGGATCCGGGCATCCGGGAAGCGAAGAGCCGTCGCTCAGTGCTCCAGCAGGTCCTTCAGCCGGGCCTCGTTGCGCGGCATCTCCTTGCGCGCGTGCGGCCGTACGACCAGCGGTACGAAGGCCTTGCCGAGGCCGTGGCCCTCCAGGTGGAGGTCGAGGGTCACCCGGGACCGGGTCCCGCCGTCGAGCGGCTCGATGGTGCCTTGGACGTCACCCTCGACAGGGCCGCCGCCGACGCTGTGCAGGTGCCAGCTGCGCGGCGGGTCCAGCTCGGTGATCTCCATGGTCATCGGGAACTTCCTGCCGGCCATCTGCCGGGTGATCTGCACCCGGGACCCGACGGCCGGCGGTCCCTCGCCGAGCGGGGTGGCCGCGACCGCGCTCTCCTGCCACTCCGGCATGTGCCGGAGATCCGTCATGTAGGCAAACACGTCTGCGGGCGTACGGGAGATCTCGATGGTCTCCTTGATGGCGGCGGACATGGCGCCCCCTTCACTGCCCCCTGGTGGTCGTGATCGTCCCGATCGTGCGCGGATGTCCCTTCACCCGAAGGGTCCCACGGTGCACCGTGCACCGCCACAGGGGGCAGCCCGGGGTTTCAGGACTCGCGGTCCGCGGCCGCGGCGCGCTCCTTGCGGGCCGCCATCCACGCGTACACGAGGATGCCGCAGAACAGGAACAGGACGCCCTGGTAGACGGCCGCGTACCCGGAGCCGGCGACCAGCCAGAGCGAGAAGGCGCAGGCCGCGCCCGCCAGCACGGCGTCGCGCACCAGCCGGCCGCGGTGCACCCGGTCGGGCTGTCCCGAGACCAGGAAGTACACCTGCGCGGCCGTGGCCAGCAGGTACGGAACGGTGGCGGTGAAGGTGGTCACCAGGACCAGGATCTCGAAGACGCCCTCGGAGCCCGCCGCGTAGTTGAAGACGGTCAGCGCGGACGCCAGCACCACGGTGACCAGGACGCCGAACACCGGGACGCCCCGCCGCCGGGCCAGGAACGGCTTCGGGAACAGCCCGTCGCGGGCCGCGGCGTACGGGACCTGGGCGCTGAGCAGGGTCCAGCCGTTGAGGGCGCCGACCACGGAGACCACGGCCGCGCAGGCCACGGCGGTGCCGCCCCAGCCGCCGCCGAACATGGCGTTCACGGCGTCGGAGAACGGCGCCTGGGACCCGGTGAGCCGGTCGTGCGGCACCAGGCCGAATACGGACAGCGTGCCCAGCAGGTAGACCAGGGCGGCGGCGCAGGTGCCCAGCACGGTCGCCCGGCCGACGTTGCGGCGCGGGTCGCGGACCTCGCCCGCGCTGACCGCGGCGGACTCCACTCCGAGGTAGCTGAACAGCAGGATCGCAGCGGAGGCCGAGACCGCGCCGACCGCGGAGGAGTCGTCGGCGCGGAACGGGCCGAGGTTCGCCGGGTCGAAGAAGAACAGGCCGCCGACGGCGACCAGCAGCAGCGGGGCGAACTTCAGCACCGTGGCCACCAGCTGCACCGCGCCCACGTACCGGGTGCCGGCGAAGTTGGCCGCCGCGGGCAGCCACTGCACGGCCAGCGCGGCCAGGCACATCGTCCAGGCGTGCTCCCCGACGGCCGGGAACAGCACGGCGAGGTAGCCGACGGCGGCCACGGCCAGGGCCGCGTTCGAGACCCAGCCGGTGACCCAGTAGCTCCAGGCGGAGAGGAACCCGGCGAAGTCGCCGAAGGCCGCGCGGGCGTACACGTACGGGCCGCCGGTCTGCGGGTGCCGGTCGGCGAGCCGGCCGAAGACCAGCGCGAGGCAGATCGCGCCGAGGGTCAGCACCCCGAAGGCGACCAGGCTGATGGTGCCGAACGGCGCCACCGAGGCGGGGAGCAGGAAGATCCCGCCGCCGACGATGTTGCCCATGACCAGGGCGGTGGCGACGGGCAGCCCGAACCGGCGGGTGTGGCGGCCGTCGGCCGCGGGGGCGGCCCGGTCGGGGTCGGCGGACGGCACGGTGGCCGGTGCGGTGGCCTGTTCTACGGCCATGGGGGCGGCGCCTTACGTTTCACATGGTGAACACATCACATGGTGGACAAACCCGAATATCGTGGGGGCTGCCCGGTCCCCCGCCAAATCGCCGCTCTTCGTCCCGTCAGGACGGCGGACCAGACGGAAGTGTTCCGGTTTCGGACACCTCCGGCCGCTGATCTTCCACCGGTCCCCGGCTCTCCCGCGCGTCCGCCAGCCAGCCCCGCAGCACCGTGTGCACCTGCTCCGCGCCGGACACCGGCCCCGCAGGCTCCGGCAGGTCCGTGGGCCACATCAGGAAGGCGTGGCCCTGCTCGCCGCCCAGCCCGCCGTGCGAGCCGATCTGCTCCTCGAAGGCGTGTACGGCCCCGGTGTGCGGGTCGTACGCGGAGTTCACCATGACGTCCGCGACGTGCGGGAACCCGTCGGTGCGCCGCACCGCGTCGGCCGCGCCCGGCCCGAACTCCGCGAGCAGCGCCTCCGCCGCCCCCGGCACGTCCAGCCGGGCCTCCGCACCGTGCGGCCCCAGCAGCACGCCGGTGCCGTCGTTCCCGCGGACCAGCAGGAAGCCGACGCCGGGATGGTTGGCGAGGGTGGCCAGCAGGGCCGGGTGGCGGCGCTCGATCTGCCCGCGGGTCAGCCGGTACGCCACGTCGGGGAACGAGATCAGCGCCAGGTTCCCCGAGGCCAGCACCACCGGGTCGAAGCCGCGCCCCGGCCGGGCCTCCTCGCCCTCCTCCACCGGCCGGTGCAGGGCCGCGAGGACCGCCGCGCGGGCCTCCGAGCCGCTGGGGGTGCGCCGGGCCCGGCGCCGTACGGGCAGCCCGCAGCCGGCCCGGACCAGGTCGCGCAGGGTCAGTCCGAAGCGGCCGAGGAAGGTCTCGCCGGGGCTCTGCCCGTGGTCGGACAGCAGCACGATCCGGTACGGGCGCGGCGCGTGCGCGGTGACCTTCACGATCATCTCGACGCTGCGGTCGAGGCGGCGCAGCACCTGGAGGGCGTCCCGGCTGCGCGGCCCGGAGTGGTGGGCGACCTCGTCGTAGCCGACGAGGTCGGCGTAGACGGCGGCGCGGCCGGCGAGCACGTCGCCGATGACGGCGGCCACCACGACGTCGCGCTCGACCACGGTGGCGAAGGCGCGGATGAACGGGTACAGCCCGCCGCGCCCGACCCGCGGGTGGTCGCCGCGCAGCCGGGCCCGGACGGACTGGGTCATCTCGCGGACCACCTCGGCGGCCAGCGAGAGTGCGGTGCGGACCGCGTTGGCCGGGTCGGAGAAGTACGCGAAGTAGCCGGCGCGGGAGCGGGTGCCCCGGCCGCGGCGGGCGGAGACCGACAGGACCAGGGCGAGCTGGCCGGCGCCGCCGCCGAAGAGGTTGCCGCGGCTGGCGCCGTCGGCGGCGAGCAGGCCGGCGCTGCGGGTGCGCAGGACGGCGCGCCGCTGGAGTTCGGCGGCGCTGGTGGGCCGGTTGCAGACGACGGTCTCGCCGGTCTCCTTCTCGTACCAGCGGAACGCGGGCACGTCGAAGTTGGAGCCGTGCAGGATGCCGAGCTGGCTGGCGCCGGTCTGGCTGGACCAGTCGGTGCGCCAGGGAGCGAGGCGGTGGGTTGTGTCGAGCAGCCCGGCGGTGGCGGGCATCAGCCCGGTGGCGACGGCGTGCCGCAGTACCTCGTGGCCGACGCCGTCGAGCTGGAGGAAGACGGTGCCGGGCCGGTCCTCGGGCGGGGCGGCGGGGCCGCGGCGGCGCCGGCGGTCGGCGAGCCGGGACAGCCGGCGCCGGTACGCCTCGTCGTCGCGCACCGCCAGGGCGGTCGAGGTGGCGGAGGCGACGGCGGACATGACGGCGGCGACGACCACGGCGGTCCGCGGGTCGGCGGAGCCCCGGCCGTCCGGGATGAGGTCGAGGGCGATGAGCAGCAGCGAGCCGTTGAGGAAGAACACGAGCAGCCCGAGGACCAGGGCCGGCACCAGCAGCAGGGCGCGTACCAGCACGGGCCACACCAGGGCGCTGAGCAGGCCGAACGCGCCGGCGCCCCAGGCGGCGGTGAGGGCGGTGCGGGTGATGCTGTCGCCGTCGGCGGACTGCAGCCGGAAGTCGGGCAGCAGCCCGGCCAGGGCCAGCATGGTCAGGGTGGACACCGCCCACACCACGGCCACCCGCAGCAGGGCGCTGCCCGCCTTCCGCCATCCCCCGCCGCGCACGCCGCCGCCACCTCGCTCCCGGGCCCGCTCCGGGCCGACGGGCCTGCCTCCCAGCGTCGCACGGGGCGGGGGCGGCCGGGGGCCGGCGGTGGGTGCGGCGGGTCGGCGTGCCGGGTCCGCGTGCCGGGCGTGCCGGGCCGGCGTCAGGTGCCGTCGTAGCCGGCCGTCGGCATGGACAGGCGGCGGTGCACCTCGGCCTTCATGGCGGGGGTGTACGCGGGCTCGTCCTGACCGACGGTTTCCAGCCGTACGCCGCGGCGCTCGCACTCGGCCGTGAACTCGTCGACGGAGCGCAGGGCGCGGGCCAGGACCCGCCGGCTGGGGGCGACGAACAGGTCGACCTGGCCGCTGTCGACGTCCGTCCAGAGGCCGATGTGGTCGGCCCGCAGCCCGTAGAAGAGCAGCTGGCGGGTCACGACGTACCCCTGGTCGGCGGCCCAGCGTGCGCACACGGCGTGCTGGCTGCGGGTGTCGACCGCGAAGGGGTCGATGTCGAGTTCCTCAAGCGGGGCCAGGCTGGCGATCGCGGCCACGCGCACCTCATCCATGCCGCCCGACCCTACTCCGCCCGGGGCCCCGCGAGGAGGGGTAAACCAAGCCCTTCGGGGCGCACGCGGACGGCACGCTCCGGCAGCCAGGCCCTAGGCTCGGGGTGAGCGGCCGTGGGCCGGCGCCCGGTGCGGGTGCGGTCCGCGGGGCGTGGACGGAAGGGGTGCCGCATGACGGTGGGGATCACCTGGTGGGGTCATGCGACCTGCACGGTCGAGGACTCGGGGATGCGGCTGCTGACGGATCCCCTGTTCGCCCGCCGGCTGGCCCACCTGCGGCGACGGGCCGGAGCGGTGCCGCCGGCCGCGGCGGCGGTGGCGGATGCGGTGCTGGTGTCGCACCTGCACGCCGACCACCTGCACCTCCCGTCGCTGGCGCGGCTGGCGCCGGGCACCCGGGTGCTGGTGCCGCGGGGGGCGCGGCGCGCGGTGCCGGGGCTGGCGCGGCTGCGCGGGCTGCGGATCACGGAGGTGGCGCCCGGGGACGCGGTGGCGGTCGGGGCGCTGGAGGTACGGGCGGTGAGCGCACGGCACGACGGGCGGCGGCTGCCGTTCGGCCCGCACCGCTGCCCGGCGCTCGGGTACGTGGTGGCGGGCGAGGCGCGGACGTACTTCGCCGGGGACACCGGACTGTTCGACGCGATGGCGGACGAGGTGGGGCCGGTGGACCTGGCGCTGCTGCCGGTGGGCGGCTGGGGTCCGTTCCTCGGTCCGGGGCACCTGGACGCGGGGGCGGCGGCGCGGGCGCTGGCCGCGCTGGGCCCGGCCGCGGCGGTGCCGGTGCACTACGGGACGTACTGGCCGGTCGGGCTGGACGCGGTGCGGCCGCACGAGTTCCACGCACCGGGCGAGGAGTTCGCACGGCAGGCGGGCCTGCTGGCGCCGACGGTGGAGGTGCACCGGCCGGGGCACGGCGAACGGGTGGTGGCCGGCTGATGCTGGGCGATCTGGCGGCGGAGGCGACCGGGTGGTTCACCGGGCCGGCCGGGCAGGTGACGGGGCCGGTGCCGGCGGAGTCCACCCAGCAGGCGGTGGGGTATCCGGCACTGTTCGTGCTGGTGGCACTGGGTGCGCTGGTGCCGGTCATCCCGACGGGGGCGCTGGTCAGTACGGCGGCGGTGGTGGCGCTGCACCACCAGACCCTGCCGGCCGGGCTGCTGCTGGTGTTCCTGCTGGCGGCGCTGGGCGCGTTCGCGGGCGATCTGGCCCTGTACTGGCTGGGCCGGCGCGGCACCAGGTCGCAGGGCGGGTCGCGGGCGCTGGCACGGCTGGAGGCCCGGGTGTCCGCGGACCGGCTGGCGGCCGCCCAGGTGCGGCTGCGCGAGCACGGCGTGGCGGTGCTGGTGCTGTCCCGGCTGATCCCGGCGGGCCGGATCCCGGTGATGCTGGCCTGCCTGCTGGCCCGGATGCCGGTACGGGAGTTCGCCCGCGGCGACGCCCCGGCCGCTCTGGCGTGGGCGGCGACGTACCAGCTGATCGGGATCCTGGGCGGGTCGCTGTTCGACGAGCCCTGGCAGGGCGTGGTCCTGGCGGTCGGGCTGGCCCTGCTGGTCAGCGCGGCCCCGGCGGGCTGGCGACGGCTGCGGGGCTGACCAGGGTGCGGGAGCCGCCGACCGGCAGGTCCCAGAGGGCGTCGCGGGGCAGTCCGGCCCGGTCCCAGGCGGCCCGGACCCGGCGCAGCGGTTCGAGGACGGGTTCGGCGGAGAGCACGAAGGTGGCCCAGTGCATGGGCGCCATGCGCCGGGCGCCGAGGTCGAGGCAGGCCTGGACGGCCTCCTCGGGGTCGGCGTGCACCTCGCGCAGCCACCAGCGGGGGGCGTAGGCGCCGATCGGCAGCAGTGCCAGGTCGATGCCGGGATGTCGGCGGCCGATCTCGGCGAACCAGTGGCCGTACCCGGTGTCGCCGGCGAAGTAGATCCGGTGCCCGGCCGGACCGGTGGCCACCCAGCCGCCCCACAGGGTCCGGCAGGTGTCGAGCAGCGAGCGCTTGGACCAGTGATGGGCGGGCACGAACTCGAAGCGGACGCCGCCCAGGTCGACCGCCTCCCACCAGTCGAGTTCGGTGACGGCGGTGAACCCGCGGCGCCGGCACCAGCGGGCCAGCCCGGCGGGCACCAGCAGCGGGGTGTGGCGGGGCAGCCGGCGCAGGGTGGGCGCGTCGAGGTGGTCGTAGTGGTTGTGGCTGATCAGTACGGCGTCCACGGGCGGGACGTCCTCCCAGCGGACCCCGACGGGTGTCAGCCGGGCCGGGGTGCCGAGGATCTTCCGGGACCACACCGGGTCGGTGAGGACGGTCAGCCCGCCGATCCGCAGGATCCAGCTGGCGTGCCCGGCCCAGGTGACCGCGGCGCCCCCGGCGGCCACGGGCGGCAGCGGGGCGGGCGCGTACGGCAGGTCGGGGATGCCGCGCAGGCCCTCGGGGTCGGGCCGGAACGCGCCCTCCCGGGCCAGCCGGGCGAACCCCCGCATCCCGGGCAGCGGCGCGGTCAGCCGGTCCGCGAAGGACCGCGGCCACCTCCGCAGCTCCCCCAGCGGCCGCACCCCGGCCCGGGCGGCCGGCTCCGCGCGCACGCCGCCGGCCGCACGCGCGGTCCGGTCCGTCTGTTCCGTCATCGGGAGAACTCCATTCACGGGCCCTGGGCGGGTCAGGTGAGGCTGGTGAAGGCGGAGGCGAGGGTGGCCAGGGAGCGGCTGACGTGGGGCAGGGCGAGCGGGTCCTCTGCGGCGAGGGCGGCGAGCCGGTCCTCGGGGGTGTCGCCGAGGAGCGGGGCGGTGTCGAGGCGGACCCGCAGGGCCCCGAGTTCGTCGGCGAACCGCTGGGCGCCGGGGGCCGGCCGGCCGAGCCTGGCGCCGAGGAACTCCTCCAGCTCCAGCGCGTCGCCGACCCCCCGGCGGGCCAGCGCCGGACGCAGCGGGGACAGGTCGGCGTACAGGTGGCGGCCCGCCTGCGGGGGCAGCGCGAGGGCGCCGGCGGCCAGCAGCAGCCGGTGGGCCTCGGCGGCGATCCGGCCGTGCAGCCGGGCGGCGTCCCGGCTGCGGCCGGCGACCGGTCCGGGCTCGTCCAGGGCGTGTGCGGCGACCGCGGCCACGGGTGCAGCGAGCAGCGCGCCGGAGGCGGTCAGCACGTCGAGGGTGCGAGCGCGCAGCCCCTCGCCGCGGGGGGTGCCGGGGAACCGGGCGACGGCCGCGGGCCAGCCGCCGGGCAGCAGCGCCCCGCCGAGGTCGGCGAGGACGGTGACCTCCTCGGGGCACATCTCGGCGGGACTGACGAGAACGGTGTCGTGCGGCCGGTGGAGGGTGTCGCGCCAGGTCTCGTCGCTGACGACGGCCAGCCCTTCGAACACCGCGGCCTCGCAGGCCTCCCTGAGCACCTCGGGCGGGGCGACGGTGGCGGTCGGGTCGTCGGCGACGCTGAGCAGCAGCAGACCCGGGTCGCCGCCCTCCGCGCGGACCCTCCGTACGGTCTCCAGGAGGGCGTACGGGTCGGGTACGCCGCCGCATTCGGCGGGGGTCGGGACGTGGTAGGCGTGCCGGCCCAGCAGCCGGATCTGGGGGGTCCACCAGGCGGGGCAGGGCCGCGGCAGGAACACGTCGCCGCCGTGCGCGGCGATCACGGCGGCCAGCAGGGCGGGCGCGCCGGGGGCGGCGGCCACCCGGTCGGGGGGTGCGGCCAGGCCGCGCCGGCCCCAGAATCCGGCGGCGGCGGCCCGGACGGCCGCTCCGCCGCCGGGCGGCTCGGGTGCGGACCGGCCGGCCGCGGCGGCGAGGACGGCGACGAGTTCGGGCAGGACGGGCAGTCCGGCGTCGGGGGCGGGCGGGGCGTACCGGACGGGGCCGTGGTCCTCCGGTGCCGTGCGCCGCATCGTCCCCACCGCCTGTTCCGCCACTCCGCCAGACTCCACTGCCCCTTTATACGGACAAAAAACACATTCCGCGCCCGTTGGCGACCCAATCCTCGCCGCAGCCGACCGGGGTCCGGGGCGCGGCCCCGCGTCGCTCAGCCCCTGCGCCCGAGCAGCCCCAGGAGCCGCGTCTGCGCATCCGCACCGGCCGGCACTTCCAGCGGCTCCGCATACATCCCGCTGGCCGCCAGCCCGTCGACGTACGGCATGACCTCCTTGATGGAGAACTCGACGAGGTCCGCCGGCAACCGGTCGTCCGCCCCGATCCCCCGCGCGAGATCCCACGCGTGCACGACCACGTCGGCGGTCAGCTCCGAGCAGTACGCCATGGCCTTCGTGGGCCCGTACGACAGCTGGACGGTCCGTTCCAGCGCGCCGGGCGCGCCGAACGCCGCCACCGCACCGGCCGCCGCCCGGTCCCACGCCCCGGCCGGGTCCTCGCCCAGCAGGTCTCCGGACAGGCTCTCGCCGACCTCGGCCACCGTCTTGCCGTGGGTGACCAGCGGCGGCACCCACAGCTGCTCGCCGGTGACGTGGTTGACGAGGTCCCGGACGGTCCACTCGGTACACGGGGTCGGCGCGCCCCACTGGTCTTCGGTCACGGCATGCACCAGCCGGCCGTAGAGGGCGAGCGCCCGGCCGTGCTGTGCGAGGAGTGTGTCTGCCACGGTTCCCACCATCCTCCCGGGACACCCCTGTTCCCCACTGTCCCCGTACCCGGATTCGCGCGCCACCCGCCGCCCCAACACCCTTGCGCCGCAAGAGTGGTGTCCACATGTCAAAACGTCTATCTCATTCCTCGACATGATCGCCTACGGTGGTCCCAGCAGCAGGACGACGAGAGGGAGTTGCCGCGATGGGCACCGACGCACACCGTGAGACCGCCGTCTACACCCACGGGCACCACGAGTCGGTGCTCCGCTCGCACCGCTGGCGGACGGCGGAGAACTCGGCCGGCTACCTGATCGGCCGGCTGCGGCCCGGCATGTCCGTCCTGGACGTCGGCTGCGGGCCCGGCACCATCACGGCGGACCTGGCCTCGCTGGTCGCACCGGGCCGGGTGACCGCCGTCGACCACGCGGCGGACATCCTCGGGCAGGCCCGGGCGCACTGTGCGGAGCGGGGGCTGGACACGGTCGACTTCGCCGTGGCGGACGTGCACGCGCTGGACTTCCCGGACGACTCGTTCGACGTGGTCCACGCCCACCAGGTGCTGCAGCACGTGGGCGATCCGGTACGGGCGCTGCGCGAGATGCGGCGGGTGTGCCGGCCGGGCGGCATCGTGGCGGTGCGGGACGCGGACTATGCGGCCATGACCTGGCACCCGGCGTCGCCGGACATGGACGACTGGCTGGGGCTGTACGAGCGGGTGGCGCGGGCGAACGGCGGCGAGCCGGATGCGGGGCGGCGGCTGCGGTCGTGGGCGCTGGCCGCCGGGTTCTCGGCCGTGACGTGCTCGGCGACGGTCTGGTGCTTTGCGGACGAGGCGGACCGGGCGTGGTGGGGCGGGCTGTGGGCGGACCGCACCGTCGCCTCCTCCTACGCCGACCTCGCCGTCGCCGGCGGGCACGCGACGCGGGCTGACCTCGACCGGATCGCTGCCGCGTGGCGCGCGTGGTCCGCGGCGCCGGACGCCTGGTTCGCCGCCCTCCACGGCGAACTCCTCTGCACCCCCTGACCCCCGGGGTCTCCGCCCCCGGACCCCCCGGTCCTCAATCACCGGGCAGGCTGAATCTGCCCCCGCCGGGACTCAGCCTGCCTGTCCGGCGCCCGCGGCGCGGGACCTGGCCTCCGCGGCACCCTCCAGCCCGTCCGGCGCCCTCGGCACGGCCTCCGGCCTCCGCGTCGCCCCAGCCTCGCCGGCAACTTCCAGCCTCGCCGGCGCTTGAGGACCGGGGTCTGGGGCGGAGCCCCGAAATCCAGCCCCGCCGGCGCCCTCGGCACGGGGCCTCCGGCTCCGCCGTACAGTCCAGCCCGTCCGGCGTTTGAGGACCGGGGTGGGGGGCGGCCCCCCCGTTCGGGAAGGGGCGGGTAGGGGAAAAGCCCCGCAGGGTCCGGGGT
>NZ_JAJAUZ010000058.1 GCF_020532645.1 Streptomyces bambusae
GCCCGGCGCCGGCCGGGTTGCCGTTCTTGGGGCTCCGCCCCAAACCCCGCTCCTCAAGCGCCGGAGGGGCTGGACTTTGCCCCCGCCCCGTGGGCAGCCGGCCCAAGTCGGCTGGACTTTGCCCCCCGCCCGGTGGGCAGCCGGCCGGAGCAAGGTGAGGCCAGGCCCGGCGGGCAATCGACCCGGACAGGGTGGGAATGCCAGGACCGGCGGGCAGGCAGCCGAGCACGGGTGGGAATGCCCCGCCCGGCGGGCAATCGACCCGGGCAGGGTCGGACTGCCCAGCCCGGAAGGCAGGCGGCACCGGCAAGCGGTGGGTGCCGCGCCCCATGGGCAGTCGGGCCGGGGCCCTGCCCGGTCGGCAGCCGGGCAGGCGCTGCCGGACAGGCCCTCCGGGCCACCGGCACGGCGCGCGGAAACGCCGAAGGCCCGGAGACCTATTCGGTCTCCGGGCCTTCGGTCCGGGTGGGCGATACTGGGATCGAACCAGTGACCCCTTCGGTGTGAACGAAGTGCTCTCCCGCTGAGCTAATCGCCCGGGCACACCGAGAACATTACCGCATGTCAGCGGGTACCCGAGACCACCCCCACCCTCGGCCCGTCACTGCGCGATGCTCCACGGCATCACGAACCCGAACTTCCAGAGGTAGACCCCGAGCAGCACCCCGGTGATCACGAGCCCGGTGGTGATGAGGATCAGGTTCCGCCGCCGGACCTCGGGATCCAGCGCCCGCTGCGCCGCCTCGGTCACCTTCCGCTTGGTCCAGCGCAGCACGAGCTGGGCCCAGACGAACTCGGTGGCCCAGATCGCCATGCCCGCGAAGATCACGAGCCAGCCCGGCCCCGGCAGCGGCAGCATGATCACGCCGGCCACGACCACGGCCAGTCCGACGATGAAGACGCCCACCTGCCAGCTGAGGTGCAGGGTCCGGCGGGCCTTGATGAACTCCGGCGCCCGCGAGCCGAGCGGCTGCTCCCCCTCGGACGTCTCCGCGGTCTTGTCTTCGTCACTCCCCGTATTCATGGACGCAAACCTACCCGAGCCGGACGGGCGTGCCCAGCACATGTCGAGGGCCCCTGGGATCCGCCGTCCGAGGTACCTGAAGAACCGCAAAACGGTCAGAGGGGTTTACAACGGCACCGTAGGTGGCATGTCGATTTCGCCGACGTGCGAATCCCCGAGCGCACACTGAGCGAAAGGCCCTGGCGCTTATGAACACCACGGTCAGCTGCGAGCTGCACCTGCGCCTCGTTGTGTCGAGCGAGTCCTCACTGCCTGTACCCGCGGGCCTGCGGTATGACACGGCCGACCCCTACGCCGTGCACGCCACCTTCCACACCGGCGCCGAGGAGACGGTCGAATGGGTATTCGCCCGCGACCTCCTCGCCGAGGGCCTGCACCGGCCCACCGGTACCGGAGACGTCCGCGTCTGGCCGTCCCGGAGTCACGGTCAGGGCGTGGTCTGCATCGCCCTGAGCTCACCGGAGGGAGAAGCACTGCTCGAAGCACCCGCACGAGCGCTGGAATCGTTCCTGAAGCGGACGGACGCCGCGGTTCCACCAGGCACCGAGCACCGGCACTTCGACCTCGACCAGGAGCTCTCCCACATCCTGGCGGAGAGCTGAACCAGCACGAGCCTCGCTCGACACCGTCCGACTCGGGGCGACGGTGTGAGCTGGACAACCACATACGGCAGTGCCGGCGCTGTTCCCGCGGGAGCCACCCGCGGGGACGGCGCCGGTGCGCTTTCCGGGGGAGCCGCTAGAGTCGGCCAGCGGCGGGACCCTCCTGCCGGCAGCCCCAGGGAGCGGATCACGTGCAGATTCCCCACGACACCCGTCGCGCGCTCGACGTCGTCGTCGACCTGGTGAACACCGCGCCCGAAGCGGACCAGGCCGACGGACTGTCGGACCTCGGTGCGCTGCGCGATTTCGTGCGCGAGCACGAGATCAGCGACGTCGGGGAGCTGGGGGCGCGCGACCTCGCCGGGGTACGGGCCGTCCGGACCCGCTTCGCCCAGGTGTTCGGCGCGAAGAGCCCCCGGATCGCGGCCGGCGTGATCAACGAGCTGGTGGCGGCGGCCGGCACCACCCCCCGGCTGACCGACCACGACGGCTACGACTGGCACGTGCACTACTTCGCGCCCGGCGCCTCCGTCGGCGACCACATCGCCGCGGACTGCGGCATGGCCCTGGCCTTCATCGTGGTCTCCGGCGAGCGGGAGCGGCTGCGCCGCTGCGAGGCCCCGGACTGCCGCCGCGCCTTCGTCGACCTGTCCCGCAACCGCTCCCGCCGCTACTGCGACAGCCGCACCTGCGGGAACCGGCTGCACGTCGCCGCGTACCGGGCGCGCCGCAAGGAAGCCGGCGAGTAGCCGCAGCGGCCGCGGTCACAGCAGGAGCAGGTCGTGCACCGCGGCCATCAGGAGCAGCGCCGCGATGACCGACAGGAAGATCATCAGCGGCGGCTGGGACAGGGCGTACAGGCAGCCGCGGGCCTCGGGGCCCGGGGGCGCCGGGTCGGCGGGGCCCGGAAGGGGTGCGGCCGCTGCCGTGACGACGGGGGCCTCGCCCCGCTGGGTGTTCGGTGCCATCTCGGGGGCATGATGGCGCAGCCAACCGCCGGCTGCCCCTCAACACGCCCGCGCGGACGGCCAGTTCGTCAGATCCCGTGGTTGTGCCGGCCGTCCGTTCACGGCCGCCGGGCCGGGCGCGGAGCCGTACGCCGCTCAGATGCCGTGCTTCTTGAGGATCGCCTCGATGTCGGAGAAGTCGTCGGCGGGCGCCGTGGACTTCGGCGGGGCCGCGGGGGCCGGTCGGCTGCCGAGGGAGGGGGCGGAGGCGGCCGGGGCCACGGCTTCCGGGCCCGCCGGAGCGGCCGTACGGCCCTTGCCGCGGCGTTCGACGAGGCGGGTCGCCGTGAACAGGAGCCAGGACAGGCCGAGGACGCCGAAGCCGATCCACACGGTCGGCTTGAAGACGATCCCGGAGAGCCAGTCCACGACCCCGGTCATGACCAGGCCGAGCGGGACCAGCGCGTAGGCGGCGATCCGGGTCGCGGCCAGGAAGCGCTTGCGGTACGCGGTCAGCGCCGCAATGCCCAGGCCGGCCGCGGCCACCGCGGAACAGATGGTCTCGGCAAGCATGCGATCCTCCAGCTCGGCGGGCCCCGGACGGCACCGGGGAGGTTGTCTCCCCTCCATCCTGCACCGCCCTGCGGCACCCGGGCCACGCCCGCGGGCCGCTCCGGCCGGATCTCCGGGGGATCTCCGGGGCGGCCTCCTCCGCAGGGTGCAGGCGGCCGGATCCGCGACGGGTACCGGACGGCCGGATGCGGCGGGCGGTGCGGCGGCTGGGAGACTGGGGGCATGAGCGATTCCCAGCCCACCGCCCCCGCAGCCACCGTCGTCCTGGACGTGTGGTGCGAACTCCAGTGCCCCGACTGCCGCAGCTCCCTGGAGGACCTGCGCGCCCTGCGGTCCCACTACGGCGACCGGCTGGACGTCCGGCTGCGCCACTTCCCGCTGGAGAAGCACAAGCACGCGTTCGCCGCGGCGCAGGCCGCCGAGGAGGCCGCCGAGCAGGGCCAGGGCTGGCCGTACGCCGAGGCGGTGCTCGCCCGGGCGGAGGAGCTGGGCGAGCGCGGCGAGGCCGTGCTGCTCGATGTGGCGCGCGAACTCGGCCTGGACGCCGGGGAGTTCGACACCGCCCTGATCGACGGCCGGCACATCCTGATCGTGGACGCGGACCAGGCGGAGGGCAAGGCGATCGGTGTGACCGGCACGCCGACGTACGTCATCGGCGGCGAGCGCCTCGACGGCGGAAAGAGCCAGGAGGGTCTGCGCGCCCGCATCACGGAGATCGCCGACCGGCTGCTCGGCGCCTGAGGCCGGCGTCCCGCCCCGCCCGGAACCGGGGCGGGGCGGGGCGGGGTCTCAGACGAGGTCCTTGCCGTAGTTGTAGGAGCTGGGCCGGTAGCCCAGCGATTCGTACAGGCGCAGCGCCGGGGTGTTGCCCGCGAAGACGTTGAGGCCGATCAGCGGGGCCCCGTCGGCCAGGGCGACCTCCTCGGCGAGGAGCATCAGCGAGCGGCCGTGACCCCTCCCCCGGTGTTCCTCGGCCACCTCGACGTCGAAGACGTAGGCGCCGGCCCGGTCGGGCAGCACCCGGTCGTGCCGGGAGACCCACAGCGTCCCGAGCGTGGCGCCGTCCGCCTGCTCCAGGACCCGGAACCACACGCCCGGGGTGTCGAGGCCGTCCGGGAGCAGACTGTCGTGGTCGGCGCGGGACTTGGCCTGCGCGGCTTCCGCGGGCAGGCCGCGGTCCGTCCATTCCTTCGCGTAGTTCTCGATGGCGCGGACCAGCCAGGGGCCGTACTCCGCGGCCGTCATCGGCCGCCCGGTGATGCCGTCGGGCAGCGGGCACGGGGCGCCGTCGAGGTCCTTGACCATGTTGCGGGAGACCTCGCGGTAGCCGAGGGCGGCGGCGAGGCGGCGGCCGGCCGCGGAGTCGGCGGGAACGGCGGTCCGGACCCGGCGGCAGCCCCAGGAGCGCAGCACCTCCTCGGCGGCGAGCGCGGCGACCGCGCCGCGGCCGCGCCCCCGGTCGGGCTCGTCGATGTACAGGCCCCTGATCTCGCCGAGGACGGGCCCGAAGGGGGTGTCCGTGCCGAGTTCGAGGGCGCCGACGTGCCGGCTGTTGACGCAGACCTCGTAGGCGCGCACCCGCGCCCCGCTGCTGCTCTGCTGGAGCGGCCCGGTCGGCCGCAGGGTGGTGGTCATCAGTGGAGTTGTACCGGCCCTGCGGCGTTCCGTCACCGGCAATTACCGGTCGGACGGGCCCTACGGGTCGAGGTCGGCGCCCGCGCGCTCGTCGAAGACGCGCATCGCCTTGGCGGTGACCGGGCCAGGGGCGGCGGCGAGGTCGCGGCCGTCGATGCGGTGGACGGCCTGGACGTCGCGCAGGGTGGAGGTCAGGAAGACCTCCTCGGCGCGGTCGAGCACGTCCAGCGGCAGGTCGGTCTCCTGGGCGCCGGTCCATTCGACGACCAGCGCCCGGGTGATGCCGGCGAGGCAGCCGGAGGCCACCGGCGGGGTGTGGAGTTCGCCGTCGAGGACGACGAACACGTTGGAGCCGGTGCCCTCGCAGAGCCGGCCGAGGGTGTTGCCGAAGAGCGCCTCGGAGGCCCCGGCCCGCAGGGCGCGGTCGAGGGCCACGACGTTCTCGGCGTACGAGGTGGTCTTGAGCCCGGCGACGGCGCTGCGCTCGTTGCGCACCCAGGGCACGGTGATCACGGCCGTGGTGTCGGGGCGGCGGGTGGTCTCGCCGAGGGCGACGACCAGGGTGGGGCCGCTGTCGCCGCGGTCGGAACCGAGCGGGGAGATTCCGCCGGTGTAGGTGATGCGCAGCCGGCCGAGCGGTACGGGCCGGTCGCGGAGGACGGCCGCACAGGCCCGGCGGACCTCGTCGTGGTCGGGGTCGGGCAGGCCGAGGCCCCGCGCGGAGCGGGTCAGCCGGTCCAGGTGCCGGGTGAGCGCGAAGGCCTGCCCGTCCACCGCCTTGAGCGTCTCGAAGACGCCGTCCCCCACGGTCAGGCCGTGGTCGAAGACGGACACCCTGGCGGCGTCCGCGTCCCGCAGCTCTCCGTCGAGCCAGATCCTCACCGTACGGTCCCTCCACTCGCCTGGTACGTCCCCGACGCTACCGCGAGCAGCCGGGCGGCCTTCAGTTCGGTCTCCGCCCATTCGCGTTCGGGGTCGGAGCCCCAGGTGATGCCGGCGCCGGTGCCGAAGCGGAGGGCGGGTCCGCCGGGGGCCTCGCGGTCGATCCAGAAGGTGCGGATGCCGACGGCCAGCTCTCCGGTGCGGCGGTCGGCGTCCACCCAGCCGATGCCTCCGCAGTAGGGGCCGCGGGGGGCGGTCTCCAGCTCCTCGATGATCCGCAGTGCGGAGGACTTGGGGGCGCCGGTGACCGAACCGGGCGGGAAGGTGGCGGCGAGCAGGGCGGGCCAGCCGGCGCCGTGGGCGATCTCGCCGCGGACGGTGGAGACGAGGTGGACCAGCCCGGGGTGCTCCTCGACGGCGCAGAGTTCGGGGACGGTGACGGATCCGGTGCTGCAGACGCGGCCGAGGTCGTTGCGGACCAGGTCGACGATCATGACGTTCTCGGCGTGGTCCTTGGGCAGCAGGTCGGCCGCGGTGCGGCCGGTGCCCTTGATGGGGCCGGACTCCACGATGTGGCCGGTGCGGCGCAGGTAGAGCTCCGGCGAGGCGGTGGCGATCTCCACGCCGTGCGCGGGCAGCCGGATCGTTCCTGCAAAGGGGGCCGGATTGCCGCGGGCGAGCAGGTCCGTCAGGGCGTCCACGTCGGCGCGGTCCGGGTCGGCGAGCGGCGCGGACATCACCCGGCAGAGGTTGGCCTGGTAGACCTCGCCTGCCGCGATGTACTCCCGGATCCGCCGGACGCCGGCCACGTACGCCTCGCGGTCCAGCGAAGAGGTCCACCCGGCGGTGTCGGGGCCCCGCCAGGCGCCGGGCACCGGCTCGGGCACGGGGTCGGGGCGCACGTCTCCGAAGCGGGCGCACACCAGGCGCCCCTCGAAGTCGGCCGAGACGGCCCAGAAGCCGGTGGACTCCAGAGCGCCCGGATCGCTGGTCACGTCACGCAGGTCGGTCGCGAGCAGGCCGCCGAAGCGGGCCATGGGGGGCAGGTCGTGCACGGCTGTGAGTCTAGGACGGGTGGCCGCCGGGCGCCGGTGGGGCGGCCGGCGGGTGACCTGTTGTGAACGTACGGCAGCACGCTGCGGAAACGCGTTTTTGAGCTGGCCCGGGAATCCGCTAGAGTTCAACACGTCGCCGGGGAGCGAAGGAAAAACCCCAAGCAACACGGCGACATGCGGACGTGGCTCAGTTGGTAGAGCATCACCTTGCCAAGGTGAGGGTCGCGAGTTCGAATCTCGTCGTCCGCTCGAAGTGGGGGATCTTCCCGAGAACCCCTGCAGCTCCATGGTGGAGTGGCCGAGAGGCGAGGCAACGGCCTGCAAAGCCGTCTACACGGGTTCAAATCCCGTCTCCACCTCCAAGGACGATTAGCTCAGCGGGAGAGCGCTTCCCTGACACGGAAGAGGTCACTGGTTCAATCCCAGTATCGTCCACTGGATCTTCGGATCCCCCGCGCGATTAGCTCAGCGGGAGAGCGCTTCCCTGACACGGAAGAGGTCACTGGTTCAATCCCAGTATCGCGCACGCAACACCGCCCGACCTGCGGCTTCGCATTCACGCGAAGAAGGTCCCCGCGCGATTAGCTCAGCGGGAGAGCGCTTCCCTGACACGGAAGAGGTCACTGGTTCAATCCCAGTATCGCGCACCGTCCGGAAGCCCCGGCCGTCTCCACGGCCGGGGCTTTCGCGTGTGCGGGACCGCTGCGGGAGCACGGAGAAACGGCGCCCCCGGGAAGGGGACGCCGTAGGGTCCGCCGGGCGGTCCGCCGGCAGGCCTGGCGGCCGGGCCGGCGAACGGACCGCGGTCGGATCAGGAGGAGAAGAGCATCCGGCCGAAGCCGCGCTGGTGACCGTGGCCGTGGTGACCGTGACCGTGGTGCTGCGGGGCACCCCAGGCCGGGGCCTGGCCGGCCGGGTAGGCGGGCGGCGCCGGCGGCGGCGGGACCTGGCCGTACTGGCCCTCCATGCGGGTCAGGGCCTCCAGCTCGCCGTAGTCCAGGAATATGCCGCGGCAGCCGCTGCACTGCTCGATCTGCACACCACTGCGGTTGTACGTGTGCATCATTGCGTGGCACTTCGGACACTGCATGATCGGCTCACTCCTCGCCGTCGGACGTCGTCACCGGATGCATGCCCGGTGGCGTGGAGTTCACCCTACGACGCGGTCCCCCGGTCCAAGTCCGGCGGGAGTGTGCCGATTCGGGCACAGCTTTGCACCATCAGCTGCTCCACGTCGTCCAGTCCGCGGTCCTCCGCATGCGCCTTGGCAAGGGCCAGCGCGGCGGTCTGGACGGTCAGCGCCCGGGCGGCAACGTCGAGTTCCGGCCACGGGTCGGCACCCTCGGGGCCGGCCGCGGGCCCGCCGGCCCGGCGGTAGGCGGCCAGGAACCGCTCCCAGACCTCCGGGCCGAGCACCCCGCCCGCGTACCAGGCGGCGGGCCGGGCCAGGTCCCAGGCCGGGCTGCCGAGGCCGAGGTCGTCCACGTCGATCAGCAGCCACGGTCCGTCGGGGGCGGGGTGCCGGACCAGCTGGCCCAGGTGCAGGTCGCCGTGGCAGAGCACCGCGGACTGCGGCGCCGGGGCCTCCCCGCGGGCCCAGGCCGGCAGCCGGGCAGCCGCCGCCAGCACCACCGCGGCCTGCGGGTGCGGCCCCGCGGCCGCCATCCGGGACAGCGCCCGGGCCACCTTCGCCGGGCCGCGCATCGGCGGCACCGGGCCGGGCAGTACGGCCGCCGGCACCCGGTGCAGGCGGGCCAGCAGCCGGGCGGCGTCCTCCCAGGGCGCGGCCTCCGGACGCTCCGGGTCCACGGGCTGGCCGTGCGGCCACGCGGACACCGGGCGGCCCCGCAGCAGGGTGGTCAGGGCACCCTCCGGGGCGGTCACGGCCAGCGGGGCCAGCAGGATGCCGTCGAGCGGTCCGGCGGCCGCGATCCGGATGCGGACGGAGAGGGCCGCATGGTCGCTGTCGCGGGCGTGGGCCTTGACGACCACCCCGCCGTTGCGGACGACCGTGCCGTCGGGCCGGTCGGCCAGCAGGATGTGCTGCCTGGGGACGCCGGGGCGCTCCCGGGGGCCGGCGGCGGCGGCCGGGACCGCCAGGGCGGCCAGCTCCGCGGCAAAGCGGTCCATGTGTTCCCCCAGGTCGTCGGGCCTGCAGGGATCGTACGCGCAGGGGTGCGGGGTGCGCCCGGCGTACGCGTCCCGGATGCGTCCGGACGCCGCAGCGGGGCCGGTCGGAGGCGGGCGGCCGGACACGCGAAAGGGTGCTGCCCGTACGACTCCCCAGTCGTACGGGCAGCACCCTTTCCCTGCCGTCCGCAGCACCCCCGTCCCCACGGGGCCGATGGCCGATGTCCCGGCCCGGGCCGCTCTCCCGGGCCCGGAGCGCCGCTCAGCGCCCCAGCATCACGCCCACGGACGACGCCTGTGTGACCACCGCTTCCCAGCCGCCGAAGACGACCACGAGGAGGGTGGCGAGGGGGAGGACCATGGCGGCGGCCACCAGCGGGTGGCGCGGCGCGGTCTTGCCGCCCCGGGTGCGGACCAGTGTCCGGCCTGCCGTGAAGGCCATGTCCCCACTCCCCTTCGTACCGTGCGTGCAGTGGTGAGCGGCGGGTGGCTGACCTCGGGGGACGAGTGTGTCCACCCGCCGCTTGTCTTCAACAGTAGGGCGGGGCGGGTTCCGGCACCTCATGCCTTCGTACCCTCTTCCGGGCCTCCGGGAGGATGAGGTGCCGGGGTCCGGCGTACTCCCCTGGGTGGAGACGGCGTCCCCGGGATGGGGGACTTCCCGGAGGGGAGACCGTCGGGCGGCCGCGGTGGGGGTCCGGAGGGGCGTGGACACGGGGTGGCACCGGAGGGGACACGGAGCGTGACTTCGATCACTTCGGGCTCCCTCCGGGCCTGGCTCCGCGCTCCGCCGCGGGCCGGGTCGCGCCCGTCCGCTCCCCCCGCGCCCCTCCCCCGCCGTGGCGGCCGCCCGGGACGGCCGTGCGGCCCCAACGCCCTTGATCCCGGGGATTCTTGGTGGCCGGAACCCGGCGGGCGGCGGATCCGGCGGCCGGTTCTGACCAACCCTCAAGTGTCGTGCCCCGCACTGACAGTCGAATTCCCGGCCGAGGGCGCGGCCTCTGAGCACACATGGCGGATCGTCCGTAAGCTGTGCCACGTCAACAGGACGACCGGGCACACGGGGTGGACATGGCGATGATGCGGCTCCGGCGCGAGGACCCGCGTGTCGTCGGCTCGTTCAGGCTGCACCGGCGGCTCGGTGCGGGCGGCATGGGCGTGGTCTACCTCGGTTCCGACCGCCGCGGGCAGCGCGTCGCGCTCAAGGTGATCCGGCCGGATCTGGCCGAGGACCAGGAGTTCCGTTCCCGGTTCGCCCGTGAGGTGCAGGCGGCGCGGCGGATCCGCGGCGGCTGCACGGCCCGGCTGGTCGCCGCCGACCTGGACGCGGAGCGGCCCTGGTTCGCCACGCAGTACGTGCCGGGCCCCTCGCTGCACGACAAGGTGGCCGAGGAGGGCCCGCTGTCGGCCGCGCAGATCGCCGCGATCGGGGCCGCGCTGGCCGAGGGCCTGGTCGCCGTCCACGAGGCCGGGGTCGTGCACCGGGACCTGAAGCCGTCCAACATCCTGCTGTCCCCGAAGGGGCCGCGGATCATCGACTTCGGCATCGCCTGGGCCACCGGTGCGAGCACCCTCACGCACGTCGGCACGGCGGTCGGCTCCCCCGGTTTCCTCGCCCCCGAGCAGGTGCGCGGCGCGGCGGTCACCCCGGCCACGGACGTCTTCGCGCTCGGCGCCACCCTCGCGTACGCGGCCACCGCCGACTCGCCCTTCGGGCACGGCAGTTCCGAGGTCATGCTGTACCGGGTGGTGCACGAGGAGCCGCAGCTGTACGGCGTGCCCGATGCGCTGGCGCCGCTGGTGCAGGCCTGTCTGGCCAAGGATCCGGAGGAGCGGCCCAGCACCCTGCAGCTGTCGATGCGGCTCAAGGAGATCGCGGCCCGTGAGGCGCAGGGGCTGACCGAGGTGCGGGCGCCGGCGCAGCGGGGCGGTCCGGAGCGGCCCAGTGGGCGGCTCGCGGAGCAGTACGCCCAGCAGCGGACGGAGCGGCGGACGTCGGGGACTCCGGCGCCGCGGCCGTCGCAGTCGCGGCCCGGTGGGCGGGCGGCGGCGCCTCGTGGCACGGGGGCGTCGCGTACGGGTTCCCGGACCGGGGGGCGGGTTGCTGCGCCGCGGACGACCGGGGCGGGGCGTCGGCCGGTGGGTCCGGACCGGCGGTTGCTCCGGCAGCGGCTGATCGTGTTCGTGGTGGTCACGCTGGTCGTTGCGCTGGGCATCGCGGCGGCGCAGAAGCTGTGACCGGCGCGTCGGCGAAGCGCAAGGCTTCGCGGACGCCGCGCCTCGGAGGCCGGCGAGGCTTGATCTCGGGGCTCCGCCCCGTACCCCGGTCCTCAAACGCCGGACGGGCTGGAATTGCCCCCCTGCCCGGACCTCGGCTTCCCGCCCCCTCCTAGCGGGACGTGGCCACCGCGTAGAAGGCCACGGCGGCGGCTGCGCCCACGTTGAGGGAGTCGACGCCGTGGGCCATGGGGATGCGGACCCATTCGTCGGCGGCGCGGAGGGCTTGCGTGGAGAGGCCGTCGCCCTCGGCTCCCAGCATCAGGGCGACCCGTTCGAGGGTGTGCGGAGCCGCGTCGTCGATGGCGGAGGCCTTCTCGTGCGGCGTGAGGGCCAGCAGCTTGAAGCCGGCCTCGCGGACCGCCTCCAGGCCCTTCGGCCAGGCGTCCAGACGGGCGTACGGCACGGAGAAAACCGCACCCATCGAGACCTTGACCGACCGCCGGTAGAGCGGGTCGGCGCAGTCCGGGGAGAGCAGGACGGCGTCCATGCCGAGGGCGGCGGCGCTGCGGAAGATGGCGCCGATGTTGGTGTGGTCGTTGACCGACTCCATGATCACGACGCGGCGGGCCGTCGTGAGGAGTTCCTCGGCGGTCGGCAGCGGCTTGCGCTGCATGGAGGCGAGGGCCCCGCGGTGCACGTGGTAGCCGGTGACGCGCTCGGCGAGCTCCGGGCTCACGGCGTAGACCGGAGCCGGGAGCTCGTCGATGACGTCCTTCATGACGTCGACCCACTTCGCGGACAGCAGCATCGACCGCATCTCGTAGCCGGCGCTCTTGGCCCGTCTGATGACCTTCTCGCCCTCGGCGATGAACAGGCCTTCGGCGGGCTCGCGGCGGCGCCGGAGTTCGACGTCGGTCAGTCCCGTGTAGTCGCGCAGGCGCGGGTCGTCGGGGTCTTCGACGGTGATGAGATCAGCCACAGGGTGATACTGCCTTGTCCTGGGTGTGGTGCCAACGCCGGGAACGAGATCCGTTACCGGCGGTTACTGGGCCTGGTGCGGGCTCAGACAGCGATCGGCGGGATGCCGACGCCGACGACGTCACCGATCACGATGACGGCGGGCGGGCGGACGTCCTGCGCGCGGACCGTCTCGCCGACCGTGGCGAGGGTGGCGTCCACCCGGCGCTGCGCGGCGGTGGTGCCCTCCTGGACGACGGCGACGGGGGTCTCGGGGGGCCGGCCGCACTCGACGAGGCGGGCCGCGATCGCACCGATCTTGTCCACGCCCATGAGCACGACGAGGGTGCCGGTCAGCTTGGCCAGCGCGGCCCAGTCGACGAGCGAGCGCGGGTCGTCGGGGGCCACGTGCCCGCTGACGAC
The DNA here is from genome assembly GCF_020532645.1 of Streptomyces bambusae. Lineage (GTDB taxonomy): Bacteria > Actinomycetota > Actinomycetes > Streptomycetales > Streptomycetaceae > Streptomyces > Streptomyces bambusae. The sequence goes on from NZ_JAJAUZ010000058.1 coordinate 12,449, forward strand.
GGTGAACTCGTGGGCGACGCCCCGGTGGGTGACAGGAATGCCGGCGGCGGAGGGCACCGAGATGGAGCTGGAGATGCCGGGGACGACGGTGCAGGCGATGCCCGCCTCGGCGAGCGCCTGCGCCTCCTCCATGCCGCGGCCGAAGACGTACGGGTCGCCGCCCTTGAGGCGGACCACGGCCTTGCCGGCCTTGGCGTGCTCGATCAGCGCGTTGTTGATGGCCTCCTGGGCCATGAACCGGCCGTACGGGATCTTCGCCGCGTCGATGACCTCGACGTGCGGCGGCAGCTCGTCCAGCAGGTCACGGGGCCCGAGCCGGTCGGCGATCACCACGTCGGCCTCGGCGAGCAGGCGGCGGCCGCGGACCGTGATCAGGTCCGGGTCGCCGGGACCGCCGCCGACCAGGGCCACGCCCGGGTTGGACGGCCGGTCGCGGTGCGCGGGGGCGGCCAGCGAACCGTCGCGCAGGCCCTCGACGATGGCGTCGCGCACGGAGGCGGAGCGGCGCGGGTCGTTGCCCGTGAGCACGGCGACGGTGACGCCCTCGCTGCGGCCGGTGGCCGGCGTCCAGGCGGTGGCCGCCTCGGCGTCGTCGCTGCGCACGCACCAGATGCGGCGGCGCTCGGCCTCCGCGGACACCCGGTCGTTGGCCTCCCGGTCACGGGTGGCGACCAGCACGTACCAGGCGCCGTCGAGGTCGCCGTCCTCGTAGCGGCGGCGCTCCCAGCGGATTTCGCCGGTCTCGGCCATGACGTCCACGGACGGGGTGGCGGACGGGGAGATCAGCAGGACGTCGGCGCCGGCCGCGACCAGGGCGGGCAGACGGCGCTGGGCGACCTGGCCGCCGCCGATGACGACGACACGGCGGCCGGTGAGGCGCAGACCGACGGGGTAGGCGGTGTGTTCGGCCATGGCGGTGTGGCTCCTGGTGCGGCGGGGCTGCGCCGCTGCTGCGCTGGAGCGGCCTGTCTTTGACGTGCGGTTTTGTTGGTGCAGGGTCCACGATACGGCGGGGCGGGGCAGGGCTGGAAGATCGGGGTTCCGCCCCGGACACTGCGCCTCTCGAACGCCCCCGGCCCCAGGGGACTGGGAGGTGCCCCCTGGGCGGGGCCGGACGTCGCTGCGCGGCATCCGGCCCTGCCGGCGCCTACTTCTCCGTCACGCCTGCCGAGTCGAAGGTGGCCACCTCGTGCATGGCGCGGGCGGCGCTCTGGACCAGGGGGAGGGCCAGGAGGGCGCCGGTGCCTTCGCCGAGCCGGAGGTCGAGGTCGACCAGGGGGCGCAGGCCCAGCTTGGTCAGCGCGGCCACGTGGCCCGGCTCGGCGCTGCGGTGGCCCGCGATGCACGCCGACAGGGACTCGGGGGCGATGGCGCGGGCGACCAGGGCCGCGGCGCCGGCGCTGACGCCGTCCAGGATGACCGGGGTGCGCAGCGAAGCGCCGCCGAGCAGCAGGCCGACGATGGCCGCGTGCTCCAGGCCGCCGATGGCGGCGAGGACGCCGATCGGGTCGGACGGGTCGGGCTGGTGGAGTTCCAGCGCCCGGCGGACGACCTCGATCTTGTGGGTGTGGGTCTCGTCGTTGATGCCGGTGCCGCGGCCGGTGACCTCGGCCGGGTCGGTGTCCGTGAACACGGAGATCAGGGCGGCGGACACGGTGGTGTTCGCGATGCCCATCTCGCCGGTCAGCAGCGCCTTGTTTCCGGCGGCGACCAGGTCGCGGGCGGTCTCGATGCCGACCTCGATGGCGGCGATCGCCTCCTCGCGGGTCATGGCCGGACCGGTGGTCAGGTCGGCGGTGCCGGCCCGGACCTTGCGCGGCAGCAGGCCCGGGGTGGCCGGGAGTTCGCCGGCGACGCCCACGTCGACGACGCAGACCTCGGCGCCGACCTGGTTGGCGAAGGCGTTGCAGACCGCGCCGCCGCCGAGGAAGTTGGCGACCATCTGCGAGGTCACCTCCTGCGGCCACGGGGTGACGCCCTGGGCGTGCACGCCGTGGTCGCCGGCGAAGATCGCAACGGCGGCCGGCTCGGGGATCGGCGGCGGGCAGACCCGGGACAGGCCGGACAGCTGGGCGGAGATGATCTCCAGCATGCCGAGGGCACCGGCCGGCTTGGTCATGCGCTTCTGGCGCTCCCAGGCCTCGCCGAGGGCCTTGGCGTCGAGCGGGCGGATGCCGGCGACGGTCTCGGCGAGCAGGTCGTGCGGCTCCTCGCCGGGCAGGGCGCGGCGGCCGTACGTCTCCTCGTGGACGACCCAGGACAGCGGGCGGCGCTTGGACCAGCCGGCCTGCATCAGCTCGGGCTCGTCGGGGAACTCGTCGACGTAGCCGACGCAGAGGTACGCGACGACCTCCAGGTGCTCGGGCAGGCCGAGGGCGCGGACCATCTCGCGCTCGTCGAAGAAGCTGACCCAGCCGACGCCGAGGCCTTCGGCGCGGGCGGCGAGCCAGAGGTTCTCGACGGCGAGGGCCGAGGAGTACGGGGCCATCTGCGGCTGGGTGTGCCGGCCGAGGGTGTGGCGGCCGCCGCGGGTGGGGTCGGCGGTGACGACGATGTTGACCGGGGTGTCGAGGATGGCCTCGATCTTCAGTTCCTTGAACTGCTTGGCCCGGCCCTTGGGCAGCGACTTCGCGTACGCCTCGCGCTGGCGGGTGGCCAGCTCGTGCATGGTCCGGCGGGTCTCGGCGGACCGGATGACGACGAAGTCCCAGGGCTGCGAGTGCCCGACGCTCGGCGCGGTGTGCGCGGCTTCGAGGACGCGCAGCAGCACCTCGTGCGGGATCGGGTCGGTGCGGAAGCCGTTGCGGATGTCGCGGCGCTCGCGCATGACGCGCAGGACGGCCTCGCGCTCGGCGTCGGCGTACCCGGGGGCGGCGGGGCGGGGCTCGGCCTCGGGCTGCGGCTCCTCGCCCTCCGTGGCAGCGAGGGCGTCCTCCGGGGCGTCGGGGGCGGTCTCTTCGACGGCGGGCTGCTCCGCGGCAGGGCTCTCGGCGGCCGCGGGAAGCTCCTCGGCAGGGGCGTCCTGCGGGGACGGGGCCGCAACGGCCTCGGCGGCCGGCGCGGGCTCGGCGGCCGGCGGGGCCTCGGCCGCGGCGACGACGGCCTCGGCGGTCACGGCTTCGGGGACGACGGGCTCGGCGGGGGCGGGGTCTGCTGCGGGGGCCACGGCCTCGGGAGCGACGGCCTCGACGGGGGCCGCTTCCACGACGACGGGCTCGGAGGCCACGGGTTCTGCGGCGGGCTCGGCGGCGACCGCCTCGGCCGGGGCTTCGGCGACCGCCTCGGCCACGACGGCCTCGGCGGGCTGGACCGGAGCGGCTTCGGCGCCGGGCGCCACGACCGGCTCGACGGCGACGGGGTCCACCGGGGCCACGGCCTCGGCGGCCGGCACGGCCACGGGCTCCGCGACGACGGCCTGTTCGGCGACCGGGACCTCGACGGCGGGCACCTCGGCGACCACGGCCCCGGCGACGGGAGCCTCGGCGGGCGCCTCTGCGACCGGCTCGACGACCACGGCCCCGGCGACGGCGACGGGCTCGGCCGGCACGGGGACGGCCTCGGCGGCCGGCGCGGGCTGCTCGGCCGCCACCGGCTCCGCGACCGGCGCAGCCTCGGCCACGACGGGCTCCGGCTGGGGGACGACGGCCACGGGCTCCTCGGCCGCCACCGGCTCGGCGGCCGGTACGGCCTCGGGCGCGGGTACGGCCGCAGCGGCCTGCACCGGCTCGACGGCGACGGCCGTCTCGACCGGCGCGGGCTCGGCAGGAGCGGCCGGCACGGCCTCGGCGTTCACGACGGCCTCGGCGCTCTCGGCCGGCGCCTCGACGACCGCTTCGGCGACGACGGGCTCGGCGGCGGCCGGAACCGGCTCAGCGGCCACGACCGGCTCGGCCGCGACCTGTTCGGCCACGACCGGCTCGGCTGCCACCGGCTCAACCGGAACGAACCCCTCCGGCACGACCGTTTCTGCAGCGTCCGCCACCGGCTGCCCGGCCGGGGTCACCGGCACGGCCTGCCCGACCAGCGGGATCTGCGGCTGCGGTACGGGTGCCACGGGCGCCTGGACGGCCTGCACGGTCTCCTCGCCCCAGGGGGCACCGGCCTGCGGCGGGATCTCGACGGGCTGCTGCGGCTCGGGCACCGCTCCCCCGTCCGTCCGGCCGTCGAGGTACTCGGGCCCGGCGCCGAGGGTCGGCGGGCCGGACTGGAGCGGCGTCACCGCGACCGGCTGCACCGGCGGTACGGGTGCGGCGGGTGCGGCCGGCGCGGCCGGGCCGCGGTCGGCGAGCGAGCGCACGACGCCGCCGGTGGCCTCGGGGACCGGCGGGCCCATGTGCAGCGGGCGGCGGCCCGGCTGCTGCGGGGCGGCGGCGGCCGGACCGGCCGGGTGCGGGACGCGTACGCCGCCGAGGTCCACGGCACCGGTGTCCCGGCCTCCGGCCTCGTGCGCACCGGTGTCCTGCAGCGGGTCGTGCGGGAAGCCCTGCGCGAACTCCTGCGGGTACGGCTCCTGGGGGTACGCCTCCTGCGGGAAGGGGGCGGGCGGCACGAGCTGCGGGTCGCTCCAGGCGCCCTGCCCGCTCGGCATGAGGAGCATCTCCTCGTCCGCTTCCGCACCGGGTGCGGCGGCGGCCGGGTCGAGATAGGTGAAGGCCCCCGGGGCGGGGATGCCCGGCTGATCCACCATGCCCGCGTTCTCCGGGAGACCCTCCGGAACCTGGCCGGTGTCAGTCATGCGTACCCCTCGCCCATCGGTTGTGCGTCTTCGATCAGCTCGCCGGGCGGTCACAGCGCGGCACACCCGGCGCCCCTCATGAAGAACGAGCGTGAGTGCCGCGCGGCACGAACGCCCGTCGACAACACAAGCATTGTCGCGTCCGTTCGCCGCCATGGCAGCCATTACCGCCACGGCCCGCTGTGGACTGCGCCACGTCGCGCGTCCCCGGGACTCGCCGTACCGCAAAAGGCGCCCGGTCGGGGGCGCCTCGTCCCGATTCGTTCGAACAAAACGCCGAGCGTCCGGGGCAGTACAACGATCTGCCAGCCTACCCCGCGTGTCGGGACGTCAGCCCCGGGGGGCACGGTCCGTGCGGTCGGGGCGCTCGGCGCGCTCGGCGGAGAGGAGGAAGACGACAGACCGCTCGCGCTCCGCCCAGCTGTGCGGGTCGAGGCCGACGGCCTGGAGCAGGGCGCAGTCGACGCTGTAGCCGCGTTCGGCGAGGGCGCGCCCGGCGGCCTCTGCCTCGTCGCGGGTGGAGGCGTGGGTGACGATCCGCTCGGGCCTGCGTTCGGCGCAGGCGGCGACGACCGCGCTGCCGCCGCCTGCGACGCGTACGACGTCGGGCTCGGGCAGGCTCTCCAGGACGTGCGGGGCGCGGCCGGCGACCGCCTGGAGCTGGACGCCGCGGCTGCGGGCGAGGGCGCGTACCCGGTCGCAGGCCTGCGGGTCGGCGTCGACGGCGATGACGGCGGCGCCGAAGGCGGCGGCGTCGACGGCGAAGGCGCCGCTGCCGGTGCCGACGTCCCAGACGAGGTCGCCGGGGCGGGGGCCGAGCCGGGCCAGTTGGAGGGCGCGCAGCTGTTCGCCCTCGCTTTCGGGGGCGCCGTCGAGGGGGCGGGCCCAGCCGCGTTCGGGGGCCGGTCCGGTGGTGCCGGCGAGCCAGCCGCCGTCGGTCCCCTCGACGGTGCCGCCGCCTCCGACGGCGATCACGACGTTGGGGTCGCGCCAGGTGTGGTCGGCCGCCTTGTCGGAGGTGAGGACGGTGACCTGCTCGTTGGCGGTGCCGAGTTCCTCGCAGATGACGAAGGTGCGGTGGACGCCGTCGAGGAGGAGGGCGAGTTCGGCGGGGCCGGCGCCCGGGGAGGTGAGGACGGCCACCTTGGGGTGGGCGCGGCAGACGTTGACGGCGCGGCGCAGGGTGCGGGGGTGGGCGACGACGACGCGGGCGTCGTCCCAGGGCATGCCGGCGCGGGCGAAGGCGGCGGCGACGGAGGAGACGGCGGGGACCACCTCTACTTCGAGGCCGTGCTCGGGGGCGCGCAGGGCGCGGAGCACGCCGAAGAAGCCGGGGTCGCCGTCGGCGAGGACCACGGCGCTGCCGCGGTGGCCGGCGATGCGGCCGGCGGCGGGGCCGAGGCTGCCGAGGCGGATCTGTTCGGCGGCCGGGGGGATCTCGGGGAGCGTGAGGTGGTGGGCGGCTCCGGCCACGAGGGTGGCGGCGGAGAGCGCGGACCTGGCGGCCGCGGTGAGGGGCGAACCGTCGCAGCCGATCACCGTGACCCGGTCGGCCATCTTCTCGGTCTCCTGGGGTCGGCGGCGGCGGGGGTGCGGTCCGCCGGGGCGGACACGGTGAGACTACCTGGTGGTAGCCGGGGTGGTCCGGACCTTCCGCGGTGGCGCCGGGCCCGGGGCGGTGGGCTCACTGCCAGTCGGCGTGGTTCCAGTCGGTGTATCCGGCGTAGCCGCCGGCGTCGGCGAGCCGGCCGTCGAGGCCGTCGAGGTCCTCGGGGAGCAGGCTCCAGACGATCAGGTCGGTGCGGGTGTCCGCCCAGCCGCCGTCCGGCGTCTGGGTGCGCACTATCCACGCGTTGCGCAGGACGCCTTCGCTGATGCAACCGATCTTCTGGGCGACCTGCTGGGAGGCGGTGTTGTCGGCGGCGGTGCGCAGTTCGAGCCGTTCGAACTTCTGGTCGCGGAACAGCCATTGGGCGGCGGCGAGCACGGACTCGCAGGCGTAGCCCTCGCCGCGGGCCCAGGGGGCGGTGACGTAGCCGACCTCGGCGCTGCGGCAGCGCCAGTCGACGTTCTTGAGGTGGATGCAGCCGACGAGGCGCTGGGTGAGGAACTCGGTGACGGCGAAGACGATGCCGCGGCCGGCGGTGCGTTCGGCGTGGGAGTGGTGGAGGGCCCAGTCGCGGGCGTCCTGGACGGTGTAGGGGTGGGGCACGGAGGTCCAGGCGGTGATGAGTTCGTCGTTCATCATCTCGGCCAGGGCCATGACGTCCGCCTCCTCGAAGGGGCGCAACACCAGCCGGTCCGTGCTGATGGAGACGTCCGGGAAGGTGGTAGTCATGCGCAGCTCCATGCCGTGGGACCGGATTACGGGCCGTTGTAGGGACTTTGACGGCCTGTGAGAACGGCCTTCTTCGCACAGCATGCAGCATCGGCCCGCGGATGTGCATGGCCGGGCCCCGCACCCCTGGCTCAGGAGGGTGCGGGGCCCGGCGGTCTGCTTGCCGCGGCGGATCAGGCGGCGGGCTTCCCGAAGGCGGGGATGACGGAGCCGTCGTACTTGTCCTCGATGAACTTCTTGACCTCGGGCGAGTTCAGGAGCGTGGCGAGCTTCAGGACGCGGGGGTCGTTCTCGTTGCCGCGCTTCACGGCGAGGAAGTTGGCGTACGGGTTGCCCTCGGCCTTCTCGAGGGCGAGCGCGTCCTCGGCGGGCTTGAGGTCGGCTTCGAGGGCGTAGTTGCCGTTGATGACGGCGGCGTCCACGTCGCTGAGGGCGCGCGGGACGGTGGCGGCCTCCAGCTCCTTGAACTCCAGGCCCTTCTTGTCGGTGATGTCGGCGAGGGTGGCGCTGGTGCCGACGCCGTCCTTCAGCTTGATCAGGCCGTTGGCGGCGAGCAGCTGGAGGGCGCGGCCCTCGTTGGTGGTGTCGTTGGGGACGGCGACGGTCTGGCCGGCCTTGATGTCCTTGAGGCTCTTGAGCTTCTTGGAGTAGAGGCCGAGCGGTTCCAGGTGAACGTTCACGACCGGAACGATGTCGGTGCCGTTCTTCTTGTTGAAGTCGTCGAGGTACGGCTTGTGCTGGAAGTAGTTGGCCCCGACCTGGCCCGCCTGGGTCGCGGTGTTCGGCAGGACGTAGTCCGTGAACTCCTTGACCTCCAGCTTGAGTCCGGCCTTGGCGGCCAGGTTGTCCTTGACGAAGTTCAGGATGTCGGCGTGCGGGGTCGGGGAGGCCGCGACGACGAGGGGCTTGGACTCGGCGGCCGCTCCGGTGGAGTCCTTGGCGGACGCCGGGTCGGAGGAGGTGCCGCAGGCCGTCAGGCCGAGGGCCAGGGCGGCGGTTGCGGTGGCGGCGGCGGCGAGCTTGATGTTCTTGCGCACGAAGAGTGCCTCTTTCTGGGTGGTGCGGACGACGCCCGAGCACGACGAGTGCGGGCTGTGGTGGGGAGGGAAGTCTGTTCAGGCGGTCCGGCCGCGGCGGGCGAGCAGGCGGACCACGCCGTCGCCGAGCAGCTGGACGACGGTGACGAGCGCGATGAGGACGGCGACGGTGGCGAACATGAAGCCGGTCTCGAAGCGCTGGAAGCCGTACGTGATGGCCTTGGAGCCGAGGCCTTCGCCGCCGACCGCGCCGGCCATGGCGGAGTAGCCGACCAGGGTGATGACGGTGGTGGTGACGCCGGCGGCCAGGGAGGGCAGGGACTGGGGCAGCAGGACCTTCCAGACCAGGGTGGGGACGCCGCCGCCCATGGACTGGACGGCTTCGACGAGTCCGTGGTCGACCTCGCGGACCGCGGTCTCCACCAGGCGGGCGAAGAACGGGATGGCTCCGATGGCCAGCGGCACGATCATGGCGGTGGGGCCGATGAAGGTGCCGACGACGGCGGTGGTGACCGGGATCAGGAAGATCAGCAGGATGATGAACGGCAGCGACCGGCCGATGTTCACGATCACGCCGAGGACCTTGTTGAGGGGACGGTTCTGCAGCAGTCCCCCCTTGTCGGTGAGGACCAGGAGGATGCCGAGCGGGAGGCCGGCGAGCACGGTCACGAGGGTGGACCACAGCACCATGTAGAGGGTGTCGTAGGTGCCCTGGGTGAGCAGCGGCTGCATGTCGGACCAGGTCACTTGGCCCCCTCCTTGATGAGCTCGGCGGCGGCGACCACCCCGGCGGCGTCGGCGGCCTCCACGACGTCTACCTGGAGGCCGCGTTCGCGCAGGAAGCCGACGGGCACGACGTTGTCCTCGTAGCGGCCGGGCAGTTCGATCCGCATGCGGCCGACCTGGCGGCCCGCGACGGTGTCCATCGCGGCGCCGAGGATCGAGATGTCGATGTTGTACGTGCGGGAGAGCTGCGAGATGACCGGCTGGGTGGCGGCCTCGCCGTGGAACGTGACGTCCACGACGGTGCGGTCCTCGCCGGTGGGGTCGCCGCTGACCGGGAACAGTTCGGCGGCGAGTTCGGAGCCGGGGGTGGCCAGCAGCTCGGAGACGGTTCCGGACTCGGTGATCCGGCCCTTCTTCATCAGGGCGGCGGAGTCGCAGATGCTCTTGACGACGTCCATCTCGTGCGTGATGAGCAGCACGGTCAGGCCGAGCTGGCGGTTGAGGTCGCGCAGCAGCTGGAGGATCGAGCGGGTGGTCTCGGGGTCCAGGGCGCTGGTGGCCTCGTCGGACAGCAGCACCTTGGGATCGCCGGCGAGGGCGCGGGCGATGCCGACGCGCTGCTTCTGGCCGCCGGAGAGCTGGCCGGGGTAGGCCTTGGCCTTGTCGGCGAGGCCGACCAGGTCGAGGAGTTCGAGGGCCTTGCGGGAGCGCTCGCGGCCGGAGACGCCGAGGATCTCCAGGGGCAGCTCGATGTTGGCCTGCACAGTCCGCGAGGACAGCAGGTTGAAGTGCTGGAAGACCATGCCGATGCGGCTGCGGGCCTGGCGGAGCTCCTTGCCGGCGCGGCGGCCGCCGCCGCCCGCGAGGGCGGTCAGGTCGACGCCGTCGACGGTGACGGTGCCGGTGGTGGGGCGCTCCAGGAGGTTGACGCAGCGGATCAGGGAGGACTTGCCGGCACCGCTCTGGCCGATGACTCCGTAGACCTCGCCCTCACGGACGTGCAGGTCGACGCCGTCCAGGGCGGTGACCTCGCGGCCACGGGACTGGTAGACCTTCGTGAGGCCCGATGTGGTGATCACAGGATTTCCGTCGCTGTCGAGTGCGCGGCGCAGCTGTGCCGGGCACGGGGCGTTCATCTGGGGACGCGATACGGGCGGAACCGGGAGGAATTGCTGGTTCAGCGCATGCGCGGGGCTGGAGCGGATCCGTCAGGTGCGGACAGGCTCGCCTGGTCTCGCTTCGGGGCGCGAGGCTCGGGAAGGGGCCCTCAGAAGGCGCACATTCGACACATACAACGAGCACCGGGCGTCATCATCGCCTCGGTCGCAAGGGTGCGGCTGCTCGTCGTGGTCATGGGCCCAGTAAAGCAGAACGTCCGCCGCGGCGATCAGATCTGTCCGAATAGCGGACAGAATCGAGCCGCATACCGGACAAGGCGGTCTGCTCAGGCCCCTGGATCCCACCCCCTGGACACGCCCCTGACCTGCACGGACACCCGCATGATCCAGCCACTGACGGGATCCGTGTGGCGGCCCGTCGAGGCCGCCGTTGTGGTCAAGACCACTACCCCGGGGCGGGGCCGGGGCGCACCCGCCCCGGCCGGGCGCAGCCCGCGGGCGGCCGGCCGGCGGCGCCGTAATACCCTCGCTGCATGCTCGATGCCCTCACCCTCACCCTCGGCGTGGCCGCGCTGGCCCTGGCCGGGTGGTGCGGTTTCGCCGCCTACCGGGACCAGCCGACCAAGGACTGGCACTTCATCGGCATGGCGGTGGTGACGCTGCTGGCCCTGGCCCAGCTGGTGGTCGGCATCGTCCGGCTGGCGCAGGGCGGCGAGCCCGACGAGGGCGGCGTCATCTTCGTCGCGTACCTGGTCGGCGCGTTCTGCGCGGTCCCGGCCGCCGGGTTCCTGTCGCTGACCGAGCGCACCAAGTGGGGCTCGGTAACCGTTGCGGCGGGCGCCGTGGTCCTGGCCGTGCTGGAAGTGCGGCTCACCGACATCTGGGGAGGCACCGGTGCCTGAGTCCGCCGCCACCGGATCCGCGCCCGGGACCGCGGACGGCGCCGCAGCCGCGCCGGACCGCCGGCTCGTCAAGGGCCCCGGGCTGCTGCTGGTCTGGCTGTACGGGGTGATGGTGGTCGGCGCGGTGTCCCGCTCGATCTACCAGATCTCCACCGAGTTCGACCGGGCGCCGCTGGCCTACGCGCTGTCGGCGGTCGCCGCCCTGGTCTACGCGTTCATCACGTACTCGCTGGTCCGCGGCGGGGAAGCGGCCCGGAAGGCGGCGCTGGTGTGCTGTGCCGGCGAGCTGGCCGGGGTGCTCCTCGTGGGTGCCTGGACGCTGGTGCGCCCCGAGGCCTTCCCGGACGCGACGGTGTGGTCCGACTTCGGGATGGGCTACCTGTTCATCCCGGTGATCCTGCCCGTCACCGGCATGCTGTGGCTGCGCCGGCGGCGCTGAGCACGCCCTCCGCGCAGGCAGCGGCGCCCGGCACCCGCCGCTTGGGGTGCCGGGCGCCGCTGCGTGGTGCTCAGGCGCTGACCGCGTAGTCCGCGGCCGCCTTCTCCAGGACGATCAGCCGGATCCCGTCGGTGCCGGTCCGGTCGGCGACCCGGGCGTAGCCGGCCCTGCGGTAGAGGCGCAGGTTGCCCTCGCTGCGCTCGCCGGTGAACAGCTGGAAGCGGCTGGTGGCGGCGCGGCCGGCGAGGGCCTCCTCGACGGCGCGCAGCAGCCGGGCGCCGAGGCCGTGGCCCTGCATGCGGGGGTGGACGCAGAGCTTTCCGATGCGGCCGGTGCCGTCCTCGTCCGAGGTGCCGAAGGCCGTGCCGACCACCTCGTCGCCGAGCCGGGCGACCAGGACGCAGTCGGTGGCGAGTTCGGCCTTGACGGAGTCGAGGGACTGGACGAGGGGCTCGATCCGGTAGTTGCCGTAGAGCTCGGCCTCGGTCTGGAAGCAGAGGTACTGCAGTCTGAAGATCTGCTCGGCGTCGTCCGCGTCCGCCGCAGAGATGGTCACGCTCATGCCCATGTGCGCATGCCTCCCGCTCACCTGGTAGCCCGTCGGTCTACCGCTCCTTTCCCCGCAGTTCAGGAGCTGCAACCTCTGCCGTCAGCATTCTGCGCAGACATCCCAGGCAACGGGAACGAACGGGCCCCAAACTCCCCTGTGAGATACCCAACTCCCCTGCGATTTCACGGTAGGTGAGGTCTCGGGGCGAAAGAAGTGCGGCAAGCAGCTCGGGGCAGCGTCCGGGCAGACGGGCGACCGCCGAACGGAGGGCGTCCTGCGCCTCCCCCTCCAGTGCGGCCCGTTCCGGTGTCGGCGTGCCGCCCTCGGGCAGGCCGCCGTACGGGATCTCCCGCAGGGCCCGGCGGCGGGCGGTACGGGCTTCGGCGCGGACCGCGCGGCGCAGCCAGCTCGCCGCTTCCGAGGGCCGGCCGGCGGCCCGGTCACGCTCCAGCAGACGGACCCAGACGGCCTGTTCGAGGTCCGCGGGCTCCACGCCCGCGCCGGGGGCCTCGGCGGCCGCCTCCGCCGACAGGAGCGGGAGCAGGGGGGCGAGTTCGTGCATCAGGTCCATGCCCGCCGGGACGCACGGCTGCGGCCGGCGGGTTTCCCCGCCGGCCGCGGCTCACCCGCAGGGGTGACGTGAGCCGGAGCGCCGGCCCGCGGCGGACTCAGCGGTCGGTGAAGTCGGCGGCGGCCAGCAGGGCGGTGTCCGGCTGGTCGGTGAAGATGCCGTCGATGCCCTGGGCGAAGTAGGCGCGCAGGGCGCCGAAGACGTCTCCGTAGGCGGCCGGGTCGGTGCCCTTGCGGAATTCGGCCGGCAGGAAGCTGTTCTCGTTGCGGGCCGTGTAGGGGTGCAGGAGCAGGCCCTGGGCGTGGGCGTCGCGGACCAGGGTGGTGGGCGTGCCGAGGGTGCCGGCCGGGGTGCGCGGGATGACGAGGTCCAGGGTCGGGCCGATGCCCTGGGCGAAGCCGGCCATCCACCGCAGGCCCTCGGGGCGCACCAGGTCGGCGACCGTCCGCGGGTCTCCGGCCTGGACGAAGTCCCAGGGCCGGGTGGTGGCGCCGGACAGCAGGACCACCTTGGGCGCGGCCACCAGCTTCGCCAGCCGCTGGATGCTGGAGGGCTCGAAGGACTGGAGGAAGACGGGGGCGTTGCGGCCGTCGCGGCCGTAGCGGCGGAGCAGCTTCGCCAGCGGCTCCTCCAGGCCGAGTCCCAGGCCCCGGAAGTAGCTGGGGTGCTTGGTCTCGACGTGCAGCCAGACCTCGTGGCCGCGGCGGCGGCCCTCGCGGCGGGCCCAGCGCAGCACCTCTTCGAAGGTGGGCACGGCCCAGCGGCCGTCGTAGAGCGTGTTGCGCTGCCGCACGGCCGGGATGCGCTCCTTGGCGCGCAGGGTCTTCAGCTCGGCGAGGGTGAAGTCCTCGGTGAACCAGCCGGTGACGGCGACCCCGTCGATGGTCTTAGTGGTGCGGCGGCCCTCGAACTCGGGGTGGTCGGCGACGTCGGTGGTGCCGCCGATCTCGTTCTCGTGGCGGCAGACGAGATGTCCGTCCTTGGTGGGCACGAGGTCCTGCTCGATGACGTGCGCACCGAGGTCGAGGGCGAGCTGGTACGAGCCGAGGGTGTGCTCGGGGCGGTAGCCGCTGGCCCCCCGGTGCCCGATCACGGTGGGCACGGGCAGGCCCCGGTGGCCCTGCGGGTGGCGGCCGTCCTCCGCCGCCGGGGACCCGGCCGCGGCGGCCGTCCCGGCGCCCATGCCGATCGTGCTCGCGCCGGCGGCGAGCACCGCCGCGCCCAGCACGGTCCGCCGCGCTGCCCCACCCTGCGTCATGTCTGCTCCCCTGTCTGCTGTGTCGACGGGCCGGGACGTACCGGGTGTTTCCGGCCCGTCCCCGGCAGTTCCCGGCCGTTCTCGGCGCCGCGATCGTAGGCAGCCGTTGCTTACGGCGGGGCGAGGTCGGCCGGAACATGGCGGAAACGTGCGTCAACACTGCGTATCCGTTGCGTGAACCCGATGTGCGATCAGCGGCGGCCCGCGAGTATCGTCCTCACCTGCACTGACTCCCCGTGGTGCAAGACCGCTTCGACGCCGGAGGGCCCACGTTGTTCCGTACCGCGCTCATCAAAGCCACTGTCGGACCCGTCATGCGCATGATGTTCCGTACGCGCGTGGAGGGCATCGAGAACATTCCGGGCAGTGGTGCGGTCATCCTCGCGGGCAACCACCTCACGTTCATCGACTCCATGATCCTGCCGCTGGTGTGCGACCGTACGGTGCACTTCATCGGCAAGGACGAGTACGTGACCGGCAAGGGTCTCAAGGGCCGGCTGATGGCGTGGTTCTTCACCGGCGCCGGCATGATCCCCGTGGACCGGGACGGCGCGAACGGCGGGGTCGCCGCGCTGATGACCGGCCGCCGGATCCTGGAGGAGGGCAAGATCTTCGGGATCTACCCTGAGGGCACCCGCTCCCCCGACGGGCGGCTGTACCGGGGCCGTACCGGCATCGCCCGGCTCACCCTCATGACCGGCGCGCCGGTGGTCCCCTTCGCCATGATCGGCACGGACAAGCTGCAGCCCGGCGGCAAGGGGATGCCGCGGCCGGGCCGGGTGACGGTCCGCTTCGGCGAGGCGATGGAGTTCTCCCGCTACGAGGGCATGGACCGCGACCGGTACGTGCTGCGCGCGGTCACGGACTCGGTGATGGCCGAGGTGATGCGGCTGTCCGGGCAGGAGTACGTGGACATGTACGCCACGAAGGCCAAGGAAGCCGCGTAGCGGCGCCCTCCGCACCGTCACGGAAAGGCCGGATCCCGTCGGGGGTCCGGCCTTCGCCGTCGGCGGGCGCTACTGCCGGCTGAGGGCGCGGGTGATGCCGGCCGCGATGGTGGTGGCCAGGGTCCAGCCGATGACGATGAGCAGGTACGAGAGCCACTGCTGCCAGCCGGCGGGCGCGAAGGCGCTCTCCTGTCCGAAGCCGATGATGGGCAGGAGCAGGTCGAGCGTGTAGAAGACCGGGTTGAAGCCCGGTGCCTCGTCGGCCTTGAGCGGCGCCGGGTGGCGAACGGCGAAGGCGACCGAGCCGGCGAGCAGCAGGGCGGCCAGCCAGCCGGCCGCCCGCATGGGCCGGAAGCCGTAGCCCACGGTGGCGTCCTGGAGGTGCCCCCAGATGCGCCCGTACCAGGGCAGGGTGTGGCGGTGCCGGCGGAGCTTGGCGAGCTGGACGGTACGGGCGGCGGCCTCGTCGCCCGCGGTCCGGTAGGCGGCGGCCAGCTGCTCGTACGCGTACGGCAGGTAGCCGCCCTCGTCGCGTTCGAGGAGCGGCAGCCGTTCCTCGGCGGGCAGGTGCGGGGCGAGGGTGCGGTACGTCAGGCCGTCGAGGAGGACGCCGTCGGGCAGCACCCCGGTGGGCACGTGGAGCATGTCGAGGGTGGAACGGCGCAGGCTGACGGTGCCGCGGACCGGCTCGGAGCCGCGCAGCCACAGTTCGCCGACCTCGGCGCTGGTGAGCCGCAGGGCCAGCCGGCCCGGGTTGGAGAGGGCCACCCGGTGCAGGTCGAGCTGGCCGGGGATGCGGACCCCCTTGAGGTCGACCCGGCCGGTGGCGCGGATGTCCTTGGCGGACAGGTCGGTGCCGACGGAGAGCGTCTCGGCGTGGATGGCGCTGCCGCCGGGGTTGGCGAAGGAGCCGCCGTCGAGGAGGACCCGGCCGGCCACGGTGGTGCCGTTGAGGAGGAACCGGCCGTGGACGGTCAGGCGCTTGGCCCGGATGTCGGTGCCGACGGTGGCGTGGTTGAGGAGCAGGCTGGTGGGTTGGGACTCGTCGCCGCGGACGGGTGCGCCGGGGGTGCCGATCACGGCGTCGTTGAGGAAGACGCCGCCGCCGATGCGGGAGCCGGACAGGCGCAGCTGCCCGCGGATGCGGCAGCAGGACAGCCGGAGGTAGACCTCCAGGTCGAGGTTGGAGGCCTCCAGGCCCGGCAGGTCGGAGTCGGTGAGGACCAGGGCCCGCATCCGGGCGCCGTAGAAGTCGGGCTCCTCTTCGAAGTGGCAGCCGCGCAGCCGTACGGGGTGGTCGATCGCGGCGTACTTCAGGCGGAGCACGCCGGTGATCCGGGCGCCCTGGAGGGTGAGGCCCGCGGCGGCGCCCTCGCGGGTGGGTGCGGTCAGGAGCAGGGCCCGCAGCACCTCTGCCCGTACGGTGCGCTCGGGGCCCCAGGAGGCGCCGTCGGCCGCGGCGTCGGTCCGGCCGCCGCGCAGGTCGACGGGCTCGTCGGACGGGAACGCCTGCCAGATGCGGCGTTCCGCCGGGGTCAGGTCGGTCATCTCCACCGGGCGGATGCTGCCGCCCGATGATCACACTGTCAACTCCGGTACGGGCGGCCGCTCCTGCCGTACCGTCAGGCGGCGGCCCGGCACCCCGGCGCAGTGCCGGGGTGCCGGGCCGGGCCGGTCAGTGGCCGGCGCCGTCGTGGAGGCGCTGGCCGCGCAGCAGGAACCAGGCGGCCACGGCGGTGGCCAGCAGCACGGCGGCGCCGACGCCCGAGGCGAGGCGGAGGCCGTCCACGAAGGCGTCCTGGGCCGCGCCGACCACGGTGTGCGCGGTCTGCGGGTCGAGGGTCTTCGCGGCCTCGACGGCGCCGCCGAGCGATTCGTGCGCGGCGTCGGCGACGGGCGCCGGGACGCCGGCCGGGACCGTGAAGCCGCGGTAGACGCCGGTGACGATGGAGCCGAGCAGGGCGATGCCGAGCGCGGCGCCGAGTTCGTACGCCGTCTCCGAGACCGCGGAGGCGGAGCCGGCCTGCTCCTTGGGGACGCTGGAGAGGATCACGTCGGCGGTCACCGTGAAGGAGAAGCCGGCGCCGAGGCCGACGACCAGCAGGGCGGCGCCGAGCAGCGGGTAGCCGG
This sequence comes from Streptomyces bambusae, assembly GCF_020532645.1. GTDB lineage: Bacteria > Actinomycetota > Actinomycetes > Streptomycetales > Streptomycetaceae > Streptomyces > Streptomyces bambusae. The sequence goes on from NZ_JAJAUZ010000058.1 coordinate 29,200, forward strand.
TCTCCTGGTGGACCAGGGTGAGCACGCCGAGCGCGAGTCCGATGGCGGCGAGGCCGCCGGTGACGACGGTGCGCACCGAGTACCGGCGGGCGTAGCGGCCGGCGACCAGGCCGGTGACCACGGCGCCGATGGCGGCGGGCAGTTCGGCCAGGCCCGCCTCCAGGGGTTCGCGGCCCTGGACGAGCTGGAGGAACTGGGAGAGGAAGAAGACCAGGCCGGACAGTCCGAAGACGGTCAGCAGGTCGGCGAGGACGGCGCCGGAGAAGCCGCGGTGGCGGAACAGGCGCATGTCGAGGAGGGGTGCGGTCAGGGTGAGCTGGCGGCGCACGAAGGCGTACAGGGCGGCGGCACCGAGGGCGGCGGCGAGGCCGGCCCCGGCGGTCGCACCGTGGCTGGCCAGCTCCTTGATCGCGTAGACGATGCCGATGATGCCGACGAGGGACAGGCCGACGCTGGGCAGGTCCCAGGGGCCGGCGACCGGGTTCTTGGACTCGGGCAGCAGCTTGCTGCCGACGATGACCAGGACCAGCATCACGGGAAGGTTGATGAGGAAGACCGAGCCCCAGTAGAAGTGCTGGAGCAGGAAGCCGCCGATGACGGGGCCGACGGCCGCGCCGGCGGAGGCGGTGGCGCCCCAGATGCCGATGGCGAGGCTGCGCTCCTTGGGGTCGTGGAAGATGTTGCGGATCAGCGCCAGGGTGGACGGCATCAGGGTGGCGCCGGCGACGCCCAGCAGGGCCCGGGCGACGATCATCATCTCGGGGCTGGTGGCGTACGCGTTGAGCACCGAGACGGCGCCGAAGGCGGTGGCGCCGACGAGCAGCAGCTTCTTGCGGCCGATGCGGTCGCCGAGGCTGCCCATGGAGACGAGAAGGCCGGCGATCACGAACGAGTAGATGTCGCCGATCCACAGCAGCTGGTTGCCGGACGGCTTGAGGTCCTCGCTGAGCGAGGGGGTCGCGAGCCCGAGGACGGTGGCGTCCACGGCGACCAGCAGCACGGCGAGCACGAGCACGGACAGGGCCAGCCAGCGGCCGGGGCTCTTGACCTCCGTCTCCGTGCGCAGGCCGGTCTGTTCGGTTCCGTTCATTTCTCCACACTCCGTCGGGCGCCGCCGAGCAGGAGCTCGGCGACCATGTGCTGGAAGTCCTTGGCTGCGACCCGGCCGTCCATGACGGCCCAGGCGCAGGAGCCGACGAGGCCGTAGAGGGCCTCGGTCAGCCAGGCGGGGCTGAGGTCGATCCGGATGTCGCCCTCCTGCTGGCCGCGCCGGAAGAGCGCGGACACGCGGGCGTCGAGCCGGGCCCAGCCCTCGTTGACCTGGTCGCCCTCGAACAGCTGGTTCTCGGTGACGAGGAAGGCCAGCAGCGGGGCGTTGGGCTCGGATTCGGCGACCAGGCGGCGCAGCGCGTCGGGCGCGGTGCCCTCGTCGAGGCGCGCCTTGTCGAAGGCGACCTCGAACTCGCGGATGCCGAGGTCTTCGAGGGCGCGGACGAGTGCGTCCCGTCCGGCGAAGTGCCGGTGCAGGGTCGCCCGGCCGATCCCGGCCGCCTTCGCGACCTCGTCCATGGTGGCGGTCGCCTTGCGGGAGAGCAGCGCGGCCGCCGTACGCAGCACCTGGTCACGATCCATTGCCATGAGACAACCATACACCAAATGAGACGTTGATGTCTCATTCCAAAAAACTCAGCTGCCTCGCCCACCCCAAGAAGGGAACACTTGAACGATGAAGTCGCTGAAGCCGCTGCTCCTGATCGACGTCGACGGCCCCCTGAACCCGTACGCGGCCAAGGCCCAGCGCAGGCCCGCGGGCTACACCACGCACCGGATGCGCCCCACCGGCTGGACCTCGGGCAAGCCGCTGCGCGTCTGGCTCAACCACGCCCACGGCGCGCAGCTGCTCGCGCTCGCCGAGGTGTACGAGCTGGTCTGGGCGACCACGTGGAAGGACGAGGCCAACGAGTGGATCGGGCCGCACCTGGGGCTGCCCCGGCTGCCCTTCATCGACTGGCCGCAGATGCACGGGAGGGCGCCGGACGGCACGTGCTGGAAGACGCAGTACGTCGTCGACTACACGGCCGGGCGGCCGTTCGCGTGGGTGGACGACGACATCACCGCCCGGGACCACGCGTACGTCGACCGGCAGCACCCGGGGCAGGCGCTGCTGCGGTACGTCGACGAGCGGGTCGGGCTGGTGGCGGAGGACTTCGCGGAGCTGGCCGGGTGGGGCGGGGGCGGGAACGGCTGAGGGGCGGCAGGAGCGCCGGTGCGCGTCCTGCCGCCCCTCGGGGCGCGGGCGGGTTACTTCCGCTTGGCGGTGGCCCAGGCGTGCTGGATCGCCAGGTCGGCCTTCAGCTCGGTGAGCTGGACGGCGACGGCGCTGGGGGCGGTGCCGCCGCGGCCGCTGCGGGAGGCCAGCGCGCCGGGCACGTTGAGCACGGAGCGGACCTCGGGGGTCAGGTGCTCGGAGATCTTCGCGAACTGGGCGTCGGTCAGCTCGTCCAGTTCGATGCCTTGCGCCTCGCATTCCTTGACGCACTCGCCGGCCACCTCGTGCGCCACCCGGAACGGCACGCCCTGCTTGACCAGCCACTCCGCGATGTCGGTCGCGAGCGAGAAGCCGGCGGGGGCCAGCTCCTCCATCCGCTCCCGGTTCACGGTGAGGGTGGCCATCATGCCGGTGAAGGCCGGCAGCAGGACCTCGAGGGTGTCGCAGGAGTCGAAGACCGGCTCCTTGTCCTCCTGGAGGTCGCGGTTGTAGGCGAGCGGCAGCGCCTTCAGGGTGGCGAGCAGGCCGGTGAGGTTGCCGATGAGGCGGCCCGACTTGCCGCGCGCCAGCTCGGCGATGTCGGGGTTCTTCTTCTGCGGCATGATCGACGAGCCGGTGGAGAACGCGTCGTGCAGGGTCACGAAGGAGAACTCCTTCGTGTTCCAGATGATGACCTCCTCCGCGATCCGCGACAGGTTGATCCCGATCATCGCGGTGATGAAGGCGAACTCGGCGACGAAGTCCCGGGAGGCCGTGCCGTCGATCGAGTTCCCGGCCGAGCCGCGCTCGAAGCCGAGGTCGGCGGCGACCGCCTCCGGGTCCAGCCCCAGCGAGGAGCCGGCCAGCGCCCCGGAGCCGTACGGGGAGACCGCGGTCCGGGTGTCCCACTGCCGCAGCCGCTCCGCGTCCCGCGACAGGGACTGCACGTGGGCCAGCACGTGGTGGGCGAACAGCACCGGCTGGGCGTGCTGGAGGTGGGTCCGGCCGGGCATGGCGGTCGCCGGGTGCGCCTCGGCGAGGCCGACCAGCGCGTCCTGGAGGTCGGCGATCAGGCCGCCGATGATCCGGGCGTGGTCCCGCAGGTACATCCGGAACAGCGTGGCCACCTGGTCGTTGCGGGACCGGCCGGCGCGCAGCTTGCCGCCGAGGTCGGCGCCGAGCCGCTCCAGCAGGCCGCGCTCCAGGGCGGTGTGCACGTCCTCGTCGGCGATGGTGCCGGTGAAGGAGCCGTCGGCGACGTCCGCCTCGAGGGCGTCGAGGCCCGCGATCATGCGGTCGAGCTCGTCGGCGGTGAGCAGGCCGGCGCCGTGCAGGACGCGGGCGTGGGCGCGGGAGCCGGCGATGTCGTACGGCGCCAGGCGCCAGTCGAAGTGGACCGACGCGGAAAGCTTCGCCAGGGCCTCGGCCGGGCCGTCGGCGAACCGGCCGCCCCAGAGCCGGACGTCACCGTTGTTGCTGCTCACTGCTCTGCTCCTCAGGACTTCACGGAAGGTACGAGGCCGCTTCCCCGCCGCGGAGGAGCGGGGAAGCGGCGGGTGTCACCGCACGCCGCCGCACCTCGGCCGACCCGGGGTGCGCTCACGGGCGCCCGGGGGGACCGGGGGCGGCGGCGTGCGGCCGCGCCGCCAGGCTCAGGCCAGGTCGCGCTTCGCCGCGATCTTCGAGGAGAGCCCGAAGATCTCGATGAAGCCCTGGGCCTTCGACTGGTCGAAGGTGTCGCCCGTGTCGTACGTGGCGAGGTTGAAGTCGTACAGCGACTCGTCGGACTTCCGGCCGGTGACGACGGCGCGGCCGCCGTGCAGGGTCATCCGGATGTCGCCGGTGACGTGCTGGTTGGCCTCGTTGATGAAGCCGTCCAGGGCGCGCTTCAGCGGGGAGAACCACAGGCCGTCGTAGACCATCTCGCCCCAGCGCTGCTCGACCTGCCGCTTGTAGCGGGCCAGCTCGCGCTCGACGGTGACGTTCTCCAGCTCCTGGTGGGCGGTGATCAGGGCGATCGCGCCGGGAGCCTCGTACACCTCGCGGGACTTGATGCCGACGAGGCGGTCCTCGACCATGTCGATCCGGCCGATGCCCTGGGCGCCGGCCCGCTCGTTGAGCTGCTGGATGGCCTGGAGCACGGTGACGGGCCGGCCGTCGATGGCGACCGGGACGCCCTCCTTGAAGGAGATGACGACCTCGTCGGCCTCGCGGGGGGTGGCCGGGTTCGAGGTGTACTCGTAGATGTCCTCGATCGGCGCGTTCCAGATGTCCTCCAGGAAGCCGGTCTCGACGGCCCGCCCGAAGACGTTCTGGTCGATCGAGTACGGGGACTTCTTGGTGGTGGCGATCGGGAGCTGCTTGGCCTCGCAGAAGGCGATGGCCTTGTCCCGGGTCATCGCATAGTCGCGGACCGGGGCGATGCACTTGAGGTCGGGGCCGAGGGCGGCGATGCCGGCCTCGAAGCGGACCTGGTCGTTGCCCTTGCCGGTGCAGCCGTGGGCCACGATCGAGGCGTTGTGCTTCTTCGCGGCGGCGACGAGGTGCTTGACGATGGTCGGCCGGGAGAGCGCCGAGACCAGCGGGTAGCGGTCCATGTAGAGGGCGTTGGCCTTGATCGCCGGAAGGCAGTACTCGTTGGCGAACTCGTCCTTGGCGTCCGCGACTTCGGCTTCGACGGCACCGCAGGCGAGCGCGCGCTTGCGGATGACGTCCAGGTCCTCGCCGCCCTGGCCGACGTCCACGGCGACGGCGATGACCTCGGCGCCCGTCTCCTCGGCGATCCAGCCGATGGCGACGGAGGTGTCCAGGCCGCCCGAGTAGGCGAGTACGACGCGCTCGGTCACGGGTTTCTCCTTACGGTGCATTCAACGACAGGCATAACTATGCACTACTCCGTATGTTTCGTCAACGAGCCGGGAAAGTTGCTGGTCAGAGCGGGCGTGTCTCCCTAGAGTGCAGACATGAGTCCTGTGTTCCGCCCCTCGTTGTCCCCCGCGGAGCGCCTGCTGCTCGGCATACCGCCGGAGCGGGCCCTGCACGTCATGGACGCGGTGTCCTGGGAGCGGCTGGAGTGGAACGTCCACTACGAGACCGACCCCGGCCGCGGCATGCGGGAGGTCCGGGACCGCGAAGACCGGCCCGACTGGAGCACCGCGCCCCGCTGGGTGGAGACCGCCCGGCCGCCGGGCGTGGCCTGGTCCGCGCTGCCGCCCGGCCCCGCCGAGGTGGCCCTCGGACTCTGCCACCACGACCCGCGGGTCCGCGGGGCGGCCCTCGGCTTCGCCGGCGCGCTGCCCGGGCTGCTGCCCCTGCTCTTCTTCCGGTGCGCCGACCCGCAGCCGGCCGTCCGCGCCCGGGCCCGCGAGGTGCTGGCCGAGGCCGCCGCGGAGCTGACCCCGGAGGCCGCCGACCGGCTGGTCCCGGTGGCCCTCCTGGCCGGGCTGCGGCGGCACGGCGACTGGGGCTGGGAGTTCACGGTCCGCACCCGGGGCGCCGTGCCGGCGGAGCGGATCCTCGAACAGCTCGGCAGCACGCACCGCCCGCTGCGCGAGGGCGCCCTGCGCAGAGCGGCGCAGCACGCCCTGATCACGCCCGGGCAGCTCGCGGACCTCGCCGCCGGCGACCCCGAGGTCCGGGTCCGGCGGGTCGCCCTGTCCGTCCTCCTGGCCGCCGGACCGCTGCCCGCCGCACTGGCCGAGACTCTGATCACCGAGAGCCCGGACGACCTCATCCGGCACACCGCCCTCGACGCGGCCCTGGCTGCCGGCCTGCTGCCGCCGCGCCGGCTGGCCCGGCTCGCCTGCACGGGCAGCGACCCCCGGATCCGCCGCCGCTGCCTCGCCGCCGCACTCGCCGCCGTGGGCCCCGACGACCCGGCGGACGTGCTCGGCGTCCTCGGCGCGGCGAGCTCCGCGGTGGCCCGGTCCAGCGCCGTCACCGCCCTGCACGGCATCGGCCGGGGCGCCGAGGCCCGGGCCTGGCTGGCCGACCCGTCGGCCCGGGTGCGGTCCGCGGCCCGGCTGGTGGTGCGGATGTCGGGCGGCGACCCCGCCGCCCTCTACCGGGAGCTGTACGAGCGGACCGCCGAGGACCCGGCCGGCCCGCCGCCCGGCCTCGCCTTCGGCCTCGTCGAGTGCGCGCCGCCCGACGCCGTCCCCCTGCTGCGCCGGCTGGCCGCACACCCGGCCGGGCGGGTCCGGGCGGCCGCACTCGCCGCGCTGCGCATCGCCGGCGCGGTCACCCCCGACGAGCTGATGCACGCCATGTCCGACCCCCACCCGCCGCTGGTCCGGGCCGCCCGCAAGGCGCTGGTGCCGTACGTCCTGCTGCTCCCGGAGGAATGGCTCGCCGGCCTGGTGGCCCCCGGGCGGCCCCGGCACACCCGCCACGCGGGCCTGCGGCTGCTGTCGGCCCACGGGCTGGAGCTGCGCAAGCGGGTGCTGGCCCCGCTGTCCGACGACGAGGACCCCGAGGTGCGCTACGAGGCCCAGCGCGCCCGCTACGAGCAGCACCCCGGCCGATGACCCGTCACGGCGACGCCCACGAGGACTACGTGCACCCCTGGCAGGAACGGGTGTGCCGGCTGGCCGGAGGCGGGCCGCTGGAGGACGCGCTCGGCCCGGATCCGTCCGCGGCGCCCGCCGAGCGGTGGACCTCCTTCGACCGCGCGGTCCGCGGCTGGGGCCGGTACGCCCGGCTGCCGGGGCCGGCGCGCATGACGGGCGAACGGACCTTCGCCTGGCCGTGGAACAGGCCCCGGCCGCCGGCCGGCAGCCGGTTCGGTCTCCGCCCGCCACCCGAGCCGCTCGGGGAGGGCGAGGTCGCGCTGGCGCTGTGCCACCCGGACGGCCGGGTCCGCGAGGCCGCCCTCGCGCACGCCGCCGGGTTCCCGCGGCTGCTGCCCCTGGTCGTGGTCCGCTGCACGGACTGGGCCGGGCCCGTCCGCGAACGCGCCCGCACCCTCCTCGACGAGGTCCTCGACGGGCCCGGCGGCCTGCCGGCGGCGGTGGCGCTGGGGCCGGTCGTGCTGACCGTCAGCCGCCGGGACCACGGCGGATGGCTGCACGAGCGGCTGCTCGCGGCCCTGGCCGGGCTGCCCGAGGAGGCCGCCCTGCAGCTCGAAGCCAGCCCCGACCTCGGCATGCGCCGGCTCGGGGTGCGGCTCGCGCTGCGGGAGGGCCGCTGGCCCCTGGCGGAGCTGGCTTCGCGCGCGGCCCGGGGCAACAGCGACCCGCTGGCCGCCCGGCTGTGCGCCGACGCGGCCCTCGCGGCCCTGCCGGAGGCGCCGGAAGCGGAGGCGGCGGCCGCCCTCGGGGTGCTGCTGACCGCCCGCGCCCCGTGGACCCGGTCGGCGGGGGTGACGGCGCTGCGCGCCGCGGGCCGGACCACCGAGGCCCGGCCGTTCCTGACGGACCGGTCGCCGCTGGTCAGGGCCTGCGCCCGGTGGGCGGTGAAGGCGCACGGCGAGGATCCGGCCGTACGGTACCGGGCGCTGTGCGCCGACCCGGCGGATCCGGCGCTGCCGCAGTGGGCCCCGTACGGGCTGGCCGAGTGCGGTGGCCGGGCGGACGCGGAGCTGCTGCGGCCGCTGCTGGTGCACCCGGCGGCCGGGGTACGGGCGCGGGCGGTCGCCGGGCTGCGGCTGCTGGGCGGGGTGCGCCCCGAACCGCTGCTGCCGCTGCTGGCGGACCCGGCCCCGGCCGTGGCCCGGGAGGCCGCCCTCGCCCTGCTGCCGTACGGCCGTCAGGTGCCCGCCGGGACCCTGGCCGCGCTGGTCGGCCCGGAGCACCCGGCGCACACCCGGATGGCTGCGTTCCGGCTGATCCGGGCGAACGGCGGACCCGCCCTCCGGGAGGCCGCCCTCGCCGCCTTGGACGCACACGACGGGAAACTGCGGGACACCGCCGTGGGGGCGCTCGCCGCCTGGTACGCACCGCTCCGCGTGCCGGCCGGAGACCCGGACGTGGCCGCCGCGCTGGCCCGGTGCCGGCAGGCCCTCGACCGGTACGAGGTGCAGGACCTGCACAGGCGGCTCGGGCTGCGCGGCTGACCCGCCGACGGCGGCCGGGGCGGCCGGGCGGATAATCCAGGCCATGGGGAAAACATACGAACGCATCGACGGACGGCTGCGGAAGTTCATCGAAGAACAGCCGGTGTTCTTCACCGCCACCGCACCGCTGGCCGGGGACGGGCACGTCAACCTGTCGCCGAAGGGCCGGGCCGGGACCCTGGTGGTCATCGACGAACACACCCTGGCCTACCTGGACTTCGGGGGAAGCGGCGCGGAGACCATTGCGCACGTCCGGGAGAACGGCCGGATCACGCTGATGTGGTGCGCGTTCAGCGGGCCGCCGAACATCGTCCGCGTGCACGGCGAGGGCGAGGCCGTCTTCCGGGACGACCCCCGCTGGGCGGACCTGATCGCACGGTTCGGCGAGGCCGACGGCCCGTCGGCGCGGGCGGTCATCGTGGTGCACGCCCGCCGGGTGTCCGACACCTGCGGCTACGCCGTCCCCTTCATGGAGTACAAGGAGGAGCGGACGCTCCACGCCGAGTACTTCGGCCGCAAGACGGACGACGAGTTCCGCGAGTACTGCGAGAAGAAGGACCACGTCGGCACGAGCCTGGACGGACTGCCCGCGCTGCCGCTGCCGGTGCCGCCGCGTACCGTCTGACGCATGCGAAGAACCGTTCTTGCCCTCGCCGTCGCCTCACTCCTCGTCAGCCCCCTTGCCGGGCCCGCCGCAGCCACCGGACCGGCCGCCGGTCCCGCGGCGCCGCTGCCGGCCCTGATGGCCGACACCGGCGGCGGCAGCCAGCTGATCACCGCGGTCGCCGACGCTCCCGGCGCCACCACCGGCAAGCTGACCTGGTGGGAGCGGCGGGCCGGGCACTGGATCCCGATGGGCACCAGCGGGGCGCGGTTCGGCGCCAAGGGGCTCACCGAGGGCGCCACCCGGCAGCAGGGCACGAACACCACGCCGACCGGCCTGTACGCCCTGCCGTACGCGTTCGGGATCCGGCCGGCCCCGGCGGGCACCCGGATGCGGTACCGGCCGGTGCGCCAGGACTCCTGGTGGTGCCAGGACAACGCGTCGGCAAGCTACAACCGCTGGGTGGAGCCGCTGCCCGGCGACTGCGCGCCCGGCGAGTCCGAGCACCTGGTCACATACGCGCAGCAGTACGCGTACGCCATGGTCATCGGCTTCAACTACACGACGCCGGTGCGCAAGCGGGGTGCGGGGATCTTCCTGCACGTCAACGGGGCGGGCCCGACGGCGGGTTGCGTCTCGGTGCCGGAGTACGCGATGCGGCGGATCCTGGCCTGGGCCGATCCGCGGCGCAGCCCGCACATCGCGATCGGGACCGTGTCCGGTCCGACGGCGGTCACCCGCTACTGAGCCGGACGGCGAGGGCCGCCGCCCCGGGCGGGGCGGCGGCCGTCGGTCAGCCTTCCTTCTGGGCCAGCCGCAGCAGGTGGTCGGCGAGGGCCTGGCCGCCCGCCGGGTCACGGCTGATCAGCATCAGGGTGTCGTCGCCGGCGATGGTGCCGAGGATGGCCTGCAGTTCGGCCTGGTCGATCGCCGAGGCCAGGAACTGGGCGGCGCCCGGCGGGGTGCGCAGGACCACGAGGTTGGCGGAGGCCTCCGCCGAGATCAGCAGTTCGCCGGAGAGGCGCCGCATGCGCTCCTCCTTGGCGGACTCCCCCAGCGGGGCCTGCGGGGTGCGGAATCCGCCCTCGCTGGGCACCGCGTAGATGAGTTCGCCGCCCGTGTTGCGGATCTTCACCGCGCCCAGCTCGTCGAGGTCGCGGGAGAGCGTCGCCTGGGTGACGCTCAGCCCGTCGTCGGCGAGCAGCTTCGCCAGCTGGCTCTGGGAGCGGACCGGCTGCCGGTTGAGGATGTCCACGATCCGGCGGTGGCGGGCGGTGCGGGTCTGCGGAACGGCGGGGCCTGCCCCGGATTCCGCCCGGGAGGTCCGCCAGTCCTCGTTGTCCTGCGCCTGGCTCATCGTCGTCTCATTCTCCGGATCGTCCGTCCCCGTCGGCTGCGTCGAGGATGCCCGGCAGGGCCCGTACGAACGCATCCGCCTCGGCCGCGGACAGCACGTACGGCGGCATGAGCCGTACGACGTCGGGGGCGGGTGCGTTGACCAGGAAGCCGGCATCCTGAGCCGCCTGCTGCACCTTCTGTGCGAGGGGCTCGGTCAGCACGATACCCAGCAGCAGGCCGGCGCCGCGGACGTGGGAGACCAGCGGGTGCTTCGGAACCGGACCGGATCCTTCGATTCCGCTGCGCAGCCGCTCGCCGGTCTCCTTGACCCGGTCGAGGAGGCCGTCGGCGGCGATGGTGTCGAGGACGGCGAGGCCGGCGGCGCAGGCCACCGGGTTCCCGCCGAAGGTGGTGCCGTGCTGGCCGGGCCTGAGCAGGTCGGCGGCGGGGCCGAAGGCCACGGTGGCGCCGAGGGGCAGGCCGCCGCCGAGGCCCTTGGCGAGGGTGACGAGGTCGGCTTCGACGCCTTCGGCCTGGGCGGCGAACCAGTGGCCGGTGCGGCCGGTGCCGGTCTGCACCTCGTCGAGGACGAGCAGGGTGCCGGTGGCCGCGGTGATCTCGCGGGCGGCCCGCAGGTAGCCGGACGGGGGCACGACCACGCCGTTCTCGCCCTGGATGGGCTCGATGATCACGAGGGCGGTGTCCTCGGTGACGGCGGCCCGCAGCGCGTCCGCGTCCCCGTACGGGACGTGGGTGACCTCGCCGGGCAGCGGCAGGAAGGGCTCCTGCTTGGCCGGCTGGCCGGTGAGGGCGAGGGCGCCCATGGTGCGGCCGTGGAAGCCGCCCCGGGTGGAGACCATGTGGGTCCGGCCGGTGAGCCGGCCGATCTTGAAGGCGGCCTCGACCGCTTCTGCACCGGAGTTGCAGAAGAACACCCGGCCGTCGCGGCCGGACAGCTGGAGCAGCCGCTCGCCGAGGGCGAGGACGGGCTCGGAGGCGAACAGGTTGGAGACGTGGCCGAGGGTCGCGATCTGCTCGGAGACGGCGCGGACCACGGCCGGGTGGGCGTGTCCGAGCGCGTTGACCGCGATGCCGCCGACGAAGTCGGTGTACTGACGGCCGTCGGCGTCCCAGACCTGTGCGCCCTCGCCGCGGACCAGAGCCACGGCGGGGGTGCCGTAGTTGTCGGTCAGGGCGTTCTTCCAGCGCTGTGCGTAGGCCTCGTTGCCGGTGTCGTTCACTGTGCTCCCCCTTCGTCTTCCGTTTCCGTGTCCGGCACGACCATCGTGCCGATGCCTTCGTCCGTGAAGATCTCCAGCAGGATGGCGTGCTGCACCCGGCCGTCGATCACGCGGGCGGTGTGCACGCCGTTGCGGACGGCGTGCAGGCAGCCTTCCATCTTCGGGACCATGCCGCTGGACAGTTCGGGCAGCAGCCGTTCCAGTTCGCTCGCCGTGAGCTGGCTGATGACCTCGTCGCTGGCCGGCCAGTCCGCGTACAGGCCCTCGACGTCGGTGAGGACCATCAGGGTCTCGGCGCCGAGCGCGGCGGCCAGGGCGGCGGCGGCGGTGTCGGCGTTCACGTTGTACACGTGGCCGTCGTCGGCGCTGCGCGCGATGGACGAGATCACCGGGATCCGGCCGTCGTCGAGGAGGGCCTCGATGGCGCCGGTCTCGATGGCGGTGATCTCGCCGACCCGGCCGATGTCGACGGGCTCGCCGTCGATCTGCGGGACGTGCTTGACGGCGGTGATGGTGTGGGCGTCCTCGCCGGTCATGCCGACGGCGAGCGGCCCGTGCTGGTTGAGCAGTCCGACCAGCTCGCGCTGGACCTGCCCGGCCAGCACCATCCGTACGACGTCCATGGCCTCGGGCGTGGTGACCCGCAGGCCCGCCTTGAACTCGCTGACCAGGCCCTGCTTGTCGAGCTGGGCGCTGATCTGCGGGCCGCCGCCGTGTACGACGACGGGCTTGAGGCCGGCGTGCCGCAGGAAGACGACGTCCTGGGCGAAGGCCGCCTTCAGCTCTTCGTCGATCATGGCGTTGCCGCCGAACTTGATCACGACCGTCTTGCCGTGGTGGCGGGTCAGCCAGGGCAGCGCCTCGATGAGGGTCTGCGCCTTGGGCAGGGCGGTGTGCTTGCGGGCAGTGCTCATGAGCTGTACGCGCTGTTCTCGTGGACGTATTCGGCGGTCAGGTCGTTGGCCCAGATGACGGCGGACTCGGTGCCTGTGGCCAGGTCGGCGGTGATGCGGACCTCGCGGTCCTTCATGCTGACGAGTTCGCGGGGTTCGCCGACGGAGCCGTTCCGGCAGACCCAGACGCCGTTGATGGCGACGTTGAGGCGGTCCGGGTCGAAGGCGGCCTTGGTGGTGCCGATGGCGGACAGGACGCGGCCCCAGTTGGGGTCCTCGCCGTGGATGGCGCACTTGAGCAGGTTGTTGCGGGCGATCGAGCGGCCGACCTCGACGGCGTCGTCCTCGGTCGAGGCGTTCACCACCTCGATGCGGATGTCCTTGCTGGAGCCCTCGGCGTCGCCGATGAGCTGCCGGGCGAGGTCGTCGCAGACGGCCCGTACGGCCTCCGTGAACTCCTGCTCGTCGGGGACGGTGCCGGCGGCGCCGGAGGCGAGGAGGAGCACGGTGTCGTTGGTCGACATGCAGCCGTCGGAGTCGACCCGGTCGAACGTCGTACGGGTCGCGGCGCGCAGCGCCCGGTCCAGGGCGGTGCTGTCCACGTCGGCGTCGGTCGTCAGGACCACGAGCATGGTGGCGAGGCCGGGGGCGAGCATGCCGGCGCCCTTGGCCATGCCGCCGACGGTCCAGCCGCTGCCGCCGGCGACCGCGGTCTTGTGGACGGTGTCGGTGGTCTTGATGGCGATGGCGGCGGCCTCGCCGCCGTCGGCGGTGAGGGCCGCGGCGGCCTGCTCGATGCCGGGCAGCAGCCGGTCCATCGGCAGCGGTACGCCGATGAGGCCGGTGGAGGCGACGGCGATCTCGCCGGCGTTGTGCTCGCCGCCGAGGACGGCGGCCGCCTTCTCGGCGGTGGCGTGGGTGTCCTGGAAGCCCTTGGGGCCGGTGCAGGCGTTGGCGCCGCCGGAGTTGAGGACGACCGCGGAGACCGCGCCGCCGCGCAGGACCTGCTCGGACCACAGGACGGGGGCCGCCTTCACACGGTTCGAGGTGAAGACGCCCGCGGCCGCCAGACGTGGCCCGTGGTTGACCACGAGGGCGAGGTCCGGGTTGCCGTTCTCCTTGATGCCCGCGGCGATGCCCGCGGCGGTGAATCCCTGTGCGGCCGTGACACTCACGGTGCGACTCCGATCGTGGAAAGTCCCAGGCCCTCGTCGAGACCGAGGGCGATGTTCATGCTCTGCACCGCGCCGCCGGCGGTGCCCTTGGTGAGATTGTCGATCGCGCTGATGGCGATGATCCGTCCGGCGGCGGCGTCGTACGCGACCTGCACCTGAACGGCGTTGGAACCGTGGACGTGGGCGGTCGCCGGCCACTGGCCCTCGGGCAGCAGGTGGACGAACGGCTCGTCGGCGTACGCCTTCTCGTACGCGGCGCGCACGCTCTCCGCCGTGGTGCCGGGGACGGCCTTCGCGGAGCAGGTGGCGAGGATGCCGCGGGGCATCGGCGCGAGCGTCGGCGTGAACGACACGGACACCCGGGTGCCGGCCGCG
>NZ_JAJAUZ010000059.1 GCF_020532645.1 Streptomyces bambusae
GCCGCCCCCCCCCCCGGGGGGGGGGGGGCCGCGGGGGGGGGGGGGGCGGGGCCCCCCAACCCCCGGACCCTGCGGGGCCTTTCCCCCACCCCGCCCCTTCCCGAACCGGGGCTCCGCCCCGTTACGGCCAGACCAGGCAGTACGGCTGGTGGCCCGCCTCGTGGAGGCGGATGGAGAAGTCCTGCCATTCGTGGAGGAGCTGGTAGACGTCGAAGGCGTCGCGCGGCCCCCCGCGGTCGGGAACCGTGGACCAGATGAAGGCGGCCGCGCCGACGGACTCCTCGGCGATGTCCCGCAGCGGGTCGACGACGGTCATCGGCAGCTTGACGACCGCGTAGTCGGGGTGGAGGACGACCAGTTCCAGCGGCGGCACCTTGTGCAGCGGTATGCCCTCGATGCCGGTCAGGACCATCGCCGCCACCGTCTCCGGCTTGATCTTGGTGAACAGTCCGCCCATGCCCAGCTCGTCCCCGCCGAGCTCCTCCGGACGCATCGAGACCGGTACCCGGGCGGCGGTGGCGCCGTCGGGCGCGCCGAAGTACTTGTAGGTCACCCCCATGCCGCGGCCCCCGCTCTTGCCCGCAGCCGGTACTGCTGCCGCGTCCGTCGTCTTGCGCCGGTGCCTGCCGCGGCGGCCGCGGGCGCGCTCAGGACCCAGGCCGTCCAGCCCGTCGGTTCCCTCGCCCGGTCCGCCACCGCGTTGCATATCTCCACCCGACTGCTCTTCCGGCCGCGCGGACCCCACCGTGCAGCCTGATCATCATGGCAGTGACCTCCCCCGCGGCACGACGGTGAAACACGATGCGCAAACACCTGTCCGCAAGACGGCCCGGGGCTCTGACACCATGGCCGGTGTGAGCTACCCATACCAGGCCCCAGTTTCGCAGACTCTTTTCGACCGGGCGGCAGTCGTGACCCCCGGCGGCGTGAACTCTCCCGTGCGCGCGTTCCGTGCCGTGGGCGGAACGCCCCGGTTCATGGTGTCCGGTACCGGTCCCTACCTCACGGATGCCGACGGCCGCGAGTACGTGGACCTCGTCTGCTCGTGGGGACCGATGATTCTCGGCCACTCCCACCCGCAGGTGGTGGAGGCCGTGCAGGCGGCGGTCGCCCGCGGCACCTCCTTCGGCACGCCCGGTGAGGGCGAGGTCGCGCTCGCGGAGGAGATCGTGGCGCGGATCGAGCCGGTGGAGCAGGTCCGGCTGGTGTCTTCCGGTACGGAGGCCACGATGTCGGCGATCCGGCTCGCGCGCGGGTTCACCGGGCGGGCCAAGGTCGTGAAGTTCGCCGGCTGCTACCACGGGCACGTGGACGCGCTGCTGGCCGCGGCCGGGTCGGGCCTGGCGACGTTCGCGCTGCCGGACACCCCCGGGGTGACGGGCGCGCAGGCCGGGGACACGATCGTGCTCCCGTACAACGACCTGGAGTCGGTGCGGGCGGCGTTCGCGGCGCACCCCGGCGAGATCGCGTGCGTGATCACCGAGGCGGCCCCGGGCAACATGGGCGTGGTCACCCCGGCCGAGGGCTTCAACCAGGGTCTGGCGGACCTGTGCCGGGAGAACGGCGCGCTGTACATCTCCGACGAGGTGATGACCGGTTTCCGTACCAGCCGGGCTGGCTGGTACGGGGTGGACGGCGTGAAGCCGGACCTGATGACCTTCGGCAAGGTCATGGGCGGCGGTTTCCCGGCGGCGGCGTTCGGCGGCCGGGCGGACGTGATGGCGCACCTGGCGCCGGCGGGCCCGGTGTACCAGGCGGGCACGCTGTCCGGGAACCCGGTGGCGACGGCCGCGGGCCTGGCGCAGCTGCGGCTGCTGGACGAGGCGGCGTACGCGAAGGTGGACGCGGTGTCGGCGGAGATCCAGGGGCTGGTGACGGGCGCGCTGGCCAAGGAGGGCGTGGCGCACCGGCTGCAGACCGCGTCCAACATGTTCTCGGTGTTCTTCACCGCGGACGAGGTGCGCAACTACGACGACGCGAAGAAGCAGGAGGCCTTCCGGTTCAACGCGTTCTTCCACTCGATGCTGGCGGACGGCGTGTACCTGCCGCCGTCGGCGTTCGAGTCGTGGTTCGTGTCGACGGCGCACGACGAGCGGGCGGTGGAGCGGATCGCGGCCGCGCTGCCGGCGGCGGCGCGTGCGGCGGCCGAGGCCACGGGGGCCGGCGCATGAGCGAGATCACGGTCGTCCACCTGATGCGGCACGGCGAGGTGCACAACCCGGACGGGGTGCTGTACGGCCGGCGGGCCGGCTACCACCTGTCGGAGCTGGGCCGGCAGATGGCCGACCGGGTGGCGGAGCACCTGGAGGGCCGGGACATCACGCACGTGGTGGCCTCGCCTCTGGAGCGGGCGCAGGAGACGGCGGCGCCGATCGCGAAGAGCCACGGGCTGGACCTGGCGACGGACGCCCGGCTGCTGGAGGCGGAGAACGTCTTCGAGGGCAAGACGTTCGGCGTCGGTGACGGTGCGCTGCGCAAGCCGGGCAACTGGAAGCACCTGACGAACCCGTTCCGCCCGTCGTGGGGGGAGCCGTACATCGAGCAGGTCGTGCGGATGATGGGGGCGCTGGAGGCGGCCCGGGACGCGGCCCGCGGGCACGAGGCGGTGGCGGTCAGCCACCAGCTGCCGATCTGGATCGTGCGGAGCTTCGCGGAGAAGCGGCGGCTGTGGCACGACCCGCGGCGCCGGCAGTGCACGCTGGCCTCGCTGACGTCGTTCACGTTCGACGGCGACGCGCTGGTGTCGGTGGGGTACAGCGAGCCGGCGCGGGACCTGGTGCCGGCCCACCTGCTGGCAGGTGCGAAGCCGGTGAAGGGGAAGTCGAAGGCGTTCGGCGCCTGATGGCGTGCGGGGGGCCGCCGGCCGGGCCGGCCGGCGGCCGATCCCCGATCGTTACCGGCTTTGCCAAATGAACACCGGCCGTGCGGGAACCACCGTATCGAGGCCTCCGCTCCTACCAATTGTCCGTTTATATGGACGCGGTGAGGGCCTCGGGAGCAACGGGACGGTGGCATGGGCGGGATCAGTCGACGTGGTGTGCTGGGACTGGGCCTGGGGGCGGCGGCCGCGTTCGGCGTCGCGGGCTGCAGCGGCGGAGCATCCGGCTCCGGTGCCCTCGGCACCGGCAAGGGCGGCAAGGAGAAGCCGAGCGGCCCGGCTCCCCGGCCGATAGGCGACGGGTCGACCGCGGACACCGGGCCGCAGCCGCACCAGCCGCCCAAAGCGGTGCCGCTGCAGCCGGGCGAGACCCCGCCGCAGTTCGTGGTGTTCAGCTGGGACGGCGCGGGCGAGGTCGGCAACGGCCTTTTCCCGCGGTTCCTGAAGGTGGCCAAGGACCACGGCGCGGCCATGACGTTCTTCCTCTCCGGCATCTACCTGCTGCCGGAGTCCAAGAAGAGCCTCTACCGGCCGCCGAACAACCCCGTCGGCGCCTCCGACATCGGCTACCTCAAGGACGAGAACATCCGCCGGACCCTGCAGAACGTCCGGCAGGCCTGGCTCGACGGCCACGAGATAGGCACCCACTTCAACGGGCACTTCTGCGGCGGCTCCGGCTCCGTCGGCAACTGGACCCCGGCGGACTGGCAGAACGAGATCGACCAGGCCAAGTCGTTCGTGAAGAACTGGCGGACCCACACCGGGTTCACCGACCTGGAGCCGCTGCCGTTCGACTACGACAAGGAACTGACGGGCGGCCGCACGCCCTGCCTGCTCGGCCAGGACAAACTGCTGCCGACTGCCGAGAAGCTGGGCTGGCGCTACGACGCCAGTTCCTCGGGGGGTCTCCAGATGTGGCCGGCGAAGAAGGGCACGGTGTGGGACCTGCCGCTCCAGGGCATCCCGTTCCCCGGCCACTCCTTCGAGGTCCTGTCCATGGACTACAACATCCTGGCGAACCAGTCGAAGAACACCACGAACGGCGTTCCGGCCCGCTACCCGGCCTGGCGCAAGCAGGCCACCGGCGCCTACCTCAACGGCTTCCGGCGGGCCTACGAGTCCAACCGCGCGCCCTTCTTCATCGGCAACCACTTCGAGCAGTGGAACGGCGGGATCTACATGGACGCCGTCGAGGAAGCCCTCAAAGCCATGGCGGACAAAAAGGACGTACGGCTCGTATCCTTCCGGCAGTTCGTGGACTGGCTCGACGTCCAGGACCCCAAGGTGCTCGCAAAACTCCGCGCCCTGACCCCCGGCCAGGCCCCCGCCGGCGGCTGGAAGTCCTACCTCGCGGCGGCCTGACCTCGGCCTTCGAACCCCCTCGGGGGGTGCGGAAGATCCATAAAACGCCCATGCGAAACTTTTCACATGAGCCTTAGCCGCGCCCCCCGACGCCGCCGCTCGACCAGCGGCCGCGCCCTCCTGCTGACCGCGGTGACCGCCGTGGGCGCCCTCACCCTGACGGCCTGCGGCGAATCGGAAGTCGGCGGCGCCTCCAGGGGCTCCGGCACCAACTTCGTCACCAGCAAGGACACCGGCACCTCCACCGTCGCCAAGGGCAAGCGGACCCCCGCCCCCAAGCTCGACGGCAAGACCGTCGACGGCGGTACCCTCGACGTCGCCGACCTCAAGGGCAAGGTCGTCGTCCTCAACGTCTGGGGCTCCTGGTGCGCGCCCTGCCGGGCCGAGGCCCCGCACTTCGCGAAGGTGGCCAAGGACCTCAAGCCCAAGGGCGTCGAGTTCGTCGGGATCAACATCCGCAACACGCCGCAGGCCGCCCAGGCCTTCGACGACCGGTTCGGGATTCCCTACCCGAGCCTGCACGACCCGGACAGCAAGCTCCTGCTGCGCTTCCCCAAGGGCACCCTGAGCCTGCAGACCATCCCCTCCACCCTGGTCCTCGACCGGGAGGGCAAGATCGCCGCCCGCGCGCTCATCGGCCTCAACGAAGAGCAGCTGCGCAAGATGATCGACCCCGTCGCGGCCGAGAAGTGAGCGGGGAAACCGACCCGTGCTGACGCTCGCCGTCGAGCCGAACCAGACCGTCATGAGCGGGGCCCTGATACTGGCCCTGCCCATCGCGCTGCTGGCCGGCCTCGTCTCCTTCTTCTCGCCCTGCGTGCTGCCGCTCGTCCCCGGATACCTCTCGTACGTCACCGGCGTCAGCGGCTCCGACCTCGCCCAGGCCCGCCGCGGCCGGATGGTGGCCGGCGCCGGGCTCTTCGTCCTCGGCTTCACCGCCGTCTTCGTCTCCGGCGGCGCCCTCTTCGGGTTCTTCGGCGACACCCTCCAGGAACACCGGGAGATCATCTCCCGGGTCCTCGGCGGCGTGGTGATCCTGCTCGGCTTCTTCTTCATGGGCTGGATCCCCGGCGTCACCATGCGGGAGTTCCGCTTCCACAAGAAGCCGGCCGCCGGACTCGCCGGCGCGCCCGTCCTCGGGGTGCTGTTCGGGATCGGCTGGACGCCCTGCATGGGCCCCACCCTCGGCGCCCTCACCACCCTGTCCCTGGACCAGGCCAGCGCCGGCCGGGCCGCCCTGCTGACCGTCGTCTACTGCCTCGGTCTCGGCGTCCCGTTCATCCTGACGGCCATCGCGTTCCGCAAGGCGCTCGGCGCGTTCGGGTGGGTCAAGAAGCACTACGCCTGGGTGATGCGCATCGGCGGCGGCATGCTGATCCTCACCGGTCTGCTGCTCGTCACAGGTGTGTGGAACACACTCGTCAGCGAGATGCAGGTGTGGACCAACGGTTTCACGGTGGGGATCTAGCGAATGAGCACGCGCGTATGAGTACGACCGACAACACGAGCACCCCGGTCGCCGGACCGGACGGGGCGGCCGACGAGGCGACGGACGAGGCGACGGACGAGGCGACGGCCGAGCAGACGGCCGACCGGGCGGCCGAGGAGGCCGCCACCGCGCTGTCCACCGCGCCCCGCGAGGACACCACCGGCCCCGCGGCCGCCGGCGTCCTCGGCATGCTCCGCTGGACCTGGCACCAGCTCACCTCCATGCGGGTGGCGCTGATCCTCCTGCTGCTGCTCTCCCTCGGCTCCATCCCGGGCTCGCTCGTCCCGCAGTCCAACGTGGACGAGCTGAAGGTCGCCCAGTGGAAGGACACCCACGAGACCTGGGTGCCGCTGTTCGAGAAGCTCCAGCTCTTCGACGTCTACAGCTCGGTGTGGTTCTCCGCGATCTACATCCTGCTGTTCGTCTCCCTCATCGGCTGCATCGTGCCGCGCACCTGGAAGTTCGTCGGCGAACTCCGCGGCCGCCCGGTGCGCACCCCCAAGCGGCTCGACCGGATGCCCGCCTACGCGGTCTGGCGCACCGAGGCCGAGCCCGAGGCCGTACTCGCCGCCGCCCGGCAGGTCCTGAAGGGCAGCCGGTTCCGGCACGACCTGACCGGCGACTCGGTCACCGGCGAGAAGGGCTACCTGCGCGAGGCTGGGAACCTGATCTTCCACATCGCGCTCATCGTGATGCTCGTGGCCTTCGCCGCCGGCCAGCTCTACAAGTCGGAGGGCGGCAAGCTCGTCGTCCGCGGCACCGGGTTCTCGAACACGATGACCCAGTACGACGACTTCCGCTCCGGCAGCCTCTTCAAGCGCGACGACCTGCCGCCGTTCAGCTTCACCCTCGACCGGTTCGACGCCACCTACGAGCGCACCGGCCCGCAGAAGGGCACCCCGCGCACCTTCGCCGCGCAGGTCACCTACAGCAAGGGCGCGTTCGGCACCCCGCAGAAGGCGTCGATCGAGGTCAACAAGCCGCTCGACATCGACGGCTCGAAGGTCTACCTGATCGGCCACGGCTACGCGCCGATCGTCTCGGTGACCGACCCCCGCGGCAAGGTGATCTTCAAGGAGGCGGTGCCGGTCCTGCCGATCGACTCCAACATCACCTCCACCGGCGCCATCAAGGTCACCGACGGCTACCGCGACAAGAGCGGCAAGCAGGAGCAGCTCGGCTTCAACGCCTTCTTCGTGCCGACGTTCGCCGGCGTCGGCAAGGGCCAGATGTTCTCCCAGTTCCCCGCCCTGGACTTCCCCGTGCTCGCGCTCAGCGCGTACCACGGCAGCCTCGGCGTGGACTCCGGCCTGCCGCAGAACGTGTACCGGCTCAACAAGGACAAGATGCAGGAGTTCAAGGACAAGGACGGGCAGCTGTTCAAGCAGCGGCTGCTGCCCGGCGAGTCCATGACCCTGCCGAACGGCGCCGGCACCGTGAAGTTTGAGGGCGTCGAGCGCTGGGCCTCCTTCCAGATCTCCCAGCAGCCCGGCAACGGCCTCGCGCTCGCGGGCGCCGTCGCCGCCGTGCTGGGCCTGGCCGGCTCCCTGTTCATCCAGCGCCGCCGGGTCTGGGTCCGCGCCCGGCGCGGCGCCGACGGCACCACCCTCGTCGAGATGGCCGGCCTCGGCCGCAGCGAGTCCGCCAGGCTCCCCGAGGAGCTGGCCGGCCTGGCCGCCGCCCTGAGCACCGAAGCCCCCATCGCACCCGAGCCGGAGCCCGACGCGGCCGAGGCCGGCACCGAAGCCCCTGCAAGTCCTGCCCACGCAGAAGGAGAGCGCGGATGACCCCGCTCGCAGTCGCCGCCAACGAGAACCTGGCGCACATCAGCAACGTGCTGGTCTATTCGTCGATGGCGGTCTACACGCTCGCCTTCTTCGCCCACATCGCCGAATGGGTCTTCGGCAGCCGCAGCAAGGTCGGCCGCACCGCCGCCGCCCTGACCGGCGCGGCGGCCGCCGCGGCCCCGGCCGTACAGGTGCGGGGCAAGGGCGGGACCACCGCCGTCCTCGACCGGCCGCAGGTCGTCACCCGCGCCGGCGCCGGCAGCCGGGACCTGCCGGACGGGCCCGGCGCGGCCGGCGGCACCGAGAAGGGCGACCTGTACGGGCGGATCGCCGTCTCGCTGACCGCCCTCGGCTTCCTCGTCGAGGCAGGCGGCGTGGTCACCCGCGCGATGTCCGTGCAGCGTGCCCCCTGGGGCAACATGTACGAGTTCTCGATCACCTTCTCCACGGTGGCCGTCGGCGCGTACCTGGTGCTCCTCGCGGCGAAGAAGAACGTGCGCTGGATGGGCCTGATCCTGGTCACCACCGTGCTGCTGGACCTCGGCGTGGCCACCACCTGGCTCTACACCGACAGCGACCAGCTGGTGCCGGCGCTGCACTCGTACTGGCTGTGGATCCACGTCTCCACCGCGATCATCTGCGGTGCCGTCTTCTACATCGGCGCCGCGGGCACCCTGCTCTACCTGTTCCGCGACTCCTACGAGAGCAAGCTGGAGCAGGGCGGGCAGCCCGGCCGGTTCGCGACCTCGGTGCTGGAGCGGCTGCCGTCGTCGGCCTCGCTCGACAAGTTCGCGTACCGGATCAACGCGGCGGTCTTCCCGCTGTGGACGTTCACGATCATCGCCGGCGCGATCTGGGCCGGCGACGCCTGGGGCCGCTACTGGGGCTGGGACCCCAAGGAGGTCTGGTCGTTCGTCACCTGGGTCGCGTACGCCTGCTACCTGCACGCCCGCGCCACCGCCGGCTGGAAGGGCCGCAAGGCCGCCTACCTGGCGCTCTTCGCCTTCGCCTGCTGGATCTGGAACTACTACGGCGTGAACATCCTGCTCAACGGCAAGCACTCGTACGCGGGCGTCTGACCCCGCCGCACACCGCCCGTACCGGCGGCCGCGCCCCTGAGGTGCGCGGTCGCCCGTACGGAGTAACGCTGGTGCCATGACGGCATCGACGACGGTGATCGGGCACCGTAGCAGCGAGGTCCGCGACGGCCGGCTGCTGCTGCACTTCGAGGTGCACCTGCCGCACGGCTACGAGCCGGTGTGGTCGGCCGTCGCCACGGGCCCCGGGCTGCGCGGCTGGCTGGCCCGTCCCGAGGTGCTGCAGCGCCGGCTCGGCGGGGCGGTCACCCTGGTGTGGCCCGGCGGGCCGACCGTCTCCGGCCGGATCACCGCCTGGGACGTGGACCACGTCGCCGAGTACACCCTCGCCGGCTACGGCCGGATGCGCTTCCACCTGGACGCCGTGGGCACCGACTCCACCCTGGTCCGCTTCACGAACGAGCGGGCCGCCGTCCCCGACGCCGAGCGGCTCGACGCCCTCGCGGCCTGGCACGAGCACTTCGAACGGCTCGCGGACGCCCTGGACGGCCACCCCGTCGACTGGATCACCTGGACCCCGGCCCGCCGCGCCGAACTCCGCGCGTACTACGCCGGTTCCTGAACCCGCCCGTGCCGGAGGGCGGCCCACCCGTCCTCGCTCGTACGGGGCACGGGCCCGCCCGCGGCGGTACGCCGGCCGCCGGCCCGGGAACCCCTGCTCCGTACCGACCCACGGAGACCCGGAGGTGTCCATGTCCGAGGAGTCAGCCGACACGGTGGATCAGACCACCGATGCGGACGAGGCAGCACTGGACCGCGCGCTCGCGCAGGACCGGTCCGCTTCCGACGGCGGGACGAGCACCAGCTCGTCGAGTCCCGCCACGGGCCCGGCCGCCCTGCAGCGGTCGGACGGCAGCCCCGCCGCCCGCCGGCAGCCGGAATCCGAGTAGGAGACGCGTCCATGCCGCTGAAGCTGAGGAACAACTACCACACCGAGATCTGGGCGATGGTCGAGTGGCACCAGCCCAACTGCTCCGACGGCAGCAACTGGGTCAAGAAGGGCTGGTGGCGGATCGGCCCCGCGCAGACCGCCACGGTCTTCGGGGGCAACCCGCAGGCCGTCAACCCGATCTGGTACTGCTACGCCTACTCCACCGACGGCACCGAATGGCGCGACCGCTTCCAGGAGACGGTCCCGCCCCGCGTCTTCGAGTGGTGCTCCAACACGGGGAGCTCCGACTCCCGGACGATCCTCATGAACGAGTTCGTGGTGAGCAGCCCGAACCACACGCACACGTTCAACCGCTAGACGGGCCCGCGGGACAGGCGACCCGGTTCTAGTCCCTGTCGTCCTGCTCGTCCTTCTTGCGGTCCTCGTCGAGGGACTTCAGGAACTCCGGGTTGTCGTCAGGGGCGACCCACCGGGTGCGGCCGCCGGAACCGAGACCTCCGGCGGCCGGCACCCGCTTCTTCCCCGCGATCAGCCACACCACCGGGCCGACCAGGGAGAACAGCAGGATGATGATCACCCACACCACCTTGGGCAGGTGCTTGACCTCTTCCTCGGGCGTGTTCAGGCAGTCGATGAACGCGTAGATCGTCAGCGCGATGACCAGCAGGAAGGGCAGATAGCGCAGCACGGTGTGGGACCGACCCCCAGGCAAGTGGTGAAGGCGTGGACTGGGGCCGACCCGGCCCCGGTGACCCTTCCAGGGTAGTGCGTGGCGGATACTTGGCCGCATGGCTTACGACGATCTCCGCTCGCTGCTCCGGGCTCTGGAGCGGGAGGGCGACCTCAAGCGCATCAAGGCCGAAGTCGACCCGTACCTGGAGGTCGGGGAGATCGTCGACAGAGTGAACAAGGCGGGCGGCCCGGCCCTGCTCTTCGAGAACGTCAAGGGCTCGTCGATGCCCCTGGCGATGAACGTCTTCGGCACCGACCGCCGGCTCCTGAAGGCCCTCGGCCTGAAGTCGTACGGCGAGATCAGCGAGAAGATCGGCGGCCTGCTGAAGCCGGAGCTGCCGCAGGGGTTCATCGGCGTCCGCGAGGCCTTCGGCAAGCTCGGCTCGATGGTGCACGTGCCGCCGAAGAAGGTGAAGGGCGATGCCGCGCCCGTCCAGGAGGTCGTCCTCACCGGCGACGACGTGGACCTCGACCTGCTGCCGGCGCTGTTCACCTGGCCCAAGGACGGCGGCTCGTTCTTCAACCTGGGCCTGACCCACACCAAGCACCCCGAGACGGGCGTGCGCAACCTCGGCCTCTACCGCCTGCAGCGCCACGACAAGCGCACCATCGGCATGCACTGGCAGATCCACAAGGACAGCCGCAACCACTACGCGGTCGCCGCCAAGCGCGGCGAGCGGCTGCCGGTCGCGATCGCCTTCGGCTGCCCGCCGGCCGTCACGTACGCGTCGACCGCGCCGCTGCCCGGTGACATCGACGAGTACCTGTTCGCGGGCTTCGTGGCGGGCAAGCGGATCGAGATGGTCGACTGCAAGACCGTGCCGCTCCAGGTCCCGGCCAACGCCGAAGTCGTCGTCGAGGGCTGGCTGGAGCCGGGCGAGATGCTGCCGGAGGGCCCCTTCGGCGACCACACCGGCTTCTACACGCCGCAGGAGCCGTTCCCGGCCCTGAAGATCGACTGCATCACGATGCGGAAGCGGCCGCTGCTCCAGTCCATCGTGGTCGGCCGCCCGCCGACCGAGGACGGGCCGCTGGGGCGGGCCACCGAGCGGTTCTTCCTGCCGCTGCTGAAGATCATCGTGCCGGACATCGTGGACTACCACCTGCCGGAGTCGGGCGGCTTCCACAACTGCGCGATCGTCTCGATCGACAAGAAGTACCCGAAGCACGCCCAGAAGGTGATGCACGCCATCTGGGGCGCGCACATGATGTCGCTGACCAAGCTGATCATCGTGGTGGACGCCGACTGCGACGTGCACGACCTGCACGAGGTGTCCTGGCGGGCGCTGGGCAACACCGACTACGCCCGGGACCTGACGGTGGTGGAGGGCCCGGTGGACCACCTGGACCACGCCTCGTACCAGCAGTTCTGGGGCGGCAAGGCGGGCATCGACGCCACGAAGAAGCTCCCCGAGGAGGGCTACACCCGCGACGGGGGCTGGCCGGACATGGTGGAGTCGGACCCGGCGACGGCCGAACGGGTGACGCGACGCTGGAAGGAATACGGACTGTGAGCCGCTGGCGGACTATGGACGAGTGCGGTGCGGGGGCCGGGATTCCCCGCCGTCGCGGGGGTGTATCGGAGTACGGACTGTGAGTTCCGCCGCCGCTGCCGTTCCGGCCCCCGGCCGGACCCGGGCGTTCCTGCGACTCGTGATGATCGAGCACTCGGTCTTCGCGCTGCCCTTCGCCTACATCGCCGCGCTGACCGCGATGTTCCAGCTGGACCGCAACGTCCACTGGGGCAAGCTGCTGCTGGTCACCGTCTGCATGGTGGGCCTGCGGACGTTCGCGATGGCCTGCAACCGGATCATCGACCGGGAGATCGACGCCCGCAATCCCCGCACGGCCGGACGCGAACTGGTCACCGGCGCGGTGTCGGTGCGGTCGGCGTGGACCGGCGCCGGGATCGCGGTGGCGGTCTTCCTGGGGGCGGCGGCCCTGCTCAACCCGCTGTGCCTGGCGCTCGCGCCGGTGGCCGTCGTCCCGATGGTGGTCTACCCGTACGGCAAGCGGTTCACGAACTACCCGCACGCGATCCTCGGGCTCGCGCAGGCCATGGGCCCGGTGGGCGCCTGGCTGGCGATCACCGGCGAGTGGTCCTGGGAAGCGGTCGTCCTGGGCCTGGCGGTCGGGGTGTGGATCGGCGGCTTCGACCTGATCTTCGCCTGCCAGGACGTGCAGGCCGACCGCGCCGAGGGCGTCATGTCGGTGCCGGCCCGCTTCGGCGTCCCGGCCGCGCTGTGGGGGGCGCGGGTCTGCCACGCCGTGACCACGGCCCTGCTGGTCTGGTACGCGCTGGCCACCGACGCCGGGGTGCTGTTCTGGGCGGGCCTGGTGGTCGTCGTGGCGGCGTTCCTCTACGAGCACACCATCGTCAAGCCGCACGACCTGTCCCGCCTGAACCGGGCCTTCTTCACGGTGAACGGCTTCATCGGCATCGCGCTCTTCGCCTGCGCCCTCGCCGACCTCCTGGCCCGCGGCCTGACGCTCTAGCAGCTCCCGAGCACCTGACCCGCACCCCCGCAGCGGTGGCCGGATAGGCTCGACGCATGACTGAGGGCAAGCGCACCCCGTGGGTGGTCGGGGTCTCCGGGGCGTCGGGGACGCCGTACGCGGCGGCGGTGCTGCGCGGGCTGCTGGCCGCCGGGGAGAGCGTCGACCTGGTGGTGAGCCGTGCCTCGCGGCTCACTCTTCTGGACGAGACCGGAATCGCGTTCCGGGACGCGCACTGGCGCGACGACCTGGCGCAGTGGCTGGCGCGCGGCGCCGACGGCAAGCCGGACACGTTCACGGGGCTCGACCTGGACGACGTACGGCACTGGGGTGCGGGCGACCTGGCGGCGGGGCCGAGCAGCGGCTCGTACCCGGTGAAGGGGATGCTGATCGTGCCGGCGTCCACGGCCTGTGTGGCCGGGGTGGCGCTGGGGCTGTCGAAGGACCTGCTGCAGCGGGCGGCGAGCGTGATGCTCAAGGAGCGGCGCCGGCTGGTGGTCGCGGTGCGGGAGACCCCGCTGAACGGTCAGACGCTCAAGGCTCTGGTGGCGCTGGACGAGGCGGGCGCAGTGGTGCTGCCCGCCTCGCCGGCGTTCTACTCGGGTGCGACGCACATCCAGGATCTGGTGGACTTCGTCGCGGGGCGGGTGCTGGACGCGGCAGGGGTGCCGCACCGGCTGTACCGCCGTTGGGAGGGAGAGCTCGGTGGAGCTCGTGGCGCTTAGCGCTTCTTGCCGACGCGGGCGTGGACCTTGTCCGCTCGCTTCGCGGCAGCCGGCTGGTGGGCACGGGATCGGTTGGCCAGCTCCTGCAGCTGTCGCATGTGAGCGTAGGCCATCTCGATCGTGTACACGGTGAACCACTCCTGAAAGATCGTCTTTGATCTGCTGAAAGATTCACAGGGCGTTGACCCTGTGTGCCTTAGATTCTATACGTAAACTCGCGGGATCGCTGAACAATGGAAGGCTCCAGGCATATGGACGCGGTGGACAGGCAGCTCATCCAGGCACTCAGGGAAAACGGCCGGGCGTCATACGCCGAGCTCGGACGGCTCGTCGGCCTGTCCGGCCCGAGCGTCACCGACCGGATCAACCGGCTGGAGACCGCCGGTGTGATCACCGGTTACCGGGCCACGGTCGACGCGGCCTCCCTCGGCCTGGGCGTCACGGCCCTCATCGGCATCTCCCTGTCGGACGCCGCCGACCACGAGGACGTGGCCCGCCGGCTGCGCGACCTCGCCGAGATCGAGGACTGCTGGTTCATCGCCGGCGACGACTCCTTCATGCTCAAGGTCCGCGCCAGCGACGTCGACGGCCTGGAGAAGATCATCCGCAAGCTGTCCGGCACCCGCGGGGTCTCCCGCACCCGCACCACGATCGTGCTGTCCACGAAGTGGGAGAACCGGGTCGGGGATCTGCCGGAGGAGCGCTGAGAGTACGGTGGGGCAGGGTTGCAGGACATCGAGTAGGAGGCGACCGCCACATGGACGCTGGTCTCAAGCGTGAGCTGGAGGAGAAGGTCCGCTCCGGCGAGCGGCTGACCCGTGAGGACGGCATCGCCCTCTACGCGTCGGACGACCTGGCCTGGCTCGGCGGGCTGGCCCACGAGGTGCGCACCCGCAAGAACGGCGACGTCGTGCACTTCAACGTCAACCGTCACCTCAACATGACCAACGTGTGCACCGCCTCCTGTGCGTACTGCTCGTTCCAGCGCAAGCCGGGCGAGAAGGACGCGTACACGATGCGCATCGAGGAGGCCGTCCGCCTCGCCAAGGCGATGGAGAACGACCACCTCACCGAGCTGCACATCGTCAACGGCCTGCACCCGAACCTGCCGTGGCGCTACTACCCGCGGTCGCTCAGCGAGCTGAAGAAGGCGCTGCCGGACGTCTCGCTGAAGGCGTTCACCGCCACCGAGATCCACCACTTCGAGACCATCTCGGGGCTCAGCGCCTCGGAGATCCTGGACGAGCTGATCGAGGCCGGGCTGGAGTCGCTGACCGGCGGCGGCGCCGAGATCTTCGACTGGGAGGTCCGGCAGCACATCGTCGACCACCGCACCCACTGGGAGGACTGGTCGCGCATCCACCGGCTCGCGCACGAGAAGGGCCTCAAGACCCCGTGCACGATGCTGTACGGGCACATCGAGGAGCCGCGCCACCGCGTGGACCACGTGCTGCGGCTGCGCGAACTCCAGGACGAGACCGGCGGCTTCCAGGTCTTCATCCCGCTGCGGTACCAGCACGACTTCGTCGACATGAAGGACGGCAAGGTCCGCAACACCCTCCAGGCGCGCACCACGATGGCGACCGGCGCCGAGGCGCTGAAGACCTTCGCGGTCTCGCGGCTGCTGTTCGACAACGTGCCGCACGTGAAGGTCTTCTGGGTGATGCACGGTGTGCAGACCGCCCAGCTCGCGCTCCAGCACGGTGCGGACGACATGGACGGCTCGGTGGTCGAGTACAAGATCACGCACGATGCCGACAACTACGGCACGCCGAACAAGCTGTCGCGCGACGACCTGCTGGACCTGATCCGCGAGGCGGGCTTCCGGCCGGTCGAGCGGAACACCCGCTACGAGGTCATCCGGGAGTACCCCGGCCCGGACGCGTCGCTGCGCGAGTCGCCGCAGCCGATGCGGGTCTGAGGCCCGTACCGCTTCCCCTTTCGGGGGCTTTTCGGGAGGGCGGTGCCGCCGCGGCCTTCGGGCCGGGGTGGTGCCGCCCTTCTGCGTGTCCGTGTCCGGGTCCGTATCCGCGTCCGTCCGAAATCGATTGCGGCTCCGGTGATGTAAGGGATAATTTTGCGCTGTGACCCTTACTTTCACTCTTGATCCCGCCCTGGACGAGCCGCTGCGCGACGCACTGCTCCGGATCTGGACCGACGCCAGCAACGCCGGCGGCTCCATCGGCTTCGTGCCGCCCGTCACCCGCGAGGACGTCCGGCCCGAGCTGCTGCGCCACCTGGCGGGGATGGCCGAGGGCACGATCCGGCTGGTGGCCGGGCGGGACGCGGCGGGGGAGGTGCGCGCCGCCGGGTTCCTCGCGTTCAACCGGCACCGGCTCATGCTCCACTGGGTGACGGCGTACACGGTCATGGTCGACCCGCAGGTCCAGGGCCGCGGGTACGGGCGCGACCTGATGGCCGCCCTCGCCGGCGCCGCCCGGTCCTTCGAGGGTGTCGAGGCCATCCGGCTCGGCTGCCGCGGCGGGCTCGGGCTGGAGGACTTCTACGCGTCCTGCGGCTACAAGGAGGTCGGGCGGGTACCCGGCGCGATCCGGGTCGCGCCCGGCGACGACCGCGACGACATCACGATGCTGCTGCCGCTGGGCTGAGCCTCCGGGGCGGGCCGGCTGCCGGTGCGGCGCCGTTTGCGGTCGGTCCGCGGCCGGTCCGGTGCCGGTCCGGTGCCGGTTCACGGCCGGGAACGGGGGCGTGCTTCACTGGTCGGGCAGGAGCGACATTTCGACGAAGAGAGAAGGCGTGCCGTGGCCGGGAAGCCGAGCGCAACGATCCGCTACACGACCATGCGGCTGGGCATCTTCTTCGCCTGCCTGGTGGCCGTCCTGGGCCTGGTGGAGCTCGGTGTGCTGCCGTCCGGGATCGGCGACGCCAACTACATCTGGGTCGTGCTGCTCGCGCTGCTGATCTCCGCGCCGCTGTCCCTCGTCCTCCTGCGCAAGCAGCGGGACGAGATGTCGCAGCAGATCACGCCGAAGGTCGAGGGCGTGCGCTCCAGGCTCAGCGCGAACCGCAACCAGGAGGACGAGGCCGACGACGCGGCCCGCACCTCGTAAGGTTCATCACACCCCAACACGTCACAAACCGCCCCGGTCCCGGACCTCCCCGTCCGTGACCGGGGCGGATGCGTTTCCGGGGGCGGGTTCCGGCCACCCGGGGCGGGCGGCGGCCTGTCCGGATCCCAAAGTCAGACTTTGAGATTCTCAAAGCGAAAGTGTTAGCGTCTCAACATGTTGACCGCAGCCGCGCACCGATCCCCCAGGAGCCTCCCGCTCGTGGCGCGCCGGCACGTCGACCTCTGCCGCCGCATCTCCGCGGCCTGCTGCTGTCGCTGAAACCTCGGCTCCGCGCGAGAGTCTGAACCGAGCCCTGCGACTCGGCAGCGGTCCCGGCCGGTCGTTCCGGCTGCCGCACCGCGCACCCAGCACCCGCAGAACCCCGCCCCGCCCCCGTGCGCCATCCCCCGTGCGTCGTCCCCCCCCGGAGTGTGTCCGTGTCCGCGATACCGAAGAGCCCGAGTCAGGCCTCGCCCTCGGCGAGCCCGTCCGCCGGGTTCAAGCTGCCCTTCAAGCTGCCCTTCTGGGCGCAGATCGTCGCCGGCCTCGTGCTCGGCGTGCTGCTCGGCTGGCTCGCCCGCAGCCAGGACATCGGCTGGCTGTACACGACCCTGGAGAAGGTCGGTGACATCTTCGTCCAGCTGCTGAAGCTGGCCGTCGCCCCGCTCGTCTTCTTCGCGATCCTGGTGTCGATCACCAACCTCCGCAAGGTCAACAACGCCGCGCGGCTGGCCTCCCGCACCCTCCTCTGGTTCATGATCACCTCGCTGATCGCGGTCGGCATCGGCCTCGCCATCGGCCTGCTGACCAACCCGGGGGCGGGCACCGGCCTCACCCCGAAGGACGGCAAGACCCCCGAGCACACGGGCTCGTGGATCGACTTCCTCACCGGCATCGTGCCGAGCGACGTGATCACCCCGTTCACCGAGCTGAACGTCCTGCAGATCGTCTTCATGGCCGCCGTCGCCGGCATCGCCGCGCTCCAGCTCGGCGAGAAGGCCGCCCCGGTCCTCGCCTTCAGCGAGTCCGTCCTGGAGCTGCTCCAGAAGGCGCTGTGGTGGGTCATCCGGCTCGCCCCGATCGGCACCGTCGGCCTCATCGGCTACGCCATCGCCGACTACGGCTGGGACCTCATCGGCAAGTACGCGACCTTCACCGCGGACGTGTACATCGGCTGCGCCCTGGTGATGTTCGGCGTGTACCCGCTGCTCCTCGCCACCGTCGCCAAGGTCAGCCCGCTCCAGTTCTTCAAGGGCGCCTGGCCGGCGATCCAGCTGGCCTTCGTCTCCCGCTCCTCGGTCGGCACCATGCCGGTCACCCAGAAGGTCACCGAGCGCCTCGGCGTCCCGAAGGAGTACGCCTCCTTCGCCGTCCCGTTCGGCGCCACCACCAAGATGGACGGCTGCGCCGCGATCTACCCCGCGCTCGCCGCGATCTTCATCGCGCAGATCTTCGACGTCCCGCTGGGCGTGGGCGACTACCTGCTGATCGCCTTCGTCTCGGTCGTCGGCTCGGCGGCCACCGCGGGACTCACCGGCGCCACGGTCATGCTGACCCTGACCCTCTCCACCCTGGGCCTCCCGCTGGAGGGCGTCGGCCTGCTGCTGGCCATCGACCCGGTCCTCGACATGATGCGCACCGCCACCAACGTCGCCGGCCAGGCCCTCGTCCCGGTCGTCGTCGCCTCCCGCGAGGGCATCCTCGACCGCGACGCGTACGCCAAGGCCTCCGCGTCCCCGCTGGACGGGGCGGCCGCCCCGGCACCCGCGGCCGCCTGACCTGCCGCACTCCGGGTGACGGGTCCGGGCCGCAGTACCTCTGGTCCTGCTCAAATCCCTGTGCAAGCCCGCCCGCCGCACTGATCATGACCGTGGGACGGCGCCCCTGGACGCCCCCGGAAACCGCAGCCCCCGCCACCCTCCCGGCGGGGGCTGCGGTCGTGTGCGGGGTGTGCCGGTCCTGTGCAGGGGGTTCTCAGCCGGGTTACCCGTCGGTTTAATTACCGGCGGTAACTAGTTGCCCGGACGGGAGGCGTGCCGTGTCGTACGAGCAGAGAGCCGTTGCCGATGCCAGTGCCGGAGGGGCCGCAGCGGCCGGAACCCGGCTCGTGGAGCCCCTGAAGCGGGTGGACGGCGGGGTGGTCCGCGAGGTGTTCGTCCCCCCGCTGGCCGCCGAGCCGCAGCGCGGGTCGCTCGGGGACATCCCGTACGACAACGCAGCCGAGGCGCCCGCGGAGGTCGTCCTCTCCCGGAAGCAGCCGGACGGGAGCTGGGCGGACGTCACCGCCGCGGAGTTCGCCGCCGAGGTGACCGCCGTCGCGAAGGGCCTGATCGCCGAGGGGCTCCAGTGGGGCGACCGGATCGCGATCATGGCGCGCACCACCTACGAGTGGACCCTGCTGGACTTCGCGGCCTGGGCCGCCGGACTGATCACCGTACCGATCTACCCCACCTCGTCGGCCCTCCAGGCCCGCTGGATCATCCACGACTCGGGCACCGTGGCCTGCGCCGTCGAGGACACCGCCCAGGCCCGGATGATCAGCACCCAGCGGGCCCACCTGCCCGGGCTGCTGCACCTGTGGGAGTTCGACACCGGCGCCGTCGACCGGCTCAAGCGGGCCGGGGCGCACCTCGCGGACGAGGAGGTCGCCGCCCGCCGGGCGATGACCGGCCCGCCGTCCGTGGCCACCGTCATCTACACCTCCGGCACCACCGGCCGACCCAAGGGCTGCGTGATCACCCATGCGAACTTCTTCGCCGAGGTCGACAACGCGATCGAGCTGCTCTACCCGGTGTTCAAGAACCTCAGCAGCGAGCCCGCCGCCACCCTGCTCTTCCTGCCGCTGTCCCACGTCTTCGGCCGCATGGTGGCCATCGGCTGCCTGCGCGCCCGGGTCCGGCTCGGCCACGCGCCGAGCATCCAGACCGAGGACCTGCTGCGCGACCTCGGCGGCTTCCGGCCGACGTTCCTGCTGGCCATCCCGTACGTGCTGGAGAAGGTGTTCAACACCGGCCGGGCCACCGCCGAGAAGATCGGCCGCGCCGCCTCCTTCGACCGGGCGGCCCGGATCGCCCGCCGCTACGGCGAGGCCGTCGAGGCGCAGGAGCACGGCACCGGCAGCGGGCCCGGGCTCGGCCTGCGGCTCGCCCGCGGCCTGTACGACCCGCTCGTGTACCGGCGGATCCGGACCGCGCTCGGCGGCCGCGTCCGGTACGTCATCACCGGCGGCTCCCCGCTCGGCCACCGCCTCTCCGCCTTCTACGCGGGCGCCGGCATCGACGTGTACGAGGGCTACGGCCTGACCGAGACCACCGGCGCCAGCACCGTCACCCCGCCGCTGAAACCCCGCCTCGGCACGGTCGGCTGGCCGCTGCCCGGCACCTCGGTGCGGATCGCCGACGACGGCGAGGTGCTGCTGCGCGGCGGCCACGTCTTCGGCGGCTACTGGAACGGCGAACGCGGTGTCGTCGAGCCCGCCACCGACGCCGCCGCCTGGCTGCCCACCGGCGACCTCGGGGCCCTCGACGCCGAGGGCTACCTGACGATCACCGGCCGCAAGAAGGACATCATCATCACCTCCGGCGGCAAGAACGTGGCCCCGGCCCCGCTGGAGGACTGGCTGCGCGCCCATCCGCTGGTCGGCCAGTGCATGGTCCTCGGCGACGACCGGCCGTACGTCACCGCCCTGATCACGCTGGAGCCGGACGGGCTGCGGCACTGGCGGCAGATGCGGCGCAAGGAGCACCTGCGGACCGCGGAGCTGGTCCGTGACGAGGATCTGCTCGCCGAACTCCAGCGGGCCGTGGACGAGGCGAACCAGCTGGTGTCCCGGGCCGAGTCGATCCGCCGGTTCGCCGTGCTGCCGGGCGACTTCACCGAGGAGCGGGGGCACCTGACCCCGTCCCTCAAGCTGAAGCGGGCCGCCGTCGTACGCGACTTCGCGGAGGAGATCGAGGAGCTGTACCGGAAGTAGCACGGCCGGGTGCCGCGGGCGCGACGGGCGCGGCCGCGGCACCCCGCCTATGGTGGTGCGGGGGTGTCCCGAGGAGGGGTGCCGTGCACCGGATCCTTTCCCGTACGGCGGCCGTCGGCTGTGCCGCCGTCCTGCTGGCGGCGCTCGCCCTGGCACCGGCCCCCGCGGCGGCCGGATCCCTGCCGTCCGCCGCGCCACCGCGGTCCGCCGCGCCCGCGCCGTCCGCCGCGCCCGCCCGCATCGACTGGCGGCCCTGCGAGAACGGCGTCCGGGACATGCAGTGCGGCACCCTCGACGTGCCCCTCGACCACGCCGTGCCCGCCAAGGGCACCGTCACGCTCGCGCTCGCGCGGATCCCGGCGACCGGGCGGCACCGGCTGGGATCGCTGCTCCTGAACTTCGGCGGGCCCGGCGCCTCCGGCGTCGACACCCTCGCCGGCACCGCCCGGGAGTTCGCCGACCTCGGCGAGGCGTACGACCTGGTGACCTTCGACCCGCGCGGGATCGGCGGCAGCGCACCCGTCAGCTGCGGCGGCGCGCTGGACACCGGGGTGCCGCCGGGGGCCGACGCGGCCGCCGCGCTGGCCTCGCTGCGGGCGGTGGTGCGGCAGTGCGAGCGGCACTCCGGGCCGGTCCTGCCGTACATCGGGACCGTGTACGCCGCCCGCGACCTGGACCTCATCCGGCAGGCCCTCGGCGAGCGCCGGCTCGACTACCTCGGCTTCTCGTACGGGACCCGGCTCGGCGCCGTGTACGCGGCCCAGTTCCCGCGGCGTACCGGGCGGATGGTCCTCGACGGGGTGGACACCCTCACCGAGCCGCTCGCCGAGCAGGCGCTGGTCTCGGCGCAGGGGCAGCAGCGGGCATTCGACAACTTCCTCACGTGGTGCGCGCACCAGCGGGGGTGCGTGTACGGGACCAACACCCGCCTCGCGAAGGAGCGGGCCGCGGCGCTGGTGGCCCGGCTCGACCGGCAGCCGCTGGCGGGCTGGGACGGCTCGTACTTCACCGGGCAGGACGCGGCCGACGCGATCGGGGCGGCGCTGTACAGCCGGGAGCTGTGGCCGCCGCTGGCGCGGGGGCTCGCGATGCTGGAGCGGGACGAGGACCCGAGCGGACTGCTGGAGCTGGGCGGGCCGGTCGCGCCGGAGGACGAGGAGGTCACGGGCCGGCCGGTGCCCGCCGACAACGAGGCCGCGGCCCTGACGGCCGTCAACTGCGCGGACGATCCGGACCGTTCCGCCGACGGGCGGGAACCGGCGGCCGTGGAGCGGGACATCGAGGCCCTCTCCGCGGAATTCCGGGCCGTGTCGCCGGTGTTCGGGCCGCGCCAGCTGATGACCGTGCTGGCCTGTTACGGGCGGCCGGCCGGCACCGACTTCATCCGGCGGATCGACCGTCCGGGCGCGCCGCGGATGCTGCTGGTCGGCACGCGGGGCGACCCCGCGACCCCCTACCGCTGGACGGAGGAAACCGCCGCCCGCCTCGGCTCGGCGGTCGTCCTCGACTACAAGGGCGACGGCCACGGGGCATACCCCGCGTCCGCGTGTGTCCGTGAGCGGGTCGACGCCTTCCTGATCGACGGCAAGCTGCCGTCAGGCACCCGCTCCTGCCCGGCCTCGGGCTGACCCTTCACACCCCGGGCTCCGCCGCGGACCCCGCGCCTCACGCTCCCCCAGCCCCTGGGGCTGGGGGAGCGTGAGGCGCGGCGGGGGCCGGGGCGAAAACCCGCTCGCGTGCTCGTTATGATCCGGCCATCATTCCGGTGCCGGCATCCGGCCACCGCACACGCACAGCCATCGGGGGACATCCGTGCGTCCGAAGACCCACCGCGCCGCCGTGACCGCCCTCGCCGCGGTCACCCTGGCCCTCGCCGCCCCGGCCGCACCCGCTGCCGCCGCGAGCGGCTTCGACCGCTGCGCCTGGGGCAACCTCTGCCTGTTCAGCGGCCCCGTCGGCGAAGGCGACATGCTCGTCGTCAAGAGCGGCGGCCGCCTGGACCTGGGCACCTGGAACAACAGGGCCAGCTCGTTCGCGAACTACACCGAGCACCCCGTCTGCTTCCACAAGGAGCCCGCGCTCGCCAACCCGCTCGCCAGCACCCACTTCTACGTCGGGAGCGGCACCTTCGACGAGACCGCCGAACCCGATTTCGACAACAACGTCAGCTCCTTCGACCTCGGTCCCGAGGCCGACCAATGGTGCGGCGGCGAGTCCCGCTTCCCGGTGTTCCAGTACGACGGCCCCGCCGCCCCGCGCCCCGCCCCCGTCCCCGCCGAGGCGGCCTTCGGCGACCTGAACGGCGACGGCTGGGCCGACCTGGCCGGCCGCAACAAGTTCGGCCAGCTGTGGAGCAGCAACTCGTACGAGAGCGGCGCCAAGGAGGGCGTGCTCGTCGGCGCCGGCTGGAACGCCATGACGAAGCTGACCCGGCACGGCGACCACAACGGCGACGGCCGCGAGGACCTGTACGCCCGCGACACCGCCGGCGTCCTCTGGTTCTACCCGGGCACCGGCACCGGCACCTTCGGCACCCGCGTGAAGATCGGCGCCGGCTGGAACACCATGGCCGACCTGGCCGCCGCCGGCGACCTCACCGGCGACGGCCGCCGCGACCTGCTGGCCGCCGACACCACCGGCGTGCTGTGGACGTACCCAGGCAACGGCAAGGGCGGCTTCGGCACCCGCACCAAGGTCGGCGCGGGCTGGAAGGTCATGAACGAACTCGTCGGCGCCGGCGACCTGAACGGCGACCGGCGCTCCGACCTGGTCGCCCGCGACACCACCGGCCGGCTGTGGCTCTACCCCGGCAACGGCAAGGCCGCCTTCGGTGCCCGCAAGCTCATCGGCACCGGCGGCTGGAACGGCCTCACCGAACTCACCGGCGCCGGCGACGTCACCGGCGACGGCCGCCCCGACCTTGTCGCTCACCACCGCAAGGACAACACCCTGCGGGTCTACCCCGGAGCCGCCGGCGGTGCGCTGAAGGCCCCCGCCACCCTGGCCGGCGTCCCGGACCCCACCTTCGTCTTCTGATCCCTCCCCGCCCTGGAGCCCGCTTCATGACCGGTACCCCCCGCCCGCGCGCCCTGGCCCGGCGCGCCCTCGGCACCGCGGCCGCCCTGGCCGCCTCCCTCGCCGGCCTCGTCACCGCCGCCCCGGCGGCCTCGGCGGCCGAGCCCTCGGACCGCTGCCCCGCCGGCCGGCTCTGCGTCTTCCAGTACCCCAACTACGGCGGTGCGATGAAGATCCTTTCGGCGAGCGCGCCCACGCTCACCGCCGACTGGAACGACAAGATCTCCTCGATCGTCAACAAGAGCGGCCTGTGGGCGACGTTCTACACGAAGCCCCGGTACGAGACCGACCCCGACTACATCATCGTCACGCCCCACAACGGCGCCATCGACCTGGGCTTCTCCTGGGACCGGACGTACGACAACAAGATCAGCTCCTACCGGGTCGCCACCACCCAGTACGAGGTGGTCCAGGGCGTGCCGTACATGGACTGGTACGTCTTCCCCGAGGTGAAGCGGCCCGAGGGGCTGCCCGCCGCCGGGCAGTTCGGCGACCTGAACAACGACCGGCGGCCCGACCTGCTGGAGCGCGCCGACGACGGCCGGCTGTGGTGGCTGTCCGGCAACGGCGACGCCGACCGCGTCACCAAGGGCAAGCTGATCGGCGGCGGCTGGAACAGCATGACCCAACTGGTCCGGCACGGCGACTACAACGGCGACGGCCGCGAGGACCTGTTCGCCCGCGACACCACCGGCGTGCTGTGGTTCTACCCGGGCAACGGAGCCGGCGCGTTCAGTACCCGCGTGAAGATCGGCGCGGGCTGGAACACCATGCGCGAGATCAGCGCCGTCGGCGACGTCACCGGCGACGGCCGCCGCGACCTGGTGGCCCGTGACACCACCGGTGTGCTGTGGACGTACCCGGGCAACGGCAAGGGCGCGTTCGGCACCCGCAAGAAGGTCGGCGCGGGCTGGAACGTCATGAACAAGCTGGCCTCGCCCGGCGACATGACCGGCGACGGCAAGTCCGACCTGCTGGCCCGCGACACCGACCGGGCGCTGTGGCTCTACCCGGGCAACGGTTCCGGCGCCTTCGGCGCCCGCAAGAAGCTCCCGTACGGCTGGCCCTCCTCGGACCCGGTCTTCTCGGTGGGCGACGTCAGCGGCGACGGGCACTCGGACATCCTGCGGCCGATCAACTCCCAGCTGTTCATCTACCACGGCACCGGCCTCGGCACGATCAAGAGCCCGTGGGCCGACACCCTGTACGACACGGCCGACCGGGTACGCGTGTTCTGAGCATCACCCGTGTTCAACCGGCGCCCCTTGAGGGGTGCTGGTGCACACAGGGGTGTTACGGACATATCCGACGCGCTCAAGCGCTTGTGCCCGAACGGTCATTGACCCTGCGGGCAAACGGGGCGTCACATTGCACGGGGGCTCGGCGAGTCGTCGTCGAATACCTGATAAACAGTGAATACTCACGGCCCGATCGGCCGGGTCCGTCTTGGGGGGACGCCGCACAGTGAAGCCTCTTCACCGTCACATCGTCAGCACGTCGCGCAAAGTGGTGTGCACTGCTGCGCTCGCGGCCAGCCTGACCACGGCCGCCGTCGTGGGCAACACGCCCGCCGCCGGCGCCGGCGAGTCCGAACCCACCGGTGACAGCCCCCAGGCCCAGGACCGCGGCAACGCCCGCCTGGACCTGCCCGACCTCGTCGCCGACCCGCCGCCCGCCCAGAACGCCCCGGCGGGCTCCACCGGCATACCCGGCACCGCCCTCGACGCCTACCAGCGCGCCGCCTCCTCGGTGGCCGCCGCCCTCCCCGGCTGCCACCTCCCCTGGGAGCTGCTCGCCGGCATCGGCCGGGTGGAGTCCGTCCACGCCTCCGGCTACGGCCTGAAGGCCGACGGCAGCACCGAGAAGCCGATCCGCGGCCCCCGCCTCGACGGCAAGCAGTTCGCCAAGATCCTCGACACGGACAAGGGCGCCTGGGACGGCGACACGGAGTACGACCGCGCCATCGGCCCGCTCCAGTTCATCCCGTCCACCTGGGCGCAGTGGGGTGCCGACGGCAACGGCGACAGCCAGCGCAACCCCAACAACATCTACGACGCGGCCCTCGGCGCCGGCCTCTACCTGTGCGCCGGCGACCGGGACCTGTCCCAGGCGGCCGACCTCGACAAGGCCGTCCTCAGCTACAACAGGTCCCGCGAGTACGTGAACACCGTGCTCGGCTGGATGCGCCAGTACCAGCAGGGCGCCAGCCAGGTCCCGAACCCGCCGGCCGTCCCCAACCCGGTGCCGCAGCCGCCCGGTCCCATCCCGACGCCGAACCCGCCCGTCAACCCGCCGGTCCGGCCGCCCGTCAACCCGCCGCACAAGCCGACGAAACCGACGAAGCCGACGAAGCCGGCCACCGTCTCCGGCCTGGAGCGGGTCGGCGCCGCCGACCTCAAGGCCCAGGCGGGCAGCCTCTTCACGGCGAAGCCGAAGGTCAAGGCCAAGCTGAGCAACGGCAAGCCGGCCGCCCGGGAGATCGTGGTCTTCGAGATCGAGGGCGACACCACCGGCACCGCATTCGCGGGCGGCAAGACGCACGCCGTGGTCCGCACCGACGCCTCCGGCCACGCGGCCGCGCCGCAGCTGAAGGCGGGCGAGAAGGCCGGCGCCAAGCAGGGCTCCTTCACCCTGCGCGCCACCCTGTACGGCACCCGCGAGTTCACCGTGAAGTTCGCCGGCACCGTCACCCCGAAGCCCGTGGTCCCGGCGCCCAAGGCCGACAAGCTGGCCCGCGTCGGCGACAAGCCGATGGAGGCGGTCGCCGAGGGCAGCTTCGCCGAGAAGCTCCAGCTGCTGGCCACGGCCAAGGGCAAGGCGTCCGCGGGCACCGTCGTCACGGCGGCCATGGTGAAGCTGGACGAGAAGGGACAGTGGATCCCGGCCGAGACCGGACCGTTCTTCAAGGACAAGGACGGCAAGGAGCTGCGCACCCTGGTGCTCGCCCCGACCGGCGCCGACGGGAAGATCACCCTCCCGGAGATCCACGCCTCCGACCTGGCCGGGACGTACCAGCTGCGGCTGACCACCCCGGAGGGCGTGCAGCTGGTCGTCGACCTGGTGGTGAAGCCGAAGCCGGCCACGGAGCCGCCGTCCACCCCGGACGCGCCCACCACCGAGCTGCCGGCCACGCCGACCACGGAGCCGGTCAGGCCCTGACGCCGGACCGAAGACCCTGAGCCCCGCCCGGGCGCGACCCGCCCGGCCGGGGCTCGGTCGTGTCCGGGCACCGGCCCGGAGACCCCCGGGGAGCAGGCCCCGGAAGGCGGGCCGCGGAAAACAGGCAGGAGCCCCGCCCCCCGCTCGCGCGGGAAGGGCAGGGCTCCTTGGGTACTGCACTTGAAGTTCTGCGAGGTTCCGACCGCGATCCGGTCGGCCCGGGTACTTAGACCGGGGTGACGTTCTCCGCCTGCGGACCCTTCGGGCCCTGCGTGACGTCGAAGTTCACGGTCTGGTTCTCCTCGAGGGAGCGGAAGCCAGACGCGTTGATCGCGGAGTAGTGGACGAAGACATCCGGGCCGCCGCCGTCCTGGGCGATGAAGCCGAAGCCCTTTTCAGCGTTGAACCACTTCACGGTTCCGGTAGCCATAAGCCCTCCTTGGGCCAAAGGGTTGCCCTGCTCCAGAACCTGCTGAGAAGTCTGAAAACTACAAAAGCCTGCGGGGTTACATGCTCCGCAGGCTCTGTACTGCAAGGGAAACCAAACTGCAACTTGCGTCGAGCCTAGCACGCAGAGTGCAGAGGAGACCAGAGGGAAAGATCACGTCACTCGGACGTTTGAGACCCTCGACGAGGCTGACGGCAGGCCGGGGGCTAGTCTCGCGATGTGGACGCCAATCGCAGCCGGCCCCGGGTCGGCCACATTCAGTTCCTGAACTGCCTGCCCCTCTACTGGGGCCTGGCCAGGACCGGCACCCTGCTGGACCTGGAGCTGACCAAGGACACCCCCGAGAAGCTCAGCGAGCGGCTCGTCGCGGGGGAGCTCGACATGGGCCCCATCACCCTCGTCGAGTTCCTGAAGAACGCCGACGACCTGGTGGCGTTCCCCGACCTGGCGGTGGGCTGCGACGGCCCCGTGATGTCCTGCGTGATCGTCTCCCAGCGGCCCCTGGAGGAGCTGGACCGGGCCCGCGTCGCCCTCGGCTCCACCTCCCGCACATCCGTACGACTGGCCCAGCTGCTCCTCGCCGAGCAGTACGGCGTACGCCCCGACTACTACACCTGTCCGCCCGACCTCGGGCTGATGATGCAGGAGGCCGACGCCGCCGTCCTGATCGGCGACGCCGCCCTCCGGGCCTCCCTCCACGACGCACCCCGGCTCGGCCTGGAGGTCCATGACCTGGGGCGCATGTGGAAGGACTGGACCGGACTGCCGTTCGTGTTCGCCGTCTGGGCGGCCCGCAAGGAGTACGTCGCCGCCGAGCCCGCCCTGGTCGGGAAGGTCCACGAGGCCTTCCTCGCCTCCCGCGACCTGTCCCTCGACGAGGTCGCGAAGGTGGCCGAGCAGGCCGCCCGCTGGGAGGCGTTCGACGCGGACCTGCTGGAGCGGTACTTCCGCACGCTCGACTTCCGCTTCGGCCCGGAGCAGCTCGCCGGCGTCCGCGAGTTCGCCCGCCGGACCGGCCCCACCACCGGCTTCCCGGCCGACGTCAGGGTCGAGCTGCTGGCCCCGTAGGGCCGGTGGCCGGCGGGGTGGCGGCGGGCGTCGCCGCCGGTACCGTCGCCACCCAGGACGGACCGGACGGTTCCGTGCCGGGCTCGGCGATCGGCGGCTGCATCTGCTCGCTGATCCAGTGCATCGAGCCCTCGCCCATGCCGCGGATGTAGCTCTTCGCGTTGTGCGTTCCGCCCGGGATGACCTGCAGGCGGGTCTTCACCGGACCTCTGCCGAAATTCCCGATGAATTTCCGGAGATTCCCCATTCCGGTTTCCGTCGTGCCGATCTGGAAGGCGAGATAGACGTCCGGACCGCCGCGCGCGATCAGGGCCGCCGCGAGGTTTGCCGGATTGTCCGCCGCACGCTCCTCCTCGTACCCCTTCCACAGCGGCGAGTCCGGGACCAGGTCGGGGCCGGAGGCGATCACCGCCTTGAATTGGTCCGGGTACTTCAGGACGGTCTTCAGGCCGACGAATCCGCCCGACGAGGACCCCATGAACGCCCAGCCGTCACGGGACTTGAAGGTGCGGAAATTGGCCCGGACGAAGTCGGGCACGTCCTGGGCCAGCCAGGTGCCCATCCGCGGCTGCCCGGGGATGTCGCTGCCGTCGTAGAAGTGCTTGCCGTCGGCGTTCAGCACCGGCATGACGACCAGGAACGGC
Organism: Streptomyces bambusae; assembly: GCF_020532645.1. Taxonomy (GTDB): domain Bacteria; phylum Actinomycetota; class Actinomycetes; order Streptomycetales; family Streptomycetaceae; genus Streptomyces; species Streptomyces bambusae. The sequence goes on from NZ_JAJAUZ010000059.1 coordinate 28,897, forward strand.
AGGCTGCCGCCCTCCTGGGACCAGCGGGCGATGCTGCTCTGGAGCTTCAGCCCGGCACCGATCCAGTAGTTCTTCGGGTAGCCGCGCCCGCCGGGCAGCGCGATCAGGACGGGGAACCCGCTGCGCGCGTACCGGGGCTCGAAGTACTGCTTCGGCGCCCACACCCACACCTTGCCGGTGAACCCCGACTTCCGGCCCGCCAGCGTGGTCACGGCGATGGCCGTGCCGTCGTCGAGGGTGCTCTCCTGCGTGAACCGCGCCTTCGGCCCGGTCGGCAGCCGGGTCAGCCGCTCCGCCTCCGACTGCGCGCTCCCGGTCCCGGTGGCCGACGCGGAGCGGGCGTCGGTGGCCACCGCGTGCGGGGCGTCGAAACTGACCGGATCGCCGGACCCGGCGCAGCCGGCCAGCAGGGCGCCGAGGGCCGCGGCGGCGAGCGCGGTACGGGCCGCGGGACGGCGCCGGGCGGATATGCGGGACGTGCGGTGTGCAGGGGTGGTGCGGTGCTTCATGTGGATCACCGTTGCACGGATCCGCCGCCACCGCGTCACCGGCGGAGCTAGGGTGCTGCCCGGGACCGGGGGTCGGGCCGGGCAGGACGTATACGAACACAGGGGGCGCGATGCAGCCGCTCGAAGCGGGCGATCCGCGGACCATCGGGGCCTACCGGCTGCTCGGCCGGCTCGGCGCCGGCGGTATGGGCGTGGTGTACCTGGGCCGCAGTGCGGGCGGCCGGACGGTCGCCGTGAAGATCGTCCACCCGCACTTCGCGCAGGACGACGAGTTCCGCGCCCGGTTCCGCCGCGAGGTGGCCGCCGCCCGCCGGGTCGGCGGGGACTGGACGGCGCCGGTGCTCGACGCCGACCCGGAGGCCCCGGTGCCGTGGGTGGCCACCGGCTTCGTCGCGGGCACCTCCCTGGACCGCGCGCTGGCCGGGCACGGCCCGCTGCCGGAATCATCCGTACGGGCGATCGGCAGCGGTCTCGCCGAGGCGCTGGCGGCCGTGCACGCGCTGGGCCTGGTGCACCGGGACGTGAAGCCGTCGAACGTGATGCTGACCCTCGACGGGCCGCGGCTGATCGACTTCGGCATCGCGCGGGCCACCGACGGTACCGCTTCGCTTACCTCCACCGGCGTATCGGTCGGCTCGCCGGGGTACATGGCCCCCGAGCAGATCCTCGGCAAGGGCACCACGGCGGCCGCCGACGTGTTCTCGCTGGGCGCGGTCCTGGTGGCCGCCGCGACCGGGCAGCCGCCGTTCACCGGCGACAACTCTGCGACCCTCCTCTACAAGGTCGTGCACGAAGAGCCGTACCTCTCCGACGCCCTCACCGGCCCGCTGCGCGAGCTGCTGCTGTCCTGCCTCGCCAAGGACCCGGCCGCGCGGCCCGCGCCCGCGGCCCTGGCGGCGGCCCTGGCCCCGGAGGGCGCGGCAGCGCTGATCGAGCCCGGCTGGCTGCCCGCCCCGCTGGTCGCCGGCATCTCCAAGGCCGCCGTCCGGCTCCTCGACCTGGAACCGGACCGCGCCCCGGCCGACGCCTCCGGCCCGGTCCCGTTCGGCACCCCGGCGTACGGCGGCCCCGGCGGGACGGGGGGCTTCGGGCCGCCGGACCCCTCTTACGGGCAGCACGGGCAGCCGGCCGCCGCCTTCGCCGCACAGCCCGGCAACCCGTACCACCAGCCGACGGCGACCGCGGGTGCCGTCCCCGGCCCCCGCGAAGCGGCCCACCCGGCCCAGGGCGGCGGCCCGGCGACGGCGGGCGCGGACACCTCACCGGGCGGCGTCTCGTTCACCGCGACGGCCGGCCGCCGGGTCAGCTGCACGGTGGCGCTCGCGGTCGCCGCGGCGGTGGCCGGGGTCACGGTCGGCGGGATGTTCGCCTTCGACCTGTGGCCCGGCGGCAAGGACCGCGGCGACGCACTGGCCGACGGCGGCAAGACCGGCACCCGCCCGCCGGCCGCGACCCCGGACCCGAGCGCCTCCGCAGGCAGGCCCACGAAGAGCACCCCCGGCACCCGCCAGGAGCTGCCCGAGGCCTTCCGCGGCACCTGGAAGGGCACCATCACCAGCCAGAACCTGAACGTGTCCAGCCCGATGGAGATCACGATCACCGCCGGCAAGGTCGGCGAGGTGGTCGGCAAGGACCGCTCGGTGCTGGCCGTCCTGAACGCCGACTGCAGCGGCGAGTGGAAGCTGGTGCGGGCCACCGACAAGGAGATCGTGCTCGACAGCCGCCGCACCGGCGCCAACCCGCACCCGGGCATCTGCGCCGACGGCAGCCCCGAGGAAACCTTCACCCTCAAGCGGGACGGCGTCCTGCACTACGTCTCCAAGGACGCGGCCGCCGGCGAGCCCACCGGCGACCTGACCCGCAGCCGCTGACGGCCCGCCCAGGCTGCTGGCGTAGGCTGACTCGGGGCCCCGCGCCCCGTTCGTGGTGCTTCCGGCACCTCCCGACCCCCCGCCGAAAGGTGACGCACCGGTGACCGACCAGGCCGCTCTCCAGTCTGTTCTCGACCGCGCGGCCGAAGGGGGCCGGATCTCCGCGGAGGAGGCCCTCGACCTCTACCGGCACGCGCCCCTGCACGCGCTCGGCACCGCCGCCGACACCGCACGCCGCCGCCGGTACGCGGGCACCGAGCACATCGCCACGTACATCATCGAGCGGAACATCAACTACACGAACATCTGTGTGACGGCGTGCAAGTTCTGCGCCTTCTACGCGGCCCCCAAGGACACGAAGAAGGGCTGGACCCGCGACCTCGACGACATCCTGCGCCGCTGCGCGGAGACCGTCGAGCTGGGCGGCACCCAGATCATGTTCCAGGGCGGCCACCACCCCGACTTCGGCGTGGAGTACTACGAGGAGCACTTCGCGGCGATCAAGAAGGAGTTCCCGGAGCTGGTCATCCACTCCCTGGGCGCCTCCGAGGTCGAGCACATGGCGCGGATCTCCGGGGTGAGCGCCGAGGAGGCGATCCGCCGGATCCACGCGGCCGGGCTGGACTCGTTCGCGGGCGCCGGCGCCGAACTCCTGCCGGAGCGGCCGCGCAAGGCGATCGCCCCGCTGAAGGAGTCCGGCGAGCGCTGGCTGGAGATCATGGAGCTGGCCCACGGCCTGGGCGTCGAGTCCACCTCCACCATGCTGATGGGCACCGGCGAGACCAACGCCGAGCGGATCGAGCACATGCGGATGATCCGCGACGTGCAGGACCGGACCGGTGGCTTCCGGGCCTTCATCCCCTACACGTACCAGCCCGAGAACAACCACCTCAAGGGCCGCACCCAGGCGACGATCTTCGAGTACCTGCGGACGATCGCCATCGCCCGGCTGTTCTTCGACAACGTCGCCCACATCCAGGGCTCCTGGCTGACCGTCGGCAAGGAGGCCGGCCAGCTCTCCCTGCACTACGGCGCCGACGACCTGGGCTCGATCATGCTGGAGGAGAACGTGGTCTCCTCGGCCGGTGCCAAGCACCGCTCGAACCGCCAGGAGATCATGGACCTGATCCGCAAGGCGGACCGCGTCCCTGCCCAGCGCGCCACCACGTACGAGCACCTCGTCGTGCACACCGACCCGGCCGACGACCCGGTCGACGAGCGCGTCGTCTCGCACATCTCCTCGATCGCCATCGAGGGCGGCACCGCGCACCCGGAGCTGAAGCTCCTCGACGCCCGCTGAGCCGGCCGTGCTGACGCTGCACACCGCCCCGCTGCTGCTGCCGGTCGGATCGGAGCCGGTGCCGGACGGGGCCGTGCTCGTCGAGCACGACCGGATCGCCGCCATCGGCCCGCGCACCGAACTGGAGTCCGTACGCCCGGAAGCCCGGGTCCGGGCCTGGCCCGGGGTGCTCACCCCCGGCCTGCGCCAGTGGCACGCCGTGTTCCTGCTCAAGCGGTGCTACCACCCGGACCCGCGGGAGGCGGACCTGCTCGGCACCGAACCGCTTACCGGGGACGCGCTCGACACCCTGGAGCTCAACGCCGCCCGCTGGTCGGGCAGCGTCCGCCGGGGCCTCCAGCAGATGCTGCGGCACGGCACCACCGCGGTGGCCGTCACCGCCGGCGACCCGCTGCTCGCCGCGCCGGTGGCGCGGTCCGGGCTGGCGGCCGTGCCGGTGGTCGGGGCGCCCGCGATCCTCGTGGACGCGCCGTCCCTCGACCCGTTCGTCGCCGGCGCGGACCTCGCCGGCAGCGTGGCCGGACCGCTGGCGGCGGGCGGCCGCGCCGACTTCGCCGTCTTCGACGTACCCGACGGGCAGGCACTCCTGGAGCGGGGCGCGGCCGCCTGCGTGGCCACCGTCATCGCGGGACGGCTGCTGTACCGCAGGCGCTGACCTCCGCCCCGCCGGTGCCTTCCGGGTCCGACGGCCGCGCCGTGTGGTGCACGGCCAGCAGGCAGGCCTGCAGCCGGGAGACCCCGCCCAGCTTGGCGCGGATGTTCGCCACGTGGAACTTCGCGGTGCGGACCGTCAGATGCAGGTGCTCGGCGAGCTGCGCGTTCGTCGGCCCGGTCGGCAGGCAGCGGAACACCGACAGCTCCTGCTCGGTGAGCCGCGGGATCCCGGCCAGCGCCCGGTGCAGCCGCTCGGCGTCCAGGGTGCCCGGCACCCATGTGCACGGTAAGCAGGGACGCTCCATCCAAATACCCCCCGGGTGCGCGGAAACGGCCGACCGGAAGGCTATCTCCGGGCTCACGGCTCCAGGTAGGCCGAGGTGATCGTGTTCCGGAACAGGGTGCTCGCGTTGCCCCGGTAGCCGCCCGGCAGCCAGCCGGCGTACCCGCCGCGGTAGGCCTCCGTGTACACGGACCAGGTGGCGGTGTCCCGGTTCAGGTAGGACTCGGTGTAGTCGTCCGTGGTGTGCCGGGCGCAGGCCAGGGTGCCCTTGAAGTAGTTGTCCCGGAAGTTGGCGTCGGCCGTGTACATGTCGAAGACGGCGCCGCCCTGGTTCTGCAGGCAGTACAGCCCGAACTCGCCGGGGTCGAGGATGCCGTCCTTGTCGACGGCGGCCGTCGCGGGGCCGGTGCCGGTGGAGAGGGCGGCCGCCAGGGCGAAACCGGCGGCGAGCGCGCGCAGACACGTTCTGTTCACGAGGCGTGCCTTTCCGTGGGGATCCGGGCCGCCGACGAGTGGAACACCGGCACCACCCGTCACGCCACTGTCCTTCGGGCCAGTGTCCGGTGCCGGGGCCACCGCCTGCCGGACACGTCGGGACGGCCTGCCAGAATGGGGGCGGAACCCACCGCGACGTGCGGCCGGCCAGCGTCCAGCGCGCACCGCCGCACCCGACACCTGCGAGGCGAACGCCAGTGACCCGGGCATCCCTGGACAAGCAGCCGCACGAGGTCGCCTCCATGTTCGACGGAGTCGCGGCCAACTACGACCTCACCAACGACGTGCTGTCGCTGGGCCAGGCCCGGCTGTGGCGCAAGGAGGTCGCGCGCGCCGTCGCCGCCCGCCCCGGGCAGAAGGTCCTCGACCTGGCGGCCGGCACCGCCACCTCCTCGCTGCCGTTCGCCGCGACCGGCGCGTACGTCGTGCCCTGCGACTTCTCCCTCGGCATGCTCCGCGAGGGCAAGAAGCGCCACCCGCACCTGCCGCTCACCGCGGGCGACGCCACCAGGCTGCCGTTCAAGGACGGCGTGTTCGACACCGTCACGATCTCCTTCGGCCTGCGCAACGTCCAGGACACCGACAGCGCGCTGCGCGAGCTGTACCGGGTCACCAAGCCCGGCGGGCAGGTCGTCATCTGCGAGTTCTCTCAGCCGGTCCGGGGCCCGTTCCGCACCGTCTACACCGAGTACCTGATGCGCGCCCTGCCGCCGGTGGCCCGCGCGGTGTCCTCCAACCCGGACGCGTACGTGTACCTGGCCGAGTCGATCCGCGAGTGGCCCACCCAGCCGGAGCTGGCGGGCCTGATGCAGAAGGCCGGCTGGCAGCGCGTCGCGTGGCGCAATCTGACCGGTGGCATCGTCGCCCTGCACCGCGGCGTCAAGCAGGCCGGGCCCGCCGGCTCCGCCGCGTAGCGCCCGTACGCCCGTGGACTACCAGGCCGTACTGGAGCGCATCGCCGAGGACGTGGCCCCGCTGGTCGGTGCCGGCACGCCCGCCGAGTACATCCCGGCGCTCGCCGGGGTGGACCCGGGCCGCTTCGGCATGGCCATCGCCGAGGTCGACGGCACCGTGCACGGGGTGGGGGACTGGCAGGTGCCGTTCTCCGCGCAGTCCATCACCAAGGTGTTCACGCTGGCGCTGGTGCTCGCCCACGGCGGCGACAGCATCTGGGAGCGGGTGGGCCGGGAGCCGTCCGGCAACCCGTTCAACTCCCTGGTGCAGCTGGAGTACGAGAACGGCATCCCGCGCAACCCGTTCATCAACGCGGGCGCGCTCGTCGTCACCGACCGCCTCCAGACCTGGACCGGCGACGCGAGCAGCGAACTCCTGGAGTTCCTGCGGCGCGAGAGCGGCAACCCGGACCTCGCCTTCAACGCCGAGGTGGCCCAGTCCGAGGCCGCGCACGGCGACCGGAACGCGGCCCTCGCCCACTTCATGGCCTCGTACGGCAACATCACGGGCCCGGTGCCGGCCCTCCTCGACCACTACTTCTGGCAGTGCTCGATCGAGACCAGCTGCGCCGACCTCGCGCTCGCGGCCCGCTTCCTCGCCCGGCACGGGCTGCTGGCCGACGGCTCCCGGCTGCTGACCCGCAGCGAGGCGAAGCAGGTCAACGCGGTGATGCTGACCTGCGGCACGTACGACGCCGCCGGGGACTTCGCGTACCGGGTGGGACTGCCCGGCAAGAGCGGGGTCGGCGGCGGGATCGTCGCCGTCGTGCCGGGGCGCTGCACGCTGTGCGTGTGGAGCCCCGGGCTCGACGAGCGCGGCAACTCGGTGGCGGGCGTGGCCGCCCTGGACCGCTTCACCACGCTGACCGGGCTGTCGGTGTTCTGACTCCGCCTTCTGACTCCGTGTTCCGACTCCGCGTTCTGCCTCCGCGTTCTGACTCCGCGGGGGTCAGCCGAACGACAGGGCGTAGCGGCGGCCGGTGTTCCCGGAGGCCAGCGTGAACGTCTCCTCCAGGGCCATGCCGAGCCGTTCCGCCACGGCGATCGACCGGGCGTTGCGGTCGTCGATCATTGCGACCACTCTGGGTATCCCGGCCTCCCGCACCCGCTCCAGGGCCTGGCGGGCCGCGGCCGTCACGTACCCCTTGCCCCAGTACGGGCGCGCCAGCCGCCAGCCGATCTCGATCTCGCCCACCGGGCCCCAGTCGCGCGGCCAGGGCTGCGCGCCGGTGAAGCCGATCACCTCGCCCGCCTCGTCGAGCACCGTCCAGAAACAGACCCCCAGCTGGGCGTCGTGCATGCGCTGGCGGGCGGTGAGTTCCTCGTACACGGACAGCTCGGCGGGCGCGCCGCCCTGGAATTCCATGACGTCGGGATCGGCGAAGAGGCGGTGCCAGGCGTAGGCGTCCTCCTCGGTCGGGACGCGGAGCTCGACGGTGGGGTGCTGCTCGCTCATCGGTACGGCCCTTCGGAATCGTGATCACTCAACGCTGCATAGACTGCCCATGTCCCTGTGCATTAGGCACCCCCCTCCATCGAGCCTTCGGGAGATCCCGCAGTGACCGAGCCCCTCTCCGAACACACCGCAGATGTGATCGTCGTCGGGGCCGGGCCCGCCGGCTCGACCACCGCGTACCACCTCGCCAAGGCCGGGCTCGACGTCCTGCTCCTGGAGAAGACGGCGTTCCCGCGCGAGAAGGTGTGCGGTGACGGTCTGACGCCGCGTGCGGTCAAGCAGCTGGTGGCGATGGGCATCGACATCTCCGAGGAAGCCGGCTGGCTGCGCAACAAGGGCCTGCGGATCATCGGCGGCGGGGTGCGGCTCCAGCTGGACTGGCCGGATCTCGCCTCGTTCCCCGACTACGGACTCGTACGCAAGCGCGACGACTTCGACGAGCAGCTCGCCCGGCAGGCGCAGAAGGCGGGCGCGCGGCTGTACGAGCAGTGCAACGTGGGCGAGCCGATCCGGGACGAGCGCACCGGCCACATCACGGGCGTGCACGCGAAGCTGGGCGACGAGAAGCGGGCCGTGACCTTCCACGCGCCGCTGGTGGTGGCCGCCGACGGCAACTCCTCCCGGCTGTCGCTGGCGATGGGACTGCACCGGCGCGAGGACCGGCCGATGGGCGTCGCGGTCCGCACCTACTTCGAGTCGCCGCGGCACGACGACGACTACCTGGAGTCCTGGCTGGAGCTGTGGGACCGGCGCGGTCCGCAGGACCGGCTGCTGCCGGGCTACGGCTGGATCTTCGGCATGGGCGACGGCACGTCCAACGTGGGCCTGGGCATCCTGAACTCGTCGTCCGCCTTCCGGGAGCTGGACTGGCGCGAGGTCCTCAAGGCGTGGTGCGCGTCCATGCCGGAGGACTGGGGCTACACGCCGGAGAACATGACGCAGCCGATCCGCGGGGCGGCGCTGCCGATGGCGTTCAACCGGCAGCCGCACTACACGAAGGGGCTGCTGCTGGTCGGTGACGCGGGCGGCCTCGTCAACCCGTTCAACGGCGAGGGCATCGCCTACGCGATGGAGTCGGGCCAGATCGCGGCCGACGTCATCGTCCAGGCACACGCCCGCGCGACCCCCGCACAGCGGGAACTCGCCCTGCACGCCTATCCGAAGGTGCTCAAGGAGACCTACGGCGGCTACTACACGCTGGGCCGCGCCTTCGTGAAGATCATCGGAAACCCGAAGATCATGAAGATCGCCACCCAGCGGGGCCTCACCCACCCCGTCCTGATGAAGTTCACCCTCAAAATGCTGGCGAACCTCACGGACCCGACGGGCGGCGACGCGATGGACCGCATCATCAACGGCCTGAGCAAGGTGGCCCCGAAGGCCTGACCCCCGGGGGCTCCGCCCCGGACCCCGGTCCTCAAACGCCGGACGGGCTTGATTTCCCCCGTCCGGCCTTTGCCTGCGGGCACATTCCGGCCCCGCCGGCGGTCGAGGCGCGGGGGTGCGGGGCGGAGCCCCGGTTCGGGAGGGGCGGGGTGGGGAAAAGCCCCGCAGGGTCAGCGGCGGAGGGCGGCGGCCGGTTCCACGCGGGCCGCCCGGTGGGCGGGATACGCACCGGCGAGAAGCCCGGTCACCAGCCCGACCACCGGTGCCACGGCCAGAACGGCCGGCGACAGCACGGGCGTCCAGCCCCGGGCGACGGCCACGCCCGTGACCGCCAGGACGCCCAGGGACATGCCGAGCAGCCCACCCAGCCCGCCCAACAGCGCGGATTCCGCCAGGAACTGCGCCGCGATGTGCCGCCCCCGCGCCCCCACCGCCCGCCGCAGCCCGATCTCCGGCGCCCGCTCCAGCACCGCCACCAGCGTCGTGTTGGCGATCCCCGCCGCCCCGACCAGCAGGCAGACCCCCGCCAGCAGCAGGAACAACACCCCCAGATCCGCCCCCACCCCGGCTCGCAACCGCCGCGGATCCGCCGGCGGCACCGCCCGCAGGAACTCCGGCCGGTCCGGCCGCAACGCCACCGGCGCGAGCGCCGCGACCTGCCGCGCCGCCCCCGTCTCGGTGGAGATCAGCATCCGCGCCGCCCCCGCCCCCGGCGGCCCCCACAGCTCCGCCGCCGTTGCCCGCGGCACCAGCGCGGCCAGCAGGTTCTCCGGCTGCCGGGCCACGTCGCCGAGGATCCCCGCCACCGCGAACATCTCGCCCCCGATCCGTACGGCCGGCCGCGTCGACAGCGTGGTGACGCCGAGCCGGGCCGCGGCCCCGCCGCCGAGCACGACCACCCGCTGCCGGGTCCGCTCGGCGAAGTCGTCGTACAGCCGCCCCTGCTGCAGCCGCGGCACCATGGCGAGCACCGCCTCCGGCGAGGCCGCGACCACCGCCGGCCCGGCCGCGGCCGGATCGCTCCCGACCGGATCGCTCCCGACCGGATCGCTCCCGACCGGATCGCTCCCGACCGGCGGGGAGGGGCGTACCTGCCAGTGCACGCCCGCGTGTTCGACCCCGGCCAGCACCCTGATCCGCCGCTCCGCATCGGCAGGGAACGCGGGCGGCGCGTACGGATCCCGCTGCGCGGCCACGTCCTCGACCGTCACCTCGGTCGCCGTCAGCATGCTGAACCGCCCGTCGATCCGGGCGGACAGCGTGGCCGTCAGCCCGAGCACGACCACGAAGCCGCCCACCCCGAGCACCGTCCCCAGCCCGGTCAGCACCGCCCGGCCCGGCCGCCGCACCAGCCCGGCCAACGCCTCGCCCAGCACGTCCCGCACCGACATCCGCGTCGCCGCGGCCGCCACCCGCCCGCGCCGCCTCACGCGGGCCGGGCCCGTTCGTACAGGCGGCCGTCGCGGATGGTGACCGTACGTCCGCCGCGGGCGGCGACCTCCGGGTCGTGGGTGATCACGACGACCGTCATCCCGGCCCGGTGCAGCCCGTCCAGCAGGGACAGCACGGCGGCGGCACTCGCCGAGTCGAGGTTGCCGGTCGGCTCGTCGCACAGCAGCAGCGAGGGCCGGCCCACCAGCGCGCGGGCCACCGCGACCCGCTGCCGTTCGCCGCCGGACAGCTGCCCGGGCGGGGCGTGCAGCCGGTGGCCGAGCCCGACGCGTTCCAGGGCGGCCCGGGCCCGGTCCCGCCGCTCGGCGGGCGGTACGCCGGTGTACAGCAGGGCCAGTCCCACGTTCTCCAGCGCGCTGCGGTGCGGCAGCAGGTGGAACGACTGGAACACGAAGCCGATCCGCCGCCCGCGCAGCGCGGCCCGCTCCCGCTCCCGCAGTCCGCCGGTGTCGATCCCGTCGAGGAGGTACCGCCCCCGGGTCGGTACGTCGAGCAGCCCGGCCAGGTTGAGGAACGTCGACTTCCCCGAGCCGGAGGGCCCGACCACGGTGAGGAACTCACCGCGCCGCACCGTCAGTTCGCACGCACCGAGCGCCGTCACGGGCGGCGGCCCCGGGTACGTGAACCCCACCCCGCGGAACTCCATGACGAACGGGCCGGGATCCGGACCGGTCGCCGCCGCCGGGGCCGGTCCGCGCCGCCACCGGTTCACCGGGGCGTTCCGGCCGGGGCCGCCGCGCTGCCGGTGACCACCCGGGTGCCTTCGGCGAGGGCGCCGGGGCGCAGCGGGACGACCTCGACGTAGCCGCTGCCGGAGGTGCCGGTGCGGACCCGGACGCGGTGGTGGGTGCCGGTGGGGGTGACCGCGGTGACCGCCGTGCGGCCGTCGGCGCCGGCCGAGACCGCGGTGACCGGGACGACGAGGGCCGGGCCGGCGGTGGAGGCGGATTCGACGGTCAGGCGGACGTCCTGCCCGGCGAAGCCGGCCGGCAGCGGGCGGGTCGGGCGGACCAGCATGCGGTAGCCGAGGCGGGGCGGGGCGGCGGTGCCCGTGGCGGGGGTGTCGGAGGCTTCGGTGGGTTCGGTGGCGACGAGGTGGACCCGGGCGGGGACGTCCTGGCCGAGGACCTCGGACGAGATCGTGGCCGGCTGCCCGGCGCGCAGGAGGCGGCGGCGGTCGGGCTCCAGCCAGGATTCGGCGACGAGTTCGCCGGCGGAGAGGGTGAGCAGGCTGCCGGTGGCGGTGGTGCCGACGCGTGCGGCGACGGTGTTCACCCGGGCCGGGAACGAGCGCAGGAAGACGGCTTCGGCCGCCGGCAGCATCGGCCCGTCGGCCGCCTCTGCCGCGGCCAGCCGGGCCTGCGCATCCACCAGCGTCTCCCGCGCCCGCGTCACGGCCCGCTCGGCCGCCCCACCCCCGGGGCTCCGCCCCCCACTCCGGTCCTCAAGCGCCGGACGGGCTGAAAGCCCGGGGCTCTGTCCCGGAGACGGGGGGGAAGATTCAGCCTCGCCGGCGTTTGAGGCGCGGGGGTGCGGGGGCGGAGCCCCCGGGGTTCTGAGCCCCGCAGGGTCGGGGGCGAGGGCGGCGGACTGCGCGTCCTCCAGGGCCCACCGGGCCGAGCGGACCGCCTCGCGGGCGGCGCGGAGCGCCTCACCGGCGTCGGGCACGGCTGCGATCGGCGGGTAGCCGAGGGACCGGTAGAGGGAGGCGAGGGCGGACTTCGTACCGCTGCCGAACACCCCGGACCGGTCCGGCGCGGTGGAGTGGCCGAGCTCACGGAGCGCCCGCTGGAGCTGGGCCACGTCCGCACCGACCGCGCCGGGCCGGAGATCCCGGTAGGCGGGCAGCGCCCCGCGCAGGGCGAACACCGGCCGCCCGGACACCTCGGCCAGCACCCGCCCCGCCCGCACCCCGTCCCCCGCCTTCACCGGCAGCCGGGTCACCACGGCCACCCCACCGCCCGGCTGCGGCGCGGCCACCGACACGCTCTGGTCGGCCACCACCAGCCCGCGCAACACCACCGTCTCGGCCAGCACCCGCCGTTCGACCGTGGCCAGCAGCGCCCCCTGCGCCGGCGCCGCCGCCTCGGCCGCCAGCTGGGCCGGGGACTTCACCAGGGCGGTGGCCAGCAGCCCGCCCGCCGTCATCAGCGCGGCTCCGGCGACGACACCGAACACCACGCGCCTCCCGCGCGTGAGCGCATCCTTCGGCATGAACGCGCATCCTAGGAACCGGTTTCCGGCCCGAACAAGTGATCTCTCAGCCAGGCCGGTTGTCTACTTGTGCACCCCCGGGCGGGGCCGTTGACTCCGGTTCCTCGATTTCCCGACTCCCCGAGGTGAGGAACCCGCCGTGGACGCACCGGACGTACCGGATGCAACGGACGCAACGGACGCACGATCCCCCCGCCGGCCGTCGGTCCCCGCCCTGTTCGCCACCCTGCTCGCCGGGCTCCTGACCGCCGGCTGCTCAGCCGGCGGCGGCGCGGACGGTCCGGCCGAGCCCGCCCTCGGCCCGGTCGCCGTGAACCCGTCCACCGCCACGCTCGCCCTGCCCCTCGACGCGTACGAGGACACCGACGAGGAGAAGTCCCGGCTGGCGGCGGCCCAGCAGCGGCTGGCGGTCGACTGCATGGCCCGCTTCGGCTTCGCGTACGCGCCGCCGCCCGCGCCGGCCCGGCCCGCCCGCACCGACCGGCACCGCCACCTGTTCGGGCTGGCCGACCCCGCGGAGGCCGCCGCGTACGGCTACGACAAGGACGCCGGCCGGCCGCCCCGGGAGCGCCCGGCCCGGCCGGTGCTCAGCGACAGCGCCCGCACGGTCCTGTACGGCGAACGCCCCGGCGCGCAGGGCGGGCAGCCGGGGCCGGATCCGCGGTCCGAGGAGGAGGCGGCGACGGCGGACAGCGGGATCACCGTCGGCGGCCGCCGGGTGCCGGCCGGGGGCTGCCTGCGGGAGAGCTACCGGAAGCTGTACGCGCCGAAGAAGGACAGCGTCGACCTGCTGTTCGCGTTCGGCCTGGCCTCCGAGGCCCACACGCGGGCGCAGCGCGACTCGCGGGTGGTGGCGGTGGTCGCCGAGTGGTCGGCGTGCATGGCGCGTGCGGGGCACCGGGGGGTGGACAGCCCGTACGAGGTGACGGCGCGGCTCGGACTGGACGCGGAGCCGGGCGGGGCGAAGGCGGTGGCGGTGGCGGTACGGGACGTGGCCTGCAAGCGGGAGGTCAATCTGGTGGGGGTGTGGGCGGCGGTGGAGGCGGCGTACCAGCAGCGGCTGCTCGAAGCCCAGGCCGAGACGCTCGCCGCCTACCGCACCCAGCGCACTACCCGCCTCCGCCTGGCCGCCACCCTCCTCTGACCCGCCCCGCCGGGACCCCGCCCCGCCGGGACCCCGCCCCTCCGGGACCCCGCCCCTCCGGGACCCCGCCCCTCCGGGACCCCGCCCCTTGCGGGTCCATCCAGACCGGGCCGGGCAAATCCAGCCCCGCCGGCGTTTGAGGCGCGGGTCCGGGCAGAGCCCGCGAGGCGGCGCAGCCGGCCTGCCTTGGGGGGGGGGGGGGGGGGGGGGGGGGGGG
>NZ_JAJAUZ010000006.1 GCF_020532645.1 Streptomyces bambusae
CCCCCCCCCCCCCCCCCCCCCCCCCCCCCCCCCCCCCCCCCCCCCCCCTGCCCGGCGCCGGCCGGGTTGCCGTTCTTGGGGCTCCGCCCCAAACCCCGCTCCTCAAGCGCCGGAGGGGCTGGAATTGCACCGCCCGGCGGGTTGGATTCCCATGCGCAGGGTTTCGGCGACGGTCAAGTGCGGTTAGAGCGGCTTGTCCTGGGCGACGTAGCCGACCGCCTCGCGGGGCGGGGCCGTCAGGGTGCCCTCGGTGGGCTTCAGCACGCCCGCGGCCAATGCCAGCAGCGTGGACTTGCCGGCCCCGTTGGGGCCGATCAGCGCGCATATGCGGCCGGCGGGGAGCCGGAAGGAGCAGTCCCGCAGGACCCAGCCGCCGTGGCGGAACCTCCGTCCCAGACCGTGCGCTTCGATGGCTGCCGTCATGCGTCGTCCCCCTCGTTCGTTCCACTGTCGGCCCCGCTCAGCACGGAGGTGAACAGTGCGGTCATGTCGTCCTGCTCCAGGCCCGCCCGGCGCGCCCGCTCCACCCACGCGGCGAGTTCGGCGCGCAGCGCGCCGTCCGCGGCCCGGCCCTCGCCCAGCGTCCGGCGGACGAACGTGCCGAGCCCCCGCCGGCCCTCCACCAGTCCTTCGCGTTCGAGTTCCCGGTACGCCTTGAGCACGGTGTTGGGGTTGATGGCGAGGGCCTCGACCACCTCACGTGCGGTGGGCAGCCGGTCCCCGGGCTTCAACAGGCCCAGGCGAAGGGCCTGTTTGGTCTGCTGCACGATCTGGAGGTAGGTGGCCAGGCCACTGCGCCGGTCAATGCGGTAATCGATCACACCGTTCATCCCCCTTTAACTAAGGAAGTAGTGAAAGGGTGGCGTGCGGGCGGGGTGGCTGTCAAGCACCCCCGCGCCGAGACCGGACGGAAGAGTGACCCTCGTCACATCCCTCTTGATCTAGAGTCGACTCCAACTCCTATCGTCGAGACGCCGGCCGATGTGCCGGTCGGAGACGAAACAGGGGGAAAGCATGGGAGTTTGGTTTGTCACGGGTGCGTCGCGCGGGCTCGGCGCGCAGATCACCCGGGAGGCGCTGGAGCGCGGGCACAGCGTGATCGCCACGGCGCGGGACGCCTCGGCGGTGAAGCAGGCGTACCCGGACGCGCCCGCCGGTCTGCTGGCGGTGAGCGCCGACGTGACCGACCCCGGACAGCTGGCGGCCGCGGTGGAGGCGGGCCTGGCCGAGTTCGGCCGGATCGACGTCGTGGTCAACAACGCCGGGTACGGGCTCGTCGGCGCGGTCGAGGAGGTCTCCGACGAGGCCGCCCGGGCCCTGTTCGACGTCAACGTCTTCGGCGCGCTCAACACCCTGCGGGCCACACTCCCGACGCTGCGCGCCCAGCGGTCCGGCCACGTCCTCAACATCGGTTCCGTGGGCGGCTTCGCCACCGCCCCGGGCGTCGGCCTGTACGGCGCGTCGAAGTTCGCCCTGGAGGGCATCTCCGAGGCGCTGCACGGCGAGCTGGCCCCGCTGGGCGTCCGCGTCACGATCGTCGAACCGGGCGGATTCCGCACCGACTTCCTCAACGCCGCGAGCATCCGCGTCGAACCGGCGTCCATCCCCGACTACACCGCCGGCGCGGGCCCGGTGCGCGAGGCGCTCGCCCAGAACGACGGCCGCCAGCCGGGCGACCCGGTGAAGGCGGCGAAGGCCGTCGTCGACGTCACCGAGGCAGCGGAGCCGCCGCTGCGCCTGCAACTGGGCGCGGACGCGGTCGAGCGCGTCGAGGCGAAGCTGGACCTGGTGCGGCGCGAACTCGACGCCTGGCGCGACACGGCGCTCGCGACCGGCATCTGAGGCACCGTCCGCCAACCGGTGGCCGGCTGGGTGGAGACCCGGCCGGCCACCGCCGCGTGCATCAGTGGATGCCGTCGTACACCTGCCAGCCGGTGGCGAGCCTGGTGCGGCCGCCGAAGGTGCCCTTGCCGGTGCCCTTCCAGCGCCAGATGTTCCCGGCGGTGTCACGCGCGAGCAGGTCGGCGTGCCCGTCCCCGGTGAGGTCGCGGATGCCGACGACGGCGTTGAACGACGCACCCCAGTTCTCGGCGAGCAGCACGCGCTTGGCGAACTTCTTCTTGCCGAGGCCGTTCATGCGCCACAGCTTGTTGGACTTGTCCTGGAGCAGCAGGTCGCCGTGACCGTCGCCGTTGAGGTCGCCGGCGCCCACGATCTTCTTGTACTGGTTGTAGCCGGTGCCCAGCAGCTCGCGGGGGTAGAAGATCGAGTAGCCGAACGAGGTGTACAGGTACAGGTTCCCGGTCTTCGGGTCCCGGGCGATCAGGTCCGCTTCACCGGACAGGTTGACCCCCGTGCTCACGTTGCCGACCGAGGTGATGATGTCGTACGCGTTCCAGCCCTTGCCCAGCACCTTGTACGGGCTGGCGGGCGTCAGCGGCGCCCCGCACCCGGGCGTGTAGACGCGCATCTCGCCGGTGGCGAGGCGGACGAGGGTGTCGTTGCAGCGGTTCTCGTCCATCAGGCCGGTGGGGATGGGGCGGAAGCCCTTGGGCCAGCCGGTGCTGGTGGCGCTGCCGCTGAAGTTGCCGGTGGACCGGTTCCCGTAGGCGGTGCGCAGGGTGCCGGACGCGGTGGTGGACATGAGGTCCGCGATGCCGTCGGGCGTCCCGGTGGGGCCGCCGACGTCGCGGCGCACGGCCTTGCCGCCGATCACGGTGACCGTGCCCCTGTCCAGTACGACGGCGGTCGGGGAACCGACGGCGGTGGCCTTCAGCTCCCAGCCCATCGGGCCGTTGGCGGCGTAGAAGTAGCCGTCCAACCCGTGCCAGTAGGGCTTGATCTCCTGCTGCGCGGTGGTCTCGGTGATCGTGTGGAAGTGCTTGCCCATCAGATCCGTGAACGTCAGCGTCCAGGTGACCGGCTGGTTGACGGTCCAGACGGGCTTCCAGCCGGGCGCGGGGTAGTTCCCCCGGGCGTCGGCCACGGCCGGCACCTGGGAGCCCGTCACGACGATCGGGACCTCGGCGGCGGCAGGGGCGCCGGCCGTCACGGCCGCGGCCGGCGGCGCGAGCGCGGCCCCCGAAACGGCCAGCGCCGCGGTCGTGACGAACAGTGCGAGCCGGTGGTGCGTACGGGCGCGTGTGCGCATGGATGATGCCTTCCCCGTTGGAACATGGCGATCGCTGTCGACCGCGGTGATCGGTGAGTTGGACACACCGCCCCCGCCAACGGTTGTACGGCCCCGCCGCAGGATCCGGGAAACCCCGCCCCGATGACTCCGGACGGCTAGCGCAGGGGGTGTTCGTCCGCGTGGCCGGTGGGTGGGTGTGGGGTGGTCGGTTAGAAGGGGAGGGGACGGTGGCGGTGTGGTGGAGGTGGGTATGCAGCAGCGGCTGGTGGGAGGCGGGGCTCAGGGGCCCGGGCGCAGGCGGGTGCTGGTGGCGGCCGCCGGGGCGGCCGGTGGGCTGCTGGCCGGGACCGGCGGCGCGGCGGCGCGGGTGCCGGGGGCGGGCGGCCGTCTGGATGTCGCCGCGGAGAACGAGCGCCCGGGGGACTCGGGCTGGCGCGTCACCCGGCCCGGTCCCGCGCAGGCGATCGAGGGCTTCGCCGGCGAGACGAGCGTGCTGCCGGGCGAGCCGGTCCGGCTGTACGTCTCCACGACCGCGTCCTCGTACCGGGTGTCCGCGTACCGGATGGGCTGGTACGGCGGGGCGCGGGCCCGGCTGGTGTGGCGCTCGCCCGCCCTCGCGGGTGCCCGGCAGGGGGCCGCGCGCACCGAGCCGGCCACCCGCATGGTGACCACCGGCTGGCGGCCGTCGCTCCGGCTCGACACCACGGGCTGGCCGGAGGGCTGCTACCTGCTGCGCCTGGACACCGCGGACGGCACGGCGCAGCGGTTCGTGCCCCTCACCGTCCGGTCCTGCACCACCCGGGGCCGCCTGGTCGTGGTCAACGCGGTCGCCACCTGGCAGGCGTACAACCGGTGGGGCGGCGCGGACCTGTACCAGGGTCCCACGGGCACGAAGGCCTCCAGGTCCCTGGCCGTCTCCTTCGACCGCCCCTACCGGGCTCGGAACGGGGCGGGCCAGTTCCTGTTCTTCGAGGCGCCGCTCGTGGCCCTGGCCGAACGCATGGGCCTGCCGCTGGCCTACGCCACCGGGGTGGACGTGGCCCGCGAGCCGCACCTCCTGGACGGCGCCGTGGGCATCGTCTCGCCCGGCCACGACGAGTACTGGAGCCCCGAGCAGCGCCGGCACGTGACCTGCGCCCGCGACGCCGGGACGAACCTGGCGGTCCTCGGAGCGAACTGCTGCTACCGGCGCGTGCGCTTCGCACCGTCCGCCGTGGGCGCCGACCGTACGGTGGTGTGCTTCAAGGAGGACTACGCCGCCGACCCCGGCCACCGGGCCGGGCTGCCGCCGACCAACGACTTCCGCCGCAGTCCGCTGCCGGAGCCGGAGAGTGAACTCCTGGGCGTGATCTACGACGGCTACCCCGTGGATGCGCCGTACGTGGTCACCGAGCCCGCCCACTGGCTGCTTGCCGGCACCGGAGCCCGGTACGGCGACTCCTTCCCCCACCTGGTGGGCGTCGAATACGACTGCGTGGACACCCGGTACCCCACGCCCCGCCCGATCGAGGTGGTCGCCCACTCTCCCGTCGTCTGCAAGGGCCGCCGCGCCCACGCCGACACCGCCTACTCCACCCATGCCTCGGGTGCGGGGGTGTTCGCGGCCGGGACGATGCGGTGGGTCGAAGCCCTGGACGTGACCGGACCCGGCAAGGGCGCCCACGGCCTCGACGCCCGGGCGGGGGCGTTCACCCGGACCGTCACCGAGAACCTCCTGCGGGCGTTCAGCCGGGGGCCCGCGGGCCGGGTCCGGCCCGCGGCGGACAACCTGACGGCCTATTACCCGGGCGCTCCACCCGTCGGCTCCGGCGTGTGACGCCCCGTCAGGCCCCGGGGTCCCGTAGCGTCGCGCACGCCCCACCCGACCGATCGTCAGGAGGCTCGCATGCGACGGCTGACCATCGCCCTGGCCCTGGTGTCCACCCTCGCCGTCGGCGCCTGGCCGGCCTCCGGCGCCGCCCCGGACGACGGCCGGGCGCAGCGCGCAGCCCACCGCGGCACGAACATCCTCGTCGTCGGGACCGACAGCCGCGAGGGCCTCTCCGCCGCCGAGAAGCGCCGCCTGAACGTCGGCGGCAAGGGCTGCAACTGCACCGACGTGATGATGCTCGTGCACCTGTCGGCCGACATGGAGCGGGCCACCGTCGTCTCCGTCCCCCGCGACTCCTACGTGCCCTACGCGCAGACGGACCCCGTCCGCAAGGGCAAGATCAACGGCGCGTACGCCCTCGGCCGCGGACCGCAGGCCGTCGCCACCGTCGAGCAGGTCACCAAGCTGCACATCGACCACTACCTGGAGACGGACTTCACCGGCTTCGAGCGGGCGGTCAACGGCCTCGGCGGGGCCACCGTCTGCACCGACCAGCCCCTCAAGGACGTCAACTCCGGACTCGACCTCCCCGCCGGCGTCCACCGCACGGACGGCCGCGGCACCCTCCGGTACGTCCGCGCCCGCCACATCGGCCGCCCCGGCGACCTGGGGCGGGTCCGCCGGCAGCAGCGCACCGTCTCCGACCTCCTGGTGAAGCTCCGGGCCGACCGCGCCCTCGCCGACCCGGCCGCCGCCTACCGCACGGCCACCACCCTGCTGAAGTCCGTCCGTACGGACGACCGGACCGACGTGTGGGACCTCGTCCGCATCGCCACCGCCCTCGGCCGGCTCGACCACGCGCGGACCGAGTTCGCGACCGTTCCCATCCGCGAGTTCGACCACCGCGTCGACGGCGTCGGCTCCACCCTCCTCTGGCACGAGCCGCGCGCCGAGGCCCTGTGGGACGCGCTCGCCGCCGACCGGCCCATCATCGGCGACACCCGCATCCTGCCCCGCCCCGCGAACCTGGTCCCCAACAACCCCGCCGCCGTGAAGGCGCGCGTCGACGACGCCGCAGTGGCCCGCGCGCTGGGCGCCGCCAAGTTCGTCGTCACCGACACCTCGGCCGCCGCGCCGCCGGTACGGCACGCAGGTCCGCCCGTCATCCGGTACGCGCCGGGCCGCGAGGACGATGCCGCCACCCTGGCCATGGCGCTGCCCGGTGCCCGCAAGGAAGCGGTCGCGGGCCACGACGCCTTCCTGGACGTGCTCGTGGGCACCGACCCCGTCACCGTCGGGTCCGTCACCTGGGACCGCAACATCGTCGACGGCGCCCCCGTCGCCGGCAACCGCCTCGGCTGCGTCGGGGACGGCCACCGCTTGCCGGCGACGACCGGGCCCGCCAGGCCTGCCCCCTGACGCCGTTTTCGTCCCCTTGACGATATGAACACCGCTCGTTATCGTCGCACTGACGAAATCGAGGGGGTTTGCCATGGCCGACATCACCCGGCGCTTCGGCTGGCGTCATCTGCGTTCCGCACCCACCGCTCACATCCGCCACCACAAGCGCGGCCGGCTCGTCCACGACGGGCGCGGACTCAGCTTCTGGTACCGGTCGCTGTCGGCGGCGCTCTCCGAAGTGCCGGTCGACGACCGGGAACTGGCCATGGCCTTCCACGCCCGCACGTCCGACTTCCAGGACGCCGCCGTACAGGCCACCGTCACCTACCGCATCAACGATCCGGCCCAGGCCGCGGACCGGCTCGACTTCTCCGTCGACCCGGACACCGGGAGCTGGCGCGCCGCGCCCCTGGAGCAGATCGCCACCCTGCTCACCGAGACCGCGCAGCAGCACGCGCTCGACGTCCTGGCCCGGACCCCGCTCGCCGTCGCCCTGGTGGACGGCGTCGCCTCCGTACGGGAGCGGGTCGCCGCCGGGCTCGCCGCCGAGCCGCGGCTCCCCGCCACCGGCATCGACGTGGTGGCCGTACGCGTCGTGGCGATCCGCCCCGAGGCGGAAGTCGAACGCGCCCTGCGCACCCCGGCCCGCGAGCAGATCCAGCAGGAGGCCGACCGGGCCACCTACGAACGGCGGGCCGTCGCCGTCGAACGCGAACGCGCCATCGCCGAGAACGAACTGGCCAGCCAGATCGAACTCGCCCGCCGCGAGGAACAGCTGGTCGAACAGCGCGGCATCAACACCCGCCGCGAGGCAGAGGAGAAGGCGGCGGCCGACGGCATCAGGACGGAGGCCGAGGCCGCCCGCAAGGTCCGCCTGGCCCGCGCCGACGCCGAGGCCGCCCGCGAAACCGGCGCAGCCCGCTCCGAAGCCCAGGCCGCCTGGCTGCGCGTGCACGACGAAGCCGGTCCGGCCACACTGCACGCCCTGGCCGCGACCCGGCTCGCCGAGAACCTGCCGCGGATCGAGAGCCTCACCCTCTCGCCCGACGTCCTCACCACCCTCCTGACCCGGCTGGGACGCACGGGCGCGGCACCGGAAGGCGGCACCGGCGCGTGAGCCTGGCCCCGCGGGCGGTGCTCGTCCACCGCAGGACCGAGTACGAGGAACTGCTCGCCCGGCACGGGACGCACGGGCAGGCCGCGTTCTTCCTCTCCAGCCGGGGCCGGTCCATCGACGAGGTGGTCCGGCGCCACGCGAGCACCCAGCAGGCACTCCGGGAGGTGGCGGCGGCCGTGCCGCTCACCTGGCGCGGCGCCCGCGTGGAGCGGGCGGACCTGGACCGCTTCCTGTTCGCCCCCGAGGACGTGGTGGTCGTCGTCGGCCAGGACGGCCTCGTCGCCAACACCGCGAAATACCTGCGCGGACAGCCGGTCGTGGGCATCGACAGCGACCCCGGGCGCAACCCCGGGGTCCTGGTCCGCCACCGCTGCGCCGACGCCGCCGCCCTGCTGCGCGCCGCGACCGCACCCGGCGGCCGGGCGGAGGAGCTGACCATGGTCGAGGCCGTCGCCGACGACACCCAGCGCCTCCTCGCGCTCAACGAGATCTACCTCGGCTCGTCCGGCCACCAGACGGTCCGCTACCGCCTGGGCTCCGCCGGCACACAGGGCGCGGACGAGGCCCAGGCCTCGTCCGGCGTACTGGTCGGCACCGGCACGGGCGCCACCGGCTGGCTGCGCTCCCTGTGGCTGGAGCGCGGCAGCTCCGCACACCTGCCCGCCCCCGCCGACCCGCGCCTCCTGTGGTTCGTACGCGAGGCCTGGCCCTCGCCCACGACCGGGACGACGCAGGTCGCCGGCGAGCTGGGAAGGGGGCAGGCGCTCCAGCTGACCGTGGAGTCCGACCGGATGGTGGTCTTCGGCGACGGGATGGAGAACGACGCCATGCAACTGACCTGGGGTCAGAGCATCAGCCTCGGCATCGCGGACACCTCCCTGCACCTGGTGACGTGAGCCGGCCCGCTCCCCGCCGACCGAAGCCGCCCGGCTTCCCAGCGGAGCCGTCCGGTGGGACCATGGCGCCACCGGCGGCACCCACCGGCGTGGGGGAGTGCTCGTGCGGTGTCACCGTTCGGGAGTCCCCATGAACCCCAGGCTCCGTCCCACCACCCGATCCCGCCGGTCCAGCCGGTTCCTCGCCGCAGCGGCCGTCGCAGGGCTGCTCCTCACCGGCTGCGACGACGGCTCCCCGGAGCGCGCGGCGCCCACCGGCGGGCCCTCCCGCACGCCGAGCCAACCCCCGAGCTCCCCGCAGGCCACCGGCGAGCGCACCGCTCCCGCGCCCACCGGCCCCGCCGCCTCCCGGTCCGCAACCGCCGAACCGCCCCTCGGCGCGGGCCTCCACCCGCTGTGGCCGTTCGCCACGTACGCGCAGGCACAGGCATGGCAGCGGTCCTACCGCGAGGGCGGCCACCAGCCCTGGCACCTGGAGGCGGACCGGACCGCGCTGGCCTTCGTCCAGGGCTACCTGGGCTTCCGCGAGATCGACCGGGTCTCCTCACGTTCCGTCAGCGGCCGGCACGCCCGGATCGGCGTCGGCCCGAGCGCCCCCGAGGAGGCCCGCCGCAGCACCGCGGCCGTCATCCACCTGGTGCGGTACGGCCCGGGAGCGGACGCCCCCTGGGAGGTGGTGGGCACCGACGACACGACGTTCAGCCTGACCGTGCCCGCGTACGGCGCCACCGCGCGCTCCCCGCTCCGGGCCGGCGGACGGATCACCGGCGTGGACGAGAGCATCAGGGTGCAGGTGCGCCAGCCGTCCTCGGCGCGGCCCCTGGGCACCGGCTGCTGCACCCCCGCCGGCGGCTCGGACCGGCCCTGGACCGCAACCGTCTCCTACACCCGCCCCACCGACCCGGTCCTGACCGTGGTGGCCTCCACCGGCGGCCACGTCACGGAGGTCGAGCGCTTCACCGTCACGGCCGTACGGTCCCGCTGACCCCGCAGGCGGTCAGGGCCGCGCAATAAATGATTTGTCCGATTCCGGCGGATCGCGGACGATGTTCCGTCGTGAGTACCCCCCGTCGCCTGACCGCCCTCCTGCCCGACCTGACCCCCTGGCGATCCAGCCGGGACTTCCGCCTGCTGTTCTGGCAGGGCACGGTCACCTTCTTCGGCTCCTTCATGGCGATGATCGCCCTACCGCTCCAGATCAAGCACCTCACCGACTCCCCGCTCGCGGTGGGTGCGATGGGCGCGGTCGAGCTGATCCCGATGGTGGTCTGCGGCCTGTACGGAGGAGCCCTCGCGGACGCCGTGGACCGGCGGCGGCTGATCCTGCTCACCGAGGCCGGACTCGGCGCCCTGGCCATGATCCTGCTGGTCAACGCGCTGCTGCCGGACCCCCTCCTGTGGCCGCTGTACGTGGTCGCCGCAGGGGTCTCCGGCCTCGCGGGCCTCCAGCGCCCGGCCCTCGACTCCCTGATGGCCCGGATCGTCCCGCACGACCAGATGACCGCCGCGGCCGCCCTGAACTCGCTGCGCTACAACGTCGGCGCCATCGCCGCGCCCTCCCTCGCCGGCCTGGTCGTCGCGTACGTCGGCTACGCCTCCGCCTACGCGGTCACGGTGCTCGGCTTCGCGGTCTCCGTGCTGCTGTGCACCCGGCTCGCGCCCGCCCCGCCCGTCCACGGCGCCGAACGGCCGTCCCTGCGCTCCATAGCGGAGGGCGCCCGGTACGCCTGGAGCAGGCCGGTCCTGCTGGGCACGTACGCGGTGGACCTCGCGGCGATGTTCTTCGCCTTCCCCAACACGATCTTCCCCTTCCTCGCGGACGAACTGGACGCGGTGTGGGCCCTGGGCCTCATGTACGCGGCGGGCGCGGTCGGTTCCCTCCTGCTGGGCCTGACCAGCGGCTGGACCTCCCGTGTCCACCGGCACGGGCTGCTGGTGATCGGCGGGGCCACCGTGTGGGGCCTGGCCGTCGCCGCGGCGGGCTGGACCGGCAGCATCTGGCTGGTCCTCGCCTGCCTGGCCGTCGCGGGCGCCGGCGACATGCTCAGCGGCCTCGGCCGCGCCACGATCTGGAACCAGACCATCCCCGAGGAACTGCGCGGCCGCCTCGCGGGCATCGAGGTCCTCTCCTACAGCGTGGGCCCGCAGCTCGGCCAGGTCCGCGCGGGCACCATGGCGGGCTGGACCGGCACCCGCTCCGCGTTCTGGACCGGCGGCGTGGCCTGCGTGGCCTCGGTCGCCATCCTGTCCGCGCTGCTCCCGAAGCTCTTCACGTACGACGCCCGCACCGACGAGGACGCCCTCCGCCGTCGCGCCGCCCGCGAGACGGCCCCGACCACCTGACCGGGGCCCGGTCCCGGCCGCCCCGCCGGCCGTCCGGTCGACACCGGGTGGGGGGCGGGGGACCATGGGCGGGAGCGGCGCTTCACGATCAGTGCGGCGCCGCACCGGCGCCACAGCCGTACGTCCGTCGTCGTGTGCTGTGGCCGGAGGGACACTTCCCGGAGCGCGGGTGCGGCGACGTGCCCCCGCGCCTCCGCGGCCCTCCACTCATCGCGTCACCGCGAGGGAGGACACCCGTCATGGCCCGACGCATCCGGCACAATGCCGTCGTCTCGCTCGTCGCCTCATCGTTCCTGCTGGGATCCACGGCCGTGCTCGCGCCGACCGCCACCGCAACACCCGCCCCGGGGACGTACGCACGCGGAACCGGAGCGGCACCCTCCCTCGACGGGAGCGGATTCCCGAACGCCAGGATCAGGCCGCGCGCGGGCGACGGTCCGATGGAAGCCGCCGACGAGGGTAAGTCCGTCGTCATCCGCGTACCGCTCGAAGGCGGCGGCCGGCTCGTGGTCGAACTGTCCCAGGACGAGGCCGACGCCCTCGCCGAGGAACTCCTCGACCCGAGCGGACGCGGCCGCCCCGACCCCGACGAGTCCGACGTACCCGACGAGTCCGACGTACCCGAGGTGCCCGACGCGTCCGACGAGCCGTAGCGAGGAGCACCGCTCAGGAGCCCGTCCGCCGGGCCGGATCAGCCGTCCGGCTGCCCGGGGCAGGTGCGGCGGTAGGGGAGTTCGGGCAGGTGCGTGCGCCACTGCGCGCGGTCGAGGCCGCCGTGCAGGGCGCAGGCGGCGGCTGCCGCGTCCGCGGGCCGCACCCGGTGGACGAAGGCGGCGGTGTGCGCTCCCTGGACCAGCAGGCCCGTGCCGTCCGGGGTGAAGGAGAGCCGGGAGACGGGGTCGCCGGCACCGGGGAACGGGCCGCCGAGCGGCTGGCGGGACGGGACGTCCCACAGGCGGACCGCCCCCGTGTCGTCCCCGGTGGCCAGCATCGTGCCGTCCGGCGAGAAGGCCACCGCCGACACTCCGGCCGCGTCCGACGGCACGCCGTGCGGGCCGGTGGTGAAGAAGGCCGGCGCCCCGGCCGGCGCGCCCGTCCACAGGGCGATGCCGCCGGTGGCGTCCGCGAGCGCGAGATGCCGGCCGTCCCTGCTGTAGGCGGCCGTGAACGACGATCCGAGGGCACCCGCCACCAGGTCGACGCGTTCTTCCGGCACGGTCACCACCGGTCCGTCCGACGGCACGAGCACCCCGCCGTCCGGCCGGACCGCGACGGCCCGGGACGCGACCGGCAGCACCGCGACCGGACGGGACGCGGTGAGGTTCCACAACTCGCCGCCACCGGCGGCCTCGTCGGCGAAGACGCCGTACACGACCGGTCTTCCGCCGCGCAGCACCGGCACCAGGGCGGTGACGGACAGGTGCCGGTGCGCCCCTCGGCCTGCCGGAGCCGTCCCGCCCGACGGCCGCCCGGCCCCGGGCACGGCCACGTCGGGCAGGGCCCTCCGGCGGTGCACGTCCCACACCCTGACGGTCGGTCCGGCACCGCGCCGCGGGTACGGGCCGTAGGCGAAGAGGCGCCCGTCGGGACTGAACGCCCCCACCGCGGACCGGCCGGCTGCCGCCTGCCCCGGAAGCGGGGGAAGCCGCACGACCGGTCGCGCGGCCGCGCCCAGCGGGTCGTCCGGGCCCCCGCCGCCTGCCGCGGCGGCGTACAGCTCGGGGACGACGGTGCCGCCCTGCCGGCGCAGGACGACGGTGGCGGATCCGTCCGGCGCCGGGAGGACGGCATCGGTGCCCGCCGGCGACCAGACCGCCCCGGGCAGCAGGCCGAGCCGCAGGGCGGCCACGCGGCGCCGGTCGTCGTGCACGTACCGCAGCACCCCCGCACGGTCGTCGATGCGCACGTCCGTGGGCCCGTCGGGACGCAGGCGCTGCCGGAAGACCACGGGGTCCGGGCGCCCGTCGTCGGTGCGCCACACCCGGGCCGTGTCCGCCGACACCGCGGCCAGCAGCGTGCCGTCCCGGTTGAAGGAGAAGCCGGTCACGCCGGCCGCGGCCAGTCGCCGGGCGGGGCGGCCGCCGGGGCCGGTGGCCGCCAGGAGGATGCCGGTGTCCAGGCGGACGGCGAGCCGTGACCCGTCGGGGCTCAGGCGCAGGGTTTCCGGGCTGCAGGCGCGGGCCGGCACGTCCCGCCCGGCCGTCCCCCCGACGGGCAGCCGGCGCCGCCCCGGTACGTCCCAGACCTCGACGCCGGACCTGCCGCACAGCGCCGCCCGCCGGCCGTCCGCGCTGAGGGCCGCGCCGGTGAACGCCCCTGCGGCGGGCACGGCGAACAGCGGCCGGCGGCCCACGACGTCCCAGAACCGGACGCTCCCGGGGACGGTCACGGCCAGCAGCCGGCTCCCGCCGCCCCACGCAAGGTCGGCCGCCAGCCGGACGCCGGGCAGCACGAACGCCGACTCGTCCCCCGTCCGCAGGTCCAGCAGCCGCACTTCCGCCCACCCGGGCGTCCGGTTGCCGTACGCGCCGCCCTGGCTGATCACGGCCGTCCGCGTGCCGTCCGGACTCGGCCGCAGCACCTCCCCGGCGGGATGCCGTCCCGGCGGCAGCCGGGGGCCCGGGAGCGGGAGCGGGCGCACCCGGGTGGGACGCGGCAGCCGGTGGCCCGAGAGGCGGTGGCCCGCCCGCAGGTCCCACCGTTCGACCTGCCGTCGGCTGCTGACCGTGAGGGTG
This sequence comes from Streptomyces bambusae, assembly GCF_020532645.1. Lineage (GTDB taxonomy): Bacteria > Actinomycetota > Actinomycetes > Streptomycetales > Streptomycetaceae > Streptomyces > Streptomyces bambusae. The sequence continues at coordinate 13,436 of NZ_JAJAUZ010000006.1, forward strand.
CTGCCGTCGGGGTCCGCGAACTCGCTCTGCACGGACTCGTCGCCGATGCCCACCGTGAGGTCCGGCCCGGTCCGGTCGGTGCGGGCGGCGTACAGTCCGGCCCTGGTCTGCGGGGTCCGCGCCAGCTGCCAGGCGGCGAGGTTCAGGCGGGCCGCCGTCCGCGGATCGGTGGCGCGCAGGCCCTCGGCGACGGCGGCCGTGCGCAGCGCGACCGCGGTGCTGCGGCGGTCCCGCTCCGTCCGTCCGGCCTGCCATGCCGCGGTGCCGGCGAGCAGGGCGAGGACGGCGAGGAGGGCCAGCAGTCCCCGGGTGGCGCGGCGGCGGGCCGCCGCCCGCGTCCGGGCGCGGGTGCTGGCGGCGACGAATTCGCTTTCCACGGTGGTGAGCCGGTGCGGGGCGGCCGTCGGGAGGAGCGGCGCGCAGGATGCGAGGAGCGCCGCCGGGGCGAGCGCACCCGGCGGCCGGCCGAGCCGGTCCCAGGTCTCCGCGGCCGTGCCCAGCCGCTGGCGCAGCCGCAGCTGCTCACGGCTCTCGTCGACCCAGCCGTGCAGGCGGGGCCAGGAGGTGATCAGCGTCTCGTGGGCGAGTTCGACGGTGTTCCGGTCCAGGGTGACCAGCCGGGCCGCGGCGAGGAGGTCGAGGACGTGCCGTACGTCCTCGCCCTCGCCGAGTTCGTCCGGGCGGGCCGGGCGGCGGGTGTCGGGGAGCCCCTCGTCCCCGGGGCTGACCAGGCGCAGCAGGATCCGGCGGGCGAGGTCGGCCTGCTCGGCGCCGAGCAGGCCGTACGTCGTCTCGGCGGTGCGGGCGATGGCGCCGTGCACACCGCCGGCCGCCTCGTAGGCCTCCAGGGTCAGCCGGCGGGCCGCGCGGCGGTGCCAGGTCTCGCGCAGGGTGTGGGAGAGCAGGGGCAGGGCGGCGGCATTGCCGTGCACCTCGTCGACGAGGCGGGCGGTCAGGGCGCGTTCCACCTGGACGGAACGGGCCGCCGCCGGCGCGGTGACGGCCTGGTGCAGTTCCTCCCTGCTCATCGGCGTCACGGGCAGGCTCGCCTCCCGCACGGCCGCCGCCAGCGCGGGATCGGCCAGGCAGTGGGCGTAGAAGTCGGCCCGGACACCGAGCACCAGCCGCACCCGCGCGCCGTCCGGCCGGGTGCCGGACAGCAGGGCGCCGACGAAGGCGGACCGTTCGGCCGGGTCCCGGCACAGGGTGAACACCTCTTCGAACTGGTCGACGATCAGCCAGGTGTCGCCGGGCCGGTCCGCCGGTGCGAGGTTGGCGCGGTGCCGGTCCAGCGGGTTGCCGCCCGGGGTGAGGAGCCGGACCGCGGCCGCCTCGCCGGCGGACTCCTGCAGCCGGGGGACCAGCCCCGCGCGCAACAGCGAGGACTTGCCACTGCCCGACGGCCCGAAGACGACCACGACCCGGTGCTTGAAGGTGAGCGCCACCAGATCGTCGACGAGCCGGTCCCGGCCGAAGAACAGCTCGCGGTCGCCGGGCTCGAAGCGGGCCAGGCCCGGGTAGGGGGCCGGCTCGTCGTCGTGCAGGGCGGTACGGGCGGCCAGTTCGTCGGCAGCCAGCCGCCAGCGGGTCTCCCACTGCGCCGGGTCGCCCTCGCAGGCGGCCGCGTACGCGAGCACCACCGGCAGGGTGGGCAGCTGCTCGCCGGCCGCCGCGCGCGAGAGCGTCGCCACCGAGTACGTGCCGGCCCGGCGGGCCATGGCCGCGTACGTGGGACTGCCCGCCGCCCGCCGCAACTCACGTAGTGCCGCGGCCAGTTCGACGACGGGCCCGCCCGCCGGGTCGAGCGGTTTCTCCTGACGTCCCATCCATCCCACCCCGCCCGCCCCGAGTACCCGGCCACTCACCCAACAGCGCCGCCCGAGGCCGCCACAAGGCGTCTTCGCGCCGTGTGCCGACCACCGCCCGGGAGTTGTTTCAAGCCGCTGAGGAGCAGCGCAACAACCCTGCGGTGCCGGAACCTTGGGGCGACGCCGCGCGGCGTCAGACCGCCGCCCGAGCCGGCGGCGGCCCGTACGCACACCGAGGAGCCGGCATGAGCGTGACGAGCAGGAACCCCGTGCAGGGCCCGCACCCCCGGCGCCCTGGCGCCCGGCCGCCCGGGGCCCGGCGCCCCGGCGCCCGGCGGCTCGGGGCGGTGGCCGCAGCCCTCCTCTTCACCCTCAGCACCTCGGTGGCCCTGGCGAGCGAGGCGGCCGCCGCACCGACCGCCTGTGCGGCCTTCGGCTGCGACAACCACAACCCGAACGTCCAGAGCTGGAGCTGGGGCCCCACCACCCCCCGGGGCGAGCCGCATCCGTTCGGTGCGATCGACCTGCGGGCGGGGACGACGGACGGCGACCACTACGCCTGGGCCCGCGCGACCTACCCGCTCGGCGCCGGCAGCGCGTACGTCTACGTGAACCGCCGCAACAGCGACGGCACCGGCTTCGAAGGCCGCCTCGGCCCGCGCGGCATCGGCCAGCAGGGCTGGAGCACGTCTGCGGGCACCAACACCGTTGCCACCTGGTCGGGCATGTACTACGACCCGCCCTACAAGCAGGTCCAGGCCTGTATCCACATCAACTCGGACGGCCGGTCCTACTGCACGGGCTGGTACTGACGGGTGGGTGTTGCGAAGTCCCGCACGGCGCAGGACTTCGCAACACCCCCGGACGATTTGCGCCGGTTCGCGGTCGTGTCGGGTGCGTGGCGGGGCGCGGCTCTGGTGGCGGTTGCCGTATGCGTGCTCTCCGCAGGGTCGCGTGGTCGTCGACCGTCCTTGCCGCCGCCTTCGCCATCGGCGGCTGCGGACCGGGGCAGCCGGCCGCGGCACCCCCGGCCAAGCCCACCTCCTCCGAGTCCACCCCTGCCCCCGCTCCGCCGCGCGCGGGCACCCGAGCGCCACGCCGTCGCCGGTTGCCGCGGGCCCCGTGCCCGTCGACTGCCGCAAGGCCCGGTGCGTCGCCCTGACCTTCGACGCAGGACCGGGCCCCGACACGGCGCACCTGGTCGACGTCCTCAAGGCGAAGCGCGTCAGCGTGACGTTCTTCCTCCTCGGCAAGAACACGCGCGCCCGTCCCGCGCTCGTCCGCAGGGAGGCGACCGAGGGGCACGAACTGGCCAACCACACGTGGACGCACCGGCGCCTGACCCTCGTACCGCAGACCGAGATCCGCCGGGAACTCGTCACCCTCCAGGAACAGATCAAGCAGCTCACCGGCCGCGCCCCCACCCTGATGCGTCCGCCGCAGGGACTGACCGACGCGCGGGTCGCCGAGGTCTGCCGCTCGCTCGGACTCGCGCAGATCCTGTGGTCCGTGACGGCCAGCGACTACCGCGACCACGACCCCGGGGTCATCCCGAGCCGCGTCCTCCAGGGCGCCCGGCGCAACGGGATCATCCTCCTCCACGACGTCTACCCGGGCACCGTTCCCGCGGTGCCGGCCATCATCGACGGCCTGCGGCAGCGCGGTCTGACCCCCGTGACCGTCTCCCAGCTCTTCGCACCGGCCCGCCCCGTCCCGGGCCGGGCCTACTGGACCGCCCCGCAGACCTGACCCCACCGGCCCGCGGGCATCCGCCGGCGCACTGCGCCACGCGGCGGACGCCCGCTGGCCGGTGTCCCGCACCCGCCGGACGCTGCTGTCATGCACCGACCCTCGTCGCCCACCGTCCGGGCCCGCCGACTCGCCGCCCTGCGGCGGTGCCCGGCAGCGGGAGGCAGAACGTCCCGGGCACGGCGGTGGCACGTCCTGCGCCGCGAGCTGGTTCCCTGGGCGACGGCCCTGACCGCCCTCACGGCGGCGATCGGCCTGCTCTTCAGCGGCATGGTGGCGATGTCCAGCGTGGACGCGTCCCGCAAGGAGCTGGAGCGGGACCGGCGCCGGCAGGCCGGACGGGTCGGGTACTGGACCCAGGACGCCGCCGGGGACAGCGAGACGGTGATCATCGCGAACCGTTCCCTGGACCCGGTCACCCGCGTCGACCTGTGGTTCCACGCACCGGACGCCGGAGTCGACACGTACGAATGGGTGTTCGTGGGCTTCGACGCCATCCCGCCGTGCACCAGGCTCGTGTTCGCGCCCCGCACGATCGACGACTACCTGCAAGGGCGCTTCGGCATCGAGCCGGGCGGGGCACCGATCCGGGCGATCCAGTTCTACGACGGCGACGGCCGGTGGTGGATCCGCGACATCGACGGGCTGCGGCCGGGCGAGCACGAGAGGTCGGCCGACGAGGACGAGCGGGTGGACGGCGAGGACGTGGGCGCTCCGCCTGCCCGGCAGGAACCCGCCGAGCACTGCGAGACCTGACGACGGGACGCGTGCGGAACGGACACCGGCCGTGCCCCCGCCGTCCCGGGTTCGGCCGACTGCCGCCCGGAATGCGGGGCCGGCCCGCCCCGGGCAGGGTGGTGCCCCCACCCCTTCGCCCCGGAGGCGACGCCGATGCCCGAGAAGGCCACCACCGTGTCGGACCCACCGACCACCCCGGCCGGCTCCGCCACGGCTCACGGCCGCGCCGGCGATCTGGCCGCGCTGGGGTCCGTCGCCGCCGCATACGGCCTCGTCCAGCTCCTGCTCGTCGTACCGGGCACCGGACTGGGGTGGGACGAAACGGTCTACGTCAGCCAGGTGTCCCCGGACGCTCCGGCCGCCTACTTCAGCGCCCCGCGCGCCCGCGGCATCACCTACCTGATCGCCCCGGTCACCGCCTTCACCTCCTCCGTACCGGTGCTGCGGGCCTTTCTCGCCGTGCTGGCCGCGGGGGGACTCCTGCTCTCGCTGTGGGTGTGGCGCGGACTGCTGCCCACCCGGGTGCTCGCCCTCGCGGGCGGCCTGTTCGCGGGGCTCTGGGTCACCGTGCTCTACGGCCCGCAGGCCATGCCCAACCTCTGGGTGGCGTTCGCGGCGCTCTTCACCGTCGGGTGCTTCCTGCGGGCCGCCCGCGATCCCGCGGACCGGCTCGCACCGGCCGGCGTCGCCGCGGGCGTTGCGTTCGCCGCACTCATGCGGCCCGGTGACGCCGTGTGGCTGGTCCTGCCGCTGCTCGGCGCCGCGCTGGCCGTGCCCGCCTGGCGGCGGGCCGTGCTCGCGACCGCCCTCGTCGCCGGCCTCGTCGTGGGCGGGGCGGAATGGGCCGTCGAAGCCCACCTGCGCTACGGCGGCCTCCTGCCCAGGCTCCGGCGGGCCGGCGAGATCCAGGGGGGCCTGGGGTGGAACCCGGCCTTCTTCGACCAGCTGCGCTCCCTCGACGGTCGGACCCTGTGCCGTCCGTGCGACGTGCCGTGGTCCCGGCCCGTCACCGGTCTGTGGTGGTTCGCCCTGCCGCCGCTGGCCGCGGGCGGGCTCGTCGCCGCGCACCGCAGCGGCCGGCTCGGGCGCGTCGCCGTGCCGACGGCGGTCGCGCTGTTCCTCGCCGCGCCCTACCTGCTGATGATCGGCTACGCCGCACCGCGGTTCCTGCTGCCCGCCTACGCCCTGCTCGCGATCCCGGTCGCGCTCTGCCTGGACCGGCTGTTCGCCGCCTGCCGCGCCCGCCCGCTCGCCCTGACCGCCCTGTGCGCCGCCCTGGCGGTCCATCTGGCCCTGCAGTTCGCGGTCGCCGGCACCGCGGCGGCCCGCAGCCGCGCCAACCGCGTGGCGTTCGCCGCGGTCGCCGCCGAACTGCACCGCCTGGGGGTGCGCCCGCCGTGCGTCCTCAGCGGCGACGAGGCGGTCCGCGCCGCCTTCGCCACCGGATGCGCCGCCCGCCAGGTGTACGGGGGTCACGACGGCAGCATCACCGTCCGCGCGCTCACCGACCTGGCGCGCACCCGCCCGACGGCGGTGCTGGTGACGGGAGGCTCCCCGCCGCCGCAGTGGGCCCGCAGCTGGCACCCCCACTCCCTGCCCGGCCTCCCGGACCAGCCCGGCTACCGCGCCTATCTGGCGCCCGCCGCCTCCCCGGCGCCGCCCGACGGGCCGTAGCGGGTGTCCTCACCGTCCTCACCGTCCTCACCGTCCGCGCCGTTCTCACCGTCCGCGCCGTCCTCGGCTCGGGCGGGGGAGGGGCGGACGGCGGGCCGGCGGCGGGACACCGCGACTCCGGCCAGGCACAGGGCGCCGCCCAGCAGCGTCAGCCAGGCCGGGACCTCGCCCAGCAGCAGCCAGCTCAGCAGCACCACGATGGCCGGGACGGCGTACGTGGTCGCGCCCAGCTTCCCCGCGGGCATCCGGGCCAGGGCGTACGTCCAGGTGGTGAACGCGAGGGCGGTCGGCACCACGCCGAGGTAGAGCATGTTCAGCGTCGCGGACAGCGGCGCCGCGGGGACCTCCGCGGCCAGTTGCCCGGCGAAGGGCAGGCAGACGACGGTTCCGACGAGGCAGCTGTACGCGGTGATCTGGAGCGGCGAACCGCAGGCGAGCGCAGGCTTCTGGGCGATCACTCCCGTCGCGTACGCCACCGCCGCCAGCAGGCAGAGGACCACGCCGAGCAGGGACGTCGAGTCGGCAGCACCGGCCCCGTCGTCCGAGGCGGACATGGACAGGCCGACGACGACCGCGCCCACGAACGAGACCCCCATGCCCATGAGCAGTTGCGGCGGCAGTCCTTCGCCGAGCAGACGGGCGGCGAGCAGGGCCATCAGGATCGGGCCGATGTTGACGAGCAGGGCGGCCGTACCCGCGTCCACCAGGCGCTCGCCCCAGTTCAGCATCACGGTGTACCCGAAGAACCAGACCACCCCCGAGACCAGGATCCCCCGCCACGCACCCCGCGGCGGCAGTCCTTCGCGGCGGACCAGGAGCAGGCCCCCGAGCACCAGCGAGGCGGTCAGCAGCCGTCCCAGCGCCAGGGCGCCCGGGGAGTACGCCGCGCCCGCGCTGCGGATCGACACGAAGGCGGAGGCCCACGCGAGCACGGTGAAGGTGATGGCTCCCAGGGTCGGGAGGTGGAGCGACGGCGGCGGACGCAGGGGCAGCAGGTGGGGTCTCATGCCTTCCACCCTAGCCCTCGATATTTCGGTGTCCACCGAAATATAGGACGCCCCCCGACCGCGCGTCCCGTCAGGCGTACGCCTCCGGCCCGATGCCGAGCAGCTCGGTGAAGGCCCGTTCGCCGGCCGCCGTCACCAGCAGGCCCCGCCCACCGGACGCGGGCCGGCCCACCCAGCCGGCGTCCAGTGCTCGGGTGCACAGCCGGGCCCCCGCCAGGCCGCCCAGGTGCCGGCGCCGCTCCGTCCAGTCCAGGCAGGCACTCACCAGCGGCCGGCGCCCCGTCTGCACCAGGTCCACGCCCGCCCCGGCGCACCACTCCCGCCCCGCCGCAGTGAGCTCGAACACCCCGTCGGTCCGCAGCAGCCCGCCCCGCTCCATGGCGTCGGTGACGGCCATCCCCAGGCGCCCCGCGAAGTGGTCGTAGCAGGTACGGGCCCGCGCCAGCGGATCGGGTGCGCCGACCACCGGCACCGCGTGGGCCGCGTCCCGGTCCGGGATCGCGAACGAGGCCAGCCCGTCCACCAGCCGGGCCGTCGCGGCGTCGGCGATCCGCACGTACCGGTGCCGGCCCTGCCGCTCGGTCACGCAGACACCCGCCTCCTCAAGCCGCACCAGGTGCCCGGTCATGGTGGACGGCGCCACCCCGGTGATCCTGGCCAGCTCGCCCGCCGTCCAGGCGCGCCCCTCCAGCAGGGCCATGCAGATGGCCGCCCGGGTCTCGTCGGCCAGGGCCCCGGCCAGGCTCGCCAGACGCGCGGCCGGGGCCGCTGCCGGGGCCGGGGCCGGGGCCGGAGTCGCGGCCGGGGCCGGGGACGCCGGATCGCGGGGGTCGGACGGTTGCCCGGCGGGGGACTGATGCATGCCCCCAGCTTGCCGCAACATTTCGCCCGATGCCGAATCAATGACGGGATCTACTCCTCGATGGCCCCGCCGATGGCCCGCAGGTGCTCGCGGAACGTCGTGCCGTCCCGGTCGCGCGCCGCGAGGTGGTCGGCGAACCGGACCTGGGTGCGCAGGCTGGTGCCGAGCCGCATCCGGGCCGCCTGGTGGCGTTCGGTGTCGCGGATACCACCCGCCGCCGCGGCGATGTCGGCGGCCCGGTCGAGCGGCAGGAAGAGCACCCCGTCGTCGTCGCCGAGGACGAAGTCCTCGCGGGTGACCTCCACCCCGCCGATCCGGGCCGAGACGAGAGAGTCGGGCCCCTGCGGTTCGAGCCGCTGCGGACCGGCGGGCAGCGCCCCCTGGCTGAACACGGGCAGCCGCATGCCGCGCAGCTCGCGGGTGTCCCGGTGCAGCCCCCACACCACCAGGCCGGCCAGCCCGGCCCGTTCGGCCTCCAGGGCCACCAGGTCGCCCACGCACGCCTCGTCGTCACGTCCGGCGTTGTCGACCACGAGCACGTCCCCGGCGTCCGCGTGCCCGATCGCCTCCAGGAACACGTCCACGCTGCCGTGATGACGTGCCGGCCGGGCCCGGCCGGCCATGTGCACGCCGTCGCCCAGCGGCCGCACGGTCGCCGGGGCCTGCCGGATCGGCAGACCCAGCCGCAGGAGCGCGTCCGCCACGTGCGCGGTCGTCAGGTCGAGGTACATGAGCTGCAGTTTCAGGGCGTCCATCGGGTCCGCTTCTCCTCGTCGTACCGGCAGCGCAGCAGGACTGGCACCGGAGTGCCACGCGAGTGCGTACCCAGTCCGCGGAGGCAGGAAGCACCGGCATGATCGGATCGGTTCGCAGCGATCGGGTGCCGGCGGGGTGCCCGCTGCCAGGGTGGGAGTCGAAAGGAGGCCTCGTGATCTCGGCACTCAACCGGCTCGTCGACCTCGTCGAGGAGCAGCTCGCGGAGGATCCCGACGTCAGCGCACTGGCGGCGTCGGTCGGCTCGACCGAATACCACCTGCGCCGGATGTTCTCGTCGCTGGCCGGCATGCCGCTGTCGGAGTACGTGCGGCGGCGGCGCATGACCGTGGCCGCCGCCGAGGTAGTCCGCGGCGAGCACGACCTGCTCGGCATCGCGGTCCGGCACGGCTACGGCTCGGCCGAGGCGTTCGGCCGCGCGTTCCGGGCCGTGCACGGCGCCGGCCCCGGCGACGTGCGCCGCGACGGAGGCCCCCTGCGTACACAACCACAGCTCAGGTTCCGCCTGACCGTAGAAGGGAGCGTCCCCATGGACACCCGCCTCGTCAACCGGCCCGCGTTCCGCCTGGTCGGACACGCCATCCGGGTCCCGCTCGTCCACCAGGGCCCCAACCCCCGCATCCAGGAGCACATCGCCGCGCTGCCGCCCGAGGAGCACCAGCGCCTCAAGGCACTGGCCGACACGGCACCCGAAGGCCTGCTCCAGGTCTGCGACGACGTCGACCCCGACGGCAGGGAGGGCACCGAACTCACCTACCTGCACGGGGTGGCCGTCGGCCGGGACACCCCCGCCCCCGCGGACCTCGACGCCATCGAGGTCCCCGACGGCATGTGGGCGGTCTTCCGCACCAGCGGTCCGCACCCCCAGACCCTCCAGACGGCCTGGGCGGCGACCGCGACCGACTGGTTCCCCTCGAACCCGTGGCGGCTGCGCCCCGGCCCCTCGATCGTCACCACCCTGGACCACGCGCCCGACTTCACCACCGCGACCTGCGAACTGTGGCTGCCCGTCGAACCGGAGTGACCACCGGCCGAACCGGAGTGACCACCCGTCGAACCGGAGTGACCACCGGTCGAACCGGAGCAACCCACCGGCAGCCGCCGTACCCGGCCGCTACCCGACGCGCGGGCCCGCAGCTCCGGCGAGCGACGGGCTGCCGAGACGGACCGGCACCCCCGGCGAGTAGAGCACGCTCACCGGGGCGCCGAGGGGCGCGGTGAGACCGGCCGCGGCGAGCAGGTTCTCCTCGCAGGCCAGGAGGTCCGCGCGGTAGAGGGGCCAGCGAGGATGGTCGTTGGGCAGGTACGCGGTCCTGCCGAAGAAGCGGTTGTGCAGGCCCCAGCGCGCGGTGAGGAAGTGCTCCAGCTCGGTGGGCTCCTCGATCCGCTCGCCCCTGGCCACCGTGATGCGGCTGTGCGCACCGCGCGGGCCGGGCCAGCGCCGGGTACTCGTGTAGCCCACCGTGCCGCCCTCGGTGCGGACGCTCATCCGGGACCACAGGTACGGCAGCCGGAATCCGGCCCGCCCCATCAGGACCGGGAGCAGCCGCGAGGCGTCCATCGACCGGAAGACGACCCCGCGCCGCCCGTGCGCGTCGACCGAGTACAGGCGCACGTTGGTCTCCGGGAACGAGCCGAGGTACGGGATGCCGGGCAGCCGCAGCCAGCCGACCCGGTGCATGCGGAACGCCACCAGCCCGACGTAACTGACCCCGTCGTGCACATCGGGCACCGTTCCGCCCGGCAGGAGCGGGGCCACGACGGCCGGGTCCACGGCCCAGTGGACGAAGGTCAGGTCCAGCCACTGCTGGGTCAGCAGCGGCCCCGCTATGCGGGCGGGTGCGTCGGGCGTCACGGACGAGGGCGGCTGCACGCCGCCAGCATGCCAGAGCACCCGCCGGTCCGGCGCCGCCGGCCGCCCGCCGTTCCGGGCCGGCACGGGCTCGCGCCCGTGCCGGCCCGAGGGCGTCCGTCAGCCCGCGACGCGGGCCATCCACGCCTCGACCTCGTCCGACGAGCGGGGCAGGCCCGCGGACAGGTTCTCGTGGCCGTCGGCCGTCACCAGCAGGTCGTCCTCGATCCGGACGCCGATGCCGCGCCACTCCTCGGGCACGGTGAGGTCGTCCGGCTGGAAGTACAGGCCCGGTTCGACGGTGAGCACCATGCCCGGCTCCAGCACGCCGTCGACGTACTCCTCGTTGCGGGCCTCGGCGCAGTCGTGGACGTCCAGGCCGAGCATGTGCCCGGTGCCGGCCATGGTGAAGCGGCGCTGCAGCCCGAGTTCGTACGCGCGGTCCGCCGGGCCCTCGATGAAGCCCCACTCGACCAGCTTCTCCGCCAGGTACCGCTGGGCCGCCACGTGGAAGTCGCGGTACGCGGCCCCCGGCTTCACCGCGGCCATGCCCGCCTCCTGGGCCTCGTACACCGCGTCGTACACCGTGCGCTGCACGGCGGTGAAGGTGCCGCTGACCGGCAGGGTGCGGGTGACGTCGGCGGTGTAGAGGGTGCGCGACTCCACGCCGGCGTCGAGCAGCAGCAGGTCGCCGGGGCGCACCGGGCCGTCGTTGTCGGTCCAGTGCATGATCGTGGCGTGATCGCCGGCCGCGCAGATCGAGCCGTAGCCGACCGAGTTGCCCTCCAGCCGGGCACGGCGGAAGAAGGTGCCCTCGACCCACCGCTCGGACGACGCCACCGCCCGCGACAGCTCGCCCACGCAGTCGGTGAAGCCGCGCACGGTCGAGTCCACCGCCTTGCGCATCTCGCCTATCTCCCACGCGTCCTTGACGAGGCGCAGCCCGCTCAGCGCCTCCTCCAGCTCCTCGTCGCGCTCCTCGTCGCTGGTGACGGCGGCCTCCAGCGCCGCGTCGACGCCGCGGACGATGCGGGTGGGCACGGCGGAATCGGCGCGCAGGTCGTCCGCCACGGCGCGGACGTCGCGGCAGGACAGTCCGAGCACCCGCTCCGACTCGGCCAGCGAACGGCGGCGGCCCATCCAGAGCTCGGCGTGGTAGCCCAGCCAGAACTCGTCGGTGTCCCGGCCGTCGCGCGGCAGGACGTAGCAGTACGCGTCGTGACCGCCTTCCGGGCGGGGTTCGAGGACCAGGGCGCCGTCGCGGGCCTGGTCGCCGGTCATGTGGACGTAGCCGGAGTACGGGCGGAACGGGTAAGTGTCGTCGTTCGAGCGCGCCTTGAGGTTGCCCGACGGGATCACCAGCCGCTCGCCGGGGAAGAGCGCGGACAGGGCGGCGCGGCGGCGGGCCGCGTACGGAGCCTGTTCGTCGAGCGGGAGTTCGTGCCGCTCGGTGTCCGCCCAGCCCGTCTTCATCAGGGCGGACAGCTCCGCGGAGATCCCCGAGTAGAGGCCGTTCTTCCGGGCCTTCGCCACGTCGTGCACCTGCTTCCGGATCGGGTCGACTGCCGAGGGGCCTCGGCGACTCCCGGACGGTACTGCGGACCCGTGCACCCGGGAGGGCCATGCGTGTCAGTGGCACCGATCGGCCACTGCGGTCTCGCGGACCGGGACAATGCCGTGCATGGCAAACGTGAAACTGGGCGAGGCCCTGCGCCTGCTGGGCATCGGTCCCGAAGCGGGCCGGGTCTACACGGCCCTCCTGGAACTGGCCCCCGTGCCCCTCGCCGCGATCGGGCGGGCCGCCGGGCTGGCCGGCGCCGAACTCGACGCCGCATACGGCGAACTGGTCGATGCCGGGCTGGCCAGCACCGCCGAGGAGGGGGCGGACGTGGTGGCGCCGGTGCCGCCCACCGCAGGGCTGGAGATCCTCGCCCGGCGCCGGGCGGCGGAGCTGGAGAAGTCGCGCATCACCGTGGGCGGGGCGTTCGACTCGTTCCGCCGCCAGCGGCTCGCGGCGTACAACGACCACCTCGTCGAGGTGGTGACCGGCGAGGCCATCGGCCCCCGGATGCGCCACGCCTGGGCCAGCGCCCGGGAGCAGATCCGCCAGCTGGACTCGCCGCCGTACTTCCCGCTGGCCGGAGCCACCGACGACGCCCTGGGAACGCTCGCCCGCGGCATCACCCAGCGGGTCGTCTACTCGAAGGCCTCCCTGGAGGTGCCCGGACAGCTGGAGAACGCCATCGAACCCTGCATCGACGCCGGCGAACAGGCCCGGGTCGCACCGCAGGTGCCGGTGAAACTGGTGATCATCGACGAGGCGTACGCCCTGGTGTCCCTGTCGATCAGGGAGGCGGACGTGCACAACACGATGCTGGTGGTGCAGCCGTGCGGGCTGCTCTCCGCGCTGGTCGCCCTGTTTGAGCAGACCTGGCAGGCGGCCCTGCCCCTCGACGGCCGCGCCACCCGCCCGGCGGGCCTGCTGCCGGCCGACCGCCGCCTGCTCCGCCTCCTCGCCGGCGGCGCCGCCGACGAGGTCATCGCCCGCGAACTGGGCATCAGCCGCCGCACGTTCTTCCGCCGCCTTCAGATCCTGATGGCCCGTCTGGGCGCCGAGAACCGCTTCCAGATGGCCCTGCAGGCCCAGCGCAGCGGCTGGCTGTGAGGGGCACCGCCGGTCCCCGGGCCCGAATCCGGTGGACCGCCGGACCCGATCGGTGACATCGTCGGCGCCTGTGACGAACCACGGATTCCTGGCGATGGCCCCGCAGTACACGACGACGTCCGAGCTGCTCGCGGCGGCGGCGCGGCGGCGCGGAATGGACGTGGAGGTCCTGCCCGCCCGCGGCGGTGCGGGCGGTGCGGCGGGGCGGCACGGCGGCCACTACTACGGCGGCCCCGCCTTCGCGGCACACGTCGCGGACGACCTCGGCGTCGCCCTCCTGGAGCCGACCGACGACTGGCTCGCCGCACTGCCCGTCGCGTACACCCGGCGGCGCATCACCCTGGCGACCCTCGGCGAGGCGCGCGCCCTGCCCGGGCCCGCATTCGTCAAGCCGCCCACCGCCAAGACCTTCCCGGCCGCCGTGTATGCCGTCGGCAGAGACCTGCCGACGGGACCGGACCTGACCGCGGACCTGCCCGTGCAGATCAGCGACGTGGTGACCTGGGCAGCCGAGTTCCGCCTGTACGTCCTGGACGGCGAGGTCCGTACGGGCTCGCAGTACGCCACCTTCGGCCGGCTCGACAGCGCACCACTGCACGGGCACGACCGCGAAGGCGCCGTCCTGGAGTTCGCGGACGGCCTCCTGGCCGCGTGCGGCGCCGGCCTGCCCAGCGCCGTCGTGGTGGACGTGGGCCTCCTGTCCGGCCCCGACCGCGCCGCCGCCGACGCATGGGCGGTGGTCGAGGCGAACATGGCCTGGTTCAGCAACACCTACGCCGCCGACCCCGACCGCGCCCTGGACGTCGTCCTGCGCGCCGCCGGCCCGCGCCCGCGCATGGCGGCCCGCGACCACCGCTTCTGCCGCGCGGTCCGCCCGTCGGGTTGACGCCGCGCCGGTCCCGGTGCTCCCGACCGGACGGGCCGTCAGACCACCGTGACCGGGTGGCGTACCACCGCGTCGAAGAGGTAGCCCTGGGTGTTGTGGACGGCCTTGCTCGGCTGGGTGCGGCCCGTGGTGTCGGTGGCACGGGCCAGGAGGGCGGTGGGGCCCGCGGTGCGCGGGGTCCACGGCACGGACCAGCGGACCCAGGTGCCGCGGCGCGGGGCGTCGTGGAAGCGGGCCCGCCGCCAGTGCGTACCGCCGTCCGTGCTGACCTCGACCCGGTGCACGGGGGCCGCGCCCGACCAGGAGCGGCCGGTCAGGAGGTGGGGGCGGTGCGCCGGGACGGTCGCGCCCGGCCGGAGTTCGAAGGCGCTCTTGAGGGTCTGGCGGGTGAGCGGGGCGCTGCCCTGCGGCGGGTGCTCGGGACCGAAGAGGCGGTAGAGGTCGGTGTTCCAGGGGGTGTAGAGGGGCCGGGCGCTGACCTCGATGTCGCCGACCCACTTGACCGAGGAGATGCCGATCCACTCGGGGACGACGACGCGGACCGGGCCGCCGTGGTCGGCGGGCAGCGGTTCACCGTTCATCTCGTACGCGAGGATGACGTCGTCGAAGGCCTTGGAGACGGGCAGCGGGCGGCGGACCCGGCCGAGGTTCACGCCGTTCGCCACCACCTCGTCGTCGAGGCCCCGGGGCAGTACGTCCACGGCGCGGCGGGTCACGCCCGCCTTCCGGAGCACGTCCGAGAGCCGGGCGCCGCGCCAGCGGGCCACGCCGATCGCGCCGAGGGTCCAGGCGGTCCCGGTGACGGTCTGGCCCTGCTGGGTGGTGTAGAAGCTGCGGCCGTTGCCCGCGCACTCGATGAACAGGGTGCGTTCGACCGCCGGCAGGCGGCGCAGCGCGTCGTACGAGAACTCGACCGGGCCGTGTCCCTCCGGCAGGGCGTCGCCCCAGACGGTCAGGCGCCAGTCGGCGGGGTCGAGACGGGGGGTGGAGGTGTGGTTGCGGACGAAGAACCGGTCCAGCGGGGTGAGGTGGCCGGTGCCGCGCAGGGCCTCGAAGTTTGTCTCGGCGTTGGTGCCGCGCAGGGTGAACAGCTCGGGCGGCAGGGGCTTCACGATGCCGGGTGCGGCCGCTGCCGTGGGCGCGGCGGGAGTCACCGGTCCGGTGCGGGGGGCCGCCCCGGCGGTTTCCGCGGCGGTCAGGGACAGCGGGGCGGCGGCCGCGGCACCCGCCGCGAACAGCGTGAGCAGGTCGCGGCGGTCCACCCCCGCCGAGCGGGCGCGGCCGCGCGCCCACTGGCGCAGGCGCGCGCGGTCGTACTGGCTCTCGTCCGACAGGTCGACGGGCATGACGGGAGGCTCCCTCGGGTCGTGGTTCCCGACGGACCGTAGGAGCCCGCCCCCGTCTGCGGGAACCGCCCGGCTGCGATGGCCACGAACCTGCAACACCGCTGCAACGACCCCGACGGCAGGCGCGCCGGCCCCGGACCTCAGGACAGCCGCGGATGCCGGGGACCGGGGCCGCGCGGGCGGACGCGTCCGGGACGACCGTGTAGGTTGCGTGCAGTCCCGCGGCCGGCAGGTGCGGGCGGGCGAGGGTGCGGGCGGGCGAGGGGGCGGGGTGGGGTCGTGGCGGTGTGCTTCGAGCTGGTGGTGAACTTCGGCGGTGACGTGGCGGCGGCCCGGGCTGCCGCCGGGATCGAGCCGTGGCCCTTCACGCTCCCCTCCGGAGACCACCGGATCCCGCTGCACCGGCCCGTCCTGTCGGTGACCGACGGTTCCGCGTGGCTGTCGGTCCTGCCGGCGGCCGTCGGGTACGGGGTCGCGATGGACGGCAGCCTGCCGCGGTTCGAGCTGACGGAGGCCGAGCTCGCCGAACTCGGCGGCGGACTCTACGGGTTGCTCGCGCGGTTCGAGGGGTACCTGGCGGCCATGGTCGGGTGGGACCCGGAGCCGCTGCTCGACGTCGACGACCTCGCCGCCGACTGGGCCGGGGAGCTCGCCGACGGCGCGCTGCCGGGACTGGTCCTCGCCGAACACCTGCGCACCCGCCTGCCGTTGGGTCCGGAGTGGGTGCCCTTCCGGCCGGGACACGTGTGGCTGCCGTACGGGAGTCGTTGAGCGGCCCCGTGCGGAGGCCCCGCCCGGGCTCGCGCAAGGCGTGCCGGGACGGGGCCGGTGGGGGCACCGCCCCCCCGTGTCGTACGTCAGGGGGCGTCGACGAGAAGCCGGCCGTCGGTCGGCACGGTGGCGGCGAGCGCGGTGGCGTAGGCGGACTGCACCCGGGACCGCTCGGTCGCGTTGGGTACGGCGTTCGTGCAGGCCGTGCCGGCGCTGGAGCCGGACATCAGCTGGCTGCACGGCCCCGGCTTGGTGTCCGGCAGGCCCAGGCTGTGGCCCAGCTCGTGCGCCGTGATGCGCGTCTTGTCGTAGCCCTGGGTCACGGCCTGCGCGCCGAGTTCGACCCGCACCTGCCGCCCCGGACGGACCGGTCCGAGGGTGGCCTGCGGCCAGCCGGTGGTGGCCACGATGACGATCTCGGCCCGGACCCCGGGCGCCGCCTTCACCAGCCGTACGTTGCTGACGTTCGTGTTCCAGGAGGCGACGCCGGCCGCGACGGCCGCTTCCCAGCCGACGGCCCGGCTGTCGTCGTAACGGAGCGTCACCACTGCTGCGGCGGCGTCCGGTACGGCCACGGGCGCGGGTGCGGCGGTCGCGGCAGTCGCGGCCGCGAGGACCAGTGCAGCGGCGGCGGTGCCTGTTTTGAGCCAGGTGCCCAGGGACATGGAGGTGCTCCTTCACGTGTGGGGGACCCGGCCCCTCGGCGGAGCCGGGGCGCGGAGGCGCCGCCACCGCCCGCCGGTGGCCCGGGCGTTCGGACAGCCGCCCCTCCGGAGCCCTAAGAACGTAGCCCCGCACCCCGCCAACCCGTCATGCGCATGCCAGCCATTTCCGCCCACGCGCTCCGGCCGCTGCCCGGTCAGCGGGCGCCACGGGTCGTGCACCTGCCCCCCGGCCGCCCGGCCGCACCCGGATCCGCAGGCGCCCGCCCGGCACATGCCCTGGTGATGGGCCAGTTCCCGGTCGCTACGTGGGGACATGGCGGAGAGGGGGTCTCTCCCGGGCTGCACCCCTCCTGCCCGCCTCGCGCCGCGAAGCCGACGTCCCCGGCCCGGGGCCTCTGCCGCCGGGCGGTTGGACCGGGTTGCGCCGGTCATGTATGGTTGATCTTGTTCTCGCGGCCGGATTCCCCGGTGGTGGGCATGCGTTGGTGGTCCAAGGAAAGGCACCCCACTTCCCGTGGGGGGATGCAGGTGCAAGGCCTGCCCAGCGCTCGAACAAGGCCCCGGTCTCCTCAGGGAGACCGGGGCCTTCTGCGTTGCGTTACGGTGTCCTGCGCGGCCGTCACACGGTCGGTGCACCTGAGGCGGCCGCCCGCCGGCCGTCCCTACGTCCCGCCGTCCCGGCCCAGTCGGCGGTCCAGGAACGCGACCAGGCGCGCCTCCGAACGCAGGAGCCGCTCGCGCTGCTCAGGCGGCAGCGAGGCGAGGGGGTCGACGAGGACCTGTTTCCGGGGGACGAACACCATGTTGCCGCGGTAGATCCGGCACCCGGCACACCAGGCGAGTCCGATGCAGCGCTCGAACAGCGGTGATTCGGGCGGGTGATGGCGGTACCGGTACGAACGGACGCCCGTCCCGCACGCGGCACAGACCCGCCGATCCCCCTCGGGAACGGTTTCCCAACTCCCGACCTTCCGCCACTCCCACCGCCCGGCCGCTGCTCTTCAAGTGGTCATGCCGACCATTCTCACGCACGCACGCACCCACCCACCCACCCACCCGGCCCGGCACAGCCTGCCGGGCATGCCGCTGCGGTGAGCAGTGGGTGGCTGCCGCACCGACGGGGAAGGCGGGATGGTCGAGGGCGGCGATGTGCCGGCCGGTCACCGACTCACGGTGCTGCTCGGGGGGACAGCCGCCGCCACCCCGCCTCAGCGTCGAAATGCGGCTCGTCCCCCTCCGGCGCAGGATGAACGTGGACGTTCAAGTCGGACCGACGGCCGGGGCAGTACTGACGGCCGGTGCTGCCGGGAGTGGCCGGTTCGGTTGCACGGGCGTCCTCCTTCACATTGCCCGGGTGCGTCCCCGTCGGGGGCGGGCGCACGCGTCCGTGCGAGGAAAGGGGAGCATCCATGAGGAAATCCCTGATGGCCGCACTCGCCACCGTCACTGCCACCACAGCCGTCCTGCTGGCCGGTCCGGTCACGTCGGCGAGTGCCGCGTCGCCGTTCTGCAACCAGACGCCGCCGAGTACGTCGATCTTCTTCTACCGGTCCGACAACGGGAATGCCGGCACCGGTACGCTCTCGGCCGGCCAGTGGCAGTTCAAGGCGTCGCTGAACCTCCCGCCCGGCTACACGCACGGCGCCGCGAGCCGTGACTCGCTGCTGCTCTACAACAAGGACACCGGCGCCGGTGAGATCGGTACGTTCACGAACGGCAGGTACGCACGTGTCGGGACCTACGGGTTCGCGCAGGGCTGGACCCACATCGAGGCCTCCGGCGACTCCGTGATCTTCTACAAATCGAACGGTTACGGAGTGACGGGCACCCTCAAGAACGGTGCGTTCCAACAGGTGCGCGTCTACAACAACTTCAGCTCCGGCTGGGGGACGATGGCCGCCTCCTGCGACACGCTGGTCGCGGCGGCCCGGCAGGGAGGGACCGATTTCCCCTGGAGCAAGGTCGGCTACGGCACCCTCACCGACGGCGTCTACACTCACGAGGGCAGCATTCCGCGGGATGACTTCCTGGGAGAGCTGACCGCGACGAAGGACTCCGTGCTGTCCTGGGCGAGGGCCGGCGAAGGGCTCGAAATCCGGGTGTCCAAGGCCACCGAAGGCACCGGCATTTCGTTCAACCAGATCGGCACCTCCGGGGTGTGGAACAAGGTGGGCCGGACCTCGGACAGCCTGTTCTTCTACAAGACCGACGGCACCGCCTGGACTTCGACCCTGGTCAACGGCTCCTACACCAACGTCGGCCCCCTCGCCCAGGTTTCCTCGGGCTGGACCCTCATCGAGGGCGGCGTCTGACCTCGCCCCGGCAACCGCCGCCGGTGCCCGCCAGGCCCGCCCTGCCGTCGCCCGGCGCGACCATAGATTCGCTCCTGTCGTCCCGTGGAGGAGCTCCCATGACAGCCGCGTCCGACCAGGCCCTCGTCCGTCGGTTCTTCGAGGAGGTGTGGAACCGGAACGATCTCGAAGTGGCACGTGACATCGTCCACGAGGACTACGCGTCGCCCGAGGGGCAGACCTTCCCAAGTCTGCCCGGGTTCGACATCCTCGCGGCGGACCTGAAGCTGTACCAGTCGCTGTACCGGGACCTGACGTTCACGATCGAGCGGATGTTCGTGGAGGAGGAGCAGGAGCAGGACCAGGACCAGGAGCAGCAGCAGGTCGTGTGGACGGTCTGGCACGCCACGGGCGAGTCGAAGATCCACACCTTCACCGACCGGCTGGGCAGGATCCGCCCGCAGGAGCTAAGCGCCCTCGGCGTGAGCCTGACGGAGGTGCGCGACGGCAAGGTCGCCTCGCACCGGCTCCTGTGGCCCCGCACCCACCCGTAGAACGGAATCCGCCGATGGCATCCGCAGAGCGCACCGTGTTCCCGCTGGAACTCCGCCCCAAGAGCGGCGTGACGGGTGAGGACGTCAAGAAGGCCGTGGCGCGCGACCTGACCGGGGCGACGCACGATCTCGGCCGGTTCGGCAACGTCAGCGCGGTACGCCTGCTGCATGACCACGCCGACGGCCGCCACCTCCTCCTGGTGTCCACGGACGGCTCGTGGACCCCGGACGCCACGATCGAAAGCCTCGGGGCCATCACCGCGATCGACCGGCTGGGCTCGTTCCACTTCGTCGGCCCGGCCCCGCTCGACGGTGAGGCGACCGCCGGGGGGACCGGACCCGGCCTGGACCTCGGCAACGACATCCGCCTCTTCGAGCTGCACCCGAACGCCGGCCGTACCGCCGACGACCTCGCCGAAGCCGTCGGCACTCAGCTCGTCACGCTGCTCGACGCGCCCCCCACCCGGGCGGGGAACGTCCTGAACGTCTCCCTGCTGAGGGAAGACGACGCCGACCGGCACCTGCTCTTCTTCGGCGTGGACAACGGCACGTCCCGCCGCAACGAGAGCCGCCTCGCCGCCCTCCGCGACACCATGGACGTCAAGGAACTCGGCTCGTTCATCCAGCAGCCCCTGTAAGGACGGGGCGTACCGGGGCACGACATGCCGGGGCGGACAGGCTGAACGTACGATGATGTCATGGCCCGCCCGCGGAGGTGCGTGATGAGCCATGACACCGGGGTGGACGCGGCCCGGTTGCCGGGCATGTCGCGTCCGGCCCTCGATCAGCTGTTCCGCAGCAGTCCGGCCGGCGTGATCCCCACGGGTGAAGGCCGTGGCACGGTCCTGCCGGCGCGCGGCGCCCGGCTGTCGGCAGCGGTCGCCCGGCTGGCGCGCATCGTCGCCTGGAAGGGCAAGGTCTTCGACCCCGGACGCGGCGAACTCCTCAACCGCGTCACCCCGTTCGGCGTGGCCGCGATCCGGGCGGAGGTCTACCGCGGCCCGAGCCGGCTCGACGGCGCGGAGTGCACGGTCCTGGACTACTCCCGGACCTCGTTCCTGGCGCGGTGGATCCGCGACGAGATCCGCGAGATCGCCCCCGGCGTGTACCTCGGCATCGTCTACTGGGGGAAGCACAAGGTCCTGCATTTCGCGCTGACCTTCGACTCTTCAACCACACCCGCCGACGTGGCCGGGGACCCGCACCAGGTGGCCGTCACCATCAGGGCGGTCGTGCCCGGGGACCGGGTCGACGAGGTCCGGCGGCGCCTGGCCGAGGCCGGCCGCAAGGCGGGTCCCGGCGAGATCGTCCCGTTCGCCGAGTTGACCGGCGTCCACTTCGCCCGCCTGGTTCTGGTGCCCGCCGGGGCCGACCTCGCGGGCCGGGCCGTCCCGGCGAGCATCGTCTACATGAGCGAGGTGGACGCCCCGCTGGACGCGCACCTGGCCGACCTGGTCCGCAAGGCCGGCAGCGGTGTCGGCGAGGTCTTCGGCCACTGCGAGGGCTATCCGCCGTCGGACGCCACCGACGCGGCACGCGTCCAATGGCTGCGCGGCCACTGCGTCCCCAGCGCCGCCTTCTACGTCAACACCGTCGGCCGGGGCCTGCGCCAGATCCTCCAGGAAGCCCGGCTGCGCGAGGCGATCGAAGCCTTCCTCGACGAGCGGCCCGCGAGCCCGTCCGGTGCCGCGGCGCCCCGGGACCCCGGGGCCGTACGGGCCGAGATCCAGCGTTTCGTCACCGGCCGGCCCGACCTGGCCTGGGCAGCCCGTCCCGCCGCCCGGCCCGGGACGCGTTGGCGGATCCGGCAGGCCGCGCACCGGGTCGCCGTACCCCTGGCCGGGCTGGCGCTGCTGCCGGTGGCGCTGCTCGTCCTGCCGGTCTGGGCGGTGCTGCTGCGCAGGCACGAGCGGCGCGACGTCCCCGGCCGGGAGCGCCCCGCCCCGGAGCACGTGGCGAGCCTCGCCGCCTGTGAGGACTTCGCCGCACAGAACCCCTTCACCGCGGTCGGCTTCGTCAAGGCCGGGCGGTTCCGGCGGATGACGCTGACCGCAATCCTGTTCGCCGTCGACTACGGGGTCCGCCACCTCTTCCACCGCGGCGACCTCGCCGGCGTCAAGACCATCCACTTCGCACGCTGGCTGTTCATCGACGACAAACGGCGGGTGCTCTTCGCGAGCAACTACGACGGCAGCCTCGAAAGCTACATGGACGACTTCATCGACAAGGTCGCCTGGGGCCTGAACGCCGTCTTCAGCAACGGCCACGGCTACCCGCGCACCCGGTGGCTGGTCCGGGACGGCGCCAGGGACGAACAGGCCTTCAAGTGCTACCTGCGCTGCCACCAGGTGCCGACCGAGGTGTGGTACTCGGCGTACGACACGCTGACCACGCACAACATCGACACCAACGCCCGGATCCGCGCGGACCTGTTCGCAGACCTCGGCCCGGCCGAGACCCAGGCCTGGCTCGCCCTGTTCTGACCAGGGCACGGCCGGAGGAGAGCGTGACGCGATGGCAGCAGGATCCGAACCCGAGCCCCTGGAACTCGACGACATCCAGGGCATCCTCGTCCGCGGCTACAGCAGCCTGACGGCCGCCTGCTTCCTGCTGCTCACGATCGCCGGCCCCGCTGCCCGCCCCGCCCTGGCGCGGCTCGTACCGAAGGCGACCGGTGGCGGTGCGGAGCCGCCGCAGAGGGCGGTGAACCTGGCCTTCACCGCCGAGGGCGTACGGCGCCTGGGCCTGGACGGCCCCGGAGCCGGCGGATTCTCGCAGGAGTTCCTCACCGGCATGGCCGAGCCCAACCGGTCCCGGCTCCTCGGCGACGTGGGGGAGAACGCCCCCCGGCACTGGCTCTGGGGCGGTCCCGGCACCCCGCCCGTCCACGCCCTCGCGCTGCTCTACGCCCGTGACGAGGCGCTGCTCACCGCGCTGGAGGCGGAGGTGCGGCAGGACCTGCTCGGCGCGGACGCCTTCACGGAGACCGCCCGTCTGGGCACGGCCGAGCTGACCGACCGCGAGCCCTTCGGATTCCGCGACGGCATCTCGCAGCCCCTCGTCGAGGGCCTGCCCAAGGCCGCCCGGGCCGGCGGCGACGAGGTCGTCAAGGCCGGCGAGTTCATCCTCGGCTACCCCAACGAGTACGGCCTCCTCACCGACCGGCCGCTGCTGCCGGCCGGGTACGACGCCACGGGCCTGCTGCCCCGCGCCCACGACGGCTCCGGCGCGGACCTCGGCCGCAACGGCAGCTACCTGGTCCTCCGGCAGTTCCGCCAGGACCTCGACGGCTTCCGGCAGTACCTGGAGGACGCGACCCGGCGGCCCGACGGCACCACCGACCCCGAGGCGGCGGGGGAGCTGGCGGCCCGCATGATGGGGCGCTGGCCCAGCGGCGCACCCCTGGTCCGCGCGCCGCACCGGGACGACCCGGCCCTCGCCTCCGACAACGACTTCGGCTACTTCCACACGGACCCCGAAGGCCTCGGCTGCCCGCTCGGCGCCCACGTGCGACGTGCCCACCCGCGCGACTCGCTGGACCCCGACCCCGGCACCGCCCGCTCGATCGCGATCGGCAGACGCCACCGGATCCTGCGCCGCGGCCGCGCGTACGGGCCGGACGGCGGCGCACACGGGCCGGACGGCCGCGCGTACGGGCCCGCCGGCGCGGCAGCGTCCGGCACGGACGACGGCAGTGGGCTGCACTTCCTGTGCCTCAACGCCAACATCTCCCGCCAGTTCGAGTTCATCCAGCACACCTGGCTCAACAACCCCACCTTCAACGGGTTGTACGACGGCCCGGACCCCATCGCCGGAGCCCGCCAGGACCACCGCTCGACCTTCACAGCCCAGGCCAGACCGGTCCGCACCCGCTACCGCGACCTGCCGCAGTTCGTGTACGTCCGCGGCGGCGCCTACTTCTTCCTGCCCGGCCTCCGCGCCCTGCGCTACCTCTGCGAGGGCACCCGAATGGAGCCCGGGCCGTGAACGCGGCACGGCGCCTCAACGACGCCCTCCTCGCCCTGGTCCACCTCGAACGGCGCATCGACCCGTACGTCCGCCCCCTGTTCGACCGGACCCTCCGCGGTCCCCTGCAGGCGCTCGTGCAGTGGATCGTCAACCTCCGGCGCCGTGACCGGCACCTCGGTCCCGCCGAAGAACTCCCGCTCCCGGAGGAGAAGGAGGTCACCGAGGCCATCACCCGGCAAATGGCCCGGTTCGTCCACCGCGAATACACCCCGGGCACCGCCCGACGGGCCGGCAACACCAAGACGTACGGGATCGTCCACGGCGAGTTCACCGTGCGCGAAGACCTGCCCGAGCACCTGCGCCACGGCGTGTTCCGCCGCCCCGCCACCTTCCGCGCCTGGGTCCGCTTCGCCGGTCCCGGCCCGCTCGCCCCGCCCGACATCAAGGACAACGGCGTCCTCAGCATCGCGGTCAAACTCATGGGGGTCGAGGGCCCGACGCTGCTCGACGACGAGCAGGGCACGCAGGACTTCACCGGCATCAGCGCACCGACGTTCACCACTCCGGACATCACCGACAACCTGCTCCTCCAGCAGCACGTCTACGCCGGCACGCCCCTGCTCTACTTCCTCGGCCCGCGCCACCCGCACCTGTGCGACCTCCTCATGCAGGGCCTGTACGCCAAGACGCACACCAGCCCGCTGGAGACGCGCTACTGGAGCTGCGTGCCGTACCTGCTCGGCGAGGGCCAGGCCATGCAGTACTCCCTCGTGCCGCGCGAACGGACCCGCAGCCGGGTCCCGTGGCACCCGCCCGACGACTACCTGCAACAGGCTCTGGCCGGAGCAGTGCGCCGACGGGACGTCGTCCTCGACTTCCTCGTGCAGATCCAGACCGACCCGCACCGGATGCCCGTCGAAAACGCCTCCGTCGTCTGGCCCGAGCGGCTGTCCCCGTACGTCCAGGTCGCCGAACTCCGTCTTCCCAGGCAGGAATTCGAGGAATCCGAGCAGTTCGCCCTGGCCGACCGGCTGTCCTTCAACCCGTGGCACGCCCTGCCCGAGCACCGTCCGCTGGGCAACCAGAACCGCGCCCGCCGCGAGATCTACCTGCACCTGTCACGCCTGCGCCAGTCCATGAACGGCACGCCGCACGGGGATCCGGGCCGGGCGGACCAGGGCGCCGCGCCGGCACGGCGAGCGGGGCCTCCCGGTGTCCACTATCGTCATGTGTAGTACGAGATTTCCCCTCTGGAAGGGGTACTGGCCATGGACCCGCGCACGGTCGCGCGCTACAGCCTGGCCGGGATCCGGCTGGTGAACGGCGTGGCGGCGCTGGCCGCCCCGCAGGTGGTGGCCCGCCGGCTGGGGGCGGACGAGCACCAGCCCGGCCTCGTCCACGTCCTGCGCATGTTCGGTGTCCGCACCGTGTTCATCGGCGCCGAACTGCTGCTCCTCAAGGACCCCGACAGAGTCGCACAGGCGCTGCGCATCGGCACGCTCATCCACACCAGCGACGCGCTGTCGGCGGCCGCGGCCGGCCGGCACGGCATGCTCCCGCCGCGCGCCGCGATGACCACCACCGCCATCTCGACGGTCAACGTGGCCCTCTCCCTCGTGGCCCAGCTGCCCGGAGGAGCGGTCCGGGGCCGCAGCTGAGCCTGGCCGCACCCGGCACCACCGTTTCCCCCGCTCCCGCTCCCGCTCGCCGACCGGCGCCACGCCGGAAGGAGTTCGACCATGCGCAAGCCTTCCGACGGCACCACCGCCGACCGGGCCGCCCCGCAGCCCGCCCGCGGCACCGGCTCCTCACCCTTCCTGCGCCTGTACGACGACCTGGCGCTCGCCGCCGACCGCAAGTTCGGCTGGCAGAACCTGCCGACCCCGCTCGGCCTCGCCACGCTCATGGGCCTGCGCGGCAACCTGCGCCGCAAGAACCTCTTCGACACCGGCTCCTATCCCGTGCAGAACCCGCCCGACATCGAGCCACCCGCCACCCGGCACCTCAC
This sequence comes from Streptomyces bambusae, assembly GCF_020532645.1. Classification (GTDB taxonomy): domain Bacteria; phylum Actinomycetota; class Actinomycetes; order Streptomycetales; family Streptomycetaceae; genus Streptomyces; species Streptomyces bambusae. The sequence goes on from NZ_JAJAUZ010000006.1 coordinate 39,055, forward strand.
CGAACGCACCGCCGACGGTTCCTACAACGACCTCGACGAGCCCCGCATGGGCATGGCCGGCTCCCGCTTCGGCCGCAACGTGCCGCCCGAGGAGACCTACCCCGAGCCCCTGCCGGACCTGATGTCGCCCAGCCCCCGCGAGGTGAGCCGGAACCTGCTGACCCGCCACGAGTTCATCCCGGCCGGCTCCGTCAACGCCCTGGTCGCGTCCTGGCTGCAGTTCATGGTCCGCGACTGGGTCGGCCACGGCCAGGGCGCCGTAGACGACCCCTGGCTGATCGAGCTGCTGCCCGACGACCCCTGGCCGGACCGCCCCATGATCGTGCCCCGCACCCTGCCGGACCCCACCCGCCCCGAGGGCGGCGACGGCCTGCCGCCCACGTACCTCAACGAGCACTCGCACTGGTGGGACGCATCCCAGGTCTACGGCAACGACCTGACGGCGCAACGGCAGCTGCGCTCGGGCGAGGACGGCAAGCTCAGGGTCCCCCACAACGGCTCGCTCTTCCCCGACGGCCCCCAGCCGGACCCCGCCACCACCCCGGGCTTCTGGGTCGGCCTGCTGATGATGCACCACTTGTTCATCCTGGAGCACAACGCCATCTGCGACCGGCTGGCCGGCGAGTTCCCCGCCTGGACCGACGAACAGCTCTTCCAGCGGGCCCGGTTGATCAACGCGGCCCTCATCGCGAAGATCCACACCGTCGAGTGGACCCCGGCCGTCATCAGCCACCCGACCACCGTGACCGCCATGCACGCCAACTGGTACGGGCTGCTCGGCAGGCGCGTCCACCGGCTCCTCGGCCGGGTCAGCCGCAACGAGGTGCTCAGCGGCATCGTCGGCGGACGCCCCGACCACTTCGGCGTCCCGTACGCGCTCACCGAGGAGTTCGTCGCTGTCTACCGGATGCACCCGCTGGTGCCCGACGACTGGAGCTTCCGCTCGGCCGCCGACGACGCCCCGCTCCAGGAGGCCTCGTTCGCCGAGCTGACCGGACCGCACGCCTACGAGATCTACCGCAAGCACAGCCCCACGGACCTGTTCTACTCCTTCGGCACCTCCCACCCCGGGCTCGTCACGCTGCACAACTACCCCGGTTTCCTGCAGAAGTTCGAACGCCCCGACGGCAAGCTGATGGACCTGGCCGCCGTCGACGTACTGCGCATCCGGGAGCTGGGCGTACCCCGCTACAACGAGTTCCGGCGGCAGCTCCACCTCAAGCCCGCCGCGGACTTCGGCACCCTCACGGACAACCCCGCCTGGGCCGAGGAACTGCGCCGGACGTACGGCGGCGACATCGAACGCGTCGACCTGATGGTCGGGTTGTACGCCGAGCCCCGCCCCAAGGGCTTCGCCTTCAGCGACACGGCCTTCCGGATCTTCGTCCTGATGGCGTCCCGCCGCCTCAACAGCGACCGCTTCCTCACCACGGACTACACCCCCCAGGTGTACACGCAGACCGGCCTGGACTGGATCGAGGACAACAGCATGACGACCGTCCTCCTCCGCCACTTCCCGGACCTGCGCGCAACCCTCCGCTCGGTCGACAACGCCTTCGCCCCGTGGGCCACCGCCTCCAGATAGGCGCCGACCCGCCGCGGACCGACCCCGACCGATCGCCGCCCGGTACCGCCCGGCGCTGACCACATGGCGGAAGGCCGGACGTGTGCTTCTCGGCGACGCCCTGCCCGTCGTCCGCCCGCCGCGCTCGTCCCTCCCTACTGTGAGGCCCGCACGCTTCGCTTCGCCGAGAGGACGGGTGGAAATGTCCGAACCGATTCTGCCGGAGAACTGGGGTTCGACCTTCGAGCGCGCCGCGTCGGCGCCGGAGGCCACCGAGCACGAATTCCCGCCCCGCCCGGAGGTGGTCGTCGTCTCCGAGGCCGACCTCACCGGGCAGGCCGACGGGCAGGGTGCGAACGAGCCCTACCGGCCCGCGGACGCACCCCTGCACGCGCTCCCGCAACTGCTGCGCCCGGAGGGGGCCAGGGCGCCGCTGTGGAAGCGGCCCCCCGGGGCGCAGGACGAGCGGGGCGAGCCGTCCACGGTCTTCCCGCCGGAAGACCGCAGGGTGATCTTCGATACCGCCTACCCGTGGCGGACCTGCGGACGCGTCGCCGTCCCCGGCGGCTCGGGATCGGGCGTCATGGTGGGCCGCCGCCACATGCTCACCGCGAGCCATGTGGTGCCCTGGCGTGCGGACGGCAGCGCCGACTGGATGACCTTCACGCCGATGCAGTACGACACGAGCACCCCGTTCGGGTCCGCCCACGTCACCCGCCTCTTCTTCTGGCAGCGGGTGAACGGCGCCGACGGCATCCAGTCCAACGAGGCCGCCTTCGACTACGTGGTCTGCGTGCTCAGCAGCCCGCTCGGCGACAGCACCGGATGGATGGGCAGCGCGCACGACTACACGCCCGGCTGGAACGGCCGGGCGTTCTGGTCGCACATCGGCTACCCGGGCGACATCGCATCGAGCCTCCGGCCCGTCTACACGTCGAACGGCGTCATGGACAGCACGGTCAACGAGTCCTTCGCGGGCCGCAACGGCATCCGCATCATGCACCGCAACGACGTCCGACCCGGCCAGTCCGGCGGCCCGTACTTCGGCTGGTGGACCGGCGAGTCCGGACCGCACGTGGTCGCCGAGCAGAGTGCCGAGAACTGGGGCATGGCGGGCGGCCCGAACGCCGCGGGAGGCGGGTCCGCGCTGCGGGAGCTCGTCGCCCACGCACGCACCGTCGAACCCTGATCCCCGTTCCCGAGCCGTGAGCCGTGAGCCGTGAGCCGTGAGCCGTGAGCCGTCAGCCGCGCGTCGGCTCGCCCTTGTCGTCCCGCTGCCCGGGTGGCCGCCGCCACCGGGGCCGCGGCGCTTCCCCGGGCGGCGGCGCCGGCAGGGGCGGCACCTCCACGGGCCGGCCGCTGCCCGGGTGCGCGGCCGTACGGCTCTCGTCCTCCTCGGCGCCCTCGGGCTCCGTCACCTGTACGACGTCGGGCCGCGGCGGAGCCCCCTCCGCCGGGGCCGGCCGCGGGCCGGGGCCGAAGTGTTCCTCCCAGTCGGCGGGGGGAATCGGATCGGACATCGTCGCCTCCGGGGATGCAGGGCACGCTTCCGTACACGTACCGCCCGTACCGTTCCAGCGTAGTGGCCGGGCGTGCCCCGGCCCCGGGGCCGGGCCGGCGGTGACCGGCCGGGCGTGCAGCGCACCGGGCGGGGCACCCCGATCCGGCTCATCCGTTCGGATGAGCCGGCCGGCGGCCGGGTGCCGGTCAAGGCGGCCCACCGGCGCCGCGAGCCCCGGAGGCCGGTGCCGGATCGGCTACGGTCGGCGCCCGCGGACCAAGCCGGACGCGCCCCCGAACGACGAGGCGGACCAGCCATGACCACCACCCCCTGGCACGAGCGGTCCGTCGTCGTGACGGGCGGAACGCGCGGCATCGGACGCGGGATCGCCGAACTGTTCGCCCGCCGGGGCGCGGCGGTCCTCCTGACCGGCCGGGACGCGGAGGCCGCCCGCGCGGTCGCCACCGACCTCGCCCGGTCCACCGGCGGCCGCGTCGCCGGCGCCGGCGTGGACGTGCGCGACGCACACGCAGTGGAGGCGGCCGTCACCGCCGCCGAACGACTCCACGGGCACGTCGACATCCTCTGCGCGAACGCCGGCATCTTCCCGGAGAAGCCGCTGCGGGAGATGACGGCGGCCGACATCGACGAGGTCCTGGAGGTGAACCTCCGCGGCTGCATGCTCACCACCCGGGCCTGCCTTCCCGCCATGGAACGCTCCGGCCACGGCCGTATCGTCCTGACCTCCTCCATCACCGGCCCCACCACCGGTTACACCGGCTGGTCGCACTACGGGGCGAGCAAGGCCGGCCAGATCGGGTTCCTGCGCGGCGCCGCCCTGGAGCTGGCCCCGGCGGGCATCACCGTCAACGCCGTCCTGCCGGGGAACGTCCGTACCGAGGGCCTGGCGGAACTGGGCGAGGACTACCTGCGGCGGATGGCGTCCTCGATCCCGCTGGGCAGGCTCGGCGAGACCGCCGACATCGCCCACGCCGTGGCGTTCCTCGCCTCGGACGAGGCCGCGTTCATCACCGGCCAGACCCTCATCGTCGACGGCGGCCAGACCGTCCCGGAATCCCTCGACGCCCTCGCCACCCTGTGACGGCGGCCCGGCACCCGGCCGTCCCGCGGGCGGCAGCCGCTCACCGTCCCGGCTCCCGGTCGGCGGTGCCGGACCGGTAGCCGCTGGCCTGCAGCGTGAACATGTCCGCATAGGCGCCGCCCGCCGCCATGAGCTCCTCGTGGGAGCCGGACTCGACGATCCGGCCCGCGTCGAAGACGAGGATCCGGTCGCACGCGACGACGCTCGCCAGCCGGTGCGAGATCAGGACCGTGATCTGGTCCTTGCGCAGCCGGCCGCGCAGGACCGCCTCGTACACGGCGTGCTCGGACGGCGGGTCCATGCTGGCCGTCGGCTCGTCCAGCAGGAGCAGCACCGCTTCCTGGTACAGGCCGCGGGCCACCGCGATCTTCGCCCACTGCCCGCCCGACAGCTGCTGGCCGCCCTTGAAACGCCTCGACAGCAACGCCGTCCACTGACCGGGAAGCGCCGCGACCACCCCGTCCGCGCCGGAAGCCTCCACGGCGGCCATGGCCCGCTCGGGGACGGCCTCGGTGAGCGTGCCCGACCCGGCGGTGACGTTCGCCAGCGCACTGAACGGGAACCGCACCGGATCCTGGAGCACACAGGCGACCCGCCGGTGCACCGACCGGGCGTCCATCTCGCGCACGTCGACACCGTCCCAGCGCACGCTGCCCCGCTGCGCCTCGTACAGCCCGGCCAGCAGCTTGGCGCACGTCGACTTGCCCGAGCCGTTGAGGCCGACGAACGCCACCGTCTGCCCGGCGCGGAGGGTGAAGGAGACCCCGTCGAGGGCCGGGGTGTCCTTGCCGGGGTAGGTGAAGTGGACGTCGTCGACCGTGATCTCTCCGACTTCGGCCGGTGCCTCGACCTCCGAGGCGCGGGGCAGGAGGCGGCGGCTGCGCTCCTGGACGGCGAGGAGGTCGTCGACCCACAGGGCGTGCTCGTAGACGAGGTGGCCGACGTCGACGAGCCGGGTCAGGGCGGACTGCCCGGCCTGGATGGCCAGCACCGCTCCGGCACCGGCGGCCAGCGGCAGCCAGCCGCCGATCAGCATGGCGGCCAGGGCCGTGTACGTGACGCCGGTCCCGATCCCGCCGACCGCCCGGCCGGCCAGGTTGAGCAGGGCGGAGCCGACCCCGAGCCGGGTGTCCTCCTCGGCGATCTTCGTGGTCAGCCGGCGGTGTTCGTCGAGCAGGGCGCGCTGGACCGTGTCGGAGCGGAGTTCCGCGGCGGCGTCCACGTCCAGCAGGAGCCAGGAGAACACCCGGACCCGGCGCTGGAGCGCGTTCCACCGCTTGAAGGAGTTGAACCGGGCCCGCGCGCTGTGCACGGCGGCCGCACCCACCGGCAGTACGGACAGCAGCAGGAGCGGCAGGAGCGCGGGGTGCAGGACGCCGAGCACGCCGGCGGTGCCGAGGAGGGAGAGGGCGGCGGAGGCGAGGGAGACGACCTGGCCGACGATCATCCGGGCGTAGAACAGCCCGCGGTCGTTGGCGCGGTGCACCTCGTCGTGCCAGTCGGAGTCCTCCACGGCCTCGAGCCGCACGTGTGCGGTCAGGCTGAGGAACTCGCACTCCAGCGCCGTACGGATCTTGGGTGTGACATGGCCCTGGGCGACCGCCACGGCGGTGTCGAGCAGGGCGCGGGCGGCGAGGAAGCCGGCCACCAGGAGGATCTGGGGGACGGCGGCACGCACCCGGTCCGGTGTGGGGCCCTCGGCGAACAGGTGCCGGAGCACGCCGACCGAGGCGATCAGCCCGAACGCGGCCATGGCGGCCGAGGCGAGCTGGCAGACGACCGCCGCGATCATGGCCCGGCGGTCCGCCTTCCAGGCGAGCCGGCCGACGAGCGCGATGATCTTCGGCAGCCGGGTCAGGACCTGGCGCACGGTGGCACTGGCGGCGGCGCCGTCGTGAACGGACCAGTACGTCTCCTTCAGGCCGTCGGTGAGGTCCCCGTCCTCCGGCCCGGCGGGGAGCGTGGCCGGGGGCAGGGACAACGGGGCGGACCGGGGGGTCGGTGCACGGTTCACGGTGTCCTCCATCCGGGCGCCGTCCGAGGAAGTCCGCGTGACGCCTGCGTAACTCACGGGCGGTCAGGTGCCGTCCGTGGCGCCGCGTAACTGCCCAGGCCCACCGGGCAGTACACGTACTTGTCGACCGGGACGCCGAGGAGCGTGCGGTGGGACGAGAAGGAGCACTCGGTGTCCCGGGGTGGCGTTGCAGAGGTCCATGTCGAGGGCGCCGGGGGCTCGGTGCGGGAGGCTCGGGGTGGGAGCTGACGCCGGACCGGGCGCCCAGGCCGCGGCCACGCACGGGCTGCGCGGCAGCGTCACCGGCCGCCGGGCCCGGTGTGCCGGGTGCCGTGACAGGGGCGGCCGTGGACGGGGCCGTGCCGGCGGGGGCGGCTCGCCGAGCGCCGCCCCGGTCAGTCCGTTTCGACCGGGCCGTTGTGCCGCGCCGTCAGGCGACGTTGGAGGTGGGGGCGGAGTCGTCGAGCGGGGGCTGCCCGAGGTTCTCGCGCAGGTCCTCCCAGGAGGTGACGCGTTCCAGGTCGACGCCCTCGCCGGCCAGCCGCTCCAGGACGTAGGCGATCTGCGGGTCGCAACCGGCCAGCTCCCGCGCGTCGGCCCGGAGGGCTTCCTGCTCGGCCGGGTCGAAGACGATCCGCATCGCGGCCTCCAAGTCGTGGGTGCTGCATCGAGGCTAGGGGGTGTTGCGAAGGGCCTGTGCGGTGCCCGCGGTGTCCGGTGCGTGCTCTCGGCGTGCCGGGCGAAGGCCCTCGTACTGGGCGTACTCGGGGCTTCGGCCGGTGCGGCGAGAGGGCGTGCCGGGCGCCGTGGGCGCCGTGCGGGACTTTCGCAACACCCCCTAGCGCAGCGGGACGCCGCCGGAACCCGGAACGTACGGAGCATCCCACGGCCGGCGCTTCCTTCCCGGCGGCTTCGGCGGTACTGGCGGTGATCGTCGGCGGCGGCCTCGCCGTCGCCTTCCGGTACGGGCTCGGCGCGGTGAACCGGTCCCACGAACGCCGAAGCCGCCGCCGGAGCGGGCAGTCGCTCCTTGCGGCGGCCGCGGAGACCGTCGGCCCGCCCCGGTCCTACGAGGGGACGGGGGCGGGCTGCACGGGGTCGGCCTCGGGCTCCTGCGGAGGCTCGCCGAGCTGGTCGCGCAGGTAGTTCCAGAACACGGCGATCATGGCGGCCGCCGGCACGGCCAGGAGGCTGCCCACGACGCCGGCCAGGCTGCCGCCCAGCGTGACGGCCAGCAGGATCACCGCCGCGTGGAGGCCCAGACCGCGGCTCTGGATCATGGGCTGGAAGACGTTCCCTTCGAGCTGCTGCACGACGACGATGATGGCCAGCACGATCAGCGCGTCCGTCAGCCCGTTCGACACCAGGGCGATGAGCACCGCGACGAGACCGGCGAACAGGGCTCCCACGATCGGCACGAACGCGGAGACGAACGTCAGCACCGCCAGCGGCAGCACCAGCGGCACGCCCACGATCCACAGCCCCAGCCCGATGAACACGGCGTCGAGCAGGCCCACGAAGGCCTGGGAGCGGACGAACGAGCCCAGGGTCTCCCAGCTGCGCCGCGCCACCACGGGGACGTCGGTGGCGAGACGGCCGGGGAGCTGGCGGGCGAGCCAGGGCAGGAAGCGCGGCCCGTCCTTCAGGAAGAAGAACATCAGGAACAGCGCGAGGACGGCCGTGACCAGCCCGTTGAAGACGGTGCCCACGCCCGTGGCGACGGTGGACACCGCGCTGCCGACGCTGTTCTGGAGGCGGTCGGTGGCCTGGTCGAACGCGCCGGCGATCTGCTCGTCGCCGATGTTGAGCGGCGGGCCGGCCGCCCACTCGCGCAGCCGCTGCAGACCCTCGGTCACGCCCGTGACGAGTTCGCCCGACTGCGAGGCCACGGGCACGGCGATGAGCGCCACGATCCCCGCGGCCACGAGCAGGAACAGCACGGTCACCACGGAGGCGGCCAGCGTCGGCGCCCACCCCCGGCGACGCAGGTACGCGGCCAGCGGCCAGGTCAGAGTGGTGAGGAGGAGAGCGACTATGAGGGGCCAGACGACCGACCACATCCGGCCCAGGACCCACAGGGTCACCCCCGCCATGACCAGGACCACCAGCGACTGGGCGGAGACCCGCGCCGATGTGCGGAGAGCGGCCGCAGCCCGTGTGGAACTCAACGTGACAGACATGGGGCCACACTAGTCACCCTGCGTACGTACCCGGGCCATCGCCCGCGGTCGAGGCCCGGGTCCCTGTGCCGGCCCCTGTTACGGCCCCGGCGCCGGCCCTTGTTCCTGTCCTTGTTCCGGTCCCGGTGCCGGGGGAAGGGCCAGGAGGAGTGGGGAGCAGAGCCGGGCTTCGGGGTGCATCCGCAGCAGGTGGTGGACCACTCCGGAGAGCCCGGGGAGAAGTCCCGGCGCGAACGCCTCTTTGGCGAGGCCGCCGACCGGGCCGCGCTGTTCGATTCCCGCGAGCAGCTCGCCGTCGGCCTGCGCGGCGGAGGGGCCTTCGTAGCCTCCCAACGGGCGTACGCGGTGCAGGAGTTCCCAGAGTCCGAGATCGCCGTGGCACAGGGTGTGGCTCCAGCCGAAGCCCTCGCGCAGGCCGGCCGGTACCGAGCGCAGCGCGGTGTCCGGATGCCGCGGATCGCCGGTGCGTTCGTGGAGGTCGACGGCTGCCAGGCCGATGCCCGTGCTGCCGTGGCACCACGCGGTGGGGTGGTCGACCTCGCCGCCGACGCGGGCATCGGCCCAGGCCCGTACCGCGGGGGAGTAGAGCGTCTCCTCGAAGTCCTGGGCCAGGGAGCCGAGTTCGTACCAGCGCCGCCGGTCGGCCGGGCTCGCGGCGGCGGAGAGGGCGAGCCGGGTGAGGGCCCAGCCGGCGCCGGTGGCGCCGTGGGCGAAGCCGCCGATGCCCTCGGGGAACATCGCGGTGGACCACCGCGCTCCGCGGTCGTCGACGATCGCGGTCCGTTCCAGATGCCGTCCGGCCTCCGCGGCGATGCCCAACCACTGATCCTCGCCGGTGAGTTCGGCGAGTCCGAGCAGCGGGACGATCACGCCCGCCGCCCCGCCGAGCACGTCCAGCGCCCGGTCCTCGGCGATGGCCGCCGGGGTCAGCAGCGCCGCCCTGCCGCGGGCGCGGTCCAGCAGCCCGGGCGTGCCGAGCAGGCGGTGCAGGGCGCACCAGGTCCACACCTGCGAGGCGATGCCGGTGAACCCGCCGACCGGGCGGGTGGGCGTGAGGTCCTCGGTGGCGGCGAGCACCTCCAGGGTGCCGGCCAGGACGGACTCGGCACCGGCCACCGGATCGGCCCGCCCGGCCCGCTGCTCCTGCACGTACTCCGCGAGGGCGAGCGCGACCCCGCCCTGCCCGGTGTAGAGGTCCGCGCCGAGCGGGCGGATCGCCCAGCCGAAGTCGGTGAGCACCGGACTGATCCAGGTCGCGGTCGCGTCGGCACCGCGTACGGCCGCTGCGCAGACCGTCGTCAGGACCTCGGCCGCCAGCGTGCGCCGTCGCCGGTCGAGGTCCGCCGTGCTCGGTGTGAGGGCGGGCGTGCGGACCCGGTCGGGGAGCCGGCGTTCGTTGAGGTAGGCGCCGACCAGTGCGCTGCGGATGGTGTCCCGCTCCCGGGCGAGGTCGGCCCGGCGCCACCCGGTCAGGAAGGCGGCCAGTTGCGTGCCGTCCACGTGCTCGTCGAACACGGGGACGTCGCCGACCAGCAGGTCCGCGATCTCGCCCTCGATGACGTCCGGGTCGCGGGGTGCACCCGGGGCGGCGAGGGCGTTGCGCCGGAGGATGTCCCGGCCCCGCTCCAGGGCGGCGGCGGGGTCGTGCAGCGAAGCGGGGTGCCAGAGCATCCGGCCGATGTCCGAGTAGGTCTGTGTGGGCCGCCGGACCCTGCGGACCCGGCATCCGTCGAACACCTTCATGAGCGTGGCGAGTTCACCGCGTGCATCGAGTTCGGCCAGCGCCCCGGTGAGGGAGTCGAAGCCGGTGAGCACCTGGTCCCAGTGGCGGATCAGTACGGGCTCCGGGCTGGGGTGGTTGCGGGCCGGGGGCAGGTCGACCACGCCGATCTCCATCCGGGCGGTGTCCAGCCCGCCGTCGGCGATGACCGGGACGCGGATGCTCGGCTGCTGACCGGGCAGGCCGCCCGCGGCGGAGAGGTCGACACCGGCGAGGGCGTAGCCGTCGGTGCGCAGCGGGAGGATGCCGGTGCGCAGCACGGTGTTGCGGATGGTCCGTGCGGCCCGGTCCACGGCGTCGCCGCGTCCGCTGGGCGGGACGTCCACGTCGGGCGTGAAGAGGGCTTCGGCGTCGACCACGGCGGGCACCGGGCCGTGGGCCACCAGGTTCTCGGCGTGCAGGTCGGTCCCGCCGAGGAGGCGCATCACCGCCAGCCAGCCGCCCAGGGCGCGGTAGAAGCGGGCGAGTTCGGCCTCGTCACGGCAGTGGCGGTGGTCGAGGTGTTCGGTCCACCCGTAGCCGTGCCGGACCACCGCCTGCGGTACGCCGAGGTCCGCCCCGCCCGGCACGGCGGAGACGAACGAGCGCAGCGCGGCGTCCACTTCCACCGGCCGCGGCTTGTACATGAGGGCGGCGTCCTCGAAGACCAGCCGGGCCACCGCCCGTCCGCCCTGGTGGGTGTCGCCGCGGGCGAGTTCCAGCGCGCGCAGTGGCCCCGGGGCGCGGCCGAGCAGGCCGGTGATGGCCTGGCGGTCCGCCGCGAGCCGCGCCCCCAGTTCGACGGCGCCGTCGATCAGGAGGCGCCCGGAGGCGAGGGCCCGTGGGTGCAGCGCCGGGTACCGGTCGTGCAGGGACCCGAGGAATGCGGGGGTGGCGGCGTGCCGGAGGAAGGAGTCCCAGCGGGCGGCCGGGTCGGCGCCGGGCAGTTCTCCGGCCAGGGCGGCGGCCCGGAGTTCCAGCAGGAGAACCCGGTTGAGGCGGAGCTGGAGGGTCCTGTTCAGGGCCTCGCGGGTCGCCTCGCGCAGCACCTCGCGTTCGTCGGGGGCCAGCCCGGTGATGCCGGGGATCCGGTCGTCCAGTTCCGCGAGCAGCGGGCCGGCGAAGACGCCCACCGGTGCCGCGAACCAGCCCTCGGGCGGGGGCCCGTCGGCCGTGCGGGCCGCTGCCACCGGTTCCACCATGCTGAGTCCTCTCCCGACGCTGATTGGGTTCGTACGCCCGGCGCGAGGCCGGGGGACCCGTGCGGGTCCCCCGGCCTCGCGGGTGGTGCTGAACGGTGTTCTGAACGGTGGTGCGTCAGCAGCAGTAGCTGTGCCACGAGCCGGTACAGCTGCTGCATCCGGTGATCAGTGCGTCGGTGGCGTCGGTCAGCGCGGCCTCACCGGCCGCACCGCCCACGTAGAGCGGGCCGGCCGGGTTGTCGGTGCCGAAGGCCGTCTCCGCTCCCTGGAGCCAGGCGGTGACGATCTCGTCCGTACGTGTGGTGGACATGACGGTCATGCGGAACCTCCTGCGAGTCGCGGGATGTGCACGGTGCCCCAGCATCCACCGGAGAACCTTGCTGTGGTGGCTATCAGAACCGGCCAATCATCAAACAGATGTGCGGGTACGCGTGCCTCGATCCGCAGCCCGCCGCCGCGCTTCCGGACGGGGGCCGGACGCGGTCAGGTCGCGGACGCAGGCCGAGGTGGCGGGCGGTGCCCGCCTCCGGACGGCCGGGCCGGGCACAGCCGTCCCGGTCGGCCGCGGCGGCGGTCGCCCCGTCCCTCAAGTGGCATGGACCGTACGCAAATCAGCCCGCGCCGTCGAAAGGCGCCGGTGTCTTACGCGGCGCCCGCCCCGGCCAGCACGGCCACCGGCAGCAGCAGGATCCACTGCGGCAGCCGCAGCAGCGGCCTGGACCACCCCATCGACAGGGTCACCGCCAGGAACACCGCCGCGTAGGCGAGGAAATGCGCCGCGACGAACCACGCGACGAGTGCACGCCCCGCCGTCCCGTCCGCCACCGAGAGCCAGAGCAGTGCGGCCGCGGACAGCACCAGGTCCGCCGTGACCATGTGCCAGACGGCGTGCAGCGCGCCCCGGGGTTCCGCGGCCAGATCGCCGGTCAGCAGGGGGCGTACGACGTCCTTGTGGCCGGCGGTCATGTGTATCCCCGCCACGCCGAACGCGACCACGCCTGCTGCGAGGAGCCAACCGTTCATCGTGTCCCGACCCCCTTGGTGACGATGGCGGCCAGTTTCTCGGCCAGTTGCCCGTCGGGCTGCTCCCCGATCAGCCCGACGTGGAAGAGCACTGCTCCGGCCAGCGTGTCCAGCACCAGGTCCACGGGAGTGTCCGGCGCGGTCTCCCCGCGCAGCACGGCGCGTTCGAAGACGATCAGCAGCCGCTCCTTCGCCGGAGCGAGGAAGTCCCCGCGGATCCGCCCGCTCAGGACGGGATCGGCGGCGAAGTCGGCGAGCAGCCCAGGGAGGGCCGCAGCGGCGGCCGGCGCCCGGAACTCCTCGACCAGCCCCCGCACCAGGGCGGCCAGATCCCCGGCCAGCGTGCCGGTGTCCGGAACCGGAGCCCGCTCGGTGGTGGTGAACACCGCCTCGAACACCAGCTCCGGCTTGCCGGACCACCGCCGGTAGACCGTGTCCTTGCCGACACCGGCACGCCCGGCCACCGCTCCGATGGACGTACCGGCATAGCCGCTCTCCGTCACCAGCTCGACGGTCGCGCGAAGAATGGCCTCGTGGGTACGGGGATCTCTGGGACGGCCTCTGGGAGCCGGTGAGTTGGTCACACGACTTACATTACAGGTCGACCCGTTTGATAAATAGCCCGGTCGCATGCGTGCCCCCGCTGACGTCAGGCGCACCTGCGCGAGCGCCGTACGGAGTGGGCGCCGGGCGGGCCGTGCCGTCGGGCTGACGTCCCGCCACCGAGGGCTTCACCCGGGACGACGCGTTCCGCGGGTTCGCGTCAGCGAGACGTGTGCGAGACGTGTGCGAGACGTGTGTGAGTCGTCAGCGGTGGCTCGTAGCGTGGGGCCAACGGCCGTCCGGGTCCGCTTCTCGACCAAACAGGGAGAACCTGCCGAATGAAAATCAACTTATCCGCCCGCCCGATGTTCGGGCGAATCATGGTATTGATTCTGGCGTTGGTGGCATCTGTCGGACTCACGCAGGCCCCCGCCTCGACCGCGACCGCAGTAACGCCTCGGTGGGTTCGCGTGGACTGGGACATCACGAACCTCCAGCCCAATACGTCCAGCTCGTACGCGGCGAACTCCTACTGGTCGATGCTGGCATCGGTTCGGGAATACGCAAGCACCGGAATTCCGCCGCACCACGGTGCCACCTATTCGGTAACCGACCGCAATTCGAACAGGTATATCGAAGTTGCGCTGATGGATTCGTCGAATCAGGCGGTGCCGCATCGCCTGTCCCTCATCCTCGATGCGAGAAATCTGTACGCAGTGGGGTTCTTCACGCCGCAAAGCAGGTATCTCTTCAGGGGCACGGACGTGAATCGCGTCGTGGCCTCGTACAACGCGGTCCACGGCGGGCTGCAGCCGGGGCATTTCACCTACCTGCCGTTCGGTGAAAACTACAACGATTTCTCCCGGGACGAGTGGCGCGCCGACACGTCGTTCCTGGGGCTGCGAAGCGACATCAACAGGCTTGTCGACCTCAGGGGAACCATAGGTCAGAACACCCCTCCGGCCATCGCGGCCGCACGCTCCCTCACTCAGGTCGTGGCCGCAGTATCCGAAGCCGCACGATTCGGATGGATCCAGAACCGCATCCTCAACACGATCCGGAGCGGTTCTGACATCGACGGAAACAACAGGTACAGCCACCTGGGCCCCTTCGGTGCCGAAATGGAAACCAGCTGGGCGGCCCTCACCCGGCTCCTTTCCGCCAACGCGGCGGGACGGCAAGGGGTGCCGGTGAACATCAACAACCGGATCTATTCGAATCGCACTGAAGTGGAGCATGGGGACCCGAGCCGGAACATGCCTGCCATTGACGTGTTCGTAGCCCTCGGATCTCAATGGTGACCTGACGCCGGGTGCCCGCGCCACCGAGTGGCGCGGGCACGCCGACGTATGTTCCGGAGCGCTTCGCGGCACTCAGCCGCTTCCGATCGGGCCACCGGCGCCCGGTGGCCGCCACATCGCAGTCCCCCGGCCGGCAGACGCACGGCACCTCGGGCACCGGCAGACGCGCGGCACCCCGGACAACCGGCGCACCCGGCCGCATGACAGATGTCATGCGCAGCCCACGACACCCGGCACTGCCGCCCGTACCCCGGCGCCGACGAAGCTGGGGGCATGACGACGACGACCGTGAAGACCGCCGGCACCACGGTGGTGAGCTTCCAGAACGTGACCAAGAGCTACGGCCGGGTCCGCGCGGTCGACGGCCTCACCCTCGACCTGCACCCGGGGGAGACCGTCGCCCTGCTCGGCCCCAACGGAGCCGGCAAGTCCTCCACCCTCGACCTCCTCCTCGGCCTGCGCACCCCCGACTCCGGCACCGTCCGGCTCTTCGGCGGCACCCCGCAGCAGGCCCTCGCCCGCGGCCGGGTCGGCGCCATGCTCCAGAGCGGTGGCCTGATGGAGGAGGTCTCCGTACGCGAGCTCGTGGCGCTCGGCTGCGCCCTGCACCCGAACCCGTACCCGGTGGACGAGGTCCTGGCCCGGGCCGGCGTCACGGCCCTCGCCGACCGCATGGTCAACAAGCTCTCGGGCGGCCAGGAGCAGCGGGTGCGCTTCGCGCTCGCGACCGCCGGGTCGGCCGACCTCATCGTGCTCGACGAGCCCACCACCGGCATGGACGTCACCACCCGCCAGGCCTTCTGGGCCACCATGCGCGAGCAGGCCGACCAGGGCCGCTCGGTCCTGTTCGCCACCCACTACCTGGAGGAGGCGGACGCCGTCGCCGACCGGGTGGTGGTCCTCCACCGGGGCCGGCTGCTCGCCGACGGCACGGCCGCCGAGATCAAGGCGAAGGCCGGCGCCCGCCGGATCTCCTTCGACCTGGACCCGGACCCGGACCCCGGCCCGGACCCCGCCATCGGCCCCGCCCCGGACCCCGCCACCGCCATCGGCCCCGACCCGGCTTCCGCCTCCGGCCCGTCCGCAGCCGTCGCGGCACAGCTGCGGGGCCTGCCGCACCTGACCCGCGCGGAAATCCACGGCAGCACGGTCCGCCTCCAGTCCCGCGACGCCGACGCCACCGTGCACGCCCTCTACGGCCTCGGGCTCTACCCACGCAACCTCGAAGTCGCCGGACTGGGCCTGGAACAGGCCTTCATCGCTCTGACCGAAGCCGAGGAGGCCCGCCCGTGAACGCCCTCGTGAAGCTCGAAATCACCCGAGCGCTGCGGAACAAGAAGTTCCTGTTCTTTACGGTGATCTACCCCGCCGCCCTGTTCCTGATGATCGGCGGCACCCAGACCGGCTCCACCCGCGTCCTGGGCACCACCCTCTCCCTGCCCGCCTACTTCATGGTCGCCATGGCCTCCTTCGGCGCCCTCACCGCCGTCCTCATGGGCAACAGCGAACGGATCGCCAAGGAACGCGAGAGCGGCTGGGTCCGCCAGCTGCGGCTGACCGCCCTGCCAGGCCACGGCTACGTTCTCGCCAAGGTCGCCGGCTCCGCCGTGGTCAGCCTGCCGGCCATCGTGGTGGTCTTCGCGGTCGCCGCCGCCACCAAGGGCATCCGCCTGGAGACCTGGCAATGGGCCGCCCTCACCGGCGCCATCTGGGCCGGCAGCCTCGTGTTCGCCGCCCTCGGCGTCGCCATCGGCTACCTCGTCAGCGGCGACACCGCCCGGCCCGTCACGATGATCGTCTACTTCGCCCTGTCGATCCTCGGCGGCCTCTGGATGCCGACCGCCGTCTACCCGCAGTGGCTCCAGGACATCGCCCGGTGGCTGCCCACCCACGCCTACGCCTCACTCGGCCAGGCCATCGAACTCGGCTCCGCCCCCCGGCCCGGCGACGTCGCCCTCCTCGCCGCGTACTTCGTCCTCTTCGCAGGAGGCGCCGCCTGGCTGTACCGCAAGGACACACTGAAGGGATGAACACGATGCAGCCGTCCGCGCCGCAGCCGCGGGAGACCACGGACTTCTTCGGCTACGGCACCCGGGCGACGTCCTCCCTGCCCACGCCCGAGACCCGGCGGCAGACGGCGGTCAAGGCCCTGTGGACCGTCGTCTGGCTGTTCTACCTCGGCGCACCCGTGACCGACCTCGTCCGCGGCGGGCACGGCAGCGGCGCCCGGGCCCTCGGCGCCCTGGGGCTGGCCTGCTTCGTTGCCTGGTACCTGGTGCTGATCTTCCGCGCCGACCGCGGCACGTCCGCCCGCCGGATGCTGCTCAACCTGGCCGTGCTCGGCTTCCTCGCGCTGGCGCTGTCCCTCTCGCTCGGCCGCGAGTGGCTGGTCCTGTTCGTCTACGTGTCGATCGCCTCGGGAGCCTCCCTGCCCGCGCGGACCGCCCGCTGGACGGTGCCCGCCGCCACCGCCCTGCTGGTGGCCGTCGGGTACGCGGTGCCCGACGGCACCTCGTACCTCGTCGGGCTGGTGGTGCCCGCGCTGCTCGGCGGGTTCGCGATGGTCGGCGTGCGGCAGCTCATCCGCACCACCCAGGAACTGCGCCGGGCCCGCGCCACGGTGGCCCAGCTCGCCGCCAACGAGGAGCGCCTGCGGCTCGCCCGCGACCTGCACGACCTGCTCGGCCACTCGCTCAGCCTGGTCACCATCAAGAGCGAACTCGCTGGCCGGATGCTGCCCGACCACCCCGAGCAGGCGGCCCTGCAGGTCGCCGACATCGAACGCGTCAGCCGACAGGCGCTGGTCGACGTACGGGAGGCCGTGACCGGCTACCGGAGACCCACCCTGCCCGGTGAACTCGCGGGCGCCCGCACCGCGTTGGCCGCCGCCGGCATCGACGGGGACCTGCCGGCAGACGACGGGTTCCCGGACCTCGCACCGGAGGCCGAATCCGCCCTCGCCTGGGCGCTGCGCGAGGCCGTCACCAACGTCGTGCGGCACAGCGGCGCCCGGCGCTGCACGGTCTCCCTCCGGCCCCATCAGACACTGGACGGCCCGATGCTCGCCCTGCGCGTCGCCGACGACGGCAGCGGCGGCTCCGCCACACCCGGCAACGGGCTCACGGGCCTGACCGAACGCCTCGCCGCCGTCCGCGGCACCCTGCGGGCCGGCCCGCTCCGCAACGGCTTCGAACTCGTCGCCACCGTGCCCGTAGGGCCTGACCTAGGATCGGCCCCATGACACCCCCCGCCCGCCCGATCCGGGTCCTGCTCGCCGAGGACCAGTCGATGGTCCGCGAGGCGCTGGCAGCCCTGCTGGGCCTGGAACCGGACATCGAGGTGGTGGCGCAGGCCGCCCGCGGCGACGAGGTCCTGGCCGTGGCGCGGGCGCACGAGGTGGACGTGGCGCTGCTGGACATCGAGATGCCGGGCATGACGGGCATCGAAGCCGCCGCCGTCCTGCGCGCGGAGCTGCCCGGTGTGAAGGTCGTCGTGTTGACCACCTTCGGACGGCCCGGCTACCTGCGCGGCGCGATGGAGGCCGGCGCCTCGGCCTTCCTCGTCAAGGACGCCCCCGCGGCCCGACTGGCCGATGCCGTACGACGGGTCCTGGCGGGCGAGCGGGTCATCGACCCGACCCTGGCGGCAGCCGCCCTGGCCGAAGGCGCGAACCCCCTGACCGACCGCGAACGCGAAGTCCTGCGCGCCGCGGCCGGCGGCGCCACCAACGCCGAACTCGCCGCCGCCCTCCACCTCTCCCAGGGCACGGTCCGCAACTACCTCTCCACAGCCATCCGGAAACTCTCCGCCCGCAACCGCACGGAAGCGGCCCGGTCGGCCCGGGACAAGGGCTGGCTGTAACGCCCGGGCGGCCGGTGTGGGAGACGCCCGCTGCCGGGGCGATCCGGCAAGGTGGGTGTCTGCCGGAGAAGGAGGAGCAGGCATGGGGATTCGGCGGATGGACAACGTGGGGATCGTCGTCGAGGACATGGACGGCGCCGTCGCGTTCTTCGTGGAACTCGGGATGGAAGTGGAGGGAAGGACCGAGGTCCAAGGGCTCTTCGCCGACCGGTGCACCGGGCTCGACGGGGTGCGCTGCGACATCGCGATGCTGCGAACCCCGGACGGCCACAGCCGGATCGAGCTGGCGAAATACCACACCCCCGCGGTGATCGACGACGGTCGGCGGAACCGGCCGCACAACGTCCTGGGCACGCACCGCGTCATGTTCGCCGTCGACGACATCGAGGACACCGTCGCCCGCCTGCGCCCCCACGGCGCGGAACTCGTCGGCGAGATCGCCCGCTACGAGGACAGCTACCTCCTCTGCTACCTCCGTGGCCCGGCCGGCATCATCGTGGGGCTCGCCGAGGAACTGGGCCGGTGAGGGCCGCTTCAGGACCGGGTGGGCGCCCGGTGAGGAAGTCAGCCACCGTCGTGGTGAACGTCGACGGGTCGTCCAGCCAGGGGTAGTGGCCGGCGTTCGGCTGGACGGTGAGCTGTGTGCTGGAGAAGAGGGGGGACGCGTCCGCGGCCGACCGGGCGGTGGGCCACAGGTCCAGTTCGCCCGCGAGGAGCAGGACGGGGCAGGGCAGGGCGGCCAGGCGCTGCCGGAGGTCCTCGGTGTCGGGTGTGTAGTCCTTGTAGTAGTGCTCGCTGACCGGCAGTGAACGCTGGGCGGGGTCGGCGGCGGCGTGCGCACGGGCGGCATCGTCCCAGCGGCCGTACATCAGCGGCTCGAAGGCGAACCGGTACGGCGCGGCCTCGGAGGAGGTGCGCGCGGACCTCATGTGCCGGTGCGCGGCAACGGCGTCGGCGTGCCAGGGCTCGCCCGCACGGGCGGCGATCACCTCGGCCGCGCCGGTGTCGGAGGGCAGCCCGACGGCGGCGAACGAGGGGGTGACCAGGGTCAGGCTGTCCAGCCGGTCGGGGTGGGCCGCGGCGTAGAGCATGGCGAGGCTCCCGCCGGCGGAGTGGCCCAGCAGGTCGAGGCGTTCCAGGCCGAGGTGGCGGCGGAGCGCCTCGACGTCGGCCACCAGGCGGTCGACCCGGCAGGTGGCCGGGTCGGCAGGCATCGCGGAGGCGCCGGTGCCGCGCGTGTCGGGCAGGATCAGGGTGCGGTGGGCGGACAGGCCGCCGAGATCGCCGAGGTAGTCGGCGGCCCGGCCGGGGCCGCCGGGGAGGCAGAGCAGCGGCGGCCCGGCGCCGAGCGTGCGGAAGGCGAGCGCGGTGCCGTCGTACGAGGTGAAGGTCTCCATGGCGGACAGCCTGCGGGGCCGCGGCCGGGTCCGGCTATCGTTCAGCCACGGCTAAACGATCGGGGGACGGACATGCCGGTGGAGATCCGCCTCTCGGCGGCCGAGGTGGCGCGGGTCCGGCTCGCGGTGTCGCCCCTCGCGGAGACGGTGTTCGGCGTACGGGCGGCGCTCGGCGCCGGCGGGCACGAGGTGCACCGGCCGTGGGTGGGCGAGGCGCAGCCGGTGCTGGCGGCGGAACCGGAGCTGCCGTTGCTGCGGACGCTGCTGGAAGGCTGCCTGCCGTCGTTCCTGTTCCCGGTGCCGCAGGAGCGCCTGCCCGCTTTCGACGCCGAGCTGGCGGACCTGCGGGCGACGGACCCGGCGTACGTCGCGGCGGAGTGCGCCGCGCTGGGCGTCCGGGCCGGGCAACTGCCGGAGCCGGCGGAGCTGGTGGAACGGGTGGCCGGTGCCCTGGCGCGCTGTCACGCCCGGCTGGTGGCCCCGCACTGGGGCCGGATGCGGGCCGTGCTGGAGGCGGACCTTGCGCGGCGGGCGGTGGCGCTGGTCGACAGCGGGGTGGCGGGCCTCTTCGCGCAGCTGCACCGCGATGTGGTGTGGCGGGAGGGCGAGTTGGTGGTGCACGGGCGCCGCCGTGCGGGTGCGGTGTGGACGGTCGAAGCGGGCGGGCACGGGCTGGTGCTGATGCCGTCCGTGTTCGGCTGGCCGGACGTCGTCGTCGACCACTCGCCGCGCACCGCCGCCTCCATCCGCTACCCGGCGTCCGGCGTCGGGCTGCTCTGGGAGCAGCCCCGTCCGACGCCCGCAGGGCTCGCCGCCGTCCTCGGCCGCACCCGCGCCGCACTGCTGGCCGAACTCGGCGAGCCGCTCGGCACCCCCGACCTCGCCGCCCGCCTGGGGGTCACCGCGAGCGCCGTCTCCCAGCACCTGGGCGCGCTGCGCGGTGCGGGCCTGGTGACGACCCGCCGCACGGGCCGGTCGGCCGTACACCTGCGGACCCGTACGGGCACGCTGCTCATGGACGAGGGAGCCGATCCGGTGGGCGCGGCCTAGAGTGCCGGCCGTGCTGACGGCCTTCAACGACATCGCGATCAACAACAACGCGATCAACAACAACGTGAACAGACCTGGCGGCACCCGCCCGACGTGCCCTTTCGGTGCCTCCGGGGTTCCTCTATGACTCCTCCTTCGGACCACGACAAACGCACGGGACCGGCGGAGACTCATGAGGCAAGGCGGCCCCACGGGCCCCTTCGACCACCCCACCTCATGAACAGGCACCGGCATGACCTCACCGCCCCCGCCCTCCCCGGCAGCCGAAACGGAAACCCTCGCGATCACCGAAGAGGGGGTGGTCCGGGCCGCCACGGCGAAGCAGCGAGCCGTCGAGCTGGGCAAGGCGGCAGTGCTGATCCGGGAGATCGAGAAGTGGCAGCAGCAGGGGATTCCGGAGCTGGTCACCAGCACCATCCCCTCGCTCCAGGAGGCTGCCGAGGCCTTCCAGTCGATCGTCTGGGAAGAGAAGCGGAAGGTCATGGAGACCCGGCGGCAGGCCGAACAGCGCATCGCCGACGCCGAATCTCCGGCTCCCGAGACCGGAGCGGACCAGCCCACTGGTGCGGAACCGGACGGGCAGCGCGCATTCGACGACGAACTCTCCCGCCGTCTCTGGGAGCTGAGCGAGCTCCAGGCGCAGGAGCAGAAGGCAGGGCAGCGGGTCGCAGCCGCCGCCGAGCAGCTCGTTCTGGTGCAGGAGATCGTCGACACCGCGCAGTACATCCTGAAGTACTACGCCGAGCGCGACGGGGCGTCGGCGGTCGCCGAAGTCCTGTCGAAGGTGCAGGGCACGGAGAAGATCCTGGACGCCGTCATCGGCATCGGACCGCACCCGACGCACAAGGGAATGCTGGTCCGGAAGGCGTGCCTGGAGGGCTATGCGACCGCACGTGAGGTCCGTTCTCTCCTCTCCGGGGGATGGCTGGGCAAGTCCCCGGAGCTCCAGAACGAGTTCACCCTCCGGCTGGCCGTGCTCGAGGAAAGCCTGGAGAGGTTCCGGGCTTGCCAGGAACTGATCGAAAGCGGGGACCTGCGGTCCGCCGCCCTGCCGCTCGTGGAACAGACCCTCCAGACCGTGCGGGAAGAGGTCGTTCCTGCGGAATCCCGGTGGAACGACCTGGTCGACGGTGCCAGGAGGACCGCGGCCGAGATCGAGCAGGACGTCAAGAAGCTCGTCGCCAAGGTCTCCGCAGGCACTCCGCCCCCGCCCCCAGCTCGCGCGGAGACGATCTCGTTGGACCCCGACGAAAAGTACCTCCTCAAAACACTGGCCGAGCACCTGCTGGAAGAGACGCTGACCGACGACAAGTACAACGCCATGGTGCGGAGCGTGGGGCTCGACTCCCTCATGGTCGACGGATCAGGGCACAAGCGGGCCAGCGTCGAAGTGGCCCTCGCCCGGGTGGGCATCGCGGCCGGGGCCAAGGCCGAACAGGTGGGTGCGGAAATCGACAGGACCATCGGCGACGCCAAGATCGCACTCGCCGAGGTGCGTCGCCAGGCCGGCACCGGGTTCTCCAACTTCGGGAAGATCTTCAAGGAGACGCTCGACGACCTCGCCGACAAGGTGAAGGAGAAGAAGTAGGGACAGCCGCCGGGCAGCGGGGTCCCGAGGCGCGCTCCCAGGACGTCCCGGGCCGGGCGTCGCGGATCATGGAGTCCGGCTCCTGACCCGCACCGCCCCCCTGGAGGAGAAATGAACCGTCGCGTCCTGACCGCAGCGCTGGAGGTCCCGCTGCCGCCCGAAGAGGCTTTCCGGCTCTTCACCGCGCGAGGCGAGCGTGACTGGGTGCCCGGCTGGGAACCCGTCTTCCCCGTCGACACGCCGGACGACTCCGCCCCGGGAACCGTCTGGCTCACCTCCACCCCCGAAGAGGAGACCACCTGGCTGGTCACCGCTCGCGACTTCCCGCACACGGTTTCCTACGGCCGGATCACGCCGGGCGTCCGCGCCGGCACGGTCACCGTCGCCCTCGCGGCAACCGTGTCGGGCAGTGCGGTGACGGTCACCTACGACATGACCCCCCTCACCCCGGCCGCTGCCGACGCCCTCGACGCGTTCGCCGCCGACTACCCGTCCTTCATCGACTCCTGGGAACAGCTCATCACTGCCCACCTGACCTGACGCGACCCGCCCGGGGACCGGAACGCGGTCGGGCCGGTGGCGGCCGTCATCGGTCTGCACCGGCACCAGAGGCCGCCGTGGTCACGGGAGGAAGCGGATCCAGTGGCTCGCCGTCGCGGCGAGGCCGCTCATGCCGACGCCCCAGGTGAGCAGCGTGAGCGACACCCGCACGCGCAAGTGCCGGCCGGCACCGACCCGAAGGCCCGTGCGGTTCAGGTGGAGGTGCCAGTCGTGTCGGGCTGTGACGGTGCCGTGCTGCGTCTTGGTCATGTCCGTTCTCCGCTCCGGTCCGACCGGCGTGCCGGCCTGGTGGTCAACTTCCGCAATGGTGGCCGCCGTTGGGTTGTCCATGCAGTGCGGTCGTGTCCTCGCCGCTAAGGTCGGGACAAGCCCTGGTTGTCCCGGTGTTGTCCCGACTGCAGCCGAGGGCGGGCATCGGACCTGACGGGGGATGATCTTTGGCGAACACGCAGCGCGGCCGGCCGTGGAGCGACCTCGGTGCCGACGCGGACGTCACCGAGGAAGCAGCCCGGCTGGCCCGGTTCCTACGTGAGCGGGTGACCGCGGCAGGGGTCGGCCTCCGTTCGCTGGAAGGAAGGATCCCGTACTCCCGGTCCCAGATCAGCCGCGTCCTGGCAGCGAAGGCCCTTCCGGACGGAGCCTTCGTCGACGCACTGCTCGCGGCGACCGCCGCCAAGGACGCCCGGACGCACGAGATGCACCGCCAACGGGCCGCGGCGCTCCTGGCCGCGGTGCGTGCCCCCCGGCAGGCGGCTCCACCGCCTTCGCCGGAAGTGGTGGCCGAAGTCGCCGCCGTGCAGGCCGGGCACCTCCAGACCTACGAGCGGCTGACGCAAACCCTCGACCAGCGGAACGAGTTGCGCGAGGCCCTCACCAGGTCGGAGAAGATCGTCTTCGTTCTGACGGCCATGCTCCAGTTCCAGAACCAGCACATCGAGACGCTCACCCGGGAACGGGACGGCCTCCTCGGCAGCCGGGCCGCCGAGGCCGCCGGAATCCAGGAAAGACTGGACCTCGCCCGTGACCAGGAAACGCGGACCCGCGAGGAGTTGCTGCGCGCACAGCACCGACACCAGCGAGCCGAAGCCCTGCTCCGCCGGACACGGGCCGAAGTCGGACACCTCAGAGGCGAGTTGCGGCGCGGCGACGCAGAAGCGACCGCCACCGATGGGGACAGCGCCGACGAACCACTGCCCGTTCCGGTTCCGCTGCCGCCGGGCGTGGCGTCCCTCGGTGACTCGCCGGCCGGAGCCGACCTGGCCGGAGCGCTCGACCGGGCGGCGGCGCTCGGCGAGGAGGACAACGAGATCCTCGATCGGGCAGAGCACCGCCTCGCCCACTCCCCGGCCTCGCCAGGTGCGCGCGCCATGCCGGGACGCCGCCGCAGGCCGGTGGTCCAGGGCGTGGCCGCCGTCGTGATCGCGCTTTCGGCGGGCCTGGCGCTGAGCACGTACCTGGCACCGGCCGACGACGACGGCAAGGAGGGGCCCGCGGCGAAGCCGAGTGCTTCTGCCGCGCCCCAGCCCTCTTCCCGTCCGTCCCCGGGCTGGCTGAAACCCGCGCGCACCATCGTGACCCTGCCCATGGAACTCTGGACGCCGGCGGACGGCACAGGGCAACGCACGGCAGAAGTCCGCCGGCAGATTCCCCGCATCGATACGGCACTGGCCGGCCGGCTGCCCGCCGTCGTGCGCATTTTCACGAGCTCGCCCGCAGACTCGCGCAGGGAGGCCCAGGCCATGTCCCAGGAAGTGGCGCGGCTGCTGCGCAAGGAGATGCCCGTCATGGGTATGGCACAGTTCAGCCACGCCTGGCAGGGCGGCCCGGCCGGCAGGGTGAGGCTGGAGATCTACACACTGGAGGCCGAACTGGCTGCGCTGGGCGGTCCTGCGCGCGGCGGCGTCACCTGAACCGGGTGAGGTGCGCCCGGACCCAGTCGTCGTACGTGAGGGGGGTGCGGCCGATGAGCTCGGGGACGGTCGGGTGCTGGTCGAGGGTCCAGCGGACGAGTTCGTCGTAGCGGTCGGCGTAGGCCTCCAGGGCGAAGAGGGTCACGTCGATCGCCCCGTCGGGCCAGCCGAGGGCCCGCCAGCGGGCCCGGCCCTCGTCCGGGGACAGGTCGACCGTCGCGATGTCGCGGCCGAGGGCGGCGGCGAGGGTGCGGATGCGTTCCTTCGTGGCCAGGGGGAGTCCGACGGCTTCCAGGATGCGGCCGTTGTGCTCGTCGCCGGTCAGGGCCGCGGCGGCGACGGCGGCGAGGTCCTCCTCGTGGATGAACGGGTAGTGACCCCGCTCGGCGAAGGCCTCCCGTACGACGCCCTCGGCGCGGACGGTGCCGAACCAGTCCGACCCCGTCGCCGGGTACGTGCCCTCGACGGCGGCGCCCATCACGGCCGACGGCCGGATGTGCGTCCAGGGGATGCCCGAGGCCTCGACGGCCTTTTCGATCGCCAGCCAGTACCAGGTCTCGGGCGGGTTGGCCGCCTCGTACTCCGGGCCGTGCGAGGACAGGAGGACCACCTTGCGGGCGCCGCCGTCGCGGGCGAGGGCGAGCGCGTCGGGGACCGAAGACGGCCGGGCGCCGGCGAAGAAGACGGAGTCGACGCCGTCGAAGGCCCGCGCGCACTCCAGGGGCCGGGTGACCGAGCCCGCCACGACCTCGGCCCCGGCGGGCCAGCCGTCGCCCACCTCCGGCTCGGCCAGGACCCGTACCGGCCGGCCCGCTGCGACGAGGAGGCGCGCCAGGTGCCGGCCGACGATCCCCGTCGGGCTGTTGCCCTCGTCCTTGCGGGGAGCGACGGCGGTCAGCAGACAGACCCCACCGGCTTCGGGGGCCGTCCCCACACCGTACCGCCCGTGCTCGTACCCGTATCCGTGCATGGCAAGACCCTTCCACATGTCAGCGGAGATCTTGCGCCTGCCCCTGTGCCGGGACGAGGTTGCGGATCGATGGCCAGAGCCTAGCGGACGACCGGTGATGCGGTCCCGTGAATGTGACCAACCGATCGACCGATCAACGGCCCGCGTCCTAGCATCGATCGGAGGTCACTTCGACGGCGGGAGACGCGGTGCAGCACGAGGTACGCGAGGGCGATGCAGTCCGGCAGGAAGGCACCGTCCGAATCTTCGGGTGGTACGGCGACGAGTCCCTCGCCGCCCCCGCCGCCGTGTTCGCCGAGGAGTTCTACGCGACGGCCGGCGACCTGGGATTCAACGTCGAGCCCGACCCGTTCGACGACGATCTCCTGCCGTTCGGCACGGCGGGCGACTACGCCGCGCAGCACACGGTGCCGGACAAGGGCGTGGCCGACCAGGATCCGGTCGCGCTCACCGTGGCCCTCTTCGTCGCCCTGGAACTGGGCAGTTGGGCCGTCGGCAAGGTCGCCAACGGGGTCTGGGGCAAGCTCGCGCCTGCCTTCGGCCGCCTGCGCGATGCCGTCGCAGGCCGCCCGCGTACCGAGGCCGCGTCACCGTCGCGGCTGGTGGTGCGCACGGTCTACGCCGCGGACCAGGTCGTCGTCGAACTGGCCGTCGATCTCGCCGACGTCGACGCCGACCGCCTGGGCAGCCACCTCGTCGAGGCCCACCACCGGGCCGTCGCGGCTGCCGCCGCGGGCGACGGTGGCGTACGGGTGATCAGGTTCGAGGCGACGCCGGCAGGGCTGTCGGGCCCGGCGGAACTGCCGGCCGCCGACCCGCACCCGTGATCGGCTGGGGCGAGAAGGCCGAACGTCCGCCGGAGGACGACGGGCTGTTGCGGCGCTTCTGCGGGACGCTGTCCCCGCGCTACGCCCGTGACCTGCTCGCCGCCCACCCGCAGCTGCTGATCATGCTCGGCGGCAAGGCCTACAAGACGATTCTGCGGGAGATACCCGGGTTCGACCCGGACGAAGGCCCGCGATGGAGACAACGGCTGGACGTCCTGTACGCCGCGGCGACAGCCGGACCGGACACCGCGTTCGGTGCTTTCGTCGCGCCCGGCCCGGACAATGGCGAACGGCTGCGAAGAGCACAGCAAGCGGTACGTGCCGTCCGCTCCGCCAAGGAGTTCGCCGCCGCCCTCTACGCGTATCCGGAGCTGCTCTGCGACACCATCCACCGCCGGCTGGTCTGGGAGGCGGAGCAGACGGAGGCAGAGCTGCGGCAGGGGCCGGAGGCGTCGGCCTTCCTGGTGCACCGCTGCATGCGGGTGGGAGTGGCGGCCGGGACGGCGCAGGGCGATGCCCAGCACCGGATCGAACTGGTGCCCACGGTGGCGCTGCCCCACATCGGCTGCGACACCGTTGCCGAGGCCCGGGAACTCATGGACGTCGTAGGCGACTTCATCGGACCCGAGTGCGGGCTCGCCGAACGCGTCCGCCTGCTCGCCGAGCACCCGGTGCTCCTCACTGAGGAGGCGGTGCGGCTGATCGACATCGTCGGCATGCTCGACATGCCGGAGTCCGTGCACACGGAGTTGCTCTTCGCCAGGTCGATCCTCACGACCGCGGAGACTCACGGTGTGGAAGAGGCGCTGCTTGCAACGGCGTTCGGCCGCATCCTGCTGGAGCCCGACCCCGTGCTCGCGGCGGCACGTGCCGACGAGTACCTGACACAGTTCGGGGCGCAGTCGTCCCAGCACATCGCGCTCTTCTTCCGCGACAGCAGCATTCAAGAACCCCAGCCCCATGAGTGGGAACGGATGGCAGAGCGGCATGCGATGTTCAACGAGCGGGCCGACCGGCGGCTGCGCCACGTCGGTGATCTCCTCGACGACCTCGTCGTGACCGACGCCCGACTCGAGGACGACCAGCACATCGGCCCGGTGGTCCTGCGCCTGCGCGGCCTCCTGTTCGGCAATCCCGACCTGCTGGGACCCCTCGCGCAAGGGCTCCTCGACAAGCGGGCCCAAGACGCCGGGCAGGAGGATGCCGGCCGTCGGCTCTCCGGCCTGAAGGTCCTGCTGCTGGAGGTTCCGGACCTCGGATTCGACATCGCCATGGGCCGCTTCCTCCACCGTCGTGCGGCCCTGGCCACGGCCGCACCGCGTACGAGTGCCGAGGACGCCGTGGGGCAGTCGGAAGCGTACGTGGAGGAACTCGAATCGTCCGGCGAGCCTGCCGCCGCACCGGTCGTCGAACGTCTGCTGCGCGATCTCGTCCTGGCCTCGGGCCTGCCCGACACCTCGCCCCGGCTGCGGATACGGCTCCTGAACTCACAGGCGGCACTGCTGCGGTGGCACTTCGCGGCGACCCGTCAGATCGACCACCTGGACCAGGCGATCATGCTGTTGGAGGAGGTGGTCGCTTTCCACGACCGGGTGGCCCCCGACATCGATGACGGCTCCTGGCTGCTGGGCAACCTCGGCGAGGCCCTGCTGCAGCGCTACGCCCTCACCCGTGACGACGCCGACCTCGGCCGGGCGATCGCCGCACAACTCGATGCCGTCAACCGCGCCCGCGCGAACGGCACGGTGTCCGCAATGCTCTTGAGGCAGTTCGCGCACGGCACGGCGGACGCGGCCATCCGGACCGGGCTGACCCTCTTCATGGAGTCGGCCGTCGACGCATTGCGTGAGGCACGCCTGCTCGCCCGACAAGGGACCGTGCCGCACCTCGTCATCACGGAGCTGCTCGCCACCCTCCTCTTCATCGATGCCCAGGCCGATGGCGATCACGAGGGAGTCGAGGAGTCGTTCGCCCTCCTGAGGGAGGTGCTTGCGGACAGCGCCGACCTCCCCGGACACCACGCGATGGTGCGCTACAACCTCGCGCGGAACCTGGGCATGAAGGGCGGTCCGTACCTGGCGGAGGCGATGACCCTCATGCGGGAGGCGCTCGCCGACGCCGAAGGCGTGAACATCCCCCTGGCCACCGTCTGCGCGACCTGGCTGGGCGAATGGGAAGGTGCGAGCGGCAACTGGGAGCAGGCGGCGTCCCACTACGTGGCCGCCTGGGCCCAGACCCGGCAGGTCACCGACTCCCAGGCGACCCGCGCCCACACGGAACTGCACCTGCGCGGGGTGACCGGACGGACCGCAACCGCGGCCTTCGCGCTCGTCCGCACCGACAAGCCCATGGACGCGGCGGTCCTCCTGGAGCAGGGCCTGGCGGTGCTGACCGGTAACGCGCTCACCGACGACCCGCAGTGGCTGGACCGCCTCACCGCGGCCGGTCACCCCGAACTCGCACGCAGCTACGCAGAGTTGGCGGCGGCGCTGCGTCGGCAGGACGGGCTGGACCTGACCCGGCTCGGTGGCGGTCTCGGGGGCGGCGCCCCGCTGAGCGTCACATCCACCGCGACCGGCGTGCGCAGCATGCGGCAACGCCTCGGCGAGACCGTCGAGGCCATCCGGAACATCGACGGGTTCGCCGACTTCCACCGCGCCGCCCGGGCGTCCGACGTCCTCGGCGCCGCCTGCGAGGCCCCGCTGGTGTATCTGGCCGCCACCGCATACGGAGGGTTCGCCCTGGTCATCGGCCGGGACCGGTCGATCGAATCGTTGGTCCTCCCGGAGCTGACCGAGGCTGCCGTACGAGCGCAGGTCCAGAAGGTCTTCGGCGACCCCGTGCGCGGAGTGGAATCGGCCGGTCAATGGCTCTGGACGGCGGCGATGGGGCCCGTCCTGGCCGCCGTCCGGGGCGCCGACCGGATCTGTCTCGTGCCCGCCGGCGGCCTGCACCTGCTGCCCCTGCACGCCGCCTGGACCCCCGACCCGCACCGGCCGACCCGCCGCCGGTACGCACTCGACGACCTGCTCATCACCTACGCACCCACCGCCCGTGCCGTCACCGTCACCCGCGCGCGTGCGCAGGCGGCGCGGCCGGGCCGGCTGCTCGTGGTCGACGAGCCGACGCCGGTCGCGGGGCCCCCGCTGCCGCACTCCGCAGCGGAATGCGCGGCCGCACTGGCCGGATGGGACGGGGAATCGGTGTACCTCAAGGGGGAGGCCCCCACCCGTGACGCCGTCCGCGCGCACCTGTGCGACGCGGCTCTCGCCCACCTGTCGTGCCACGCACAGGCGGACGTCGTCAACCCGCTGGCGAGCCGGCTGGAAGTCGCCCACCACGGCGCGGTCACGGTCGCCGATCTCCTCGGCGACCGGCTGGACGGCCTGCGGCTCGCGGTCCTCTCCGCATGCAAGACCGGCCAGGTGGGGACGACGGCACCCGACGAGGCCATCGGCTTTCCCACCACGCTGATCCAAGCCGGCGCGGCCGCCGTCGTCAGCAGCCTCTGGGCCGTCCCGGAACTCGGCACCACCGAGCTGATGGTGCGGTTCGCGCGCGAGTGGCGGACCGATGGGACCACGTACGGCGAGGCGCTCCGCACGGCGCAGCAGGAGGTCCGCGACAGCACCGTCGCCGAGAAACGCCGCCTCCTCGCCGACGTCATGCCCGCCGGCACCACCCCGTTCGCCGTGCAGGCCGCCACCGCACTCGCCCACGCCCGCCCCTACCACTGGGCCGCCTTCGCCTTCCACGGCGCAGACGGCCCCCCACTGCGCAGCAGGCCGTGACGCTCAGTGGTCCGGGTCTCTGTGCGGAAGCGGCGCACGAACGCATGCCGATTGTGGGGGAGTTGACGTGAAGTCGTGGGCGGGGTGTGGAGGGGGTTTTAAGAAACCTTGTTGAATAACCGCTACCGCCGGTTCGCTCTTGATTTGCTCCTGTCAAACGGAACAGGGTTGATCAGAAGTTTGACGCCCCCAACGTCACGACGAGGAGCAACCTCTCCATGGCAACTCACAAGCGGCCCAACGGACTTCGCAACACGGCCATAGCCGCAGGTGCTGCGGGCACACTCGCCGCCGCCTTCTTTGCAGGCCCCTTCGCCGGAGCCGCCGCCCCGGCCGAGGGGACCGTGCACGGACTCGGCGCCCCGGGTGCCGTGTCCGGAAGTTTCGTGGTGATCCTCGACGCATCCGCGAACAAGGAGGACCTGGCCAAGAAGTATGGAGGCACCCTGCAGCGCTCCTACGGCTCCGCCGTCAACGGCTTCTCGGCCTCCGGTCTGACGGTGACGGAGGCCAAGCGGCTGGCCGCGGATCCCGCCGTCGGCCAGATCGTACAGAACAAACGATTCAGCATCAACGAGACACAGGAGAACCCCCCGTCCTGGGGCCTGGACCGGATCGACCAGCCCGGCACGGCCGGCGACGCCAAGTACACGTATCCCGACGGCGGCGGCGAGGGCGTCACCGCGTACGTCATCGACACCGGCGTCAGGATCTCGCACGAGGACTTCGCGGGGCGGGCCGCCCACGGCTTCGACGCCGTCGACAACGACGAGACGGCCGACGACGGCAACGGCCACGGCACGCACGTCGCGGGCACCATCGCGGGCACCGCCCACGGCGTGGCCAAGAAGGCCAGGATCGTGGCGATACGCGTCCTCGACGACAACGGTTCCGGCACCACCGAGCAGGTCGTGGCCGGCATCGACTGGGTGACGCAGAACCACTCCGGGCCGTCCGTCGCCAACATGAGCCTGGGAGGCGGAGCCGACGAAGCCCTGGACGCGGCCGTCCAGCGTGCCATCGCCTCGGGCGTGTCCTTCACCGTGGCCGCCGGCAACGACTCCGCCGACGCCGGTCAGGGCTCGCCCTCCCGGGTGCCCGAGGCCATCACGGTCGCGTCCAGCACCGGGGGCGACGAGCAGTCCGAATTCTCCAACTTCGGCCCGGTGATCGACCTCTACGCTCCCGGCTCGGACATCACCTCCACATGGAACGACAGCGACACCGGCGTCAAGACGATCTCCGGCACCTCCATGGCGGCCCCGCACGTGGCCGGCGCGGCCGCCCTCTACCTGGCCGCCAACCCCACGGCGACCCCCGCCGACACGGCTGCCGCGCTGACGGGGGCCGCCACCGCGGGCGCCATCAAGAACCCGGCCTCCGGCACCGCGAACAAGCTCCTGAACGTGACGCCGTAGCCTGACCGGCGGCACCCCACGATCCCGCGGCGGGCGGTCCTCCACACGGCTGGAGGGCCGCCCGCCGTGCGCAGGCGCCCGGGCGCGACCGCTCCCGTCAGCTCCCCGCCGGCTCCACGGCCGCGACGGTTCGTGCCGCGTGCCCGGGCCAGTCCACGATCCGCACCGCCGCACCGGCGGCCTCCTTGCCGCGGCAGTGCGCGTGGTGCCGGTCGGCGATGGCGTCCAGGTCGAGGTGGGACGCGAAGGCGGGATGCGCCGCCAGTCGTCGCGCGTACGACCACAGGCGGGGGTGGTCGGTGATGCGGTACACCGCGGCGGCGTCCAGGTGCCAGCGGTGCACGGTGTCCAGCTGGACCAGCGTCACCCACAACTGCACGTCGGCGGCGGTGAGTGCGCTGCCGAGCACGTACTCGGTGGAAGCGAGCCGCCGATCCAGTGCCTGCAGTGTCCGCGACAGGGTGGTGAGCGCGGCGTCGCGCGCCACCGCGCCGATGCCGGACCGGCCGGCGCGCTGCGCCGCCGCGTTGACGCCCTGCTCGCAGAGCCGGCCGACGGCCTCGATCCGCCCGTCCGCGCCGTCCGGGTACAGGCGCGGGCCGGAGCCGCCGAACAGCCGGGCGAGGTCCTGGAGGATGTCGGGCGCGTGCGTGCTGACGATCCGGCCGGTCCAGTCGTCGCTGAGCACCGGGGCGAGGGCCGGTCCCGGATGCCGGTGCGAACTGGCCTCGTACCGTGGGCGCAGGGCCAGGTACCCGCCGCCGGGCGCGTCGGGCAGGGCGGGCAGCATCGTCACCGGGACGACGTCCTCCAGGCCGGCCAGGCCGTGGGTGACGGCGATCCGCAGACAGCCCGGACAGGACGGGGCGAGGTGCAGCCGGTAGCGGTGCGGCACGGCGGGGTAACCGCTGCGCGCGTCGCTGCCGATCCTGCCCCGGAAGGAGGGCACGGCTTTCGGGGAAGTGGTGGCGGACATACATCTCCTTGGGAGTGCTCGGTCACCTGACTTCTTCCAGGAGGCCCCCGCCTTCAGGCGGGGGAGGAATGGATCCTTGGCGCGTAGGTGCGGAGCGCCGGAGTTCTCTTCGTTTCTGTTCTGAGCTGTGCTCTCTTCGGTTGTCAGTGGGGGGTGTTAGTTTCCGGATCGTGACGACAGCGGCGATGGCCGAGACGGTGGCCGGGCACGCCCGGTACACCTACCGGCTGCGTGTGTCGTCCGGCGCGCTGGGCCGGCTGGATGCCGAGTGGGCGCGGTGTCGGTGGGTGTGGAACGAGTGCGTGGCGATGTCCCGCAAGGTCCACAGGCACAACAGGACGACCGGCGGGCAGACGACGTGCGGCCCGGCCCGGCTCGACAGGATGCTGACCGAGGCCCGGCGGTCGATGACGTGGCTGCGCGAGGGTGCGTCGGTGCCGCAGCAGCAGGTCATCCGGGACTTCGCCAGGTCCCGGACGAAGGCGCTCAAGGACATCAAGGCGAAGCTGCCGATGCGGCGGCGGGCCGGGATGCCCCGCATCAAGCGCAAGCGCGAGGCCGCGCCGTCGCTGAACTACACGACCCGGGGTTTCCGGATCAAGGACGGCCGTCTGCACCTGGCAGGCGGGATCGTCCTTACCGTGGTGTGGTCGCGTGAGCTGCCCAGGCCGGCGTCCAGCGTGCGCGTGTACCGGGACAGTCTCGGGCACTGGTACGCGTCCTTCGTCGTTCCCGCCGTGACCCAGGCCCTGCCGGAAACCGGTGCGGCAATCGGTGTCGACTGGGGTGTGAAGGAGACCGCGACCACCACGTCCGACGCCCACGACCTGCCCCACGCGCAGCATGGCAGGACGGCCGCCGCGAAGCTTGCGCACTACCAGCGGATGATGGTCCGGCGCGGGACCCCGAAGAACCGTCCCGACACCAAGGGCTACAAGAAGGCCCGCCGAGCGGCGGCGAAGATGCACAAGAAGATCGTCCGGCAGCGGCAGGACACCGGCCGCAAATGGGCCAAGACCCTCGTCCGCGACTTCGACACACTCGCCGTCGAGGACTTCAAGCCGAAGTTCCTCGTCAGGACCACGATGGCCCGCAAAGCTGCCGACGCCGCGATCGGCGCCACGAAGACAGTCCTGATCGAGATGGCCCGCAAACATGGCCGGACCGTGCACCTGGTCCACCCCGCGCACACCACCATGGACTGCGCACACTGCGGAGCGAGAACCAAGCACCGCCTACCCCTTTCCCAGAGGACGTATACGTGCACCGCGTGCGGCGCGGTGTCCCCCAGGGACAAGAACTCCGCACGCGTGATGCTCGTCCGGGCTGGTCTCAACCCGGCTAGTGCTGATCTTGTAAGCCCCGCCACCTGCTAGGTGTCAGGCGAAGTGAGCTAGGAATCCCCTCCCTTCAGGGAGGGGAGGATGTCAAGGCCATACGACGACGGCACGCGGCGGCTTCGGCGCGTGCGGGACCCGGTGGTGCGCGGGGGTGAGTGCGCGGAGGGTGATGTGCAGCAGGTGGGTGCGCGGAGGGTCAGCTGACGGCGGGCGCGGGGCCGCCGTGGGGCGGGAGGCCCGCCGCGCTGCACACACGAAGGAGGTCGATGTGGCGGCGGGACGTCAGCAGCGGCAGCCGCAGCAGAAGGACGGCGAGACGGACGCCGTCGGTGCCGCGGTCCAGCGCAGAGCAGCCCATGATTCCCTACCGGTTCACCAGGATTTGCCGTGTCTGGAGTGTCGACGCCTGTCCGGGCGCTGTCAAGACGGCCGCCGCGCCCGGCGGCGGCCGTCCTTGCGCGCGCGGGGTCAGATGCGGGAGTTCCGGAGCGACTGCCATACGGCGCCGGCCAGCGCCCGCGTCGCCCGCGGGACCGACAGGTGCTCGTGCTCGCGGTACAGCTCCCAGTTGTACTGCACGAGGGACAGCTTGTTGGAGGACAGCGATCCGGCCTGGTGGGCCCGGTAGACCGCGAGCGGCTCGGCCAGGCCCCGGGCGTCGGCGCCGTCGCGCATGATCGACAGCCAGAGCGCGTAGTCCTGGCGCTTGCGCATCTCCGGCATCAGCCTCGTGCCCAGGGCGTTGCGGTCGTACATGGCGGTGAGTGCGCCGATGTAATCCCGGACCAGCATGGCGCGGTAGTCCACGTGCTCCCGTGCACGGACCACCCGCCCGTTCGGGACCCAGTCCGTGCTCTCGCCGGCGTAGTCGGCGTCCATCTTGAAGTACGAGGTGAACGTCAGCGGCGCGTCACCGTCCGCGGCGAAGGCCAGCTGCTTCTCGGTCTTCTCCGGCAGCCACATGTCGTCGCTGTCGAGGAAGGCGACGTAGTCCCCGCGTGCCCGCTGGATCGCGAGGTTGCGGGCCTTGCCGGCACCGCCCTGCTCGGGCGCCCGCTGCGGCAGGACCCGCTCGTCCTGCTCGGCGAACTCGCGGAGCATGTCCATGGAGCCGTCCGTGGACTGGTCGTCGGTGACCAGCAGCTCCAGATCGCCGTGCGTCTGTGTGAGCACCGATCGGACGGCCGCGCCGAGAGTGGCTGCCGAGTTGTACACGGGCATCACGACAGAGACCAGGGGCACAGCGTTTCTCCTTGTCAGACCAAGTGCGACGGTCCATTCAAGCATTGCGAACCGCGGGGCCCGCCGCCGACCTGGTCGTCGGCGGCGGGCCCCGCGGGATGGCAGCCGGCCGTGGCTATCGCGCGGCCGGTGCGTAGCGGTTCGCCGGCCGGGGGAGCCCGTAGTGGTCGCGCAGGGTCCGGCCGGTGTATTCGGTGCGGAACAGGCCGCGCTGCTGCAGGATCGGCACGACGTGGTCGACGAAGTCGGAGAGCCCGGTCGGCAGCACCGGCGCCATGATGTTGAAGCCGTCGGCCGCGCCGTTCTCGAACCACTCCTGGAGCTGGTCGGCGATCTGCTCCGGGGTGCCGGCGAACACCCGGTGGCCGCGGCCCGCGCCGAGCCGGGCGATCAGCTCCCGCAGGGTGAGGTCCTCCCGCCGGGCGAGTTCGGCTACCAGGGTGAAGCGGCTCTTGTTGCCGTTGATGTCCCGTTCCTCGGGCAGGTCGGGCAGCCGGCCGTCCAGCGGCAGCCCGGTGAGGTCGACACCGAGCATGCCGGAGAGCTGGGCGAGCCCGTACTCGGGCACCTGGAGTTCGGTGAGCTCCTGTTCCAGCCGCCTGGCCTCGGCCTCGGTGGAGCCGATCACCGGCGCGATGCCGGGGAGGACGAGCAGCCCGTCCTCGGCGCGGCCGTAACGGGCCAGTCGCGACTTGAGGTCCTTGTAGAAGGTCTGGCCGTCGGCAAGGGTCTGCTGGGCGGTGAACACCGCCTCCGCGTACCGGGCGGCGAACTCCTTGCCGTCCTCGGAGGAGCCGGCCTGGACCAGCAGCGGGCGGCCCTGCGGGGAGCGGGGCACGTTGAGCGGGCCGGCCACCTGGAAGTGCGTGCCGCGGTGGGCGGCGGGGTGGAGCTTGGCGGTGTCGGCGTAGACGCCGGCTGCCCTGTCCAGGACGATCGCGTCGTCTTCCCAGCTGTCCCACAGCTTGCCCGCCACCTCCAGGAACTCGCGGGCCCGTTCGTAGCGGACGGCGTGTTCCAGGTGCTCGTCCCGGTTGAAGTTGCGGGCTTCGTCGACGGTGCCGGAGGTGACGATGTTCCAGCCGGCGCGGCCGCCGCTGATGTGGTCGAGGGAGGCGAACTTCCGGGCCAGGTTGTAGGGCTCGTTGAACGTGGTGGAGACCGTGGCGATCAGTCCGATGCGCTCGGTCACGGCCGCGATCGCGGACAGCAGCGTGAGCGGTTCGAAGCCGCCGAGGGCGTTGTGGCGGGCCTTGCCCCACAGTGCGACGCCGTCGGCGAAGAAGATCGAGTCGAGCCTGCCGCGTTCCGCGGTCCGGGCGAGCTCCTGGAAGTAGGCCAGGTCGGTGATCCGCTCGGGCTGCGACCCCGGGTGGCGCCAGGCGGCGTCGTGGTGGCCGGCGTTCATCAGGAACGCGTTGAGGTGGAGGGTGCGGGGCGTCTCGGTGGTCATCGGGGTTCCTGTCGCAGTACTAGGAGGAGGCGGGGACGCGCCACAGGCTGAGGCGGCGTTCGACGGTGACGAGGAGCTGGTTGAAGGCGACGCCGATGGCGGAGATCGTGATGATGCCCGCGTACATCTGGGGGATCGCGAAGTTGAACTGCGAGGCGTTGACCAGGTAGCCGAGCCCGGCCTTCGCGCCGATCATCTCGGCGGCGACGAGCACCAGGATGGACACCGCACCGGCCAGCCGGACGCCCGTGAAGACGGCCGGGACGGACGCCGGGAGGATGACCTTCTGGAACAGCCGGGGCGTGGAGAGGTCCATCGAGCGGGCGAGCCGTACGAGGGTGGGGTCGGCGTTGCCGACGGCGCTGATGGTGTTGAGGAGGATCGGCCACACGCAGGCGTAGACGACGATGGACACCTTCGAGGTCTCGCCGATGCCGAGCAGCAGGACGAAGACGGGCAGCAGGGCGAGGGCCGCCGTGTTGCGGAAGACCTCCAGCAGCGGCCCGAGCACCTTGGCGACCGGCCGGTACCAGCCGATCAGGAGCCCGAGCGGGACGGCGACGACGACGGCGATGCCGAAGCCGCCGAGCGAGCGGGTCAGGCTGGCCTGCGTGTGCTCGGCGAGCTGTCCGTCACCGGCCAGCTCCCACCAGGCGACGGCGACCTCGCTTATGGGCGGCAGGAAGGTGGCGTCCACCAGGCCCGCTCGTGGAGCGACCTCCCACAGGGCGATCAGGGCCAGGACGGCGACGGTCCGGACGAACACGGCCTTGAGGGCCCGTACGGCCTTCAGCGCGGCGGCGGCACCCCGGCCCGGCGCACCGGCCTCCGGGGCGGCCGTTGCAACGGACCCGCTTTCGTTCCCGGACCCGGACCCGGACCCGGACCCGGCCTCCGTCTCGGACCCGGTCCCGAATTCGTCCCCGTTCCCGGTCCCGTTCCCTGACAGGTCCCGGGGTACGGATTCCGGGACGGTCCCGGCACGGGGTGCCGGGGTCCGGACGCCTGCCGCGGCCATGGCGGTGATGTCGGTTCCGGTGGTCATGCCGCCACCGCCTCCTTCTCCAGTTGCCGGGCGCGGGCCACTTCGTCGTGGAGCAGCGTCCAGATCTCGTGCCGGAAGCGGGCGAACTCCGGGCTGGACCGCAGGGCCTCGCCGAGCAGCGCGTCGCACTCACCGAACGAGACCGGGACGACCTCCTTGATCCGGCCGGGCCGGGAGGTCATGACGGCGACCCGCTGCCCGAGGTAGACCGCCTCCTCGATGCCGTGCGTGATGAACACGACGGTCTTGCCCGTGCTCTGCCAGATGCGGCGGAGTTCGTCCTGGAGCGATTCGCGGGTCTGCGCGTCCAGTGCTGCGAACGGCTCGTCCATCAGCAGGACGTCCGGGTCGTAGGCGAGGGCGCGGGCGATGGCCACGCGCTGGCGCATGCCGCCGGACAGTTCGTGCGGGTGCCGGTCCTCGAATCCGGAGAGCCCCACCAGGTCCAGGAACTCCCGGGCCCGCGCGCCCCGTTGGCGGCGCGGCACGCCGGTGGCCTCCAGCCCGAACTCGACGTTGCCCTGCGCGGTCCGCCACGGCAGCAGTGCGTACTGCTGGAAGACGATGCCGCGGTCCAGCCCGGGGCCGGTGACCGGCTTCCCGTCGAGCAGGATCCGTCCGCCGGTGGGCCGGGACAGACCGCCCAGCAGGTCCAGCAGCGTGGACTTGCCGCAGCCGCTGGGCCCGACGACCACCAGGAACTCACCGCTGCGGATCTCCAGGTCGATGCCGTCGAGGGCGGTGAACCCGCCGAACGACTTGCGCACCCCCTCGATCACGATCTTCGCCATGGCGGCCGTCACCCCTTCCCGTAGCCGTTGAACTCGTTGGTGAAGAGCTCGGACGCCTTGAGGCGGCCCTTCTTGACCTCGCCGCGCTCGCCGAGCCAGTCCAGCCACAGCCGGAAGTGCTTGTCCTCGACCCGGCCACCCGTCTCGGCGATGCCGTAGGAGCGCCAGTACTTGAGGTTCGAGGCGTCCTCGTTGCGACCGCGCTTCTTGACGATCTCGGTCTGCCGGGCGATGACCTGCTCGCGCGGGGTGGTCCGGGACCACTCGATGGCCTTGGCCACACCGGTGACGAAGGTGCGTACGGTGTCCGGGTTCTCCTTGATGAAGCGCTGGGTCATGATGTACGTGCCGGCGCTGAACGGGCCGAGCAGCTGGGTGTCGGTGAACAGCGGGCGGAGGCCGCCGGCCGCGAGGGCCTTGTCGCGCAGGATGCCGCTGAGCACTCCGACCTCGATCTGCTTCTGCCTGATCGCCTGTTCGGTGTTGACGGGCGGCACGACGAGCGGTTCGACCTTGCCCGCCTCCGCCTCGGAGAGCCCGTTGCGGCTCAGGTAGATGTCGAGCAGGGCCTGGTAGTGGGCGCCCAGGGTGTTCATGCCGACCTTCTTGCCGATCAGGTCCCGGGCGGAGCGGATCGGGCTGTCCTCCAGGACGAAGTAGCCGCCGTAGGTGTGCTGGTCG
This sequence comes from Streptomyces bambusae, assembly GCF_020532645.1. Classification (GTDB taxonomy): domain Bacteria; phylum Actinomycetota; class Actinomycetes; order Streptomycetales; family Streptomycetaceae; genus Streptomyces; species Streptomyces bambusae. The sequence goes on from NZ_JAJAUZ010000006.1 coordinate 78,145, forward strand.
GAGCCGTAGGAGGAGATGACGGCCTTGATCGGCGCCCCGCCTGCGGCGAGCTTGATGACCGCTCCGTTGAACGCGCTGCCGAAGTGGGTCTGGCCGGTGGCCGCGGACTGGATGTCCTGCGGTCCGCTGATGGTGTTGCCGACCCACTCCAGCTTGACGTCGCCGAAGTAGCCGAGGTCCGCGGCGAGTTCGGGCAGGGTGACGGCGCCGACCGCGCCCTGGTACTTGAGGGTCTTCACCTGGCTGCCGGAACCGGCGCCGGAGCCGCCGCCGGCCGTGGCCGTACCGCAGCTCACAGCGGCCGCCGAGATGCCGAGCAGGGTGAGGAACTGGCGCCGGGAGGTGGTGGACGGGGTGAGTGCTGCGGGCATGTTGCTGGTCCTTGGTCGCTGCGAAGGTAAGGGGAGGGTCAGCCGGCGGCGGTGACGGCGGTGGTGACGGCGGTGGAGCCGGCACGCACGGCGTCGGCGAACTCGTCGACGGCCTGGTAGAGGTCGAGTTCCGCCTCGGGGCGGAGCCGGTCCGGCCCCGTGCCCCGCTCCACCGAGGAGTCGAGGACGAACCGGCCGGCGGTGACGTGCCGGGCACCGAGCACCGAGAGCACCGGCCGGAGGGCGTAGTCGAGGGTGAGGACGTGGGCGAGGCTGCCGCCGGTGGCCAGCGGCAGCACCGTCTTGCCGTCCAGGCCGTCCTGCGGGAGCAGGTCGAGGAACGCCTTCAGCAGACCTGTGTACGAGGCCTTGTAGACCGGGGTGGCGATGACCACGCCGTCGGCTTCGGCGACGGCCGCAAGGGCGCGGCGCAGCTCCGGCTGCCCGGTGCGGGCGGCCAGCAGGTCGGCCGCGGGCAGGTCCCGGACGGCCAGGTGGGCGGTCTCGAAGCCGGCGTGGGCCAGACGGCCGAGGGCGTGCTCGGCGACGACGGTGGTGCGGGAGTGGAGGGAGGGGCTGCCGGTGAGGGCGAGGATGCGGGGCACGGTTTCTCTTTCCGGGACGCGGGGATCGGGACGGATCGGGCCGGGGTTGATCAGGCCGTCGCGGCGGCGGGCTCGGCCTCGGCCTCGGGCGCGGCTTCGGCCTCGGGCGCGGCGGAGGCGCCGGAGGGGATGCCGAACGACGGCGCGGGCACCGTCTCGGGGCTCAGCAGGACGGAGTGGCGTCCGTCCGTGCCGACGGGGACGTCGCCGTCGACGGTGACCCGGCGCAGGGTGCGCTCGTGGTCGCCGGAGTCGTCCACGCCGTAGTGCTGGGTGGCGCGGTTGTCCCAGATGGCGACGTCACCGGGCTGCCACTGCCAGCGGACGGTGTTCTCGGGCAGCTCGATGTGCGCCTGGAAGAGGTCCAGCAGCGCGCGGGAGTCACGGCCGGTGAGGCCCTGGAGGCGCTGGACGAAGTTGCCCAGGAGCAGGGTGCGTTCGCCGGTCTCCGGGTGGACGCGGACGACCGGGTGCTCGGTCCGGAACCGGGTGGAGGTGAAGACCTCGCGGTACTGGGCGAGGGCCTCGGGCAGGGCGTCGGGCTTGAGGGCCGCGTAGTCGTAGTCGTTGGAGTGGACGGCGCGCAGGCTGTCGGCGAGGGCCCGGAGCGGCTCGGCGAGGTGGGCGTACGCGGTGGCGGTGTTCGCCCAGAGGGTGTCGCCGCCGTAGGGCGGGATGGTGACGGCCCGCAGGATGGAGAAGGCCGGGTAGGCGGGCACGAAGGTGACGTCGGTGTGCCACTGGTTGGCGCGGGCGCCGTGGTGGGAGTCGATGCCCAGGGCGTAACGGCCGTCGGCGGAGGGGACGGTGGGGTGCGCGACGGGCGTGCCCAGGAGCCGGGCGAACGCCTCGTGGCTCTCCTCGTCCAGGTGGTGCTGGCCGCGGAAGAAGACGACCTTGTGGGCCAGGAGGGCGTCCCGGACGGCGGTGACGGCGGCGGGGTCGAGGTCCCCGCCGAGCCGGACGCCGTCGATGACGGCGCCGATGCGGCCGCCGACGGGCGTGGTGGTGATCTCGGTGCCGGTGGTGTGCCGGGTGGCGGTGGCCATGGTTGCTCCTCGGGACGGGCGGGCCGGGGGCCCGGGGTGGTGACGTGCCGGACGTACGGCACGGGGACGGGGTGGAGGTGCGGCGCGGTCGCGCGCTGCTGGGGTCGTACGCGGGGAACGGCGTAGGGGAAGGACGGGCGGGCTGTAGGGCCGTGCGGATCGAGCGGCCTTGCGGGAGAGCGGTCGTACGGGACGCCGGACTCGGGACGCGGCTCGGGGTTCGGGCTCGTACCGGCTGGTCCGGGCCGGTACGCACGGACCGGGTCGCGGTGAGACGTACGGCGGTGGGACCGGCCGCACGGGACGCCGCCGCGGGGATGACCGGAGCGGGACCGGAACGGGACCGGAGCGGGAGGGGCGTGACGGAAGGGGACGCAGGCGCTGCTGCGGACGGGCCGTCCGGTGGTGCCGGGTGCGGCTGGTTACTTCCTCAGCGGAAGAAATGCGGTGCGACGCGGGCCCCGCCGTGGTGCGCAGTGCGCGCCGGGCCGGTGGCCGGTCGTGCCGGATGCGCTCAGGCGGAGCAGGAACAGGCCGGACAGCGGCCCGGACACGCGGCCGGCACGGTGGAGGTGCCGCCGGAGGTGCGGAGCCGCTCGGCGAATCGCTCGGTTGCGGACATGGCAGGAGCCTCGCAGCGGGCCCGCACCCGGTCAAGGGCCCGCACCCCGGCCCGCCGGCCCGCCGGCCGGGTTTCCCGAGCAGCCGCGAAAAGCCCTTCAAGCCCGCGCTGACCTGCGATTTCTCCAGACCTACGCGGGGTGGGCGGACCCGTGGCCGACCCCGCCGGACCGTGGCCTGAATTCATGGTGCCGCAACGCGCCCGCCACGCCCGCACACGCCCCGCCATGCCCTGTACACACGGGAACCGGCCATCGGGGCGGCGCCAATCGGCCACCACGGGCGCCTCTCGGCCGGTCGCGGTTACTGTCGTCGGCTGTGACCGACCCCCACCACGACCACCCCGCCGCCCCGGCACCGGCCCGTCGCCCGGGCCCCGCGATGACCGGTGACGACCGGGCCGCGGCCAATGCCGCCACCGTGCTCCGCACGGTCCTCGACCACGGCCCGGTCGCCCGCAGCGCCATCTCCCGCCTCTGCGGCCTGAGTCCGGCGGCGGTCTCCCGGCAGACCACCGGTCTGCTCCGGCGCGGCCTGCTCCGGGAACTGCCCGAACCACCCCCGCCCGGTGGAGTGGGCCGCCCCCGCGTCCCGCTCGACCTGCACACCGGCCCGGTCGGCGGGGCGGTCGTGGCCGGGCTGCACATCGGTGTGCCCTCGTCCACGTTCGGGCTGGTCGACCTGCGCGGAAGGGTCCTCGCCGGCCGCAGCGTGCCGCACGACGGGGACCACGACCCCGCCCGGATCGCCGCCGGGCTGTCCGCCTTCCTCGCGGAGTCCGCCGCGGGCCGGCCGCTGCTCGGAGTGGGGGTGGCGCTGGGCGGCTGGATCCGCCCGGACGACGGTCTGGTCGTCCGGCACGAGCGCCTCGGCTGGCGGGACCGGCCGCTGGCCCGGGAACTCTCCGAGGCCCTGGGCCTGCCGGTCCGGATCGACAACCACGCGCGCGCCGTGGCGGGTGCGGAGATCCTCTTCGGCCGCCCGGAGGCCCGCCGGAGCCTGGTTCACCTGTTCGTGGGCAACGTCGTCGACGCGGCCTTCGGCATCGAGGGCACCCTGCACCAGGGCCCCGACGCGGCGGCCGGCGACGTCGCGCACCTGCCGGTACCCGGGTCGACCGTGGGCTGTGCGGCCTGCGGGCGGACCGGCTGCCTGCAGGCGACCGCCTCCGACACCGCGATCACCGCCGAGGCGGTCCGCCGGGGCATCGTGCCGTCCCCCGCGATCGCGCTGCTGGTCGACGCGGCCGCCGCCGGCGACCCCCGGGCCGACCGCCTGCTGCGGGACCGCGCCCGGCACGTGGGGCGGGCCACCGCGCTCCTCCTCGACGTGTTCAACCCCGCCGTCATGGTCGTCACGGAGCTGTCGAGCGTGCTGCACGAGGAGTACCTCGAAGAGATACGGGCGGCCGCGGTGGCGTCCTCCCACGTGTCCACCGACCGCGGCCGCATCGTCATCCCGCACGCCGGCCCCGCCGTCCTCCCCGAAGCCGCCGCAACCGTCCTGCTGAGCCCCCTCTTCACGGACCCGTCCGGCTCACCTGCGCTCGGGCTCGGGCCCTAAGGGGTGGTCCGGGCCGCCGTGACGGTCCTCCGCGGGGGCGGGGCCGGCCGCCGGGTCAGCGGGCCGGCAGCCGCGGCGTGCGCGGCGGGGTGGTGCGGCGGCTGCCGGTGGCCTCGAAGGCGGCGGCGAGGGTCAGCAGGGCGTTGTCGTCGTAGGCACGGCCCGCGAAGGTCAGGCCGACGGGCATGCCGGTGTCGGTCATGGTGCCCATGGGCACGGTCACCGTCGGGATGCCGAGGTGGCGGGGGACCAGGTTGCCGTTGGCGACCCAGACGCCGTTGCGCCAGCCGAGGTCGGCGGACGCCTCGTTCACGTCCATGTCGGCCGGGCCCACGTCGGCGACCGCCGGGAAGACCACCGCGTCCAGGCCCAGTCCGTCCATCCACAGCTCCAGGTCCACGCGGCGCGTCTCCTCCAGTCCGCGCAGCCCCTGCTCCAGGTGCGGCATGTCGGTGAGGGCGGCGTACGGGCGCTCGCGCACGAAGCGCGGGTAGTCGCCGATCGTGTCGTCGAAGCCGTCGTAGCGGTCGGGCAGCTCGCCCTCCTGCTTGGGCCAGATGCGGGTGCCGTCGACGTCGGCCAGGGTGGCGAGCGCGGGGTCGCCGTTGGCGCGCAGGAAGTCGTCCCAGGCCCAGGCGGACAGGTCCTCGATCTCGAACGTGAGGTACTCGCGGCCGACCAGACCGCGGGTGAGGAGCGAGGGCGCTCCGGGGCGGTCGGACTCGTAGTTCGTCACGACGGGGAAGTCGACCTCGACCACCTCGGCGCCGGCGGCCTCCAGGTCGCGGCGTGCGGCCTCCCACAGGGCGATGACCGAGGGCCTCGTGTCGATGCGCTGCCCGGTCTGGCCGCCGATGCCGCCGGCGGGGTTCGTTCCCGCGTCGGGATCGGCGTTGACGTACATCCGGGGTACGCCGACCCGCTTGCCGGCGAGCGCGTCGGATGCGGCCCCGGCGTCGGCGGGCGCGAGGGCCGGGTACGAGGCCGGTCGTACCTGCGACGCCGGGGGCAGCTGCACCCACGGCTGTGCGCGCCACAGGTCGCCGCGCGTGTGGGGATCGTCGGCCACGACGACGTCGAGCAGTTCGAGGAGGTCGGCCATGGTGCGGGTGTGCGGGACGACGACGTCCATGGTCGGCACGAGCGGCCAGTTGCCGCGCACCGAAATCACGCCGCGGCTGGGCGTGTACGCGCACAGCGCGTTGTTCGACGCGGGGGCCCGGCCCGAGGACCAGGTCTCCTCGCCGAGGCCGAACGCGCCGAACGACGCCGCCGTCGCCGTGCCGGAGCCGTTCGAGGAGCCGGAGCCGTAGGCGCTGGTGAGCCAGTCGGCGCTGTACGGGCTTTCCGCTCGGCCGTACACACCGCGCTGCATGCCGCCGTTCGCCATCGGCGGCATGTTGGTCAGGCCGATGAGGACGGCCCCGCCCGCGCGCAGCCGCTCGATCGCGAAGGCGTCGCGCTGGGCGACCAGGTGCTCGAACGCGGGGGAGCCGGACGCGGCGGTCAGCCCCTTCGCGAGGTAGCTGTCCTTGGCCGTGTAGGGGATGCCGTCCAGCGGGCCGAGCGTCTCGCCGCGGGCGCGGCGCGCGTCGGAGGCTTCCGCGTCCGCGCGGGCGTCCGGGTTCATCACGACCATCGCGTTGAGGGCGGTGTCCGTACCGGGCCGGTCGTAGGCGTCGATGCGCGCGAGGTAGGCGTCGAGCAGCTCGACCGCGGTGGTCTCACCCTTCTCCAGCGCTGCCCGCAGGTCGGCGATACAGGTCTCCACGACATCGAATCCGCGCGTCATCGGGGTGTCTCCAGGTGGTGGGTGGTACGGGCGGGCCGCCGGCCGGGACGGCGCCGCACACGGGCGTCCGTCACGCTCCCCAGCGTCCTAACTAGATTTTCAGTCTAGACTAACGGTCTAGATTTTCGGAACCTAGACTTGGGACCTGGATTTCCGGAACCGAAGGTGAGCTCATGCCGACGTCACAGCCCGGGCCCGGCGTGCCCGGCGCCGCTTCCCGGTCCGCCGTACGGGCCCCGGTCGACAGGAAGCGTCAGCCCAGCGGCGACGAGGCGCGGGGGCGGGCGATGCGGGCCGCGATCAGCATCATCGCGGAGAAGGGCACGGCGGCCCTGCGGATGTCGGACATCGCGGCGCGGGCGGGGATGAGCACCGGGCACATCCTGTACCACTTCGGCAAGAAGGACCGGCTGCTGCTGGAAGTCCTCGCCTGGAGCCAGGCGGACCTGTGGGAACGGTTCCGGCAGGCCGCCGACGAGGCGGCCTCGCCCGCCGAGAAGCTGGACCTGTTCGTCCGCTTCTACCTGCCCGGCCACCAGGGCGACGAACGGTACGCGCTGTGGACGCAGGTGCTGGCCCAGCGCCACGACGAAGCGGGCCGGCAGGTCCTCACCGGGCTGCTGGACGGCTGGGACGAGCGCCTGGAAGCCATCGTCCGCGAGGGCCGGGACCTGGGGCACTTCGCCGACGTGGACGTCACCGAGTTCACCATCCGGGCCGTGGCCATGCTGAGCGGGATCTCCGAGGACGTGATGTTCGGCCGGTCCCGCTGGCAGCACGCCTCCGCGCACGCGTTCGCCCTGGCCGCCCTCGAACGCGAACTGCGTCCCGCCGGCCGGGCGTGACGACGCACGGAGCCTTCCCGGGGCCGGCCGGTTACGACCGGCCCCCGGCTGCCGGATCCGGGGCGAGGGCCAGGAAGTCGTCGTAGGTGCGGACCCGGACCCCGGGCCGCTCCTCGGCCAGTGCGGCGATCATCGCCGCGGCCAGCCGGCCCGCGGGCACCGGCCGGTACGGGCGGGCCGGTCCGGCCATCAGCGGGGCCAGCACGGTGGCGGCGGAGCTCCCGAGCCCTTCGCCCCGGCGGTGCGAGGGCCGGCGGCCCAGGATGAAGGAAGGCCGGAAGAACTCGGTCTGCGGGTAGCCCAGGGCCGTCACCTCCGCCTCCATGTCCCCCTTGACCCGCAGGTAGAACGCCCGGGAGCCGGATCCGGCGCCGACCGAGGAGACCACGGCGATCCGTGCGGCGCCGGTGTCCCGGGCCAGCTCGGCCACCCGCACGGTGTGGTGCTGGTCGACCTCGCGGAAAGCCTCCTGGGAACCGGCCTGGCGGATGGTGGTGCCCAGCGCGCCGTACACGTCCGTCCCGCCCGGCCCGGCCGGCAGGTCGTCCGCCCCGAGCTTGGCGAAGTCCACGACCCGGGCGTCCAGACGCGGATGCTCCAGGCCCAGCGGGCGGCGGGCCAGCACGGTGACGCGGTCGTAGCGGGGGTCGCGCAGCAGCCGCGCCAGCAGTTGCCCGCCGACCAGCCCGGTGGCTCCGACCAGAAGTGCGCTGCGGGTCACGAGCAGTCCTTTCCGCGATCGGCGGCCGCCCCGCCGGAGTCCCCGCAGAATGCCACACCGCCCGGCGTCCACCGGCGCGGCCCGCAGGATTCGGCCGAGGTCCGGCGGCCGTCGCGTCAGCCTGGGCGGGCAGCCGGCCGGAGCCGGGCGCGCAGGTGCCGGCCCCGGCTCCGGCGGGCACGGGCGTGCCGGTCGAGTTCTTCCATCAGCCGCTGGCTGCGCTTCTCGACCCCCAGCTCGTCCAGCACCCGGTCGATCTCCGCCAGCAGCGCCCCGTACAGCTGCCACTGCGCCGGATGCTCCCGCACCCGGGCCAGCAGCAGTGCGGCGAACCGGTCGCGGCTCGCCCGGGCGACGGCCAGCTCCCGGGCCAGCCGGGCCTCCGCCTCCTCCGCATTCGAGCTGACCTGGGCCGCGATCAGCTCCGCGAAGCTCTCCACGGCCACGGCGGTGTGCTCCGTCACGCTCCGCAGCGCCTCGTGCACACCGGCCGGCAGGTCGGGGCCGGTGTTCCCGGCCGGCCGGGCCCGCGCGAGGTCGGTCAGCGTCCGGCAGGCCACGCGCAGCACCACGGCGCAGATCTCCAGGGTGTCCAGCCCGGTGCGCAGGACCAGCCGGAACAGCAGCCCTTCCTTGACCCGCGGGTTGAGCCGGAGGCTGTCCTCGGCCTGCCGGAGGGCGCCGTCGACGTCGGCGACGTCGTTGTCGAGGCGGCGTGCCTCGTGCAGGCGGGCGGTGGCCTGCCCGACGTCGGTGGCTCCGAGCGGGGTGCGGCCCATGTGGGTCAGCAGGCGGCTCATCCGCGCGGCGAGATCGGTGATCGCCTCCCCGGCCGGTCCCACCCAGACGGGCGGGGCGACGAGGAGGTTGACCAGCAGGCCGACGGCGGCTCCGATCAGCGTCTCCAGGATGCGGTCCCAGGCGGTGTCGGCGACCTGGGTCACGCCCAGCACCAACATCGCGCTGATCGCCACTTCGGGCACGAACTCGTCGACCCGCACCAGGTGGCCGACGACCAGCGAGGCGAGGATCAGCAGGCCCAGGCTCCACCAGCTCAGCCCGACCAGGACGCTGAACCCGATGGCGATGAGGACACCCGCCACCACGGAGTTCATCCGCCGGACCCCGGTCGTCAGGGTCGAGTACAGGGTGACCTGGACGACGAGCAGGGCCGTCAGCGGCGCGGTGAGCGGGGCGGGCTCGCTGCTCAGACGCAGGGCGACGACGTACGCGAGGACGGCGGCCAGGGTCGAGCGCACGGCCTGGACGACGACGGGCCGCCGGTGGCGGCGGGCCAGGCGGGCGAGCCGGGCGATCGGTTCCGTCATGATCGGGCGTCTGCCCGCTCGCCGGCCCGGTACGCGGCGGCCGTAGCCGGGCGGGCGCGCGGCTGCCCGCGGCCGGCCGCTCAGGACGAGGGGCCGGCCGCGTGGACCAGCAGGACGTGGCGTTCGTCCGCGGTGAGGCCGCCGCGCACGCCGTACGGGATGCGGTGGGCCAGGGCGTGGCGGCGGCACGGGATGCGGACGGGGCAGCTCCCGCAGATCTCCTTGGCTGCCGCCTCGACCGCGAGGGCGGCCGCGCAGTGCTCCGGCGTGGCCGCCGTGAACCGCTCGGACTCCGGGACCCGGCAGGCCCGTTCGTCTGTTCGGCCGGCACGGCTTCCGGGTGCTGCGGTGAGAACGGTCTCGGCCATCGGGGCAGGTGTCCTTCCGGTGGGGGCGGCCCTGCCGGTCGGCCGCCCGATGCTGCCCGTATGACCCGGAACGCTGCGTTCATGCGCCCCCGGGCCGGGGAATTCCGGCCTGATCCCGATCTTCTCTCCGTCCTCGGCCCATGGGGTAGCCTCCGGACCGGTACGGGCCCGCGTCCCGACCCAGTTGGCGGATGCCGGCCGTGGACGGAGGCACGGGGCGACGCGCAGGATCGATGCCGGCCATGGCCCGGCGGGGTACGGAGGCGACGTTCGATGGCTGGCGCATCACCGGCTGACACCGCAGGGCCGCAGGGGGCCGGCGGAGCCGCCCAAGTGGGTGAACCCGAACTCCGGCTGCTGCTGGCCGGCCTCACCGCCGTCCGCGACGGCGACTTCGGCATCAGGCTGCCCCGTGAGGCCGACGGCCTGCTCGGCGAGATCGCCACGGTCTTCAACGGGATGGTGGACCAGCTCTCGCGGTTCACCTCCGAGGTGACCCGGGTGGCCCGCGAGGTCGGCACCGAGGGACAGCTCGGCGGGCAGGCACAGGTGCCGGGGGTCTCCGGGACCTGGGAGGATCTCACCGATTCCGTCAACGCGATGGCCGGGAACCTCACCACCCAGGTCCGGGACATCGCCCAGGTCGCCACCGCGGTCGCCAAGGGCGACCTCTCGCAGAAGATCACGGTCGACGCCCGCGGCGAGATCCTGGAGCTGAAGAACACCGTCAACACGATGGTGGACCAGCTCAGTTCCTTCGCCGGCGAGGTGACGCGCGTGGCGCGGGAGGTCGGCACCGAGGGCATCCTCGGAGGACAGGCCGACGTGCAGGGCGTCTCGGGCACCTGGCGCGATCTGACCGACTCGGTGAACTTCATGGCCGGCAACCTGACCAGCCAGGTCAGAGCGATCGCCCAGGTGGCCACCGCGGTCGCCCAGGGCGACCTGTCGCAGAAGATCACCGTGACCGCGCGCGGCGAGATCCTGGAACTCAGGGACACCATCAACACGATGGTGGACCGGCTGTCCTCCTTCGCCGACGAGGTGACGCGCGTGGCCCGCGAGGTCGGCACCGCCGGAAACCTCGGCGAACAGGCCACCGTGCGGGGGGTCTCGGGCACCTGGAAGGACCTCACCGACAACGTCAACGTGATGGCCTCCAACCTGACGGGACAGGTCCGCTCGATCGCGCAGGTGGCCACGGCCGTGGCGCGGGGCGACCTCTCCCAGAAGATCACCGTGGAGGCGAAGGGCGAGGTGGCCGCCCTGGCGGGCGTCATCAACACCATGGTCGACACACTCTCGGCGTTCGCGGACGAAGTCACCCGCGTCGCCCGCGAGGTCGGCACCGAGGGCATCCTCGGCGGCCAGGCCCGGGTGCCCAACGTCGCCGGCACCTGGAAGGACCTCACCGACAACGTCAACTTCATGGCGCACAACCTGACCAGCCAGGTGCGCAACATCGCCCAGGTCACGACGTCCGTCGCCCGGGGCGACCTCACCCGCAAGATCGACGTGGACGCCCGCGGGGAGATCCTGGAACTCAAGACCACCATCAACACCATGGTCGACCAGCTGTCCTCGTTCGCCGCCGAGGTCACCCGCGTCGCCCGCGAGGTCGGCAGCGAGGGGAGACTGGGCGGACAGGCCGAGGTCGAGGGCGTCTCCGGCACCTGGAAGCGCCTGACCGAGAACGTCAACGAGCTGGCCGGCAACCTCACCCGGCAGGTCCGTGCCATCGCCGAGGTCACCGGCGCCGTCGCCGAGGGCGACCTGACCCGCTCCATCACGGTCGACGCCTCCGGCGAGGTCGCCGACCTCAAGGACAACATCAACTTCATGGTGGAGTCGCTGCGCGAGACCACCCTGGCCAACGAGGAACAGGACTGGCTGAAGACCAACCTGGCCCGCATCTCCGCCCTGCTCCAGGGCCGGCGGGACCTCACCGTCGTCGCCGAGTCGGTCATGGACGAGCTGACGCCGCTGGTCTCGGCCCAGTGCGGAGCGTTCTACCTGGCCGAGGAGGACAGCAGCGGGACGGTCCTGCAGCTCGTCGGCTCGTACGCCTTCCCGGACGGCGCCCGCCCCACCCGCTTCCGGCTCGGCGAGTCCTTCGTCGGACAAGCCGCACGCAGCAAGCGCCCCATCGCCGTGGACGCCCTGCCCGCCGGCTACCTGGCCGTCTCCTCCGGCCTCGGGCAGACCGAGGCACTGTCCCTGCTCGTCCTGCCGATCGTCGTCGAGGGCCAGGTCCTCGGCGTCATCGAGCTGGCCTCCGTACGGCCGTTCACACAGGTCCACCGGGACTTCCTGGACCAGCTGATGGAGGCCATCGGCGTGAACGTGAACACGATCATCGCCAACGCCCGCACCGACGAACTCCTCGGCGAATCCCAGCGCCTGACGGCCGAACTGCGGACCCGCTCCCAGGAGTTGCAGGCCCGCCAGGAAGAACTCCAGGCTTCCAACGCCGAACTGGAGGAGAAGGCCGAGCTGCTCGCCGCCCAGAACCGCGACATCGAGACGAAGAACCTGGAGATCGAGCAGGCCCGCCAGGAACTCGAGGCACGCGCCCACCAGCTGTCGCTGGCCTCCACGTACAAGTCGGAATTCCTGGCCAACATGAGCCACGAGCTGCGCACGCCGCTCAACAGCCTGCTCATCCTGGCGCAGCTGCTCGCACAGAACCCGAGCCGGAACCTCACCGCCAAGCAGGTCGAGTACGCCGGCATCATCCACTCGGCCGGCTCCGACCTCCTCCAGCTGATCAACGACATCCTCGACCTGTCCAAGGTGGAAGCCGGCAAGATGGACCTCAGCCCCGAGGTGGTCCCGCTGACCAGGCTGCTCGACTACGTCGAAGCCACCTTCCGCCCGATGACCAGCCAGAAGAACCTGTCGTTCACGATCCGCACCTTCCCGGAGGTGCCCGCCGAGCTGTTCACCGACGACTACCGGCTCCGCCAGATCCTGCGCAACCTCCTCTCGAACGCGGTCAAGTTCACCGAACAGGGAGGCGTCGAACTGCGGATCGGCCCGGCCGAGGAACCGCAGATCCCCGACCTCGTCCGCCGCACCGGCCGCGTGCTCGCCTTCCAGGTGACGGACACCGGCATCGGCATCGCCCCGCAGCACCTGGAAAGCGTCTTCGGCGCCTTCCAGCAGGCCGACGGGACCACCAGCCGCAAGTACGGCGGCACCGGCCTCGGCCTGTCCATCAGCCGCGAGATCGCCTTCCTCCTCGGGGGCGCGATCGTCGCCGAAAGCACCCTCGACAAGGGCAGCACCTTCACCCTCTACCTGCCCGTCGCCCGCCCCGACTCCGCCGGGACCACCGCCGGCGAACCCCGCGGGACCGCCGGCACGGGCCGTGCCGGCACGGCCCGCGCACCACAGGGTCCGCACGAGGCGGAGCCCGCCGCGCCCGGGACCGGCCCCCGCCGCCTGCTCATCGTCGAGGCCAGGCCCAACGGCCTGCTGTCACTGGTGGCCGAGAACGCCCTCGCCGACCTCCCGCGCCGACAGGACGGGTCAGACCGCCGCGACGTGGAGATCATCACCGCAGCGGGCGCCCAGGAAGCGGCGGCCACCCTGGCCGCCGGCCCCTGCCACTGCGTCGTCCTCGAACTCGACCTGCCCGGCGGCGCCGCCGTCGCCCTCCTGGAACAGATGGAACGGGACCCGGCGCTGCACTCCGTACCCGTCCTGGTCCACACCGGCCGGGGCGCCACCCCCGGCGAACCGGCCCTGAGCGACCCCGGCCGGTCGGTGCAGCCGGAGGTCATCACCGGCCTCGACGAACTCCGCGAGCGCATCACCCTGCACATGAGCGCCGACCGGCCCGGCCACGTGCTGCCCCTCCCGAGCGCCGCGGACTCCGGGGCCGACCGGGGCCCTGCGCCCGACCCCTCGCTCGCCGGCCGCACCGCACTCGTCGTCGACGACGACGACCGGAACCTGTACGCGCTCACCGGGATCCTCGAACTCCAGGGCATGCGGGTCCTGCAGGCCGAGAACGGGCGGGCCGCGCTCGACACCCTCGCCGCCCACCCGGACGTGGACGTGATCCTGATGGACGTGATGATGCCGGAGATGGACGGTTACGCCGCGACCGCCGCGATCCGGGCCATGCCGGAGCACAGCAGCCTGCCCATCATCGCGGTCACGGCCAAGGCGATGATCGGCGACCGGGAGAAGAGCCTCGCCTCCGGGGCCAGCGACTACGTGACCAAGCCGGTGGACGCGGGCGAACTGCTGGCCCGCGTCACCCGCCAGCTGGCGCTCTGACGCCGGCATGACGTCACCCGGCCGACAGCGACCGCAGGACCGAGGAGCCGAGCCAGTGCACCCCCACGACCCGCCCGACGGCGTCCGCGCCGACCGGCCCGCCGCCCCCGGCGCCGTCCGGGTCGGACCCCAGCGCGCCGCCGGCACCGGCCGGCCCCACGCGCCCGACCACCCGTCCGACGACGACGGCGGCGCGGCGGTCGGCCGCCTCGCGAGCACCGTCGAGCGGCTGCGGCGCGAACTGGAGAAGGCCCACGCCGACGCCGCCGGCCGTGCCCTCGTCGACCTGGCCTCCGGCGTCCTGGTCGAGCGGCTGCGCTGCGGCCCGACCGAAGCATCGGCCCAGCTGGCGGACCTCGCCGAGCGGGCCGGCGTCCCCGTACTGTCCCTCGCCGCCGACCTCGTCAACCAGGCCGCCGCGGACCGCATCTCGGCCGTCGCCCGCGACTTCGTGGCCGCCTCGGCCGCCGGCCCGGCGGGCGGAGCCGTGGCGGTCCGGCTGCGCAGCGCCGAAGCCGACGCCCTCGCCGGACGGGACACCGAAGCCGTCGCCCGGTCCATGCTGGAACACGCCCTGCGGCCGCTGGGCGCCGCCGCCGTCGCCATCTGGGCGGCCCACCCCGATCGGTCCCTGTCCCTGGCGGGCAGCGCCGGATTCGGCCAGGACGAGGCCCACCGCTGGCGGCACGTACCCCCCGGCGTACCCACTCCGGCCCGCCGGGCCCTCGACGAGCGGGCCACGGTCGCGTACCCGGCGCTCGCCGACGCCGGCCTGCCCTCGATCGGCCAGCAAGAGATCGGCGGCGGCCGCCTCGCCGTCCCCGCGGGCACCGGCGGCCGGCTCACCGGCGTGCTGGAGGTCTGCTGGCCGGAGGAGGCGCCCGAGCAGTCCCAGCCGCTCCAGCGGCAGTTCGAAGCCCTGGCCGAACTGTGCGCCGCGACCCTGGAGACCTGGGCGGGCACCCCCGCCCCCGGCGAGGAGCAGCAGGACGTGTACCTGGAGGGGCTGCGGCCCCTCACGGACGGACTGATGGACCCCTGCCTCGTCCTGCAGACGACGCCGGGCGGCGGCGAGTCCCCGCTCCAGTTCACCATCAGGCACGTCAACCCGGCCTTCGTCGACTTCGCCGGGCGCCCCACCGGCGCCATCGTCGGAGCCAGGCTGCTGGAGGCGTACCCGCTCGCCGCCGAGCCCGGCGGACTGCTGGAGAAGGCCGAACACGTCTTCGTGACCGGCGAACCGTTCCACACCGGCGCCATGACCCTGTCCGCCACCGTCGACGGCGTGCCGCTCAGCACCCAGGCCAAGGTCAGCATCAGCCGGCACGGCACCGGCCTGGTGGTGGTCTGGCGTCTCGACGAGGGCACCCCCAGGGTCGCCCGTCTGCTCCAGCACGCCCAGCGGCTCGGACGGATCGGCGGCTTCGAGGAAAACCTGCGGACCCGCCGGATCGCCTGGAACGACGCCGTCTACGAACTGCACGGCCTGCCCCCCGGCGCCCTGCCGATCCCCCTCGACCAGCTCGGCGAGCACGCCCACCCCGACGACCGCCAGACCATCGGCCGGTTCCTGCGCAACCTCCTGCACCACCAGCGGCCCGCCTCCACGGCCTTCCGGCTGCTGCGCCCCGACGGGGTGGCCCGGCACATCCGTGTGGTGGCCGAGCCCGTCCACGACCCGGACCACCGGCTGACCCTCGTCCGCGGCGCCTACCAGGACATCTCCGCGCAGCACTGGACCGAGGTGGCGCTCGCCGCCACCCGCGACCAGCTCGCGCAGAGCGAGCAGCAGGCGGCCGAACGCAGCCGGCTGGCCCGCCAGTTGCAGCACGCGATCATGCCGCCCGTCCACAGTCCCGTGGGCCTCGACGACCTGCACGTCGCGGTCCGCTACCGGCCCGCGGAGAAGGACCACCTCGTCGGCGGCGACTGGTACGACACCCTCACCCTGCCCTCCGGCGAGATCCTGCTGTGCGTCGGCGACGTGGCGGGGCACGGCATCGAGGCGGCCACCGGCATGGTCGCCCTGCGCAACGCCCTGCGCGGGCTCGCCGCCACGGGGGCCGGCCCGGCCCAGCTCCTGACCTGGCTGAACAGCATCAGCCACCAGCTGACCGAAAGCCTCACCGCCACCGCGGTGTGCGGGCTGTACGACCCCGCGACGCGCCGACTGCGCTGGGCCCGCGCCGGCCACCTGCCGCCGGTCCTGCTGCGCGCCGGACGTGCACAGACCCTTCCCCAGCCGTCCGGGATCCTCCTGGGCGCCCTGGACCACACCGACTACGAGGAGCACACGGTCCAGCTCAGGCCGGGCGACCTGCTGGTGCTCTACACCGACGGCCTCGTCGAGCGCCGCGACCAGTCCCTGCAGGCCTCGCTCACCAACCTGATCTCGCTGGCGGAGCGAGCGGGGGACGGTGGCGGGCCGGCCGGGCTCGAAGCCCACCTCGATCACCTGCTGCGATACAGCCGTGCCGACACCGACGACGACACCTGCCTGGTGGGCGTGTCCGTACGGGAGGGGGAGGGGGAGGCGGACGGGTGAGACGCGAGGGCCCGCACCGGGACGGACCCCGGCTCCGCCGCCGTCCGCTACGCCGCCGCCCGGTACGCCGTACGGGCTTGGCCGCGGGCAGCCGAACTGCGTAAGGTCGAGGGCACTTCTGCGGACGGAAGGACGACAATGCCAGGCGAGAACGAGCAGGAAGCGGGCACGGCGGCCCGGTACCCGCACGAGGCGGCGCTCACGGTGCAGGTCCGGTCGCAGAGGGGCCGGGAAGCGGTCTGCCGGATCGCGGGGGACCTCGACATCGAAACCCTGGCGCCCGCCCAGGAGGCCCTGTCGACCCTGGTCGGGCAGGGCCCGCCGGTCCTGGTGGTCGACCTCGGGCAGGTCGGGTTCTGCGACTCCTCCGGCCTGAACCTGCTGCTCAGGACCCGGGCGGCGGCCATGGCGGCGGGCACCGAGTTCCGGCTGGCTGCGGTCGCGCCGTCGGTGATGCGCGTGCTCGAACTCACCGGTGCGCAGACCGTCTTCGCGCTGTACGAGTCGGTCGACGCCGCTGTCACCGGATGAGGGCCACATGGCCGGCCGAGGGCATCATCCGGACGCAACGGGGCATCTGACCGAAAGCAGCCGCATCGGCGGCGACGAAGCGACACCGAAGGGGTTCCCGCACATGACGACCAGCCCGGGCATCCTGGACGACGGCCGGAGCAAGCCGGGTGCGCCGCCGGCCGGCGGCAGGCGGCGCCGCATGCCCCTGGCCGGGCTGCCGCAACCGGTCTCGCGTGCGCGGGCCTTCACCACCCGCACCCTGGAGGACTGGTGCTGGCCCGCGGCCGACCCCTGGACGACCGGACACGGCGTGGACGACATCGTCCTCGTCGTGGCGGAACTCGTGGCCAACGCCAAGCTGCACGCCGGCGGTCCGCTGGAACTCGTCCTCGACGTCTCCGACACGCGCCTGCGCATCGAAGTCAGCGATCCCGCCCCCGAGCCGCCCGCCCCGCGCCGGCCCCACCTGCCGTCGGTGCCCGGAGGCCACGGGCTCTTCATCGTCCAGCGGACCTCGGACCGGTGGGGGCACGAGCGGCACGCCCAGGGCAAGTCCGTGTGGGCGGAGTTCGACATCGACGGGCGGGCCGGCCTGGAGTAGGGCGGACCGGCCGGCACGCCCGCGCAGCTGCGGGCACGGCAAGGCAGCTGCGGGCACGGCAAGCCCGTCCGGCCCCGGGCCCGGTGCCCCGGCCCGTACGGACTCGGTCGCCCCCGGCGGTCCGCGACTACGCGAGCATGCCCTCACGGAGGCGGGCAAGGGTCCGGGACAGCAGCCGCGAGACCTGCATCTGGGAGATCCCGAGCTCGGCGCCCATCTGCGCCTGGGTCATCTCCTCACCGAAGCGCATGACGAGGATCTGCCGGTCCCGCGCGCCGAGTTCGGCGAGTAACGGGCGCAGGGCGCTGCACTCCTCGAACAGCTCCAGCGCCGGGTCGTCCTCGCCGAGGGTGTCGCTCAGCGCCCGGCGGCCGGGACCCGTGTCCCCGCCGCCCTGCGGGTCGGCCGCGGCCGCGTCGAGCGACTCGGAGGAGTAGCCGTTCGCGGCCACCATGCCTTCCAGCACCTCCTCCTCGGTGAGGCCGAGGTCCGAGGCGAGTTCGGCGACCGTCGGCGTACGGCCGAACAGGTCGGTGAGGGCCTCCTGGCTCTTGGCGAGTTCGGTGCGCAGCTCCTGCAGGCGGCGTGGTACGTGCACCGCCCAACTGGTGTCGCGGAAGTACCGCTTGACCTCCCCGACGATGAACGGAAGGGCGAGCGTGGTGAATTCGACGCCGCGGCCGGGGTCGAAGCGGTCGATGGCCTTGATCAGTCCGATCGTGCCGACCTGCACGATGTCGTCCGGATCGGTCCCGGTCCGGCCGGTGCGCCCGCGGAAGCGCCGTATGGCGTAATGGACGAGAGAGATGTTCATCTCGATGAGCGTGCCGCGGACGTACCGGTACTCGGGGGTGCCCTCCTCCAGCGAGCGGAGCCGGATCAGGAAGACCTTCGACAACTCCCGCGCGTCCGCGGGTGCCAGCTCGCGGGCCGGGACCGACGGCGGCAGGTCCGGCACGCCGGCCCTCGGGGGCGGGACCTGCCTCGCCCCCTGGCCGGACGGGCGTGCGGTGCGGGCAGCGGCGGAAGCGCGAAGCATGACGATGCGTTCCTCTCGGCAGACGCGGGACGACCCTCTGCCCGCGTTTGCCCGGCATTCCCGTCCCTACGCGCGGCGAACCGGTCCTGCCGGTCCCGGTTCGCCGGTCAGGACCGGGGGCTGCCCTGTTCGGGGTCGTCTGCAGGGGTCTGCCAGGAGTCCTGGCGGGGCTGCGGGCTCTGGCGGGGTGAGGCGGACGGCCTGCGGCGACGGGCCAGGCGCCTGCTGCCCCACCAGAATCCCGCGAGCAGCAGAGCCGCGACGGCGACCCCCACGATGATCAGGAAGAGGGGAGCCGTCTCCGTCTCGGTGGCGGCCAGAAGGGTGGAGATCATGGCACCTTCTCTCGGGGACCGGTGATGCCGTGGGTACGGCACGGGCTCGGCTACCCGGGATCGCCCGCGGCATCCCTGCTGCCGGACGAAGGCGTGCGGTGCCGGGGCCGGAGCCGGCGTCGCGGACGGCGTCAGCGGGATGCCGGCCCGCCCCCGCCGTCCCGCCCGCCGGCGTCCGCGGGAGCGGCCGGGTCCGGCCAATCCCGCGCCGCAGGGCATTGGCTGGAGGCGTGCGGGCAAGAGCGCGCCATGCTGTTCACTCTGCTCACCGTGCTCCCGCTCGGCATCGCCATGGTCCTGACCGCCTTCGCCGACCTCAGTCCGCACGGCCGCCACCGCGACCGCCGTTGACGCCTGCCAGCCGGCCGGCCACCCGGAGGCGGCCACGCTCCCGGCCGGACCCTCCTGCGCCGGGCGGACGACGCTTGCTACATGTCCTCGTCGCGCCACCCGTCGTCACGGCTGCGCTGCAGATCTTCCTCGTCCTGACGGCGCCGGACGTCCTCGGTCTTCTCGCCGGGCCGGCGCGAGCGGGACGGGTCCTGCTTGCGGACCTGCTCCTCGCGGCCCTTTCCCGGCTGCTGCTGCTTGTCCTGCATACCGCCCATGATGACTCCTCGCGTTGCGGGAACTGTGCCGCTCCACCGTGCCACGCACTGTGACATTCCGCCTGCCGGAAACTACGGGAGGTGACGATCGGGGACGGCCGACAGCTCGGCGAGCAGCTCGGGCAGCGTCCCCGGATAGTGCCACAGACGCGGCACGAACGCGGCCCACCGTTCGGCGGGGACGCCGCCGGCGCACCAGCGGGCCACGAGGGCGGCCGTCTCCACGTGGAGGGCGGAGCGGCCGCTCCACGGCGCGCGCGAGACGTCGGCCCAGCCGGACTGCTGACCGACCCACGAGGTCAGCAGGCTCGCGGGACGGATCAGTGGCGCGGCCTCCGATGCGGACAGCCGGCCGTGTTCGAGGACCGCGCTCAGGTGGCCCAGGTGGGGTGCGTGCGGGTCCCGGTGCGCGTCGTGGACGACCGCGGTGGTCCGCAGCACGCGGAGGGCCGACTCGGCGGTCCCGCCGAACGGCCCGGTGTCGCCGGGCGGCTGCCACGGGGGCACCCAGTGGCTTTCGGGCTGCCGGTACGGCGGCGGAGCCTCCGGCCCGGGGTCGGGCGGCGGCAGGGGGCGGCCGGGTACGGCGGGCCGGCCGGTCCGGAGGACGACGGCCACCTCGGGCGGGCAGTCCGGGTGCGAGCGCAGCACCTCCGCGGCCGTGCGCGGCAGCCGGTGGCCGAGCCGGGCCGCCGACACCAACCGCCAGTCGATGCGGTACGGCTCCCGGAGGACCGACCGCATCGTGCGCCGCACCTCCGGCGGGGTGGCGCCGGCGCGGTGCACGGCACCCAGCCTGCGCAGCAACGCGCCCGTGCCGAGCCTGAGTTCGGCCGCAGAGTCGAGGTACGGTCCCGGATCGGCCTCGGCGCAGGCAGCCCGGACGCCGGCGTCCACGTCGCAGTCGCCGCAGGCATCGCCGTCGCCACCGCCCGGATCCCCGCCTCCCGGCAGCAGCGCCACCAGTTCCCGTACCCGCGCCGTGCCGCCCGCGGTGCGTACGGTCTCCCAGGCCGCCGCGCGGGCCGTCGGCGGGTGTTCCCCGCGCCGGTCCAGGAGGGCGGCCGCCGCGAGGTCCGGGTCCGCGGAGCAGAGGGCCCGGCGGTGGTGGTCCGGGTGGTAGGCGGCGCCCGCCGCGGCGGCCGCCGGGTCCCGCAGCTGCAAAAGGCACCGCGTCTCGTACGACAGCCGGTGGTTGTCCAGCAGGGCCGCGTCGATCCCGCGGACGCCGAGGCCGGCGAGGGCGCGCTGGGTGTCGGCGCTGCCGGCCGTGCGCGCGAGGGCGGTCTGCAGACGCGTGCCGCCCAGCCGCAGAACCGCCTCCGTGACGGGAGCCGGCGGGTCGAAGCCCATGAAGAACAGGGACGGGTCCACGGCCAGCCAGGCGTCCAGTGCGGCGGGCCGCTGGTGGTACGGGACCAGGACAGCCAGACAGGCGAGATGGAACCGGTTGGTCATCAGCTGGTGCGGGGTCAGCTCCTCGTAGGCGCGCACCCCGGACCGTCCCTCCGGTACCCCGCTCACGGTTCCCACGCCCCCCGCCCGCCCGGCCGCCCCGGCTTCCCGCACCCTACCTCCCGCCCGCGGCCGGACCGTGGGGCGCGGAACCCCCGCCCGTACCCCGCCGTGGAACCACCGGTGTACCGCGCTGGTTGGAGGGGCGCCCGCACTACCGCACGGGTTGACGCCAGGATCAGCTCCCTGCTGGATGGAAAACCTCCGCGGCGTCCCTAGATTTCCCTTCCGTGGACGTCACGGACTCCGTCGATTCCACGGAAAGGGCACCGGCACGCACGGGGGCCGTGCCGGCGTCCTCACCCCAACGTCAGGCGACGACAAGGAGATTCCATGTCCAGGATGCGGCGTTCTCTCACGGCGTTCGCGGTCGGGGCGGCGCTCGGCGCCGGCGCGCTCGCCGTCACCCCGGCCGCGGCGGCCGCACCCCGCGACTGCCCGGACCGGGCCCTGTGCGCCTACTGGCTGAAGGACTACAAGAGCACGCCTGCGCACCCGCGGCAGAAGGTCTTCGAGAACAACCGCGACCTCAGCCGCTACGCCAACTTCAACCACAGCGCCGGCGGCTCGCTGTTCAACAACGGCCGGCGGTGCCACGTGAAGGTGTACAAGGAGAAGAACTACCGCGGCCGCGGCTGGCAGCTCAACCGGGGCACCGGGTGGCGCGAGATCGGTGCCTGGAACCTCCCCCACATCTGGTCCAACAAGTGGTGCTGACGGCGCCCTGATGAAGACACGGCAGACCCGGCACACCCGGCAGACCCGGCGCCCCCGGCACCTCGCGGTCCTCGGGGCCCTGCTCCTCGGAACGGGCGTCGGCGCCGGTGCCGGTCTGGGTGCCGCCGGATTCCCGCCGTCCGCCGCCTCCGGCCCCGAGCGGGCAGCGCCGCTGCCCCGCCCCTTCGGCGGAGTGACCGCGCCCGCCGCGGGACGCGCGGCGGCCGCCCTGCACGCCGAGAACGAGAAGCTGGTCGCCGACTGCATGCGGCGGCGCGGATTCACCTACCGTCCGGAGCCGTCCGGCCCGGGGGCGGAGCGGGCGGAACCGAATCCGTACGGCCTGCTCGGACCGGCCGAAGCGGCGGCCGACGGCTACGGCGTCACCGGCGCCGCACTGTCCGCCGGTGAACTCCCGGACCCCAACCGGGAGCCGGCCGCGGACCCGAAGTGGCACGCCGCCCTGGTCGGTACGGAGGCGCACGAGGAAGGCGTGCGGATGCCCGACGGCAGCGAGTTCCTCCTCCGCTCCGACGCGTGCGCGGTACGGGCCGACCGGACCCAGTACGGGCCGGATCACCTGCGGCTCTCCGCCACGTTCGCCGTCCTGGGAAACCGGGTCGTCGACGAGGTCGAGAAGGACCCGCGCTACCTGCGGGCGCGGGAGCACTGGAGCGCGTGCATGACGGAGGCCGGCCACCCCGCCCGGGAGCTCGCCGACCCCGTCACGGCGATCGGCGAGGCGCTCGACGCGGCGGGCGCGGACCCCGGGCGGGTGCACGCGGTGGCGGGCCGGGAGCTGGAGGTGGCGCGGGCCGACGCGCGCTGCCAGTCGCGCGCGGACCTGGCCGCAGCGGTGGGGGCCGCCCAGGCGGACGCCGAGCAGCGCGTGATCGGCCGGCACGCGGGGGACCTGGCCAGGTTGCGCGACATGAACGCGAGGGCGCTGGCCGCCGCCCTCGCCGCCACCCGCTCGTGACGGGTGCCGGACAGCAGGTGCGGAGCGCCCCGGACCGGGCGGTGGCGTCCCGCTCGGACGTCCCGCTCGGACGTCCCGCTCGGACGTTCCGCCCGGACGTTCCGCCCGGAGTCCCGCTCGGACGCCCGGCGGCGGGACGTCCCGCTCAGACGCCCCGCGCCGGCCGGACCAGCCCGCTTTCGTACGCCGTCACCACCGCCTGCGCCCGGCTGTCGAGGCCGAGCTTGCTCATGGTCCGGTTGAGGTGCGTCTTGACCGTGGCCTCGCTGATGGACAGCCGGCCGGCGATCTCGCAGTTGGACAGTCCCCGCCCGGTGAGCTGGAGGACCTCCCGCTCCCTGGCCGTCAGCGCGCCCAGGTCCGCGGGCGGCTCCGCGGCCGGCGCGGGCTCCGGGTGCGGGGCGTACGCCTCGATCAGACGCCGGGTGACGCTCGGCGCGAACAGGGCGTCGCCGCCGCGCACGGCCGCCACCGCGGTCAGCAGCCGCTCCGGCCCCGAGTCCTTGAGCAGGAAGCCGCTCGCCCCGGCGCGCAGCGCCCCGTACACGTACTCGTCGAGGTCGAACGTGGTCAGGATCAGGATCCGGGGCGGCGGGTCCTCGGCCGCGGCGAGGATCCGGCGGGTCGCCTCGATGCCGCTCATGCCGGGCATGCGGATGTCCATGAGGATCACCTCGGGCCGGGTCCGGGCGGCCAGTTCCACGGCCTCGGCGCCGTCGGCGGCCTCGCCGGCCACCTCGATGCCGGGCGCCGCCCTCAGCAGTCCCACCAGCCCGGCTCTGATCAGGAACTGGTCGTCCACAACGAGCACCCTCGTCATCGTGCGGTGTCGTCCCCCTGCCCGGTGGCCCGTGCGGCGGTCGGCAGGGTCAGGCTCACTGCGAATCCCCCCTCGCGCCGCGGGCCGATGCGGATCGTCCCGCCGTAGAGCTTCGCCCGTTCCCGCATGCCGATCAAGCCGTGCCCGCTCCCGGCGGGCAGGTTGGCCGGAATCGTTCCCCCGCCGTCGTCGGTGATCTCCACCCGCACCTCTCCGCTCCCGAAGGTGACTTCCACGGTGGTGCGGGCACCCGGGGCGTGCTTGAGCACGTTGGTCAGCGCCTCCTGCGTCACGCGGTAGAGGCACAGGCCGACGCCGGGAGCCAGCGGCCGGGGCATGCCGGTGATCCGCAGGTCGACCTCCGCGCCGCCGGCCCGGACGCGGTTCACCATGTCGTCGAGGCGGTCGAGGCCGGGCATCGGCGCCGACGGGGCGGCGTCCGCGTCGTCGGCGCGCAGGAGGGCGAGGATGCGCCGGAGCTCCTCCATCGCCTCCCCGCTCGTGCCGTTGATGGTGCCGAGGGCGGTACGGGCGGTCTCGGTGTCCGAGTCGAGGACGTACCAGGCGAGACTGGACTGCACGGATATCACCGCCATGTGGTGGGCCACCACGTCGTGCAACTCCCTTGCGATCCGCCCGCGTTCGGCCGCCACCTCGCGGCGGGCCCGCTCCTCCTGCTCGGCCCGCAGCCGGCGGGCGAGCTCGGCGGAGCGCCGGGAGAGCCAGCCGAAGCGCCACAGGACGGCGGGGAAGACCAGCGCCTGGCCGGCGACGGAGACCATGTTCGCGTCGGCATGGAGCAGCCCCGCGTACAGCCACACGGCGGCCATCAGGGCCGCGCACCCCCCGGTGGTCCGGGTCCCCCGCGTCGACGCGACGGTGTACAGGGCGAGCATCGGACCGAACGAGCTCACCACGGGCCAGTAGCCGGCCGTCACGTACGCCGTCCAGACGGCGTCGACGAAGAGGCAGACCGCGACGGGGTGCCGCGTGCGCCGGACGAGCGGCAGGTGCAGGGCGGCGACGAGCGCGTACCCGGCGCCGTCCAGCGCCGGCCACCCCTGCGCGGGCGCCTCCTGCGCGAGCATCAGGGCGAGGCCGGCGATGGCCGCGGCGACCAGCGCGTCGGCGAGTGGGGGGCGGATCCGCATCGCCGCAGGGTAACCGGGCCCGCCCGGCCACGCGTCAACCTCGCGCGGTACCGCAGGAGGTTGACCCGACGGCGGTGTCGGCGCCGGAGATCCACGTCCGTCGGGCAGGACGGCAGCAGGCTGGACGGGGTGACCGGTTCCGGCTGAATCCGGGGCGCCGGTGCCGGCCGAACCCAAGGCGACGGACGGCGCGGCCGGACCTCGCGCCCGAGTGCAAGGAGCCTGCGATGACAGACAGCGGTGGCGACTCCCGGAGCCCGCTCGAACGGCCGTCCACCTGGGCGGTGCTGCCCGACGGCGGGCGCCCCGAAGGACGGGCCTGCTCCCACCTGGCGGCACTCTCCGGCCTGCCGGGGCCACCGGCCGCCGTGTGCGCGTCGTGCCGCGCCCGCGGCTGGTCCTGGAGACGGCTGCGGTGGTGCCTCACGTGCGGGCACGTCGGCTGCTGCGACAGCTCGAGGGGCCGGCACGCCCACGCCCACCATGCGCGGACCGGGCACCCGGTCGTGCTCTCCCTGGCCGGCGACGAGCCGTGGGCCTGGTGCTTCGTCGACGAGGTCTTCCTCGTCCGGGCGCGGTGACCGCGACGGCCCGACCCGCCGGCCCCTTTTGGTGCCGGCGGCTGCATCCGTTGCGGCCGGAACGGCGGAAGAGAGGACGGAGATGCGGTGTGGAAGGGGGCCTCAGGCGGAGGCGGCCGGTGAGAGACCGTGCCGTCAGCGTCCGACCTGCATCAGCTGCTGGTTCATCTCGTGCAGGAAGCGGACGACGACGTGGAGTTCGTCGGCTTCGAAGCGGGTCCGTACGGCGTCCGTGGAGCGGGCCAGCGGTCCGAAGTACTCGCGCGCGACCTGCCGTCCGGCCGGTGCGTAGTGCAGGTGCACGACCCGCCGGTCGCCGGCGGCGCGGGAGCGCTGGATGTGGCCCGCCTTCTCGAGCCGGTCGATGCAGGCGGTCACCGCGCCGGAGGTGAGGTTCATACGGGCGCCGAGCCGGCCGGGGGTCATCGGCTCGCCGTCCTCGTCCTGGTCGGCGTCCAGTACGGCGATCAGGGCCTGGACGTCGGTGAGGTGCAGGCCGTGGGAGTGGGCGAACTCCTGGGCGATCCGGTTGAACTCGGCGTTCAGGCGGCGCAGGAGAACGGCGAAGGACTGCAACCCGATCGGGTCCTCGTCAGGAAGCGGGGGCGGAGGTGTGGCGGCGCTGCTCATGACGTCAGTCTATGATCTCTCAATCATCGAGATACTTTCTCGTTGAGTTATTGCGTCGTCGGGTCTTTGGAGGCCGTCCATGAGAAGCACATCCCGCAGGGCCCGGTGGCTGGTGCCGCTGGTGCTGCTGCTGGTCTGGCTGGGGATCGGCGGGACGCTCGGCCCCTACGCCGGAAAGCTCGGCGAGGTCGCGACCAACGACCAGGCCGCGTTCCTGCCGGAGAGCGCCGAGTCCACCCGGGTACTCGAAGCCCGCAAGGCCTTCGAACGTGCCGAATCGGTACCCGCGATCGTCGTGTGGCAGACGGCCGGCACCAGCCGCGTCAGCGAGTCGCAGCAACGGGAGGCGACGCGGGCCGTGGCCGGCCTGGCGGGGCAGGACGGCATCGCCGGACAGCCCTCTCCCGCGCTGCTCTCCGAAGACGGCCGGGCGCTGCAAGCCGTCGTTCCCCTCGCACCGGACCTCGGCGACGAGCTGCCCGCGGTCCTCGCGGAGGTGCGCGCTGCCGTCGGCGCAGTGCCGGGCCTGACCTCCGGGATCGCCGGACCGGCAGCCACCCAGGCGGACCTGTCGGACGCGTTCGCCGGCATCGACGGTCTGCTCCTCGGCGTCGCCCTCGGAGCCGTCCTGCTGATCCTGCTGCTGGTCTACCGGAGCCTGCTGCTGCCCCTGGTGATCATCATCAGCGCGGTCTTCGCCCTCGGCCTGGCCTGCGCCGTGGTGTACGCGCTCGCCGACCGCGGGATCGTGCGCGTGGACGGACAGGTCCAGGGCATCCTGTCCATCCTGGTCATCGGGGCGGCCACGGACTACGCGCTGCTGCTCGCCGCACGCTTCCGGGAGGAACTCGCCGCCCGGGACGACCGGATGGCCGCCGCCGTCGCGTCCGTGCGCCGGTCGGCCGGTGCGATCACCGCCAGCGCCGCGACCGTCGCCCTGGGCCTGCTCGCGCTGCTGGCGAGCGACCTGACGAACAACCGGGCGCTGGGCCCGGTGGGCGCCATCGGCATCGTCTGCGCGGTGCTGAGCACCCTGACCTTCCTGCCCGCCGTACTCGTCCTGCTCGGCCGTACCTCGTTCTGGCCCGCGACACCCAGGCCGGCGGACGCCACGACCGACGGCCACCGCATCTGGCGCCGGATCGCGGCCGTGATCGACGCCGCCCCGCGCCGGGTGTGGGTGGTGACGGCGGCCCTGATGCTCGCGCTGGCCGCCTTCGCGCCCACGCTGTCCTCCAAGGGGGTGCCTCTGGACGAGATCTTCGTCAACGACGCCCCGTCGGTCGCGGCCCAGCGCACCCTCAGCGAGCACTTCCCGGCCGGCTCCGGCCAGCCCGCCGTGATCCTCGCCAATGAGGGGAAGGCCGCCGAGGTCGCCGCAGCCGCCCGGGCCACCGAGGGCGTCGCCTCGGCCACCCCCCTCTCGGCCCCGGGCCGCCCGGACGCGAAGACCCCTCTGGTCGTCGACGGCCGCGTCCGCATCGACGCCACCCTGGAGGCGGCCGCCGACAGCCGGGCCGCGCAGCGGGCGGTCGCGGAACTCCGCGCCCGCGTGCACGCCGTCGCCGGAGCCGACGCCGTCGTCGGCGGCTACACCGCCCAGCGGTACGACACCGAGCGGACCGCGGCCCGCGACCGCACGGTCATCGTCCCGGTCGTCCTCGCCATCATCCTGCTCATCCTGGTCCTGCTCCTGCGCTCCCTGCTCGTACCGGTCCTCCTGGTGGCGACGGTCGCCCTGAACTTCCTGGCCACCCTGGGCGTCTCCGCCCTCGTCTTCCGGCACCTGCTCGGCTTCAGCGGCACGGACGCCTCCGTCCCCCTGTACGGATTCGTGTTCCTCGTCGCCCTCGGCGTGGACTACAACATCTTCCTCATGTCGCGCGTACGGGAGGAGAGCCTCGTCCACGGCGTCCGCGAGGGCGTCCTGCGCGGCCTGACCACCACCGGCGGTGTCATCACCTCGGCCGGCGTGGTCCTCGCCGCCACCTTCGCCGCCCTGATGGTCATCCCGCTCGCCTTCCTCGTCCAGATCGCCTTCATCGTCGCCTTCGGCGTCCTCCTGGACACCCTCGTCGTCCGTTCCCTGCTCGTGCCCGCCCTGGTCATCGACATCGGCCCCCGTGCCTGGTGGCCCGGCGCCCTGTCCCGCCCGCACCCCGTGTCCCCTCCCGGCCCCGAACGGGAGGCGGCCACCCGCTGAAGACGGCCGGTCTGCGGATCCGGGCGCTGCCGTGGCGGGCGGTTCACCGCCGGACGTTCCTGCTCTCCAGCAGCCGTCCGAGCGGCCAGGTCGTGATCAGGCGGTCCGCTCCCAGACCTGCCCGTGCCGCGCGGGCGTATCCCGTGCTCTGCCAGTGCAGCTGCCCGGGGGCGTGCGCGTCGGTGTCCACGGCGAAGCGGCAGCCCGCGGCGGCGGCCTGCGCGAGCAGGTCGTCCGGCGGGTCCCGCCGCTCGGGCCGGCAGTTGATCTCCACCGCGGTGCCGGCCTCCGCGCACGCCGCGAACACGGCCCCGGCGTCGAAGCGGGACTGCGGGCGCCCCCGGCCGGTGATGAGCCGGCCCGTGCAGTGCCCGAGGACGTCGACGCGCGGGTTGCGTACCGCAGCCAGCAGGCGGGCGGTCATCGGTCCGGGCTCCGAGCGGAGCTTGGAGTGGACGGACGCCACGACGATGTCGAGCCGTCCGAGCAGCTCTTCGTCCTGGTCGAGGGAGCCGTCCTCGAGGATGTCGCACTCGATGCCGGTCAGCAGCCGGAACCCCGGGCCCATGGTGGAGTTCACTTCCGCCACGGCCTCCAGCTGGCTCCTGAGCCGGTCCGGGCTGAGTCCGTGGGCGATCGTGAGCCGCGGCGAGTGATCCGTCAGAACGGCCCACCGGTGGCCCAGGGCGCGGGCGGCGGCGGCCATGTCCTCGATCGGGCTGCCGCCGTCCGACCAGTCGGAGTGCAGATGGCAGTCACCGGTACTCGCCGCCGCGAGGTCCCAGCCCGCCCGGGCCCCGGCGCCTGCTTCGGCCTGCAGGCGGGCGAGGTAGCGCGGTACGGCGCCGGCCGACGCCTGGGCGATCACCTGGGCGGTGACCGGGCCCACCCCGCGCAGCTGCGCGGCCTGCGCGGCGTCCACCGGGCCCGGCGGAAGGCCGCGGACGGCGTCGGCCGCCGTGTGGAAGGCCCGCACCCGGTAGGGGGAAGCCCCGCGCCATTCGAGGAGGAAGGCGATCCGGCGCAGGGCCTCGTCCGGGGTCATGGCAGCGGGGTTCCGCCGGTGGCGTTGACGATCTCGCCGGTGATGTAGGAGGCCCGGTCGGAAGCGAGGAAGACGAAGGCGGGTGCCATCTCGGCCGGCTGCGCGGGCCGGCCCAGTGGTGACTGCTCGCCGAAGTCCGTCGGGTCGGGCATCGTTGCGGGGATCAGCGGGGTCCAGACCGGTCCCGGCGCGACGGCGTTGGCCCGGATGCCGCGCTTGGCGAGCATCCGGGCCAGGCTGTGGGTGAAGGAGATGATCGCGGACTTGGTCATGGCGTAGTCGAGCAGGTGCGGGCTGGGCCGGTAGCCCTGCACGGACGAGGTGTTGATCACGGAGGCGCCGCGGGGCATGTGGGCCAGGGCGGCCTTGGTGAGCCAGAACATCCCGTACAGGTTGGTCTTCATCACCCGGTCGAACTGCTCGGTGGTGATCGCCTCGATCCCTTCCGGCTGGGACATCTGGTAGGCGGCGTTGTTGACGAGCAGGTCGATGCCGCCCAGCTCGTTCACGGTCCGGTCGACGAGGTCCGTGCACGCGCGCTCGTTGCGGATGTCGCAGGAAACGGCCACCGCCGTGCGGTCGGCCGCGCGGATCAGGCGGGTGGTCTCCTCGGCTTCCCCGGCCTCCTCGGGCAGGTGGGTGAAGACGACGTCGGCCCCCTCCCGGGCGAAGGCCAGGCAGACGGCCCGGCCGATCCCGGAGTCCCCTCCGGTGACCAGCGCCTTGCGGCCCGTCAGCAGGCCGTGGCCCCGGTAGGTGTCCTCGCCGTGGTCGGGGCGCGGATCCATGGCTTCGGTCGAGCCGGGATGGTCCTGGTCCTGCTCGGGAAACGGGGGACGCGGGTGGCGCGATACGGGATCGGTGAGGCGGGTTTGGTCGTGTGAGGGCATCGCGGACTCCTTCCGGCGAAGGTCGGGCGGGGGTCAGGCAGTGGGCGGGTAGGCGGCGGCCTCGAGGCGGCGCGCGAGGTGGGCGGTGTTCGCGGCCAGGGTCCTGGTGGTCGCTGCGGTCTTCTCGGGCGTCTCGTCGAGGTCCTGGTAGTCGGTGCGCTGCATGGCCTCGCCGACCCAGTAGGTGACCGCGTTCGGGGCAAGGGAGAAGCCGACGCCGTTCAGGCCCTGGAAGAGTTCGGCACTCACGTGGTGGGCGCCGTCCTCGTTGCCGACGACGCACACGGCCGCGGCCTTGCCGTAGGTGAGCATCCGGCCCTCGTCGTCGCTCTCGCCGAGTTCGGCGTCCAGGCGTTCCAGGACGCGCTGGGCGACGCTGGAAGGGTGTCCGAGCCAGACCGGCGTGGACAGGACCAGGATGTCGCAGCGCAGGAGCGTGTCCCGGATCCCGGGCCAGGTGTCCCCGTCTCCCATGTCGACCCCGACGCCGGCCTTGACGTCGTGGTCGACGATCCGGATCACCTTTCCGGTGACGCCGTGATCGGCCAGGGCCGCCATGGTCTGCTCCGCCATGAGCTGGGAACCCGACGGTTTCGGGGAGGGCGCGAGCGTGCAGACCAGCGCGAGGGCGCGCAGCGGCGTGGTGTCGGTCGTGGGGTCCATGGGGCGCGGCTACCCCGGACCGCCGATGCGTACCCCACCTTCCCGGCCGACCGGGCCCAACCGGCCCACTCCGCAGCTCGCGGTCCGCCCCGCCCCGCCCCCGACCGGGCCGGTCCGTCCGGGTGCGCATGGTCCGGGGACGGGCAAGGGTGGGGGGATGACCGCACGGCTGGTGATCCATCCTCCGGACGAGAACGGGTGGCGGCGGGTCCGCTACGACGGCGTCGCGATCGGTGTCGCGTACAAGCCGTCCGACGTCGTCGCGTTCCTGGAAGCCGCGGGGATGCAGGACCCGGAGACCTTCGACCTGACGGACCCGGCGCTCGTGGAGTGGCGGGGCGGCGGCCCGGAGACGTGGGCGGAGTCTCCGCCGTGAGCGGCCCCTGACGTCCGCGTGCCGCAAGCGCACGGGCGCGCCGCCGAGGGGGCGCCTGCGAGGGTCCGACGCACGGTCGGCCGTACGGCGGGACCCCGGCCGCCGCCGGTCCCGGCCGTCCGTCCCCGGGGCGCGCGGCGCCGGGCGGGGTCTTCTTGCCGCCGTCTAGTAATACGTATAACCTCGCCGCAGCGGTCCCGACCGGGCCGCGTGCCACCCTGCGGTCGCCCGCTCGGCCGCAACCCTTACTTCCTGCCGGAGAACCAGCCCGTGACCACCAGCACGCCCCTGCGCACGTCGCCGTCGTCGCCCCTCACCGACGAAACGATCCGCCGCCTGCCGAAGGTCGTGCTGCACGACCACCTCGACGGCGCCCCGCGTCCCGCCACGCTGGTGGAACTCGCCGCCTCCGTCGGCCACCGCCTGCCCGCGGACACCCCCGAGCAGCTCGCCGACTGGTACGTCGCCGCCGCCGGATCCGGCGACCTCGTGCGCTACATCGGCACCTTCGAGCACACGCTGGCCGTCATGCAGCACCGCGAAGGACTGCTGCGCATCGCCGAGGAGTACGTGCTCGACCTCGCCGCGGACGGCGTCGTCTACGCCGAGGTCCGCTACGCGCCCGAGCTGATGCTGGGCGGCGGCCTGTCCCTCGACGAGGTCGTCGGGACCGTCCAGGAAGGCCTGGCCAACGGCATGGCCAAGGCCGCCGCGGCCGGCACCCCCGTACGCGTCGGCACGCTGCTGTGCGGCATGCGCATGTTCAGCCGTACCCGCGAGATCGCCGGCCTCACCGTGGCCCACCGCGACGCCGGCGTCGTCGGCTTCGACATCGCCGGCGCCGAGGACGGCTTCCCGCCCGCCGACCACCTGGCCGCCTTCGAGTTCCTGCGCGCCTCCGCCATGCCGTTCACCATCCACGCCGGCGAAGCACACGGCCTGCCCAGCATCCACCAGGCCCTCCAGGTGTGCGGCGCCCAGCGCATCGGCCACGGCGTGCGCATCACCGACGACATCGTCGACGGCCGCCCCGGCCCGCTCGCGGCCTGGATCCGCGACCGCCGCATCCCCCTGGAGATGTGCCCCACCTCCAACCTCCAGACCGGCGCCGCCACGACCATCGCCGACCACCCCATCACGCTGCTGCGCGACCTCGGCTTCCGCGTCACGCTCAACACCGACAACCGCCTCGTCTCGGGCACCACCATGACCCGCGAGATGTCCCTGCTGGTCAACGAGGCGGGCTGGCACGCGGACGACCTCAAGACCGTCACCGTCAACGCGGCCAAGAGCGCCTTCCTGCCGCACGACGAGCGCACCGCCCTGATCCGCGACGTCATCCTCCCCGGCTACGCGGCCGCCCTCTGAACCCGGCCGCGGCCACCCCCCCCCACCAGGAGCACATCCATGACCCCGCCCGTCAAAGCCGTCCCGGAGCTGCGCCTCGGCTTCATCGGCCACGGCCGGCACGCGCGCGCCAACCTGTACCCGTCGCTCGCCCTGGCCGGCGCCCGCCTCGCCTGCATCGCCACGCGCGACGAGCAGGCGGCGCGGGCCGCGGCGAACGCCCACGGAGCCGGCAGCGGCTACGGCGACCACCGGCAGATGCTGGCGCAGGAAGCCCTCGACGCCGTCTTCGTCAGCGTCGCCCCCGAAGACCAGGCCGGCATCGCCGAGGACTGCCTGAAGGCCGGCGCCCACGTCTTCGTAGAGAAACCGCTCGGACTCGACGAAGCCGACGCACGGCGGGTGGCCGCGACGGCGCAGCGGTACGGCCGCCAGGTGATGGTCGGGTTCATGAAGCGCCACGCCCCGGCCTACCGCAAGCTGGCGGAGGTCATCGCCGACTCCCGGAACTTCGGCCGGGTGCTGTCCTTCAACGGCTTCTTCGCCTTCAGCCCGTGGACGGACACCCTGCGCGACGACACCTACCTGAAGTTCGGTGCCGTCCACATCATCGACCTCGTACGACACCTCTTCGGCGAGGTCACCGAGGCCACCGGGTTCCGCAACTCCCGGGACGCGGACATCAGCATGGCGCTGGCGCTGCGCTTCGACAGCGGGGCCGTCGGCAACCTGACCCTCGCGGCGGCCCCCTCCTGGAGCCGTGAGCAGGAGGAGCTGACCGTCACGGGGCAGCACGGATTCGTCCGCACCGAGAACCTCACCACGGTGGCGCACCACCACGCGCGACCGTCCGGCCCCGCCGAGCCGTGGCAGGGCCTGCACGAGGACACCGTCGTCCTGAAGTCCGCGAACTCCCCGGCCTCGGGCGGGCACCAGGACCTCTACCTGCGCGGGTTCGCCGGCGAGGTCGCGCACTTCCTCGACGCGGTCCGCCACGGCGAAGCGCCCGTCGGCTCCGCCGCCGACAACGTCGCCACCATGGCCCTGTGCGACACGATCCTCCGCCTGCCGCACCACTGACGGCGGGCAGACGCCGGTTCCCGGGAGGAAGCCGGAACGGATCCGGGCTGCGGCGCGTCCGGCGCCGCCGCCCGGCTGTCCGCACGTAGCCTGGCGGCGGCCGCTCCCCACCCGGTCGGGCAAGGATTGCGAGGGCACGCATGGGCAAGACGCCAGGCGACGGGCACGACGTGGCGGTCATCGGCGCGGGAGCCGCCGGGCTGGCCTGCGCATCCGACCTCGTCAGGGCCGGTCTGAGGGTGCGCCTGGTGGAGGCGGAGGACTCGGTGGGCGGCCGCATCCGCACCGACCGGGTCGCGGGCTTCACCACCGACCGCGGCTTCCAGGTCTTCAACACCTCCTATCCGCAGGTCAGGCGCCGCCTCGACCTGCGCGGCCTGTTCCTGCGGCCGTTCACCCCGGGGGTCCTGGTCCACACCGACAGGGGGAGGCTCCGCCTCACCGACCCCACGCGGCGCCCGCGCGACGGCATCGCGCTGCTCGGGAGCGGGTGGGTCAAGCCGCGCGATCTGCTGGCGTTCGGCGCGCTGTCGGGACGCGCCGTCCTCGCACCCGCCTCCCGGGTCCGGGCCCGGCCCGACGGCACCACCCGCACCGCCCTGGCCGACGCCGGGTTCTCCGAGGACTTCGTCGAGACGTTCTTCCGGCCCTTCCTCTCCGGGGTCTTCCTGGAGGACTCGCTGGAGACCTCGGCCCGCTTCTTCCACCTGGTCTGGCGCAGCATGCTGCGCGGCACCCTCTGCCTGCCCCGCGACGGCATCGGCGCCGTGCCGGAGCAGCTCGCCGCCGGGCTGCCCCCGGGAGTGCTCCGTACGTCGTCGCCACCGGCGCGGGCGCCGCCGCGCGCCTCCTGCCCGGCCTCGCACCGCCCGCGGGCCGGACCGTCACGACGCTCTACCACGCCGTCGACCGCTCGCCCCTGCCCGAGCCCACCCTGCTGGTCGACGCCCGCCGCAGGTTCCTGAACACATGCGTCCTCACCGAGGTCCAGCCCGGCTACTCCACCGACGGCAGGGCCCTGGTGTCGACCTCCGTGCTCGGCACGCCCGGCCCGGTGGAGGAGGCCGTCGTGCTCACCGCCCTCGCCGAGGCCTACGGCACGGGCACCGGAACCTGGGAACCGGTGCACCGCGTGACGGTGCGGAACGCCCTGCCCGCCATGACCCCGCCCCTGCGCCTGAGCCGCACCACCCGCTTCTCCGCGGGCCGCTACGTATGCGGCGACCACCGGGCAACGGGTTCGCTGCAGGGCGCACTGGCGTCGGGAGCCCGCGCGGCCCGCGAGGTGATCGCCGACCTCGCAGCCACCGCGACGCACTGACGGGACGAGCGCCCTGCGCCGGGTCCGCAACGCCCGGCGGGACCCGCGTGCCGCCCCGGCCGGGGTTCAGAACGCGTTGCGCCGGCGCAGCCGGAGCGGGCGGCCGTCCGGGTCCACCAGGAGCCGGTACACGGGCATGGCCAGCGTCCGCACCGGTGCGGACATCTCCGGCGGGTGGTACGCCCGCAGCCGCCCCGGCGGCCGCGGCCCGCGCCGGCCGCCCTCGTGCCAGGCGTCCAGCGCGGCCGCACACTGCGCGAACGCGTCGAACGCCGCCACCGGATCGCACAGGTCCTCCGGCGCGAACGGCGAACCCGGCAGCCCCGCGTCCAGGTGCTCGCAGGACAGCCCGAGCCGCAGTTCCCGGGCGAACCGGCGGGCACCGTCGCCCAGTCCGCCCGGATCGCGCGGCTCCCGCGCGTCGGCGGCTTCGTCCAGCACGGCGCAGTTCAGCTCCGAATCGTGCGTCCACGAGCGGAGGTTGATGTTGTCGGAGCCCACGGTCGCCCACACGTCGTCGATCACGCACACCTTGGCGTGCACGTAGACCGGCGTACCGGCACGGTTCTCCACCGCGTACACCGCCACCCGGTCCCCGCCCGCCCGGCGCAGCCGCTCCAGCGCCGTGACCCGCCCCACCAGGTTCATGGGCAGCATCAGTCGGCCGTCCTGGTCGGGGTGGAAGGGGATGACGGCGATCAGGCGGAGGTCCGCGTGCTCGTGCAGGGCCCGGGCGAAGGACTCCACCACGTTCGGGGACCACAGGTACTGGTCCTCCAGGTAGATCAGCGCCCGTGCCCGGCGCAGCGCCTTGAGGTAGCTGCGGGCGATGCTGCGCTCGCCGTCGGGCGCGAAGGGGTAGCCGCGCAGCAGCCGGTTGGGGTACGTGCGGAGCACCTGCACGGTGTGGGTGCCGCACGGCGGCGGATCGGGCAGCTGCGGCGGGATCGGGTCCGCCTCGGTGTCCTCGTGGTGCACGAGTTCGCGCAGCCGGACCAGCGGGCTGCGGCTCAGCGGCGACGGGTCCTCCCAGCGCTCCCGGAAGACCGCCTCGACGTCCCCCACGGCGGGACCGCGCACGGCCAGCTGCACGTCGTGCCACGCCGGCCGCGGCCCGTACGCGGACGCGAAGGGCAGCGTCTGCGGGTCGCCGCGGTGGGAGGCGTCGTCCCTGCGGCCGTGGCACAGGTCGATGCCGCCGACGTACGCGACGTCGCACTCGGGGCGCCCCGGGTGGCGCAGCACGACGAGCTTCTGGTGGTGCGATCCGCCGGGGCGCACCCGCATGTCGAGCAGGCACTCGGCACCGGCCTCCTCCAGCTGCTCCACGAGACGGCGGTTCTCCCGCTCGCTGAACCGGAAGCCATCGAGGTGGGAGCGCCAGAGGAGCCCTTTCACCACCACCCCGCGGCCGGCCGCCCCGCCGAAGACCCGGCCGACTTCGGTCCCCGGCCCGTCCAGCCGCTCGTCCGGATCCCCGCGCCAGTCGGTGAACATCAGCAGGTCCCCGGCGCGCTGCGCGCGCACCGCCCGCAGCAGCTCGGTGAAGTACGCCGCCCCGTGCACCAGCGGCCGGACGTCGTTGCCCCCGGTCCAAGCCGCACCGCCCGGGTGGCGCCGCCGGAGCCGGGTCGCGTCGTTCCCCCGTTCACCGGCAGTGAGCATCCAGTCGCTGTTCTCCACGGTGTTCTCCATGGTCCGGGCCTCCGTGCGGCGGCTACCCGCCGAGCCCGGCCCCGACACACACCTCCCGGACGAGCCGTGCCGGGGCGCGCCGGTGCGCCGCGTCGACGCCGCTGCCGTGCCGCCGTCACCCGTTGGGCGGCGCCTCCGGATCGCGGTCGGATGAGGGCCAGACGTACGGCAGGTCCCCGGGTACGCCGGGGAAGCGGGGCCGGTAGAAGTCCGGGTCCTTGCGCACCAGCGCCGACTGGTGGCTGCGGTGGAACTCCGGGAGGCCCAGCCACGGCGGCAACGCCTCCGCGCCGGCCAGTTCCTCCTGTGTGCGCACCGCCCCGGTGCCGTCCGCGCGCCAGGACCGGTAGTCCGCCACCAGGGAGGCGGCGCAGGTGTCCGCGCGTCCGGCGTCCGTCCACACCCGGCAGACCTCCAGCCCGTACCGCACGAGCGCCTCCTCGTACCCCGTCCACATGCGAACCGCCGGATGCCGGCGCCATCCGTAGCCCGGAACGGTCAGGCCGCGCAGCACCTGCAGGGCCTCCACCCGCTGCTTGCCCAGCCGCCGCCCGTCCAGCACGGCCGCCGACGCTTGGAACGACGGCAGCGGCAGGAACGTCTGCACCGTCCGGTCACCTCCGATCCGCCGCCCTGCGGTCGTCGTCGTGCTCAGGCCCCTCGGGTGTCATGGCCCGTCACCCGGCCGGCGGCCAGCCGGCCGAAGGCGCGGGCGTCGGCCACCGCCGCTCCTCCGGGGTCGTTGTTGAAGTACGCGTACACGTCCGCGTCCTCGGGCCAGGTGTCCGCGATACGGCCGGCCCAGCTGCGCAGCGCCGTGCGGCCGTACCGGGGCGCGTCGCGGGCCCGGCCCTCATGGAAGCGCACGTACGCCCAGTCGGCCGTACGCCACAGCGGTGTCACCGGACGGGAGCCCCGGTCGGCCCAGCACAGGGCCGCGCCCCGGTCTTCGAGCACCGAGCGGACGGCGGCCGTCCACCACGAGTCGTGGCGCGGTTCGACGGCCAAGCGCGTCCCGGCGGGGAAGCAGGCGAGGCAGGCGTCGAGTGCGGCCGGGTCGGCCCGCAGGGTCGGCGGCAGCTGGAGGAGGACCGGCCCGAGCCGGTCGCCCAGCCCGGCGGCGTGAGCCATCAGCCGCCGCACCGGCTCCGCCGGTTCGCGCAGCCGCTTCACGTGGGTCAGGAAGCGGCTCGCCTTGACCGCCATCACGAAGCCGGGCGGGGTGCGGGCGCGCCACTGGGCGAAGGTCCCGGGCGCGGGCAGCCGGTAGAAGGCGTTGTTCAGCTCCACGGTGGCGAAGTGGCGGGCGTACTCCTCCAGCCACAGCCGCTGCGGCCGGTCCGGCGGGTAGAAGACGCCGGACCAGTCGCGGTACTGCCATCCGGACGTGCCGACGAGGAGGGCCACGCCCTGCTCCTGCCCCGCCTCCTCGCCGGCATCCCCGCGGTCTGCGGCCTCCGGCCCGACCCTTCCCGCCGGGTCCCGGGCGAAGTCGGACAGGATCTAAGCCGCACCCCCGGCGCCCGGCAGGACCGGCGTGCCGGCCGCCCGCCAGGCCTCGGCGAACAGCTCGTGCGGGGGGACCGGAGGCAGCAGGCGCAGGAACGGCAGGTCCGGATCCGGGGTTTCCGCCGTGGCTCCGTGGAGGTGGAGTTTGGCGGTCTCCAGCGGCAGGTGCGGGGCCTTCAGCTCGGTCCACGGTCCCGGCACGAACGCCGTCCGGCCCGCGCGCGGGCGCCGTCCGGTCTCCACCGCACCCGCCTGCGCCAGTTCCTCCTGAGCCTTCTTGTGCCGGGCCGGGGACCAGCCGTTCCAGCGGCGCACGTTCCGGTCGGTGGGCCGGGCCAGGGCCAGCAGCTGCAGGTACAACCCGGCCGCGTCGGTGCCCACCCCCAGCGCGGCGGCGGCTTCGGCCACCAGTTCCGGGACGGCGAGGGCCGGGTTCAGTTCGTGGCCGCCGGGCGGAACCGGGGTGTCGGCGGCGCGGGCGAGCATCCGCGCGAGGCCCCCGCCGCAGGCCGTCTCGACCCGGCGGACCGCGGCCGCGAGCCCGGGCAGTCCCAGGGACGCGCCCAAGTGCTCGGCCCGGCCGGCCAGGGCCGGGTCGGCGAGGGCGGCCGGCCGCAGGAACACGTCGCCCGCGGGCACCGACACCACGAACAGGCCGTCGTCGTGGGCGGTCGAGACCACCGTGTCCTCCCGGTACAGGGGACGGGGACAGGGCAGCACGGCACCCCCGTACGGAGAGAACGACGAATCCCCGGGCACGGCCCGGCCCAGCACGGGATGGCGGCCGAGCGGGACCAGGGTCCGCGGGTCGTCCATCCGGGCCCGCAGCGCCGTGTGCACCGCGGCGGCCCCGGCCGCGGCCGGATCGCCGACCGGCAGCTCGGTCAGCGCCCACGCCACCACGGACGCCGGGGCCGCGTGCACGGGGTGGTGCACGAACACCGGCCGGCCGGGGCTCCCGTCGGCCTCGGCGTGGTGGAGGGCGAGCCCGCCGTTCGGGGCGCCGACCAGCACCCCGGCGGCGCCCGGCACGTACCGGCCGGCGGCCTCCGGACCGCCTGTGAGGGCGAGCGCCCAGCCGGAGGCCAGCCCCAGATCGGCCTCCAGAGCGGCCGCGAGGTCCTCGTCGACGTACTCCGTGGTGCCGAGGAGCCCCGCCCAGGCCTCCGCCATCCGCGCGGCGGCCGCGGTCATCCCGTCCGGCTCCCACAGCTCGGCGGGGTCCTCCGGTACGCCCGCGGCGAGCACCGCCCGGCAGCCGGTGTCGCCGAGCCGGTGGCGCAGCCCGTCGTACTCCCGGACCACCGCCTTGCCCGCCTTGTACGGGGCCGCGCGCAGCGCCTTGAGGTGCTCGTCGTGGTTGCCGCGCTGCGGCAGCCCGCCGAGGACCAGCGTGGCGATCGACCGCCGGACGCCGGTACGTCGGGCGAAGGCCGCCACCGCCTCGGGCGGCAGCGCGAGCGGCCCGCGGCGGGCGACCAGGTCCAGCAGCCGCGGCAGCCGCGACGCGTCGTCCCGCGCGATGCTGCGGACCTCCCCGTCGCCAGCGGTGTCCGCCGTCCGCGGGTCCGCCGCCCGTGCCTCCGCGGCAGCGGCGCCGCCCGTGGACCCGCTACCCGTGGGGCGAGCAGCCGTCGGCCCGCCGTCCCCGCACGCGCTGCCCGCAGGCCCGTTCCCGGCCGGCCCGGCGCCCGCAGCCTCCGCCGGCCGTACGGCGTACCCGCCCGCGGACCCGCCGCCCTGCAGCCCCGTACGCCACCGGCTGCCGCGCGCGGCGAACGGCTGGCCGGCCCACGTCTCCAGCAGGGCCCCGAGCGCCGCGCGGTCCGCCTCGGACGTCGTGCCCACGGCGGCCCGCCACGCCACCGCGTCGATCGACCCCAGCAGCGCCGTCCACGGCGCCGGGGCCGCCGGCAGGGCCAGGCGGCGGGTCTCGTCGTCGATCTCGCCGCGCAGGTGCCGCCCCTCGGCCGCGACGGCGGTCAGGGTCGCCGGGTGTCCGCCGGGCACGTAGGCGCCGTACGGGCGGAGCTGCGGCAGCAGTCCGCCCAGGGCGGGCGCGAGCGCGGAGTCCGGGACGGAGGAGGGGAGTTCGACCCCCGGGCCCGCACGCATCACGGCCACGCGGCGGGACAGCTCCTTGCGCCGCCGCAGGACGTCCGCGGCCAGCAGCGCCGCCCGCACGACACCGTCCGCCACCCGTGGTTCGGACACCCCGGGCAGCAGCCCGGCGATGCGGTCCCGGAGTGCCGCGCGGTCCCCTTCCGCCTCGGTGGCGGCGTCGAGGAGGGCGCGCACGGCGTCCGCCCCGAGGGCGCGCAGCGCCGCGGACGAGGCGGCGTCCCGCGGGGCCAGGAAGTGCCAGAACGCGGGCGGCGGGAACGTGCCCACCCCGTGGCCCGAGGGCCGGTTCCGCGCACCCTCCCCGCCGGGGAAGCCGCGGGCCTCCCACAGCAGCGAGTTGTCCTCGGCGGCGTGGCAGCGGATCACCGTCTCGCCCGCCAGCACGGCGTCCTCGCCGCCCGCCGGCATCCGGATGACGCCCCAGGGCCGGCGGCCCGGACGCCGGCTGCGGTAGCGGGCGCGGCGGCCGTCGATGCCCTCCAGCAGGAACTCGGTCGGCGAGGGGCCCGCGTACGGGGTGCGGTGGAGCACCCGGCAGCCGGTGAGGACGCCGTCCTGGCCCAGCGGGGAGGCGGGGGCGTCCGGGGGGAGCGCGGCGAGCGTCAGCTGGTCCCCGAACAGGGCCGTGCCCGGCGGCGGTTCGGCCTCGTGGAACGCGGGAACGGAGGGTTCGGCGGCACGCGCCCCGGTCACCGGATCCACGCGCGCCCAGCCCTTCAGTCCCCCGAAGACCCTGGAACTCCAGATGCCGGTGCCGTCACCCATCTGGAAGTCGTGGTGGTCGACGCCCTCCCGGCCGCCGGGGCGCAGGA
This sequence comes from Streptomyces bambusae, assembly GCF_020532645.1. Taxonomy (GTDB): domain Bacteria; phylum Actinomycetota; class Actinomycetes; order Streptomycetales; family Streptomycetaceae; genus Streptomyces; species Streptomyces bambusae. The sequence continues at coordinate 118,794 of NZ_JAJAUZ010000006.1, forward strand.
CGCGCTCCCCGTCGTGGCGGCCGCCGCCGTCCCCGGTCTCGAACTGGTAGCCCAGACCGCCCTGGATGCTGCCGCCGTAGGGCCGCAGGCCGAAGGTCCGGTCGGGTACGAAGACGTCTTCGGGCCGGTCCGACCAGAACGACGGTCCGGTGAAGGAGTCGTCCGGGTCGGTGGACCAGCTGACCAGGAACCGGCCGCCCGCGTAGTGGACGACGTGGTGGTCGGCGTCCTCGGGCAGGGTGAAGCCGGCGGTGGCACGGACGGAACCCGGCGCGACGGCGACCGCCTTCGCACGTCCGTAGACGGTCAGCACGGGCCAGGTGCACGTCACCCCGGCCACCTCCTCGGGCGCCAGCGCGGCGACGGCCTCCTCCAGGGCGGGCCAGCCCAGTTCCTCCGGCAGGCCGGCGCGCAGCGCGCGGGCGAGCGGGCCGGTCCCGTCGAGGGCGGCGAGGGCCTCGTCGATGCCGTCGAGGGCGGTGGCGGTGGGCCGGTCCAGCAGCCCCGTCAACTCCTCCACCGCCTCGTCGGCGGCGGCCGGTCCACCGCCCGCCAGAGCGGAGAGCAGGCCCTCGACCCGGGCCTGCACCTCGGCGGCGATGCCCGGGTTCTCCGGCAGCCGGGTGATCGCGGTGCCGCCGCTGCGCAGCCCGGCGTGCACGGTGCCCTCCAGCCGCGGCCCGAACGACGGGTCCGTGGCCAGGGCCAACAGATTCCGGCGGGACCGGTCGCCCCAGAAGGCCAGCCCGACCGTCGGGCCCGGGTCGACGACGGCGATGCCCTCGGCGAGGCAGAGGTCGAGCAGGTCCGCGTCGAGGCCGGGCCACTGCCGGCGGTCCTCGTGCAGGACGACCGGCGTGCCGGCGGCGCGCAGCCGTGGCGCGAACCGGGCGACCAGGTCGAACAGTTCCTCCGGCACGGGCTGCCGGATCACCCCGCCGTAGGCCACCGGGCGGTGCGAGTAGGCGAAGGTGTAGCGGCCGAGCCAGGCCGCGATCCCGCCCGCGGGCGCGATGCGGCCCGCGGCGACCGCGTCCGCGGCTCCGGAACGCAGCAGCACCCGGAGCCAGGCGGCCGCGTCGTTCCTCGACTCGGGGAAGACGTCGAGGAGCCCGGCCAGGACCTCGTCGTCCTGCGGGTGCTCGGCGAGCAGGGCGGCCACCCCGTCGAGCAGGGTGTCCGGCACGGCCTTCCCACGGGCCGCGCCGACCGTCCGGGCCAGCACGGCGGCGACCGCGGAGTCCCCGAGGCCGGCGGCGTGCGCCGAGACGCGCAGCCGGCGGGCCAGATCGGCCGGGAGCTCACCCGGCGAAGCCGTCCACGCGGCCAGCACCCGTACGTACTCCTCGTGCGCGTCGGCCGGCTCCGACACGGCGGCCAGCCACGCCTGATGCCCGCTCAGCTCCTTGACCGGCAGGGCCCCGGCGCCGGCCAGGAGCGCGACGTTGCGGCGCCGCCACTGCGGGTCCACCGGCAGGTCGTGCTCCCGCTCCGCCGCCCGCGCCAGCGTGTACGCCCGGCCGGCGGCCCGGGTGTCCCACGAGGCGAAGCGGTGCGCCACCGTGTCCCAGAACCAGGGCAGATGGGCCGCCGGAAGCGGGCGGGCGAGACGGGTCAGCTCGTCGAGGGCGCGGCCGGCCTTCGGATACGCCCGCGAGATCCGGTCGCCCACGGCAGCCAGCACGCTGCGCGCGGCCTCCTCCGCGTCCGGCCCGTGCGAACGGGCCCAGTCCGCATAGGAATCGGAGCGGCGGGGATCGGACGGCAGCGGCACGGAGACGTTCATGAACCGATCCTGGCACGCCCCACCGACACCGCCGGCGCCCGCTCCCCTCGGAGCCGGGCCGAAACGCGGAGGTTTCAGGAGGCGCACCCGGGCGAGACGCGCCTTCGACAGGAGTTCCGGCCGACCGAGTTGAGAGGAGTCCGCCGTGTCGACCACATCGCGGCTGCCGGGAAGTGCGGCGCACCAGTGGACGTGGCAGGAGCGTGCCGCCTGCCGGGAACTGGGCCCGGACAGGTTCTTCCACCCTGCGGGGGAGCGGAGCGAGGACCGCGATGCCCGCGACCGGGCCGCCAAGGAAGTCTGCGCGGGGTGCCCCGTCAGGCGTGCCTGCCTGCGCCACGCACTGCAGGTCCAGGAACCGTACGGCGTGTGGGGCGGCCTGACCGAGGAGGAGCGGCGCCCCCTCTACGCCCACGCCGCACTCGCCGCCCGCCCGGCCGCGAGCGCGGCGGGACGCCCCGAGTGAAGACCGCCGGGCGCCCCCGGCGAAGAGGGCCGGATGGCCCCGTCACGTCGTGGGACCACCTGCACGCCGGCCGGCGTGAGGCGCGGGGGAGTCCGAGGCCCGCTCGAACGTGCCGCGCCATGCTGCCGTGAGCTCGGCCGCCCCGTGCGCGTCCACGAGATCCGGAGCGCCGAAGGCCATGGCGGCGTCGAGAAGAGCACCGAGGGCGGCGCGCCAGGCAGGAGCCGTCACCTCGTCACCGTCCTCGTCCACCGTGAACGCCTCGTCACCGCCCCGCAGCCGCGCGCTCTCGCGGACCACGCGGGACAGCACCGTGAACCCGTGTCCGATCGGTGACCGGGACCGTCCGGCGCCCGGCACGGCCAGCGTCCATGCGTGCGGCCGGCCCCGGTAGGGCGCCCCGTTCGGCTGGTCGGCGAGCCACCGTTCCCACGCCGCACCGTAGGCCTGGTCGGCCGTCGTGCTCCGGAGGGACGCGAGCCGGTGCGCCCCCTCGCCGTCCAGGGCGCGTCCCGCCTCGAGCACGCGGAGCACGGCCTTCCCGTGGCCTCCGAAGAGCAGCGCGGGGGACAGTTCCTCCACCAGGTCGACGGCGACGGCACGGGTGAAGGCGGCCCCGGAACGCAGGTTACCGGCAGCCAGAGCCGCCGCGGCCCGTTCCCTGTCCGTCGACGGAGGAACGACCTCGGCCCGGAACAGCCGCCCCGGCCAGCGGACGACCAGCACGCCCTCCAACTCCTCGTCCACGACCAGCCAGGGCGGCTCCAGCGACGGGACCCTGATCCGTGCCCCCACCGCGGCCCCCTGGAGATGCCCGGGAGCCTCGTGATCGACGTACATGTACCCGGCCATTGCTCTCCCCCGTGCCTGACTCCGATGTGGTGGGCCGGAATCTACGCGGGAGGCGGGGGCGGAGGTGCGGGTGGGTTCCCCGTTCGTCGGGCTGTACCCGGAGTGGGATTTCCGCTCCGGGGCCTGCAGGTCCTGGCGCCGTGCCGGTGTGTCCGGTGACAATGTGGCGGTGATCGACGCCTTGTACGAGGCGCTGGACTTCCTCGTCACCTACAAGAGGTCCAGCCGGAGTGCTCGCAAGCAGGAACTGCAAGCAGAGTTCATTCGCGCCTTCGGGCCAAGGCGCGTTCGGAGCGTGCTTGTCGGTGACGGCTATGCACTCCGGTTCGCAGAAGCGCAGGCGGGCTCCTTCTCAAACACGATCTTGTCCCTCTCGGCGTTGCAGCAACACGACCAGGCTCCGTTCGTCGTCGTCGTCGTTCGTCGGGACCGACTGGACTTCCTGCTTGCCAACTCGACGATGCTGAAGAAGGTGAGCCACAGCTCGAGGGACCTTCGGATCGGCCGCGTTCGCGGGAGCTTCAACGGCAGCGACATCCTCCGGGAGTACGGCGAACTGCCCAACATCCCGGCCAACTTCGGGGCACTGTTCGCACTCCACGCCGCTTTCACCTGGGATGACAACGTCGAGCGCCTCGTAGAGGCGACCAATGCCATCGTCCCGCGGGACGTCCGCTTCCACCCCGGCACCGACGATCAGGCACTGATTCTGGCGGCCCCGAGCCGTGCTGCAGCGGCTTTGGCCTCTCAGGACTTCGCTGCCATCGGCCACGACCTCGTCACCGCAGTGAAACACCATCGCCAGTCCATCCTCAGGCTCGCCGCGCTCGACAACGTCAACCTTCGCGGCAACGGGATCGAGCAGCTCATCACGGGAGACGGATCCGCGCACCGGCTCGACGATCTTGAGCGTCGGTACGGGAGCACTCTGCTCTCCATCGACATCAAGACCAAGCTGCTGGACCGCGCTTCCGCGCCGAAGGCGTACAACGTCGACAAGATGCTGCGGTTCCTCGCGAAACCCGACACCGTCGCCGCAGTTCTCGTCATCGGCATCGACGTGGGTGGCCAGGATGTCCGCGCCATGCTGGTTCCCGTCCTCGAAAGGTCCCTTCTCGCGGCGACGAGGATCCAGCACCACTGGGCGGGCCGAGGCTCACGTGGGGTCACCCAGCTCTCCGGCCCGTTCGGCCAGGTGTTCGAGAGTGGCTACGGCCCAACCGTTCCCCTCGACCAGGCTCGTGAATTCCTAATAGAGCTCATCGCCCTCTGAGCGCCACCGCGATCGTCCGGCCGCCGGCGCCCAGGGCCGCAGCCGACGCCGCAAGGACCACGGTGGGCCGGCTCTTCGCGGCGGCTCTGCAGCGGCGCAACGAGGTATGGCTCTCCCGGGTCGTGCGCCCGGCTCAGGCGATCAGACCGATTGGGGCGTTGCCCGCCTGTCTGCGGTCACCGGACCGCTCAGGTGTCGCGGCGGGTCTCGTCCACCACCGGGAGGGCGGCCGGCACACGGCGCCTGCGCAGGACGCTCGAGTACACCAGGAGCCCCAGCAGCCCGGCGGCCATCATGATCAGGCCCACGGCGTCCAAATTGACGCTCTCCAGCTTCCAGTCGCTCGCGAAGGTGAGGACGGCCCCCACCACGATCAGGGCGATGCAGCCGCCTATGCCAGCCATGAGTGTCCCTCCTCGTCGGGTCGGGCAGCGGACGGATACGCCGACCGCGCGGGCCGCAGTCCCGGCCCGCTGAACGACGTACGGCACGTGCCGCGCGCGAAGTGCGCAGTCCCGTCCGCTCCCCGAACAACCGTCATGCGCCGCTCCTGCCCGCCCGCGGCGGTCTGAAGCACGAGCAGGCCACGCAGGGGCCGACCGGCCGGAAGTCCCCCTCAGGGAAGGAAGGTCACCGCCGGGAAGGCCGGGGACGGCCCGTCCAGGAGGTGCCCGGGACGGTGGCGCAGGTGCTCGTCGAAGAACGCGCGCGGATACGCCTGCTGGATCTTCACCGCCTGGTCGGGATCGAGGGTGCCGATCACGCGTTGGAGCTGCTGCTCGCTCCATCCGAGCCGCTTCGCCACCTGGGGGAACAGCGCCTCGTTGTCGCCGTACGAGATGTGCGCGGCGCCCTCGGCCCGTATGTCCAGCCGCCAGCCCCGCAGTTGGGACCAGAACGCGGCGGCCGCGGGATGCGTGGCACGGGCGAACTCGGCGGACATCGTCATGAACGGCCGGTGCAGGTCACCGGCCAGCGGCGGTTGCATCTGCATCGGGGCGTCGAGGCTCAGCCCGGCACGGATGCGCCCGTCCGCGAGCATGGCGCAGGCGGTGGCCGTGCCGCCCTTCGACCAGCCGAGGGCGCCGACGCGCCGGGGGTCGAGGGAGCCGAGGAGCCCGGCCGGCAACCTGCTGCGGCCGACGTCCGGATTGCACCCGGCAGCGAGCTGCTCGACACAGTCGACGGCGAAGCGCAGATCGGCGGCGAAGTCCCCGGGGTACGTCGGCGCCTGGCTGTCGTCGAGGGGGACGGCGATCCGGCCGTCGGGGAACTCCGTGTACGTGTCGTACTGGTGGGCCAGGGTCACGACCGCGTACCCGTGACTGGCGAGCTCCTGGACCACGATGGTGTGGTCGCCCTCGTGGCTGTGCGCACCGTGCGAGAACACGACGACGGGCAGCCGCCGGCCCGTTCGCCGCACCGGAGCCCCCAGGCGGCCGGCCGTGAGCGGCCCCGCGGAGGCCAGCTCGCCCAACCCGGCATCGGTGACGAACGCCTTGAACGCGCCGTCCGGCATCCAGGGCGCCAACGGGTGGCGCCCGACGTCCCGGGCGGGGTACCAGACGGTGGCCATCAGCTCGCGGAAACGCCCGGGGCCCGCGATGACGTCCGGACGCGAGCGGTCGACCAGGTGCAACCGGACCGTACCCACCGGGTGCGGCCCGGTCGGCGCGGGCAGCGTGAGCCGCGCCCCGGCGGAGGCGGGAACCTTCCGGGCCACGGGCGTGCCGGCCCAGGCCGGCCCGGCAACGGCGGCGAGTGGCACGGCGGCCAGCGCCGCGCCCACAATGCTGCGGCGCGTCACGCCCTGCCGACCGGCTAACTGCGTGGTGTTCATGAGAGCTCTCCCCCGTGGTGACGGATCGTCAACCATGCCGCAACGGCCGTTCCGTGGGCACAGGGGAACCCTGCCAGACCACCCTCCCCTTCAGCATCAGCCCACGGTTCTACACCCTGGGTCTGAGCCCGGGCACCGGCCGCCGCAGCCACCCGCCCGCCCTGCCGCCGGGGGCAGGTCAGTCGCCGCCGTCGCTGCCGGACCCGCCGCTGAACCCACTGCTGCGGCTGCCGCCGCCCCACATGCCGCCGCGGCGCTTCCGCTGCGTCCCCCCGCCCGCGATGTGGAGCAGGAATGCGATCACGATCACCGCAGGGGTGATCAGGGATTCGAGCACGGGATCCTCCCGGAACCGCCGGCCACGCATGCGGTCGCACCGTGTGTGACGACGATGCCCGCCGAAGGCCCCGGGCCGAAACCGAGTTGAGGAACTCCAGAGCTTCACCTCCGGTGCGCAGAGGCGGCCACCGCCGTGCGGAACCCGACCGCTTCGGCGACGGTGCGGATCACTCCGGAGCGAAGGCGCCGGGAGCAGAACCGCCCGGCCGCCCTCACAGAGCGCACGGACGGCGAACTTGGTGGCGCAGTAGACGGCGGCGGTGGGCACCACCTCGTACGCCCCGACGGAGGCGACGTTCACGATGTGCCCGCCGCCCTGGGCGCGCATCACCGGAAGGGCTGCGGCGATCCCGTACAGGACTCCCCGCAGGTTCACGTCGATCACCCGGTCCCGGTCCCGGACCCTGACTTCCTCCAGCGGCGACAGCGGCATGATGCCGGCGTTGTCGACCATCACGTCCACCCGCCCGTAGAGGTCGCGTGCCGCCCGGACGAACGCCTGCACGTCGGCCGCGTCGGTGACGTCCAGCCGCCGGGCCGCAGCCGTGCCGCCCGAGTCGGCGATCTCCGCGGCGAGCGCGTCGAGACGCCCGGTGCGGCGTGCTCCCAGGAGCACGCCGTGGCCGTCGGCGGCGAGCCGGCGGGCGGTGGCCTCACCGCCCGGATCCGGCTGCCGCGCGCCGGGTGACTCCCGACCTGCGCACGCTGATCGACGGCTACCGCGCCACCCCCTGCGCTCGTCATCGGCCCGGCCCTCGACACCCCGACCGCCGAAGCCCTCCGCCTCCTCCGCTCCGCACACGCCACGTCCCAACAGGCCGCCCGGAGCCGGTGAGCCGGCCGGTCACGGTGGGCGCCGCGGTCTCCCTGTCACTCCGGGCGGGTGAACTCGCCGACGGTTCCGTTGGCACAGGCGGCCCGGGCGCTGCCGATCAGGTCCGATGGCAGTCGCAACCCGCTGACCGTCCGGCCATCCGACAGGAGCAGGTGTGAGGAGACGCGTGCGTTCCGCGCTGCTGGGCCCTTCCGTGCTCGCCCTGCTCGCGGCGGTCGCCGCCGCCCCGACGGCTGCGGGCGTGCAGGGGCAGCGGGATCCAGCAGAGGCGTACATCGTGGTGCTCCAGGACGAGGCAGGGGACCCGGCCGCCGTCTCGAACCGGCACGCCCGGCGCTACGGGGCGGCGGCAACAGCCGTGTTCCGGCACGCCCTGAAGGGCTACGCGGTGCGGCTGACGGAGACGGAGGCCGCCGGCCTGCGGACCGAACCCGGCGTGCGGTTCGTCAGCAAGCAGCGCCACTACCGGCTCGGCCCGCCCCGGAGCAGGACCCCGGCCGGCTGCCGGGCCGCCACGGGCGAGGAGCAGTGCCTGCCCGAGTGGGCCGACCGCGTCGAGGCCGACCGCTCCTCCGCCCGTTCGGGCGACGGCAGGGGCACCGTGACGGGTGTCGGCGTCGCGGTCATCGACAGCGGTATCCAGGGCACCCACCCCGACCTCGACGTCCGCGGCGGGGTGGACTGCCTCACCGGCAGTCCGGAGATTCCCGGGACCAGCCTGAACGCCCCCGACCCGCACGGGACGGAGGTCGGTGGGGTCATCGGCGCGAAGGACAACGGATTCGGCGTGGTCGGGATCGCTCCCGGAGTGCCCTTGTGGGCGGTCAAGGCGTTTCCCGACGACCCCACGCAGCTCGGTACGGACGAGGCCGTCCTGTGCGCGATCGACTGGGTCACCTCCACCCGCACCGACACCGACCCGGCCAACGACATCCACGTCGCCAACATGAGCTTCACCGCTGAGCCGGGCGCACAGGAGCAGGACGACGAGGCGTGCGGCACCCGGAACGCCGACCCCTTGCACCTGGCGGTGTGCCATGCGGTCCGGGCCGGAGTCACCTTGGTGGGCGCGGCGGGCAACGTGGGCCAGGACCTGGCCCGGCGCGGCCCGGCCGCCTACCAGGAGGTCATCACCGCGACCGCGATGGCCGACTTCGACGGCAGGCCGGGGGAGCGTGGGCGGTCCGACTGCCACGGCGTCGACCTGGGCGCGTTCGGGGAAGAGGACGACCAGGCCGCCCTGGAGTTCAGCAACTTCGCCCGGTCCGCGCGCGACCGCCGGCACACGGTGGCTGCCCCGGGGGTGTGCATCTTCACCACCAGCTCCGCCCCCGAAGCCCCGTACACGGCCGTGGACGGCACCAGCTTCGCCTCGCCGGTGATCGCCGGCACCACGGCCCTGTGCATCGCACACGGCCCGTGCGGGCGGTCCACCCCCGCCCGCAATCTGCGCACGATCGTCGACGACTCCGCCCGCCACAGCCGCCACCACACCGCGTATGGCTACGAAGGCGACCCCCACACCCCCTTCCCGGGCCGGTACTACGGGCCGCTCGTCCACGCCGGCGGCTACTAGGGGTGTTGCGAACGTCCCGCACGGCACCCACGGCGCCCGGCACGCACTCTCGCCGCACCGGCCGAAGCCCCGAGTACGCCCGGTACGAGGACCTTCGCCCGGCACGCCGAGAGCACGCACCGGACACCGCGGGCACCGCGGGCACCGCACAGGACCTTCGCAACACCCCCTAGACCTCCGTCGGCCCCAGAACCGGCCGCGGGCGCAGGACAGGAGCAAGCATGACCCTTCCCCGGCGTTCGACCGCGCTGACCACCACCACACTCGCGCTCGCCCTGGCCCTGGGCACCGGCGGCCTCCAAGCGAACGCGACGGGCGACGGGCCTCCGGCCCGGGCCGATGCGGGCGACCCGACCGCTCGGTACATCGTCGTCCTCCCGGACGACGCCGACCCCACCGCACTCTCCGACCGGCAGACCCGCAGGCTGCGCACCACCCGGACGGCGATCTTCCGACACGCCCTCAAGGGCTACGCCGCCGAACTCACCGTCTCCCAGGCCGCCGAACTGCGCCGCGACCCGGCCGTCCGCTTCGTGGCGGCCGAACGCTCCTACCAGCGCACCGAATCCGGTGCCCCGGCGGTACCCGCGACGGGCACGCCCCGCACCGCCGGACGTTGCACGACGGCCACCGACCTCACCCGCCGGCAGTGCTTGCCGATGTGGGCCGATCGCATCGACGCCGAGAAGTCCTCGGTGCGCTCCGGTGACGGCCGGGGTCCCGCACCGGACGTGAACGTCGCGATCGTCGACAGCGGCGTCGCCGGGGACCATCCCGACCTCGACGTCCGCGGCGGTGCCGACTGCCTCACCGGAACTGCGGAACTGCCCGGGACCGCCCTGTCGGACCCCCTGCAGGTCGGGACCGCCAAGGCCGCGATCATCGGCGCCCGGGACAACGACCGGGGCATCGTCGGCGTGGCGCCGGGAACCCCGCTGTGGCCGGTGAAGGTCTTCGCCGACGACGGCCGGCCCGCCTCCGACAGCCAACTGCTGTGCGCCCTCGACTGGCTCGCCTCGACCCGGGCGGACACCACCCCCGCCAACGACATCGCCGTGGCCCACCTCGGCTTCACCCGCACACACTTCTTTCAGCAGCCGGACGACGGCCGGTGCGGAACCCTCAACCAGGACGCCCTCCACCTCGCCGTCTGCAACACGGTCCGGGCAGGCGTGACCCTCGTCGCCTCCGCCGCCAACTTCAACGTAGGCTTCGCCATGACGACCCCGGCCGCGTACGACGAGGTCGTCACCACCACCGCGATGACCGACTTCGACGGCAAACCGGGTGGCAAGACCTCCCCCACCTGTCAGGGGGAGGACCTGGCCACCTTCGGATACCTCGACGACCAGGCCGCGATCCCCTTCAGCAACTTCGCGCGGTCCGCAGCCGACCGACGCCACACCGTCGCCGCCCCCGGGATCTGTCTGGAAACGGCGCCCGACCCTGCCGACCCCGCCCCCGCCCTCTACGCCGGCGCGGGCCTGGCCGCCGCGATCGCCACCGGGGTCGCCGCGCTGTGCGTGGAGGCCGGCCGGTGCGGACGAGCCACCCCGGCCAAGAACGTACGCACCCTCGTGGACGACGCCGCCGCCCACGGCCGGCACCACCCCGGATACGGCTTCTACGGAGACCCCCGCCACCCCATCAGAGGCCGCTTCTACGGCCCCCTGCTCTCCGCAAGGCTCTACTGATCCCGTTGTCATCCGGCGCACGGTCACGTGGACACACGCGCCGGAGCCGCGGCCACCCACGCCCCCGCTGTCGGCAGCGTCCGACACACTGGCCGCATGGAGAACCACGAGGAACACGACGGCTCGGTCGACCCGCGCGCGCTGCTGGAGCGGACGGACTGGGACGCCGTGTACCACTGCTGCTGGGACATGGCTCCGCCGACCGAGGACATCCTGCTGCGCCTCTTCGCCGACGACGCGGCCGAACAGGGCCACGCCCTGCGGGAGTTGAGGGAGGCGGTCTGGCGGGGAAACGTCGTGTCCAGTGCCACCGCACCGGCCGTGTCGTTCGTCGCTGCGGTCCTCGGTGATCCCAGGACCCTGGTCCCGGTCACCGACCGGACACCCGACGAGGAGCGCGAGCAGGGCACCCGGATCCGCTTCCCGCTGCGCGCCGGCCTGCTCGACTGGCTCGGCGACGTGCTGGAGGACGCCGCCCGCCAGCAGGGCTGCGCGTACGGCGACGAGGAGGACGTCGAGGCCGTGCTCGCCCAGGCCCCCGCCCTCCACGACGCCGTCCGGCCCTTCCTCGACGACACGTCCCCCGACGTCCGCGAGGCGGCCCTCGGTGCGTTCCTGCCCCTGCTCTCCCTCCCCGCCCTGACGGGCCGGATACCGGAACACCGGGACCGCGTACGCCGGCTCTCCCGCAGCGGCGGGCGGCACCGGGCGCGGGCCGTGGACACCCTCGCCTTCTGGGGCGAGGACCTCTCCACCGTTCTGTGACCGGGACGGCCGGGCTCAGGTGTTGGCGGCGCCGTAGTGCAGGGCGCCGCCCTGTGGGAGCAGGTATCCGATGTCGCGCCTCTGCGGCAGCCTTCCCTCCAGCGCCGATGCGTCGGTGCAGCCGGAGACCTCGAAACCGATGACCCCGAGACTGAAGGGGGCGTTCTTGGTGGCGTCCCGCAGCGGGTTCTCGGCCACGCGGCGCGCACCACCGCCGGCAACGCCTGGTCCGCCCCGGCCGTCCTGCCCGGCTCGGCCCGCGCCCCCGAGCGGCGGTACATGGCCGGGGTGAACGCCGCCGTCGCGGCCGGCTCCGGCGGCTCGGCCGCGGCGGTCTGGCGGCGGGACGCGCGGACCCTCCACACCTCGGACACCCTGGAATCCCTGTCCGTGACGGGCTCCGCCGTCCCCGCGAGGGCCGTGCTCAACGCGAAGGCCACCGGCACCGCCTGGGCCCCGGCCTGGGCCCTGAACCGGCCCGCGGCCTCGTGGTCGGTCACCCTGACCCGACGCCGAGAGGGGCACGGAAGTCCGCACCTTCGGCGGCAGCGTGCAGGGCCGGAAGATCACGGCGGCCTGGAACGGACGGACGAACAAGAAGGCCATCACCCCGAACGGGCCGCTCACGTGGACGCTGAAGGCCACCCCGGCCGGCGGCACGGTCCCGGTCTTCCTCGCGTCGGGCCCGGTCACCGTGTCCGGCGGCGCGGCCGTGTTCCGCGACCACGGCGCGAAGACCGGCGCCCCCGACGGCACCGGCGACGTCATGTCCGTGAACGGCACCACCCTGCGCACCGCGTACGGGAACTCCGGCACCGACGACTTCAGCGGCAGCGTGACCACCACCGGCTGGCCGAAGGGCTTCCGCCCCGTCCCCATGGGCGACATGGACGGCGACCGCTGCAACGACACCCTGGTCCGCTTCCCCGACGGCGAGATGCGCCGCTACACCCCCGCCTGCGGGGCCGCCCTCAAGCCGGCGACCATCCACAAGGTCCTGGGCAAGGGCTGGAACGCGTACGACCTCATGACCTCGCCCGGGGACGTCAACAAGGACGGACGCCCCGACCTGGTCACCCGCGATCCCAAGACCGGCGTCCTGTACCTGTACCTGTACACCACCACCGCTTCCGGGATCCTGGCTCCCCGGGTCTCCCTCGGCGCCGGCTGGCAGGTTTACACCGGCGGCATCCACTAGGCGTATCCACCACGGGTGTTGTCGGCGCGGGCCCGGCCCTGCGCACGGCGCAGCCCCGGCAGGCCGGTCCCCGATCAGGACCGGCCACGTCTGCCGGGGGCTGCGCCTAAGACCACTGCCGCGCTGCCGAAACCGCTACCTCACCGACCTGCAGTTCACCACGCTGCCGTTGTCCACGTCGCAGATCCGGAACCGCAGGTCCTTGACGGGGCCGGCGTCCTCGAGGGACACGGTCCCCGGTGAGCTCTTGACGGTCTCCCAGTTCAGGTCGAGCCAGTACCCGGCCACCGGTGAGGTCCACACCCACCGCAGTCCCTTGTACTGGAGGGCGAGACCGTACGCGCAGGTCTTCTCCAGGGTCAGGTGGCCCTCCGTCCGGTAACCCGTCTGACTGTCGTACGTGCCGGTCTTGAACCACCGGTAGTCGCCCCGCGCCGAAGCGCACGAGGTGTTCCCGCTGATCGGCGCGGCGTACGCGGACGTGGGCAGCGCCAGGGTGATGACCGCCGCACCCGCGGCGGCGATCGAACTCGCCGCGAGGGACTTCCTGTACCGCTTCACGCGTTCCTCCTCGTCTCGGCACCCCTGCACTCCGGGGTGGTGGTGGGGCGCTCGGTGTGAGGAAGCGCCCTGACGAACAGGGTTCATTCGGGGCGGCAGCGAAATCGACTCGTTTCGGTCTGCCCCGAAACGAGGCCGGGGGGAAGCCTTTCGAAAGGGGCAGGGGCAGGGGCAGGGGCAGGGGGAGATGGGAGTGCTGCGACTGCACTTCACCGCGGAGGACCTGTCGCGGGTGAAGATCAACGTTCTGGGCCCGCTCGCGGAGACCGCCCTCGGCTTGTGGAACCTCCAACGGCGTGACGCCAAAGTGCTGTTCGGCGGCTGGCGGGCGCGCACGGGCCGGCTCGTCACCGGGGACGGGCCGTACGTCGCCACGTTCCTCGGCTCGCCGGCCGGGGGACTGGTGGACCTGTTCACCCTGCTGGGGGCCGCAGGCAGCATGGCCGAGGGGCTGGACCGGCTCCTCGGTGCACCGCAGGGGCGTCTGCGCGAGGAGTTCGCCGTCTGCTCGACCGCCGGCAGGCGACGGGCACCGTGGCTCTCCGGGCTGGTGGCCGCCGAGCGCCGGTCCGTGGAACGGCTCGCCGCCGCGCTGCAGGACTGCCACGAGGCGGCAGTCGCCTCGTACTGGGGACGCATCCACAGCCACCTGGACGGCGAGGTGGCGCTCCGGGGACGGCTGATGGTGCAGGGCGGGGTGACGGCACTGCTGGAGAGCCTGTGCCCGATGGCCCTCTGGAAGCCGCCCGTACTGGAGGTCCCCGACTACCGGCCGCTCTTCCACCCGGTCGCCGACTTCCACCTGGCGGGCCGCCCGCTGGTCCTGGCCCCGTCGGTGTTCTGCGGGCCGGTTCCGCAGCTGTTCGCCGGCCCGTACGCCGATGCCGTGGTCATGGTGTATCCGGCGCTGCACAATCCGGTCGACGCAGCCGGTCTGTGGGCTCCTCCCGGTGTAGCACGCCGGGCCGATGCCCCGGTGCCCCCTGCCCTGTCCGCGCTGCTCGGCCGCACCCGGGCGGTGGTGCTGTGCGTGATAGCCGACCATCCCGCGTGCACGACGACGCAGCTGGCCCGCAGGGCGGGGATATCACCGGCCAGCGCCAGCGAGCACGCCACCACCCTGCGCGGCGCCGGACTGACCGCCCTCACCAGGGAACGGAAGGCCGCCCTCCACACGCTGACCCATCTCGGACTCGCCCTCCTCAACACCGGCTCGCAGGGCGCCCCCGGAAGCGGCTGAGCGTGGACCTCGGGGACCAGGACCGGAAGGTGCTCGTCGTCGTCCTCAGCCACACCCCCGGCGCCCCGGCGGACGCGGTGCCGAACGACGTGGCCGCCCTCGAGACCGTGGACGCCGCCGGCACGGACTGCGGCCCCGACGGGCGCCGCGTACGATCCTCCGAAGACCGGCCGGGTTCCGGATGCCGAGCCTTCGGAGGGGCAGGCGCGGGTCATGGCGGTCACCCGGCTGGCAAGGAGGCGCTGTGACGGATCTCGACCCCTTCACCGATGATCTCGACGGCCCGGTGCACGTGGTCACCGCCGCGTCCGGCGGCGAGCGGGCGGGCTGCCTGGTGGGCTTCGCCTCGCAGTGCTCCATCGACCCGCCGAGGTTCACCGTATGGCTGTCGACGGCCAACCGCACCTACCGCGTCGCGTGCCGGGCCGAGTACCTCACCGTGCACCTCCTCCGCCGGCAGGACCGTGCGCTCGCCGAGCTCTTCGGAGGGGAAACGGGCGACCGGACGGACAAGTTCGCGCAGGTCGCCTGGCGGGCGGGCACGTCGGGCAGTCCGGTCCTGGAGGTTCCCACCTGGTTCACCGGCCGGATCGAGGGGCGCATCGACGGCGGCGACCACGTGGGCTTCCTCCTCGCACCCGTGGACGTGTGCCCGCCGTCCGAGGGCCCGCCGCCGCCCCTGCTCCGGTACCGCGAGCTGGCGGACCTGGAGGCCGGCCACCCGGCCTGACGCGGCGGACACTCCGGTACGTTTCATCGGGGCCGCAGCGGTAAGGCGCCCCCCATGGTGCGATTCGGGTACACGATGATGACCGAGCAGGCCGGGCCCAGGGAACTGGTCGGCCACGTGGTGGGCGCCGAGCGGGCGGGATTCGACTTCTCCGTCATCTCCGACCACTCCTTCCCCTGGCTGGAAGCCCAGGGACACGCGCCGTACGCATGGAGCGTCCTGGGCGCCGCCGCGCAGGCCACCACCCGTATCCCCCTCATGACGTACGTGACCTGCCCGACCTTCCGCTACCACCCCGCGGTGATCGCCCAGAAGGCCGCCACGATGCAGCTCCTGTCCCAGGGGCGCTTCCGGCTGGGCCTGGGCTCGGGCGAGAACCTCAACGAGCACATCGTCGGCGCGGGCTGGCCCGCGGCCCACGTCCGCCTGGACCTGCTCGAAGAGGCCGTGGAGATCATCCGCTCCCTGTTCGGCGGCGGGACCGTCAGCCACCACGGCGCTCACTTCGACGTCGAGAACGCCCGCCTCTGGGACCTCCCCGACGTTCCGCCCCCGATCGGGATCGCCGTGTCCGGAGACCGCTCCTGCGAGCTGGCGGGCCGCCACGGCGACCTGCTCATCGCCACCGAACCGAAGCAGGAGCTGCTGGCCGCCTTCGACGCCCACGGAGGCTCCGGCAAGCCGCGCGTGGGCCAGGTCCCCGTCTGCTACGACCCCGACCGCGACGCGGCCGTGGCCAGGGCGCACGACCAGTTCCGCTGGGCACTGGGCGGCTGGAAGGTCAACGCGGAACTCCCCGGTCCGGCCTCCTTCACCCAGGCCGCCCGGCACACCAGGCCGGAGGACGTCGCGGACGCCATCCCCTGCGGCGACGACGTGGACGCGTTCGTCGACGCGGTACGCCCCTACGCCGAAGCCGGCTTCACCGAGATCGCCCTGGTACAGATCGGCGGCGACCGGCAGGAACCCTTCCTGGACTGGGCCGCCACCAAGCTGCTCCCGGCCCTGGGCGAGCTGTGAGGGCGTCCGCCGCCGTGAGCGGCACCGAGAGCCGAGGACCACGGGAGGCGGACATGAACCGTGCCGCTCTGTTCGACGTCGACGGCACCCTCGCCGACACCAACCACCTGCACGTCGTCTGCTGGTGGGAGGCCCTGCGGCAGGCCGGGCACGACGTCGCGATGCACGACATCCACCGCGCGATCGGACTCCCCGGCGAGGACCTCCTCGCACACCTCCTCGGCGAGGACCGGGACCGGAGCGAGGACGACGGGCTCGGCGCCGCCCACACCACCCTCTACGGGACGTACTTCGACCGCCTGCCCCCGCTGGACTCGGCGGGCGACCTCCTGCGCGAACTCGACGGACGGGGCTGGCGGGTCGTGCTCGTGACCTCCGCCGGGGACGACGAACTCGGCGCCCTCAGACGGGCCGTCGACGCCGACGACGCCATCACCGCGACGGCGAGCTCCGACGACGTCGAGGAGGGCAAGCCCGCACCGGACCCGGTGCACCACGCCCTCGACCTCGCCGACGCACCCGCGCACAGTGCCGTGTTCGTCGGCGACACCGTCTGGGACATGCAGGCCGCCTCCCGCGCCGGCGTCACGTGTGTGGGGCTGCTCAGCGGCGGCATCCCGCAGCGCGACCTCGAAGCGGCCGGCGCCCGGGCCGTCTACCGGCACCCCGCCGACCTGCTCGCCCACCTCGACACCAGCCCGTTCAACGCGGGCCGCACGGCGGCCTGAGTGTCACCGCGCTGCCCGGGTGGCGTCGGGGGATCCGGGACGTGCCCAACGTGCCCAACGTGCCCAGGGAATTGACTGTTCGTCATTTTGTTAGGCTCGGCGCTCTTTGATCATTCTTTGTGAGGGAGCACCCATGCGCGTGACGAAGACGACGGCCGCTCTGGCCGCCGTGCTGACGGCCGCCCTGCTGGCCGGCTGCAGCGACGCGCCGAGCACGGACGACACCCGCCGTCCCGGCGGCACGGCGAGCGGGGACGCGAAGCCACCGGCCAGACTGGCCGTGCCGCCGGCCTACGACGGTGCCGAGGGGTGGGACGAGTCCCTGCCCTGGGTCCCGGAGCACGCGGAGCCGCCCGTGGCGGTCCTGCCGGGTGCCGCGGCGGTGGCCGTGCTGACGGTGGGTGACGCCGGCGGCTTCGCCGTGCGGACCAGGGCCGCCGGCACCGGAAAGGTCCTCTGGACCTCGGCGGTCTGGACCCCGCCGCTGCCGCTGGAGTACGCGGACAAGGACGACATCCCCACCGTGCTCGGCGTCGAGCAGGACGGCCGGAGGTTCGTCGTCGTGTCCGCGCACGGCACGGTCGGCAAGGACGACCTGCACGAGGGCACCGAGGTGATCCGCCTCGCCGTCTTCGACGCCGCCGACGGCCCCGCCACCGGCCGCAAGCCGCTGCGGGAGATCGACGTGCCCGTGCAGGTGAAGGCGGACAACGACGGCTGGCGGGTGAGCGCGGACGGCGGCCGGGTCCTGGTCGCCCACGGCGGCCACGGCCGCTACCCGAGGTGGGGGTCCGCCGTCGACCTGGCCAGCGGCAAGGTCACCTCGTACGGGCACCCCGCCGGGCTGCTGAAGCAGTGCGAAGGGAAGTCCCTGGAATGCGGCTGGAGCCGCGTGGTCGCAGCCGGCCCGAAGGGCCCGCTGGTCGGCCTCGGCCACGGTTTCGGCGTCCCGGGCGTCTGGTTCAGCGACGCCGTTCTGCCGCCGGGTGCCGCGCGCACGGGCTCCTTCGGCTTCTCCGAGGCCTGGAACGGTGACGTCTACGGCGTGGCCGGCGGCCGGTTCGTCGCCCAGTGGCACGGCACCGAGAAGAACGGTTCGGACGGGCCGACCGTGTGGTCCGTGCACGAGGTCGGCTCCGGCAGCCTGCTCGCCCGGACCGAGTGCGCCTACGAGGAGTTCCCCACCGGCACCTCCCAGGGCAACTCCCGCGACTACCCGGTCGTCGCCTCGCCCTCGGGCCGCTTCCTCGCCGCCGGCCCCGTCGCCTTCGACCTGGAGCGCAAGCAGGGCGTCTGCCTGCAGGGCGACGGCAACCGCAAGACGATCGCGGTGGGCGCCATCGCCGATGACGGCACCGCCTACGGCACGGTCGAGGGCGACGCCTCCGACCGGGTGACCGTGCGGCTCGACCTGAGGACGGCGACCGGTGACGCCAAGGTGCTGGGCGCCGGGGTCGAGATCCCGCAGCACACCTCGGCGGCCGGCTCGGGCCTCTTCGTCACCCGTGACGAGAACGAGAACCTGCTCGTCGCAGGGCGTCCGCTCCGCTGACCCCGGCCGGCACCGGACCGGGCCGGGTGGAGTTGCGGGGCGGGGACGCGGGCAGGCGCAGGGTCGGGGTCGGGGTGCGTTGTCCGGCGAGTGCGAGAGGAGGTGGGGATGGAATCCGCGGTACGACGACACTGTGAGTGCGGTGGTGCGGGTGCACCCGCACGGGCGCGGGACGAGGTGCACGGCCTCGTGGAGGACGTGCTGCTGTCCGGCCACCGGGTCCCGGCCGAGGCGGAGGCCGCCGCCCTGCTGGTGGTGAGTGAGCTGGTCACCAACGCGGTCCGCCACACCCGCGGCCCCTGCGCCCTGGACGTCACCTGGGCGCCGGACGGCATCGACATCGACGTCACCGACACCAGCTCCACCCCGCCCCGTCTGCGTCCGCTGGACCCGTCCGGGGCCGAGGGCGGCTACGGCTGGCGCATCGTCCGGACCCTGGCCTCCGAGGTGGCCGTGCGCCCGGTGCGCGGGAACGGCAAGACGGTCCACGCCCATGTGCCGCTGTCGGCATGAGGCCCGCCGGACCACCGGCCCGCACCGCCTGGCGTGCGGGTCCGGATTCGGGGAAGACGCGTGTCCGAGCGGAGTCCGTCCGGGCGCCGGACGGTCCGCGGCAGGACTTCGTACGGTCCGCCCCGACGCGCGAACGGCGGCCGGAGAGCTTCGGAAGGGAGGCGCAGCCCATGAGCGAGAGCGAAGCCCGGGGCGACGACGTGTACCAGCCGGCGGAGGAAGCCGAGCCCGGCGAGTTGCAGCCGGACATGGCGAACGCCCTCGGCGAACCGGACCTGGACCAGACCCTGGACACCGGCTACGCGCCGCCTTCGCGTCCCCGTGCGGTCGCCCGGCACGGCACCACCGCCGGGGAGCAGTACGCCGGGGAAACCCTCGACCAGCGGCTCGCGCAGGAGGAGCCGGAACCGGCCGGTGGCGATGCGTACCGCGGTTCGGAAGCCGTTCCGGGAGAGGACCTGCCCGCCGCCGACGGGCACGGCGGCGACGGCCGGGAGGAGGACATGAGCGGCGATCCGCACGGCGACGCGTCCACGGCGGGCCGGGAACGGTCCGGCCGGATGACCTCGGCCGGGGAAGGCCCGCCGGATCGGCACATCGCCGTCCTGGCCCGCGACGCCGGGGTCGACGGCGGAGCCGCCTCCGCGGAGGAGGCGGCCGTGCACGTGATCGAGGAAGCACCGGGCGAGCGACCGTAGCCGTACGGCCCTCCTGCGGATCGCCGTCACCGGCACCGCCCTTCCCGGCCCTCCGCCCGAACCCGAACGGCTTGAGCAGCCCCGCCGGACCCCCGGCCCCCTGAACCGGGGGCCGGGGCACCCCGTCAGACGGGCTGGGCGGCGAAGACGAAGAGGCCCCCGGCGCTGCGCACGGTGGCGTACCCGTTCGTCGTGAACTGCGGCATCTCCTGGATTCCGGAGGTCAGCAGCTTCTTGTCGCGGGCGTCGAGCGCGGCCCCGACGCCGTCCAGGTACGCGTAGAGGACGCCGTTGCCCGGGAGGGCGCGCGGCGTGATGCTCACCTCGTCCGCGGCCTGGCGCCACAGCTCCTTGCCGGTCTCCGTGTTCCAGGCGACCGCGCCCTTGCCGTACTGCACCACGGCGGTCTTGCCGTCCGGGGAGACGGCGAGGCCGTCGTCGTCGCCGGTGCCGTTGGTGTCGATGCCCGGCCCCTCGGCGAGCCGCCGGCCGCTCTTGACGTCGATCAGCGTCATGACCGCGTTGGAATCGCCGTACGAGGACCATTCGAGGAGGGCCTTGTCGCCCTGGAACGGCATCAGCCGCGCGCTGGTCGCCGTGGTCGAGGTGACCAGCTTGGCGATGGCGGCCGGCGGCGCGAGGTCCTTGGTGTTCCACGCCTTCTTGCCCGTGCGGATGTCCGTGGCGGTCAGCCAACGGGCGTAGGGCTGGAAGGAGATGTCCTGCTCCGAGGAGTAGCCGAGCCCGGGACCGACCGCATCCTTGAGATCGAGGTGCGAGGCCTTGGTGGTCAGGGTCTCCCCGTCGCCGATCGGGATGAACTTTGCGCCGTCGAAGTCGCTGGTGTCCACGACGAAGCCGTGCCGGACCTGTGTGGACATGTGGGTGTCGCCGTCGAAGGAGGAGCTGCCCAGCTTCTCGCCGGACGGCGCGTACATGGTCAGCACGGTCTGGGTCGAGGCCTTCTTCAGGCCGCCCGCCGGGGTGTCGACACGATGGCGGACCAGCAGGGCCGGTGAACCGTCCCGCCACTCGCCCACCTGCACGAGCGCCGTCGCGTGGGAGGACGTGGAGCCGCTGCCCTCCGCGGGGAGCGGGAACTCGAACTTCTTGCGCAACTGGCCGCTCTTGGCGTCGAAGAGCCGGGCGGTGAGGGTGCTCGTGCCCTCCTGCCCGTTGCGGTAGCCGGTGACGATGACGGCGTCCCCGACCGTGCAGACACTGCGGTCCGACGAGTCCCCGTCGGACGCCTTGCCCGCGCAGTTCCCCGCCTCACGGTCCGTCAGGCTCCACACCGGCTGAGCGGCCAGTCCGGGCACCGGCTTGCCCTGGTAGGCGGGGCGCTTCGGCGTCGCGGGCGCGGACTCCGTGGCCTTCCCCTTCTCCCCGCCGCCGGCCTTGGCATCGGCGTCCGCTCCTCCGGAGCACCCGGTCACCAGCCCCGTGGTGAGCACCAGACCGAGCGCCACGGTCGTGCGTATGCGATTCAACTTTCTTGCCCGTCTTCCCTCTTGAGTGATCACGCCCAGCGGACCACCTTACTTCGATCAAGATCCGCTGAGCTCCGCGGCTGAATCCACGGAGGGGTGGCCCGGGGTGGTGGGCGTGGCGTGCGGATTTGTGCGGGCCGTGCGGTCATGATGGCGCAGTGCGACTTGATCACGTGTCCTATGCGGTGGCCCGCGACAGCTTCGTCTCGACCGTCCAGTGGATCGGATCGGCCCTCGGCGCCGGGTTCGTCGACGGGGGCGTGCACCCGCGGTTCGGCACCCGCAATTTCATTCTCCCGCTGAGCGGCGGCACCTTCGTCGAGGTCGTCACCACACTCGACCACCCCGCCGCCGACCGGGCACCCTTCGGCCAGGCGGTCGCGCGCCGCGCCGCCGAGGGCGGCGGCTGGCTCGGCTGGGTGGTCTCCGTCGACGACATGGCTCCGGTCGAGGCCCGGCTCGGCCGCACTTCGTCCGAGGGCCACCGGGTCCGCCCCGACGGGTTCGACCTGAGGTGGAGGCAGATCGGCCTGCTGGAGCTGATGGAGGACCCGCAGCTGCCCTACTTCCTGCAGTGGCTGGTGCCCGACGAGCAGCGCCCGTGCGCCGACCCGCGCACCTCCACCACCATCCACGGTGTCTCCATCGCCGGCGACGCCGCCTCCATCGCCGAATTCCTCGGTGAGCCGGCCGACCATCCCCTCGACCAGATCGACGTCACCTGGGTCGAGGACGAGGAGCCGGGCCTGGTCTCGGTCGAGTTCGCCACCGCCCGCGGGCCGGTCACGATCTGACGGACCGGTCCCGCGGGCGGACCCGGTGCGACGTCTCTCGGCAGGCACTCCCCGGAGGGGAACCATTTAGGATGTCGGCCGCGTGTTGATGTCACGTGCGGTTGACGTCGTGCCGCGCGGCTCGTGTGCGGTCCTGCGCCCGTGATCCGTCCGGCCGGGCGCGTCCGGGTGGCTGTTCCTGTGGGGGAGAAGTTCGGTGTTCGGAATCATCAGGCCATGCCGTCATCGCCTGGGCGAGGGCTTGCGTACCGAGTGGATGGCGCATCTGTGCGGTCTGTGCCTCGCTCTGCGCAGCGAGTACGGACAGTTCGCGAGGGTGGCCACGAACTACGACGGTCTGATCGTTTCGGTGCTGACCGAGGCGCAGTCGGAGCGTACGGGTGACTGGCGGCGGGGTGCCGGTCCGTGCCCGCTGCGCGGGATGCGGTCGGCGGACGTGGCGCAGGGTGAGGGTGCGCGGCTGGCGGCGACGGTGTCGCTGGTGCTGGCCGCGGCGAAGATACGTGACCACGTGGCCGACGGCGACGGCCTGGTGGCGCGCCGTCCGGTGGCGCTGGCGGCCCGCCGGATCGCCCACGGCTGGGACCGTGCGGGTGCCGCAGGCGGCGAACGGCTCGGCTTCGACACCGCCGTGCTGATCGGGGCGGTCGAGCGCCAGCCGGAGGTTGAGCGGTCGACCGGCCCCGGTGGCTCGCTGCTGACGGTCACGGAGCCCACGGAGACGGCGACCGCAGCCGCCTTCGCGTACACCGCGGTGCTCACGGATCGGCCGGAGAACGCCGGACCGCTGGCGGAGGCCGGCCGCCTGTTCGGGCGGCTAGCGCATCTGCTGGACGCCGTGGAGGACCGGGCCGCGGACGAGGCGTCGGGTGCGTGGAACCCGATCGCCGTGACCGGTGCGGACCTCGGCGAGGTGCGCCGGCTCTGCGACGACGCCGTCCACGGCATCCGGCTCGCCCTGTCCGATGCCGTGTTCGTCGACGGGCGGCTGGTGCAGGCGCTGCTGGGCGGCGAGTTGGAGCGTGCCGTCGACCGTGTCTTCGATCCCCGGCACCGTCACCACCAGCACCGCCCGCAGGCTCGGGGCCTGCGCATGGTGCCCTGGCTGGGACGCCGGACGGGGACGGAAGCGCCCTCGTCGGGGACCGGTACCGGCGCCGGTGAGGCCTGCGGCGTCGGGGCGCTCGCGGGCGCGGCCCCCGAGGGCCGGCCGATGGCGTCGGGCCGCCCGCCGGAGGGGCAGTGCCGGCGGTGCCACGAGTGGCGCCCGCTGTGCGCCGATTGCAGGCTGTGCTTCAGCTGCTGCCGCTGCTCCGCCGATGAGGGCGAGCCCTGGGACTTCGGCGGCGGAGGCGGCAACAGCGGCGGCGGTTCGGACCGGGGCGGTTCCGGGGGCGACGGCTGGTACGGCGGCCGGGGCGGCGGCAACTCGGGCGGTTCCTACGGTGGTTCCGGCGGCGGCCACGGCTCCGGCGGTTCGGGTGGCTCCGGTGGCGGTCACGGCTCCGGTGGTTCCGGCGGTGGCTCGGGCGACGGCTGCGGGGGTGGCGGCGGTGGCTGCTGCAACCCGTGCAAGTGCTGCTGCGACTGCTGCGACTGAACGCGGACGAGCCGCACCCGGCACCCCCGGCGGGGCACCGGGTGCGGCAGCCTCTGCCCGCCGTCGCCGTCGCCGGCGGTCCGGCCCGGTACGGGGCGCGGTCAGGCGGGCCGGGGCAGCAGTGGCGGGTTGAGGCGGGCGAAGCCCTCCTGGCGCTCGTACGGGAAGTGCGGGTACGGGGCCGGGCGGTGGCTGACCGAGTCCAGGCGAGCGGTCTGCTCCGGAGTCAGTGACCAGCCCACCGTGCCGAGGTTCTGGCGCAGCTGCTCCTCGTCCCGGGCCCCGATGATCACGGAGGCGACGGTGGGCCGCCCCAGGAGCCAGTTCAGGGCCACCTGCGGGACGGTCCGGCCGGTCTCGGCCGCGACCTGGTCGAGCACGTCCACCACGTCGTACAGGAGTTCCGGGTCCACCGGCGGCCCGTAGTCGGCGGTGGCGTGCAGGCGGCTGCCGGCGGGCAGCGGGCGGCCGCGGCGGACCTTCCCCGTCAGCCGGCCCCAGCCGAGCGGGCTCCACACCAGGGCGCCCACCCCCTGGTCCCGGGCCAGCGGCATCAGGTCCCACTCGTAGTCCCGGCCGATCAGGGAGTAGTACACCTGGTGGGCGGTGTAGCGGGGGCGGCCGTCGCGGTCGGCGGCGGCCAGGGACTTCATGAGCTGCCACCCGGCGAAGTTGGAGACGCCGACGTGGCGCACCTTGCCCGCGCGGACCAGCCCGTCGAGGGCCTCCAGCACCTCCTCCACGGGCACGGCCGCGTCGAACGCGTGCAGCTGGAACAGGTCGATGCGGTCGGTGCCCAGCCGGGTCAGGGCCTCCTCGACGGCCCGTACCAGCCGGGGCCCGGAGGTGCCGGCCTCCCCGGGGCCGTCCCCGGTGGGCAGCCCCGCCTTGGTGGAGAGCAGCAGCCGGTCCCGGCGGCCGCGGACCGCCTCGCCGAGGACGGACTCCGAGGCGCCGGCCGAGTAGACGTCGGCGGTGTCGAAGAGGGTGATGCCCGCGTCGAGGGCGATGTCGACCATGCGCCGGGCTTCCCGTACTCCGGTGTCGCCCCAGGCTCCGAAGAGCGGGCCCGAGCCGCCGAAGGTGCCCGCTCCGAAGCTCAGCGCGGAGACCTCCGGGCCGGACGTACCGAGTTTCCTGTAGTCCATGACAACCCCCAGCTCTCTAATGGGACCACAGCCCCCTTAAGATGACTCCAAGGTAGCAGCCGTACGGCATTAATGGAACTGGAGACCCGTTATGGTGGATCGAGTGGCACCTGGGGAGCAGCCCGACGGACGGGGCGCGGAGGCCCGGGCCGAGCAGCCCGCGGACCCCGGCACCCTGCGGCCCGGAGGCCGGACCGCCCGGGTCCGCGCGGCCGTCCTGGAGGCGGCGGGCGACCTCATCGTCGAGGCCGGGCTCACCGGCCTCGACCTGGCCGAGGTGGCCCGCCGGGCCGGGGTCGGCAAGACCACCGTCTACCGGCGCTGGGCCACCACCACGGGCCTGGTCGCGGACCTGCTCGCCCACATGGCCGAGGAGTCCGTGCCCCGCACCGAGACCGGCAGCCTCGACGGGGACCTCCTGGCCAATGCCGAACTGGTCCGGGCCACCCTGTCCGACCCCCGGCAGGGCGCGCTGTTCAAGGCGGTCATCGCGGCGGCCGCCACCGACCCGCGAACCGCAGACGCCCTGCACCGCTTCTACCGGATCCGGGTCGCCGAATGGGCCCCGTGCGTCACCACGGCGGTGGCCCGCGGCGAACTGCCCGCCGGCACCGACCCCGCCGAGGTGATCAGGGCCGTCTCCGCCCCGCTCTACTACCGCCTGCTGACCACCCCCGAACCCCTGACCCCGGACCTCGCCGCCACCGCCGCCCGCGCCACCGCGGCCGCGGCCCGCGCGGGCGCCTACGCCAGGACCGCACCCGCCACGGAAACCGGCGGCACGGGCGCGCCAGACGGGGGAGCGGCGGACTGAACGCGCCCGCCGACCCGCTCCGGGACACCCCCGGCCGGCGTAGGCCGTCCGGGCGACACGGCGTCAGACGGCTGCGGCACCGGGGAGAGATCAGTGCATCCGAACCAGCGCCACCAGCGGAACCACAGGCGTGCCAGCAACCGAGCGGGAGAAGGTATGCATGTCGCACCCGTGGACGCCCCCGGCCGGGCGAGCCGGCCCCAGGCCCGCCGCATCACGCACCGACCGCACGCTGACCAGCGCGGAGGAAGCCGTCACGGACGGAGAGGACTTCCTCCACCAACGGCTCTGCGCGGCACTCCACGACGCCCGCCGGACCGACCGGGTGTTCGCCGACGAACTGGCGGGCCGCGTCGCCGCCCTCGTGCGCAGGGGCGGCAAACGGCTGCGCACCGCGTTCGTGTGGTGCGGGTGGCAGGCCGCGGGCGGGCACGGAGACCCCGCGGACGTCCTGCGCCTGGGCGCCGCCCTCGAACTGCTCCAGGCGTGCGCCCTGGTACACGACGACGTCATGGACGGCTCCCCGGTCCGGCGCGGCGCACCCGCCGTGCACGTCGACTTCGCCCGCCTGCACCGGGCAGGCCGGACACACGGCTCGCCGGACGCCTTCGCGACCGGCGCCGCCATCCTCGCCGGCGACCTCGCTCTGGCCTGGGCCGACGACCTCCTGACCGAAACCGCCCTCGGCTCCCCCCACGGCCGCCGCCTCCACCACGAATGGCAGGCGATGCGGACGGAGATGGCCGCAGGCCAGTACCGCGACATCCGCGCCCAGGCCCGCGGCTCCTCCGACGTCACCGAAGCGGTGACCGTCGCCACCCTCAAGAGCGCCTGCTACACCGTGATACGGCCCCTCGGTCTCGGCGCCGCCCTGGCAGGCGCCGACGCACACACCCTCGGCGCGCTGCGGTCGGCGGGACGCTGCGCGGGCCTCGCCTTCCAGCTGAGGGACGACCTGCTGGGGACGTTCGGTGACCCCGCCCACACCGGCAAGCCGGCCGACGACGACCTGCGCGGGCGCAAGCTCACCTACCTCCTGGCCACCGCGGCCCGCCTCGCCGAAGCCTCGGGCGACGAGCAGGCCGGTGCCGTCCTCGCGCCCGGTGCGGAGCCCCGCTCGGACGCCGGCATCGCGCAGATGCGATCCGCCATGGAACGCACGGGGGCACGGACCGCGGTGAGCGGAGAGATCGCCAGACTCGCCGCGGCGAGTGTGGACCACTTCGCGGCGACCGCCGCACCCGCCGACGTCGTCCGCGAGTTCGACGCCCTGGTGCGGCGCGCCGCCGGCGGGGCACCGCAACCGGCCGGCCGGGAGGTCCTGTGAAGACCGTGCCCGGCCCGACCGGGCACGTCGTCGTCGTCGGCGCGGGGCTCGCCGGGCTGGCCTGCGCCCTGCACCTGCTGGGTGCCGGGCGCACCGTCACCGTCGTCGAGCGCGACAGCGGGCCCGGCGGCAGGGCCGGCCGGACGGAAACGGGCGGGTACCTGCTCGACACCGGACCCACGGTTCTGACGATGCCGCACCTGGCCGACGAAGCCTTCGCCGCGGTCGGCGACAGCCTGGCCGCCCACGTCGAACTCCTGCCGCTCCACCCCGCCTACCGGGCCGTGTTCGCCGACTCCTCCCGCCTCGACGTCCACACCGACGGCGAAGCCATGGAAGCCGAAATCAGCCGCTTCGCAGGCCCCGCCGAAGCAGCCGGCTACCGGAGGCTGCGCACCTGGCTCGAGCAGCTGTACCGGGTGCAGATGCGCCGCTTCATCGACACCAACTTCGACTCGCCGTTCCAACTCCTGCACCCCGACCTGGCCCGCCTCGCAGCGCTCGGCGGCTTCGGCCGCCTCGACCGCAGGATCGGCAGCTTCCTGGCCGACGAGCGCCTGCGCCGGGTGTTCTCCTTCCAGTCCCTGTACGCCGGGGTCGCGCCAGCCCGCGCCCTCGCCGCCTACGCCGTCATCGCCTACATGGACACCGTCGCCGGGGTGTGGTTCCCCCGCGGCGGCATGCACGCCCTGCCCGCCGCCATGGCCGTCGCCGCCCGCCGGGCCGGCGCGCAGTTCCACTGGTCCTCCGAGGTCACCCGCCTCGAACACACCGCAGGACGGGTCCGCGCCGTACACGTGGCACCCGACGTACGGATCGCCTGCGACGCAGTCGTCCTGACGCCCGACCTGCCCACCGTCCACCGACTGCTCGGAAGGGCCCCACGCCGCCCGGTGCGCCTGCGCCACTCGCCGTCCGCGGTGGTCCTGCACGCCGGCACGGACCGAACCTGGCCGGAGCTGGCCCACCACACGATCTCCTTCGGCTCCGCATGGGAGCGCACCTTCGAGGAACTGACCAGCACCGGGTCCCTGATGAGCGACCCCTCCCTGCTGATCACCCGGCCCACCACCACCGACCCGGGCCTGGCGCCGCCCGGCAGACACCTCCACTACGTGCTGGCACCCTGCCCGAACACCGACACGGGACCCTCGGCGGCCGCCTGGCGGACCCTCGGCCCGCGCTACCGCGACTCCCTGGCCGCGGAGCTCGAACGCAGGGGCCTGCACGGATTCGCCGACAGCATCGAGCACGAAGTGCTGGTCACCCCTGCCCACTGGGCCGCTCAGGGCCACGGCGCCGGGAGCCCGTTCTCCGTCTCCCACACCTTCGCCCAGACCGGACCGTTCCGACCCCGCAACCTGGTGCGCCACCTCGACAACGTGGTCCTCGCCGGCTGCGGCACCACCCCGGGCGTCGGCGTCCCCACCGTCCTCATCAGCGGAAAGCTCGCCGCCGCCCGCATCACCGGCGGCCGCCCCGCCGCCCGCCGACCCGCACCGGGAAGGACCCCCGCGCCATGACCAGCCGCGAACTCGACGCCGCGGGCGTCACCGACCCGCACCTCAGATCCGCGTACGCGCTGTGCCGCAGCCTCCACGCCGCCCACGGACGCACCTACTTCCTCGCCACCCGACTCCTCCCCGTCGAGCGCCGCCCCGCCGTCCACGCGCTGTACGGCTTCGCCCGCTGGGCCGACGACATCGTCGACGACCTCGACCGCCGCCGGCCGGCCGCCGAACGCGACCGACAACTCCTCCGCCTGGAGGAGGCCCTCACCCGCGGCCTCGACACCGGAACCAGCACGGAACCCGTCGTCCGTGCCCTCGCCGACACCGCCGCCCGCTACCGCATCCCGCACGCCCACTTCACCGACTTCATGGCCTCGATGCGCGACGACCTCATCGTCACCGACTACCCGACGTACCAGGACCTGCGCGCCTACATGCACGGCTCCGCCGCGGTCATCGGACTCCAGATGCTGCCCGTCCTCGGCACCGTCACCGACCCCCGGGAGGCGGCACCCCACGCGGCCGCGCTCGGCGTGGCCTTCCAGCTCACCAACTTCCTCCGCGACGTGGGAGAGGACCTCGACCGGGGCCGCGTCTACCTGCCCGCCGACCTGCTGGCCGCACACGGCGTCGACCGCCCGCTCCTCGAACACAGCCGCCGCACCGGCCGCGGCGACCCGCGCATCCGTGCCGCGCTCGTCGCGGCAGAAGCCATGACCCGTACGGTGTACCGGGAGGCAGAGCCGGGCATCGACATGCTCGATCCGCGGGTGAGACCCTGCATCCGCACGGCGTTCGTCCTCTACGGCGCCATCCTCGACGCCATCGCCCGCGACGACTACACCGTCCTGCACCGGCGCTCCGCCGTCAGCCGCCGGCGCCGGGCCGCCGCGGCCGCCGCCGGCACCGCCCGCGTCCTGGCCGCCCGCCTCCGCCACCGGAACCCGCGCCCCGGTCCCCTCCCGGTGCCCGACGACCACCTCGCCTCGCGGCAGGGGACCGCCGAATGAGCGGGCCCGCACGCCGGCAGCGCCGGTGGACGCCCCTGCGGCTGCGGACCGGCCCCGACTGGGCCGCGCAGACACCGACCTGGCAGCAGGCCAGACCGGCGCTCATCGCCGCCGCGCTGAAGCGGGCCCAGGCCCGCCCCTCCGGCAACTGGTTCGTCGTCGGCGCCTCACGGACCACGGCCACCGACGGCCGCCCGAGCGGCCGGACGGTCGCCGGCGCCGAGGTCGTGCTGTGGCGCACGGCATCGGGAGACCTGCGCGCGGGACCGGGCGCCTGCCCCCACCTGGGGGCGCCCCTGCGCGACAGCCGCGTGGTGTGCGGCACCCTGGTGTGCCACTGGCACGGCATGGCGCTGGACGGCACCCCGCTCGCCGGCTGGCACCCCTACCCCGTCCACGACGACGGAGTCCTCGTGTGGGTGCGCCTCGACCGGACCGGCGGCGAGCAGCCGACCGACCGCCCGCCGCCGGCTCTGCGGCCGGACCCCGGGCGGGCCGTGGACGCGGTGGTCACGGTCGTCGGGCGGTGCGAACCCGAGGACGTGGTGGCCAACCGCCTCGACCCGTGGCACGGTTCGTGGTTCCACCCCTACTCCTTCACCGACCTGCGCGTCGTCAGCGCTCCCGAGGGGGAGCAGGACGACCCCTTCGTCGTGGACGTCTCGTTCAGGGTGGCGGGCCGGCTCGTGGTCCCCGTACGGGCCGAATTCACCGCCCCGGGGCCCCGCACGGTCCTCATGCGGATCACCGGAGGCGAAGGGAGGACCTCCGTCGTCGAGACCCACGCGACCCCCCTGACAGCACCCGGCGCCGCCACGCCCAGGACCGCCGTCGTCGAGGCGGTGGTGGCCGCCTCGGACCGGAACGGATTCCGGTTGGCGAGGGCCCTCGCCCCGGCCCTGAGGCCGCTGATGTCCCGGGCCGCGGGGCGGCTGTGGCGCGACGACCTCGCCTACGCCGAACGCCGGTGGGCGATGCGCAGCGCCGGCACGTTCCCCGGCTGACGGGTGGGGCGGCGGCCGGGCCCGCGCCCGGCCGCCCCCCGATGCTCAGGACCGCCCCGCCACGGCGGCCAGCGCCCTCAGCGCGCGCGAGCGGCCCGCCCGGGGCACGGTCCACAGCACCTGGCCCCGTACCCCCCAGCCGGCGAGGAGCGCGTTGGCGGCGAGGAAGCCGGTCGTGGCGGCCCGCTCCATCAACGCCACCGGAAGGCCGCAGCGCACCGCGTCGCCGGCCAGCACCACCCCCGGGTCCGGTGAGCGCACCGCCGGACGCCGCCCGTAGCCGCCGACCGGGAACAACGGGCAGTCGGAGCGCCATTCGTGGCGGGAGTCGACGACGCGCGCCCCGCGGGTCTCCGGGTAGACCTCCCGCAGCTGCGCGACCAGCCGCTCCTGGACCGCCTCTCGGGGGGCCGGGCCGTCGACCGCGTAGGCGTGCAGTTCGACGACCGAACCGCCCGTGCGCCCGGCCCAGCGGGCCGCCTCGCCTTCCCAGCGGTCGAGGACGCTGATGTTGTCCAGGCCGCCGAAGCCGCTGGTCCCCAGAAAGCCCGGCCGCCGCGGGTGTACCGGCCGGTCCAGCCACAGCCGGGTGACCAGGAACGGGGGAGCCGTGCGCAGGCCCGCGACCCCCTCGCGCCACGCGGCCGTGCCGAGGCCCGGCGAGCCCGCCACCACGTGCCGCAGGCCGGGCACGTCCAGAGCCAGCACGACGGCATCGTGCCGGGAGGCCCCGCCGTCGGTGCGCACGTCGAGGGAGCCGCCGGGGAGCGGGCGTACCCCGTGCACGGCGGTGCCGCACCGCACCTCGACGCCCAGTCGCTCCAGATAGGTCCCGAGGGGCTGCCACAGCGCCTGCGGGAAGGGCTCGGTGGGCACGTCGAAGAGCAGCCCCTCGGAAGATCCGAGGAAGTAGATGTGGAACATCAGCAGCAGCTCTGCCGCCGACAGTTCGCGCGGGTCGGAGAAGAAGCTCCGGGAGAACACCTCGAAGGCCAGATGGCGTGCGGCGGCGGGGAAGCGGATGCGGTCGAGGAACTCGGCGGCACCGACCCCGTCGAAGCGCTCGTACACCTCGGGCACCCGCACGTCGAGCAGCGGCAGGGCGGCCCGCGGATCCATTGCCGCCAGGTCCCGCCAGCCGAACGTCGGGCTCAGCGCGACGAACCCCAGGGCACTCCACGGCGGGGTGCGCGGCACCCGCGCGAAGCCGTCCCGCGCCCCGCCGCTGTGCTGCAGCGGGTAGTCGGGAAGCGGCACGAGCCGGGCCAGTGCCGGGTCGGTCCGCCGCAACAGCCCCCGGAGGTTGTAGTACTGGCGGAAGAACGCGTGGAAGCCCCGGCTCATCGTCACGGCCGAACCGTCCGCCAGCACGGTGGGCCATCCCGCGAGCCGGCCGCCCAGCGAGGCCTCGCGCTCGTACAAGGTGACCCGCACTCCGCGTTCCGCCAGCGCAGTGGCCGCCGCCAACCCGGCGATGCCCCCGCCCACCACCGCCGTGCTCGGGGCGTTCCGGGGCTCGAAGCCGGCGCGGCCCGGAGCGGGCATCACGACCTCCGCCCGCCGGTCACGGCCCCGCCGCGGCCCTCCGGTGCCCGTACCCGGTGGGCGCCCCGCGTCCTGGAGCAGGGCGTTCACCGTGCGGCCTGCGGCAGGCCGGACCCGTTGCGGGCCGTGAAGGTGTGGACGATGCCGGTCTGCCAGCCGGCCACGGGAGCCGTGCGCACCGCCGTGAAACCCGCCCGGCGCATCCGGTCCGCGAAGACGGTCGCGGTGTCGAAGGCCTGCACGCTGTCGCACAGGTGCCGGTACAGGCCGCGGTCGCCGGTCAGGGTGCCCGCCGGCACGATGACGCACCGGCTGACCGCCTGCCACACGGCCCGGTGCACGGCACGCCCGCTGAGGCTGTACTCGTGCGCCGAGAGCCGCCCGCCGGGGCGCAGGACCCTGCGGACCGCGGCGAGCACGGCGTCAGGGTCCCTGACGTTGCGGAACAGATAGGCGGCGAACACGGCGTCGTAGGGGCCGGTACCGGAGACCGACAGGTCCTCTGCGGCGAGCTGGACGAACCGGACCCGGTCGGGCCACTGCTTGGCGCGCGCCCGCTCCAGCATGCCCGCGGAGGCGTCCACCGCCGTGACGCGGGCGAGCGGGGCCGCCTGCAGCAGCGCCCGGGTGGACGCGCCGGTGCCGCAGCCGAGGTCCAGGACGTGCAGGCCCGCACCTCCGTCGGGAAGCTGCAGGCGGCGGGCCGAGCGGTGCAGCTCGGCGCGGTGGCCGGGGTTGAGCGCGGTCAGCCGGTCGTAGGAGCGGGCGGCGTGGTCGAAGGCGTGGGACAGGTCGTGGTCGCGTAGCAGCGTCACCGCGGGTTCTCCTCGGGTCGTGGCGCACCGCCGCCGGGCTGGGGCCGGCGGCGCAGGAAGGGCAGTTCGGCGGCGGTGCGCAGCATCGGGGCGGCGGGCGAGCGCAGCCCGATTCCGAACTCCTCCCATGCAGTGGTCCGCCCGTCGAGGAAACGCAGCAGCCGTTCACCGGGGACGGTGCGGAAGAGGTGGGTGAAGAAGGAAGGCCCGTCGATGCGGCCGGCATCGATGCACCGGAGGAGCACCGCGTCCATGGCGAGCGCGCGGCGGCCGTGCGGGGGCGGCACGATCTCGCCCCTGCCGGACTGCAGGGCGGCTGCGATGTCCCTGCTCTGCCGCTGTACGGCGGCGAAGGTGTAACCGGTGGCGGGGCGGGTGGCACCTGAGGCGGCGCCGATCCGGTACACGGACGAGCCCACGCGGCGCGGGAACCGTGCGTCGGTCATGGGGATCACGCCCTGCTCCGCGGAGACGACGCTGTACGACCCCAGCCGCAGCACCCGGTCCGCGTAGTG
The DNA here is from genome assembly GCF_020532645.1 of Streptomyces bambusae. Classification (GTDB taxonomy): domain Bacteria; phylum Actinomycetota; class Actinomycetes; order Streptomycetales; family Streptomycetaceae; genus Streptomyces; species Streptomyces bambusae. The sequence goes on from NZ_JAJAUZ010000006.1 coordinate 152,033, forward strand.
GCGCAGCGCTGCCTCGTACCCGGCCGTGGTCAGCGGTGTGCGCGAGAACTCGGTGTACTCGACCAGTGCGTGATCGGGGGCGAGCGGCAGGACGTAGCCGAACGCCAGCCCGTGCCGGGGCTGCGGTACCCGGAAGTCCATCAGATCGGCGATGCCCGGGTCGAACCGGTGGGCGGCGGTGCGCACGAACCAGCCCCGGAAATGCTGGAGGAGCACGGTCCGGGCGGGCGGAAGCACGGGCAGGGGCCGGGAGTCGAAGACGTACCGGCCGCGCAGCAGCAGCCGGCCGCCGTCCGCGAGGGTGCAGGCGACCTCGGCCGCGCCCCGGCCCTGGCGGACCGCGTGCACCGTGCCCCGCACCAGCCGGGCCTTCGGGCGACCGGCCAGAAGGCCGTGCACCAGCTCCTCGAACGCACCGGACCGGATCATCCGGTAGCTCATCGGGGAGGGGTCGGTGACCACGGTGCTGCCGTCAGGACCGCGGACCCGCAGCCGCTCCCAGGAGGCGGAGACCGCGCCGTCGAAGTCGCCGGGTCCTGCGGCCCAGTGGCACCAGGTCCGCTCGGGGGGCCGGAGCGGCCCGTCGGGGGGCTCCACCACGGTCACATCGCCGATGCCGGTCGACGTCAGCCGGTGAGCCAGGCTCAGCCCCGCCGCACCGCCTCCCACGATGACGACCTCCGCGTCGGCGCGACGGGCCCGCGCCGCGCCGGGACCGTCCGCTGCGGGGCTCACCGTGCCGGAACTCACCGTGCCGCCGGCCGTCCGGTCGACCGGAGCCGAACCCGGTCCGGATCCGTTGGTGCACACGTCGTGGAGCCTCCCTGTTCCTGCCGGAGCGCGGGTGACGCTCCGTCTGCCGGGAGCGAGTCTGCGCCGACTGCTGTTCGCACCCCGACTTCCGGCCGAGGGTCCGTGACGGATGCAGCGAGCGGCAGGTCCCGCGCATCGCCGTCCGGTGCGAAGCACCGCCCCGACCCGGAGGGCCGGCTCGGCGCGCGGCGGGTCTTCGGGGCCGGGAGGAGCCGGGCGGGGCTACTTGTAGGTGGGGCCGTTGGTTCCTGCGGGGGTGCGGTAGTTGCCCGGCGGGGTGGTGCGGATGGTTCCGTCGTTGCCCTTGCCGCCGGTGCCGCCGGGGTGTCCGCCGCCTCCGTTGCCGCCCGCTGCTCTGACGACGTCGGTGCCGGGGTTTCCGGAGGCCGTGATGTCGCCGTCGTTGCCGTGACCGCCGTTTCCGCCGTCGCCCTTGGCCGAGCCGCGGCCGCCGTCCCCTCCGGTCGTGATGACGTGGTTGCCCGCGGTGCCCGAGCCGATGATCCGGGCGTTGTTGCCGTCGCCGCCATGGCCGCCCTCGCAGTCGGACGTCCCTGCCGGGTGGGGCCTTCCGCCGGGGCCGCCGTCGCCTCCGATGGCTGTGATCTGGCCGTGTGCGCTGATGAGTCCGTCGTTGCCGATGCCGCCGTTGTGACCGTTGCGGCAGTTGCTCCGAACGGTCGCGTCCAGGCCTGCCGCGCCGGCCGTGGCGATGACGGTGATGTTGTCGTTCCCTCCTCCGCCGTAGATCGTTCCGTTGTTGCCGTGCCGGCCCGCGCTGTTGTGCGCGGCGTGTCCGGCACGCACCTCGATGGTGTCGTCGCCGGTGCCGCCGTTGATCTCTCCGGCGTTGCCGTGCAGCCCCACGTTGGCGCTGACCGTGATGGTGTCGTTGCCCGCGCGTCCGTGGACGAGGACACCGCCGGGGATCGAGGGGCACTGGATGGTGTCGTTGCCGGCCGTGCCGTTGATGGTCGTTCCGGAGACTTCCGAGTGGTTGACGGTGCAGGTGATGGATGCGGCGGCCGCAGGGGTGGCGCACGTGACGGTGGTGGGCACGGCGAGGAGCATCGCCACGGTGAGGACTCGCGCGCCGCTGTGCCGGGCTGGACGGCTGGGGACGTTGCCGATCACGACGGGGATCCTTTCGCGAAGGGAGACGGTGGAGTGCACCGCTGGTGTGTCTTCCCGATCCCCCTCGCGCTCAGGGCACGCGCGCCGGAAGTGCACACGTTTGCCGTGCCGCCGGGTGCGGGCCGGTCCCGGCCACGGCCGGAGGCACGGGCCGGGCTTGACTCCCGGGTAACGCGCGACGGCACAGCCTGTGCCGTGGACAGGAAAGACCTGCTGCCGACAGGACAGTTCTCGCAGGCAAGCGGCCTCTCGGTCACGGCTCTCCGGCACTACGACGCCAGTGGGGTGCTGGTGCCGACGTTCGTCGATCCGGTCAGCGGCTACCGGTACTTCCGGCGTGATCAGGTGCGTACGGCGCAGTCGATCAGGGCTGCGGCAGCTGGACATCCCGGTCGAGGAGGGGCGCCGCCTGCTCGACGGCGGCGAGGAGCAACTGGTCGCGGCACTGCAGGCACATCTGCGGGCGGCCGAGCGGCGGCTGGAGGTGCAGCGTTCCACGGTCCACAGCCAAGGTGCCTACCAGGAGATGTACGCAGTCGCTGGCCGCGGCCCGCTCACCTTCACCGGGCCTGCTTTCGTCCGCTTCCACGGAGTGTGCGACGACGAGAACGCGACGCTCGTCGAGGCGTGCCTGCCGTTCTGGGAGGGCGGTGCGCAGCCCGCGGACCTGCCCGCGGCCACGGCCCGCCCCGGCACCCCCACGGCCGGGGCACGGCCGTGGCCGCTCACCCCCTGCCCGCCCGCGCAGCCCACCGCGCCGTACCGAGGGCGCGGCTCCCGCGTCAGAGCATGACCGCCCCCACCACGGCCGCCGCCGCCACGATCAGGACGCCCACGACGTTGACCGCCTTGTCCCACTGCCAGGAGCGGCGCATGGACCCGACGTCCAGGGTGAAGACGGCCGGGTCCTCGGGGGCGTAGTGGACCGGGACGTCCAGGCCGCGCGATCCGGCGGGGTCGGGCAGCCCCGACTCGCAGTAGGCCGTGACGGCCCTGCCGTCGAGGGTCGTGAAGGTGACGACCGGCACCAGACGGGTCGAGGTGTGGCCGTCGTCGTCCGTGCTGACGCTCTTGAGCACGGCGACGACACGGCCGGGTACGCAGGCCATCCCGGCCAGCTCGTCGAGACGGCGGTTCCTGTCGCGCATGTTCCCGGGCAGGTGGTACAGCCCGGACAGGGCCCACGGGCCGCAGAAGCCGACCAGCGCCCACGGCCAGCCCCGCTCGATCGCGGCGACGGCGACCGGACCCGCGTAGACGAGGAAGAGCGCGAACGTCGGCCAGGCGAGTCCGCGCCCGCCCTCGGCGCGGTGGCCGGCGAACCGGAACGCGTGGGGCCGGCCGGGCGGGTAGTGGACCCCGATCTCCCGGCCCGTCCAGGCCACGTCGATCAGGTCGCCGCACTCCCCGTCGTTGGTGACGGTGAACTCCTGCCCGGTGGCCGGGTCCTGGAAGGAGACGACCACGGATATGCCCTCCCGTGGGGAGCTCCCGTGCCGGGGCACGTCCACGCGCTCGATCCGCCCCTTCGCCCGGACCGTCCGCTGCGCCCGGGTCATCCCCGCCAGTGACCTCCCGTATCCGACGAGCGCCAGTGCGCCGAACACGCCGCACCACAGCACCAGATACCCGTGCAGGCCCATCCGTCCCCCCTCCTGCCAGTTCGCGGACGCCCACCGGCGTACGCCCTTGCCGCCCGGCACCGTCCGGTGCCACGGCACCTCACCGTGGGGGCTCGCGCCGCACCACGTTGCCCCGGCCGTCCGCTTCCAGCGATGCCGTGCCCTCGGCCCCGGTCACGACGATCCTGATGACGAGGGAGCCGGTGAGACCCTCGGCGGTCAGCTGCCAGGTCCGCGGGGAGCGGACCGCCAGGCCGGTCGCTGCCTCCTCGACCAGGGCGGGGAACCGGTCGTAGGGCAGCGCCCGGGGGTCGAACCCCGGGGCCTGCGTGCCGGCGGGTGCGAACACGACCGACAGCGTGCGTTCCTGTACGACGACGGTTAGCGCCCGGAGCGCGCCCCCGCCCTGGGCGAGCGTGTCGAGGGCCCGGTCCGGTTCGCCCTCGTCGAGGTACGACCGCCCCGGACCCAGGGCAACCGTGCCGGACACGGACGACACCACCGTGGTCGACGACGTGGAGGAGACGGACGGCCGCGAGGCGGAAGGCGGCTTCGCGGCGTCGTCGCGGCCGGAGAGGTCTGAGGAGAAGAGCAGGACCACCGCGGCCGCGCCGATCAGCAGGCCGAGGAGCCCGACGAAGCCGACGCCGCGCACCTCCGCGGGCGCGACCGCCCTGGCCGCCTCCGGAGCCGGGTCGAGGCGGGCCGAGGCCGCCCGCTCCTCCCACTCCGGCGTCGGCCGCTTGACGATGCGCACCTGCCACGGCCGGTCCGGCGGGTACCGGACCACCACGACACCGCGCGGCCGGTAGTCGGGCAGGTCCACGACGTTGACGTCCTGCGTGACCTCGACCCGGTACGCCGGCCCGGCGTCCGGCGCGACGGTGAGCTCGAACCGCACCGGTACGTCGCTCGACTCGCCGCCGACAACCGTCCGGCTCTCGATCACCGCGAGCGCCGTGCGGGGCACGACCGCCGCCTCCCGGGCCCGCCGCGGCGAACCGGCGAGGACGAACAGCAGGCCGTACACCGCGGGCAGGACCAGCCCCGCCACGAACAGCGGCACGCTCTCCACGACACCGCCCACGACGAGCGCGGCGAGCGACGTGCCGACGACACTGCCGGTCAGGAACCCGCGTGCGAGCGCGACGGGCGTTCGGTGCGTGGGCGGTAACGGGCCCGTGCTGATCGTCATACCGGCGATTGTGCGGGGCGCAGGCGGTGTCCGGTAGCCCCCGTGATCGTCCGGGAGCGCGGGAGGCGGGGAGCCGCACCGGCGGGGGACGGTGCTCCGTCAGAGCCAGTACGAGAAGCGCAGCGCGCCCCCTTCCTCCCGGTACCGGCCGCGTCCTTCCTTGCCGAAGGGGTTGGGCAGCATCCGGACGGCCATCCGCTCCGGATCACGGACGGGCGTCACCACCAGCAGCCGCCACCGGTCGTTCCCGGTGCGCGTCGTACCCGTTCTGGAGCAACTCGAGGAGGAAACGGCCTGCGATGCCGGCTGCGGGGACGGCGGCCGAAGGGCGTCAGTCCCGGCGGCCCCGGCCGTCGCCGGTCCCGGCGCGGATCAGGGCGTTGGCCAGTTCCACGGGGTGGCCCAGGGCGACGCAGTGGCCCGCGGCGATCTCGTCGGGTTCGATCCCGAGACGCTGCCGGACGAGGCGGCGCAGGAAGCCGGGCGGGAGGAAGCGGTCCTCGGTGCACAACACGAACCGGGTCGGCACGGGAGGCCAGGCGTCGAGCGGCCAGGGCTGGGCCGACGCGGCCGGTGACGGGTGCGCCCGCTCCCGGCTGATCGCCTCGGCAGCCAGTGCGCGGGGCACGTCGTGGTAGAAGGCGACGTAGGGGTCGGCGCTCCCGGTTCGGCCGCCGTCCCGGAGCGCCTGCTGTCGTACGGCGTCGGCATGGCCCGTGGCGCCCCACCACTGGTCGGCCGACTCGCCGGGCACGGGGAGCATCCCGGCCACCAGCACCAGCCCCTCGACCGGGCGGCGGGCCGCAACCAGCGGTGCGGTGAACGCGCCGAACGACTGCCCCACGACCACCAGGCCGTCCCGGTCCCCGACCGCTTCCAGTACGGCGTCGGCATAGTCGTCCAACATCAGCGAGTCGTCGTCCCCCGGGAGATCGGGAGCCACCGTGTCATGCCCGCGCGCCCGCAGCTCCGCCTCGACCGCATGCCAGTACCAGCCGACGTCGCCGGCCCCGTGAATCAGGACGAACGTGCTCACCGGGTCACTCCCGGGGCCGGCCGGCAGGGGAACAAAGCCGAAGCAGGAGGACGGGGGCAACCGCCGCCTGGCCGCCGACGTCGCCGGCGGCGACCTCGACCGTTCGGTCGCCCGCGAGCTCCTGAGCCCCGGCCACGGCTGCCTTGATGCCGACGACGAAGTGGAACGGCGCCTTGGGGTCCCAGACCTTGGTCTCCGGCCGGTGCGTCACGACGACCGGGTGGTCGATCCCGCCCGGCGGCTTCCCGCCCCAGCCGTCCGTCAGGTCGAAGACGCGGTGGCCCGCGACCGTGACCACGATCCCGCCCCAGTACGGCCGCGTGTGGTCGTAGGACACCTGCGACACCTTCAGCACGCCGCTGTCGTCCAACGGGACGTCACCGCCGGTCAACCAGCCGAACAGAGGTCCGGTCCGGTCATCCTCGTCCGCGATGAACCCGTCCACCGACACCGAGCCGTACATGACCACCGCGCCCACGGGTCTCTCCTCTGCTTCGGGATGCCTCAAATTAGCGCGCTGCGAGCCGCCGCTCTCGCTGGAACGACCCCCGTTCGCCCCCGTTCCCCGAACCGCTGTGACGACCGCCGGCGATCGGGGCCGGCAGCCCGGGGGAGGCCGGGTCAGGGCCTGCGATCTTGATTTCGGCCTTTGTCGAGGAAATTCCGAGAGGTGGTATGGCTGGTTCCGGCGTGGCTCGCGGTGATCTTGGGTTCTAGGTTGATCACGCCTTGTCAGAGAACGATCACGGAGGACGACAGCTATGCGTAAGAGCCTTGTCGGGCTGGCTGCGGCAGCGAGCCTGGTTTTCATGGGCAGCGCCGTTCCCACCGCTTCCGCGGGAGAGCTGGGCCCCTGCGGCACCCAGTCCACCGGGTTCCTCGTCCTGGAGAACTCGCTGAAGCCGACCCACCGGCTGTACCGGGTGATGAACTGCTACAAGGGCAGCGTGCGCGCCAAGCCCTCGGGCCTGGCCCAATGGCAGGACACCCGGTGCGAGACGATCCCGGGCTGGTCCTCCTTCAGCTGGTACCTCGACCGCGGCTCCTACCCCACCGGCGTCAAATACTGCTGACCGGGTCCGCTCGGTTGCACCACGAGGCGGGACGTGACCTCACCTCGCTCCGGCCTGCTCAGCGCGTGGCGCTACTGAGCGTCACGCGCTGAGGACGGGGCGGCGGAGGACCTGGACGCCGGGGAGGCCGCGGCCTCGGAGGCGGATCCGGCTTGCCGGGCCTACCGTGGTCGAAGGAGGAGGAGGCCGCGGCGGAGCAGCGCTTCGTCCGGGGCCGACGACGGCCAAGAGGTAAGTCCCATGGGATACGCCCTGTTCAAGAAGGCCGAGCGCTGGCCGGGAGGCCGTGTTCCGTACGAAATCGACGGACTGTCGTTCCCGACCCCCTCGGTGAACCGGTCGGCGATCGATGCCGCGCTCGCCGACTGGAACCGCGACACGATCGTCGACTTCGTGCCCCGCAACGGGGAGCCGGACTTCATCCGCATCGTGCCGGACGAGGCGAAGGTCGCGTCGCCCGTGGGCCGGAGCGGCGGCGGCCAGAAGGTGGTACTGGCCGCCTATCCGAGGATCCCGGCCGGCGCGCCGATCTCGACGATCCACCAGCACGGGGACCAGGTCGACTGCCTGTACGCGGATGACAGCGGCGCCATCCGGGTCATCTGGGTCAACGGGGAGGGGGAGTGGGACGGCCTGGTCGCCCTGACCCCGCCCAACACCGTGGCCCCCGGCGCACCACTGGCCACGGGCCGTCAGACGGATGACCAGATCGACCTGTTCTTCGTCGACAGGGACCAAGCCGTCAACGTCATGTGGGTGGTCGGCAACGGAACCTGGAACGGGCCCATCAGGCTGACGGACCCGGGAAGGAAGAGGATCCCCAGGACCGCGTCACTGGTAACGGCCCGGCAGGGCGATGAGCAGCTCGATCTGTTCTTCATCGACGCCGACGGCGCGGTGAACGTCATGTGGGTCGTGGGCACCGGACAGTGGAACGGCCCCGTCGAGCTGGCGCCCGACAGCTCGGCTTCGCCGGGTGCGTCGCTGGCCGTCGCCCAGCAGACGGAGGGGCAGCTCGACCTGTTCTACGTCGGCGCAGGCATGGACAACGGCGGGATGATCACCGTCGTGTTCGTCGCCGGCAACGGCGCCTGGAGCGCGCCCATCGGGCTCACCGGACGTGGTGCGGCGTCGATCGTCGCACCGCTGGCCACCGCCCGTCAGACGGACGACCAGATCGACCTCTTCTACGTCGGCCACGACGGCTCGGTCAACGTCATGTGGGTCGTCGGCAACGGGGCGTGGCAGGGCCCCGTCGGCATCACCGCCCCCGGGGCGGCGAAGTCGGGAGACGCGCTCGCGACCACCCGTCAGACGGATGACCAGATCGACCTGTTCTTCGTCGACGGGGCAGGCGTGGTCCACGTCATGTGGGTGGAGGGCACCGGCCCATGGCACCCACCCGTGGGCCTGACACCCCCCGGCACCGCCCTCAGCGGTGGTGCGCTCGCCACCGCCCGGCTGACCGAGAAGCAGATCGACCTCTTCTACATCGGCACGAACAACGCCCTCACCGTGATGTGGGTGGTCGACAAGGGCAACTGGAACGGTCCCGTCGCCTTCGAACCCAAGGCGGTGAGAGCCGGCAACGTCATGCACGAGCTCGGCCATGCGATCGGTCTGCATCACGAGCACGGGCGGCCCGACTCCGTCAACTTCGTGGCCATCGAAGGCGGCACGCCACCGAACTACGGCCCGGCGGCGGACTCCGCGCCCGTCGGGCCGTACGACTGCGCCTCGATCATGCACTACGGGCCGAGCGCCACCCTCCCGATACTGAGGGTCCTCCCCTCGGCCGCCTGCGCGGACGCGAAGGTCGGGCAGCGCGACGGGCTGAGCCCAGGAGACATCGCCACCGCCGACTACCTCTACGGCCGCGTGACCGTCCCCGGGGCGGCGCTGGCCACCGAGAGCCAGACCGACAGTCAGCTCGACGTCGTGTTCGCCGACCGTTTCGGGGCGATCGCCGTGACGTTCGTCGAAGGCGTCGGAGCCTGGGAAGGCCCCATCGAGCTGACCGCTGCCGGAGTCGTCGAGCCCGGCATACGGATCGCCTGCGCCCGGCAGACGACAGACCAGATCGACACCTTCTTCGTGGACCGTGACGGCGCCGTGAACGTGATGTGGGTCGTCGGCAAAGGCGCCTGGAACGGCCCCGTCGCCCTGACAGGCCCCAAGGCCGCCCCCAGGAACGCGGCGTTGGCGACGGCCCGGCAGACCGGCGACCAGATCGACTTGTTCTTCGTCGGCGAGGACGGTGCCGTCCACGTCATGTGGGTGGTCGGTACGGGGGCTTGGAACAAACCCGTCGCCCTGACGCCGCCCGGCACCGTGCGCAAGGACGCGACGCTGGCCACCGCCCGGCAGGTCGACGACGACGATCAGGTCGACGTCTTCTTCGTGGACGAGTTCGGTGCCGTCCATGTCGCCTGGGTGGTCGGTACGGGAGCCTGGAACAAGGCCGTCGCGCTCACGCCCCCGGGCACCGCTCCCGCGAACGCGGCGTTGGCGACGGCTCGGCAGACCGCCGATCAGATCGACTTGTTCTTCGTCGGCGAGGACGGTGCCGTCCACGTCATGTGGGTGGTCGGTACGGGCGGATGGAACGGGCCCCTCGCCCTCACCCCGCCCGGCACCGTGCGGAAGGACGCGGCACTGGCCACGGCCGGGCAGACCGGCGATCAGGTCGACGTCTTCTTCGTGGACGAGTTCGGTGCCGTCCATGTCGCCTGGGTGGTCGGTACGGGAGCCTGGAACAAGGCCGTCGCGCTCACGCCCCCGGGCGCGGCCCCCGCGAACGCGGCGTTGGCGACGGCCCGGCAGACCGCCGATCAGATCGACCTGTTCTTCGCCGACGAACACGGCGCCATCCAGGTCATGTGGGTGGTCGGCACCGGCAGCTGGCACGGACCGATGGGTCTGTGACAGCTGCCGTCACGCATACCGCGGGGCCGGTCAGGCGGTGCCGGAGACCGTGCCGAGGTCGGTCCAGCCGCCGTTGCCGTCCCCGCCGTTCCAGAGCCGGACGCGGGTCGAGCCGTCGGCGTCCGTCAGGACGTGGTCGCTGTGCCCGTCGCCGTCGAAGTCGGCGAACGACACCTGACGGTGATCACTCGTCACTCCGGCAGTCACCGGTCCTGCCGGGACGGACCAGCCGCCGTGGCCGTCGCCGCCCCGGTTCAGGTAGGTGTGCACCGAGCCCTCGCCCTGCACGACGGTGTAGTCGGCGTACCCGTCCCCGTCGAAGTCCGTCCACCGCACGCGGGACGGCTCCTTGGTCACTCCCGTGGCGACGGTCCCGCGGTCCTGCCAGCCGCCCCGGCCGTCGCCGCCCTTGTTGAGGAAGACGGAGACGGGGCCGTCGGGACGGACCCAGGTGTAGTCGGTGCGGCCGTCGCCGTCGAAGTCCACGAAGCGGACCTGGTCGGCGTCCCGGGTGAGGCCGGTCGCCACGTTGCCCGCAAGCGACCAGCCGCCGTGGCCGTCGCCGCCCCGGTTGAGGTAGACGGACACCGAACCCGTCTCCGAGAGCCAGATGTAGTCGGCCCGGCCGTCGCCGTCCCAGTCGGCGAAGCGCACCCGCTTGCGGTCCGCCGTCAGGCCCGTGGCGGTCTGCCCGAGGTCTTCCCAGCCGCCCCGCCCGTCGCCGCCACGGTTCAGCAGGACCCGGACCGCTCCGCTGTCGGCGACCACGATGCGGTCGGCGCGGCCGTCGCCGTCCCAGTCCGCCCAGCGCAGCCGGTCGGAGCCGCCGGACTCGGTGCCCGCCCGCCCGGAGTGGGTACGGACCGCCGTGCCGTCCGTAACGGCCTTGTCGATGCCGTCGAAGAAGGCGTCGCCCATCCGGCGGTGGCCGGCGTCGTTGGGGTGCAGGCCGTCGGCCATCTCGCCCCGGACCAGGGCGGGCGCGTCGACGTAGCGGACCTTGGCGCCGGCCTGGGACTTCGAGACGACCCAGTCCTTCACCGCCGAGTTGAAGGCCGGCACTCCGGCCGGGGCGGAGGACGGGATGAGGCCCATCACCACGACGGTGACACCGGGGCGCGCTGCGAGGATCTCATCGGTCACCGCCGCCAGCCGGGCCGGGGCGTTGGCCTTGTCGGTCCCGCGGTCCAGGTCGTTGATGCCGTGGTGGAGGAGGACGACGTCCGGCGCGGCGCCGCGCACCCATGCGGCGGCCTTGCCCCGGAAGTCGTTGATCATGGTGGCGGTGTGGGCCTCGTTGTCCGAGTCCGGTGCCGAGCCCGACTGCCGGGATCCGACGAAGTCGACGCGGAAGCGCGTGTGGGTCTGGGACTTCTGCCACAGCGGCAGCCGGTATCCGGCGTTGGAGGAGGTGAGGTACCCGTCGGTGATGGAGTCGCCCAGGGGCATGACGCGCAGCACCGGCGGTGCGGGCGTCGTGGCGGCGGCCGCGGGGGCCGCTGCCGCTGCGAAGGCGGTGCCGGCGCCGAGTACGGCGGTGGCCGCGAAGGTGGTCAGCTTGTGCAGCATGTGTGGTCGTGCCTTCTGGTCGTGCGGGCCTGCGTCCGGCCGGGCCGGATGCGCGGGTGTGTTCACGAGGTGTGGGGGACGGGGCCGAGGCGGGTCCAGCCGGCCGGGTTGGGGTCGCCGCCGTTGAAGGCGTAGACGGTGGTGCCGCCGTCGGCCTCCTGGAGGAGGTAGTCGGCGTGGGCGTCGGCGGTCAGGTCCGCGAGCTGCACGCGGGTGTGGTCGGTGGTCACCCCGGTCGCGGTCTGGCCGGCGTGGCGCCAGCCGCCGTGTCCGTCGCCGCCGCGGTTGACGTACGTCGTCACGCTGCCGTTGGAGTTGACGGTCCAGTAGTCGGCGCGGCCGTCGCCGTCGAAGTCCGCCAGGCGGACCCGGGTGCGGTCGGCGGTGGTGCCGGTGGCGACCTGGCCGATGTTCACCCAGCCGCCCGGGCCGGCGGGGTCGCCGCCGCGGTTGAGGTGGACGTTCACGGCCCCGCTGTCGGCGATGGTGGTGTAGTCGGCGCGGCCGTCGCCGTCGAAGTCTGCGAAGCGGACCTGCTGGTGGGCGCGGGTGGTGCCCCACGCGACCTTGCCGAGGTGCTGCCAGCCGTTGGGGCCGCTGACGTCGCCGCCGCGGTTCAGGTACGCCGTGACACCGCCGTCGGGGGCGATGTGGAGGTAGTCGGCGCGGCCGTCGCCGTCGAAATCGGCAAGGCGGACGCGGGTGCGGTCGGTGGTGACGCCGGTGGCGATGCGGCCGATGTCCTGCCACGTACCGGCGCCCTCCCCGCCACGGTTGAGGCGGGCCCGTACCTCGCCGGAATCGGCGATGGTCAGCTGGTCCGTACGTCCGTCGCCGTCGAAGTCGGCCCAGCGGACCCGGTCCGTACCGCCCGACTCGGTGCCGGCCCGCGCGGCGCGGACGGGCTTCACCCAGCCGTCGGCCAGCGCGGCCTGCAGGCCCTCGTGGTAGGCGGCGGCCATCTTGCGGTACCCCGCCTCGTTGGGGTGCAGGCCGTCGGGCAGCTCGGTCGCCACGTCCAGGCGCGGCGACTCGACGTACCGTACGTGCCGGCCTGAAGCGGCGCGCGTGGCCACCGCGGCGCGGAGTTCCCTGTTGAAGGTGTTCGTACGCTCGAACTGCCCGCGGGTGTCGACCAGCAGGCCCTGGACGATGACGGTCACGCCCGGCTTGTCGGCCTGGATGCGGTCGATGAGCGCGGACAGTTCGGCCGCGGCGGTGGCCGGGTCGGCGTTGTGGGAGTTGAGGTCGTTGATGCCGAGGTGGAGCAGGACGACGTCGGGTGCGGCGGCGTTCTGCCAGCGGTCGATGCCGTCGCGGATGCCCTTGACGGTGTACCCGCTGTGGCCTTCGTTGTCCGGGTCCGGCGCGCTGCCGAAGGAGCCGGACCCGACGAAATCGGGGGTGTATCCGCTCTGAGCGGTGATCCGCTCCCACAGCGGGGCGCGGTAGCCGGTCAGGCCCGCGCTGCCCTCACCGGCGGTGATGGAGTCGCCGAGCGGCATGATCCGCAGCAGCGGAGGGGCGGGCTGCGGGGCCGACGCGGCGGAGGGGGCGCCGGCCAGACCGAGCGCGGTGGTGGCCCCGACGAGCAGGGCGGTGGTCAGAGAGGTGCGGTGCTTCATCACCGGGGTGGGCCTTTCGGGTTCGTCGGCCGCCGGGTCCTGCGCGAGGAGAGCCCGGCGGGGAGGAGGCGGCATGGGACGGCCGCCCCCCGTCCCGCCGCATGGCAGAACGGGGGGCGGCCGGTCGGGCGTGCCCCGTCAGGGGCTCGGCCTGGGAGGGAACGGGACGGCTCAGGTGCCGCTGGCGACGACGCCGATGCCGTTCCAGCCGTTGCCGCCGGCCGGGTCGCCGCCGTTCCACAGCCAGACGGAGGCGCTGTTGCCGTTGCCGGCGACGACGTAGTCCGCGTGGGTGTCGGCGTTGAAGTCGACGAACTGGACCTTGGTGTGGTCGGTGGTGGTACCGGTCGCGATCTGGCCCACGACCTTCCAGCCGGTGTTCGGGACGACGTCGCCGCCGCGGTTGACGTACAGGTCGACCTTGCCGTCGGGCTTGATGAACAGGTAGTCGGCCTTGCCGTCACCGTCGTTGTCGGCGAAGCGGATGCGGGCGCGGTCGCTGGTCACGCCGGACGCGACCTTGCCGACTGCGGGCCAGCCGTTGCCGGACTGGTCGCCGCCGCGGTTGAGGTACACGGAGACCGCACCGTTGTCGGCGAAGGCCAGGTAGTCGGAGCGGCCGTCGCCGTCCCAGTCCGCGAACCGGACCTTGCTCGCGTCGTTGGTGACGCCGTGCGCGACCTTGCCGATGTGCTTCCAGCCGTTGCCGCCGGCCGGGTCGCCGCCCTGGTTGAGGTACACCTCGACGGAGCCGTCGGTGTTGATGAGGAAGTAGTCGGCCTTGCCGTCACCGTCGAAGTCCGCGAACCGAACCCGGTTGCGGTCGTTGGTCAGACCGGTGGCCACCTGGCCGATGCCCTGCCAGCCGTTGGAACCGGCCGGGTTGCCGCCGCGGTTCAGCCAGACCGAGACCGACCCGTTGTCGGCGATGTTGAAGTAGTCGGGCTTGCGGTCGCCGTCGAAGTCGGCCCAGCGGATACGGCCGTTGGCGCCGGCCTCGTTGACGGCGGCGGAACGGCGCGAGGTCAGGGAGCCGATCCAGGAGGCCAGGCCGTCGACGCGGGTGTCGTGGGAAGCGAGCTTGGGTTCGGTCTCGGCGATGCAGCCGCCCTGCCATGCGCGGCTGGTGATGCCGGCGATGAGGGTCTTGCCGTCCACGGTCTGCAGCGCAGGGGATCCTGCGTCGCCCTTGCACACGGGGGCGTCCGCCGGAGAGTGGGGCGTGAGGTCGAACCCGGTCTCCGCGACGGCGCCAACGGTGAAGTCGGCCTTGTGAGCCTGTGCGGGAGCCCAGTGCTGCAGGGTGCGACCGTAGCCGGGAACCGTAACCTTGGCGCCCGCCGCGGGAGCGGTGTCGGAGACACCGACGGGAGCAATGGTGAACACCGGCTGCGCCAGCCGGGCCATGACCAGGTCACGGTCGGTACGCGGCACCAGCTCGGTGATCTCGGTGGTGTGCCCGCCGGACGCGTTCAGGTCCTTGCGCCCGATGGTGAGGACGGTCTTCGCCTTCGGCGCCCCGGCGGCCACGTCGATGCTCTCGGCGGGCTTGTCGGCGAAGCAGCTCTTCGCCGTCATCACCCAGCGGGGGTCGACGAGCACGGCCGTGCAGGCGCGCGTCTCGCCGATCCGGAGCTTGCCCAGGTAGGCGTACGGATTCTCCCCGGCCGGCTGCTGCGGCGTCGCGCTGCCGGAACCGGTGACCCGCATCTCCAGGAGGACGGCCCGCTTGGGGTCGGTCGGATGGGCTTCGCCGAAGCCCTTGGTGGTGTCCTTGGGGACGTCGAGGTTCTGCGTGCTGCCCTCGATGGAGACGGATGCCTTGATGTCCCGGTCGTTGGTCTCGATCCGGTAGGCGCGCGGGATGTTCACCGAGAGGTAGCCGGTGTTCGCGGCAGCGAAGCAGATCCTCGACTCATCAGTGAGGAGGTTCCGCGCCCACACCGTGATCTGGTGGCTGCTGGTGCAAGGCGTCTGTGTGATGTTTCCATCACCGGCGATCAAGTCCGCGCCGGTCGCTGCCAAGGCGGCAGCGCGGTCCGGGTAGGCACCGTCCTCGACAGCGTAAGGCGCGCCGACAGGGCTGTCGCCGTCTGCCGACATGGCCGGAACGGGTGTCCCCAGGACTACGGCAGTGGCCATGACGGCTACGGGGAGCCGCTTGGGTATGCGCATGAGTGTTGTTTTCGCCTTCGGAAAACTCCCACGGCTGCCTGGTCAGGGCGGGTGGGATGACGTAAGTCGGCCCACGTCTGCGTGGGCCGGGCAAGATCGCCTGGGGAGGTCGCCGAGCAGGATAACCCGACCGCCGGGAGTGCCTTCCACCGCCCGCAGTTTCAAGCCATAAGTAAAGGGGGAGTAAAGCACTCCGGCAGGCTATTAGCCTTTGATGAAGCCGCGGGATCGCCCCGGCTGAAACAGCAGTTCCGTACCGGGTCCGACCAACCCGGGAAAGGAGCCGGCTGCCCTTAGGCCTGGGGAGGCCGAATCGTGGAGGGCAGCCGGCGCCGACGGCGTACATCAGGGGGCAATGAAGCCCGCATCCCGGTCAACGACCGGGATGCCGTTCTGTCGTGCCCGGGATCTGCGCAAGAAGATTACCGAGGGGAACATTCCGTGCTTCGCATCAGAAGCCGGCGTGCCACCGTGTGGGGGCGCGGATACGCGATGGCTGCAAAAGCCAGCCGCGGTCTGCTGCCGCTCGCCCTGGCCGCCGGACTGGTGTCGGCGACACCTGCCGTCGCCGAGGAACCAGGCACTCCACAGCTGTCCAACCGCGAACGCGCCTTGGCCAGCTGGAAAACGGGCGGCCCGGCCGTCAAGGCTGCCGCCGGCGCCGCCCTCGTCGGCGACGACGAGAAACTCCGCCTCTTCATCCAAGAGGGCCAGAAGGTCGCCGAGGACCTCGACCTCCGCGAGGCCGCACTCAAGCTCGTCACCGAAGCCGGCCCCGGCCTGAGCGAGGCCGCCCGCACGGCACTTGACGGTACGCCCGACCAGCTGGCCGCCTTCATGAAGGACGGCTGGAAGGCTCCGCTCGCCGACGACCAGCGGGTCGAAGCAGCCCGGATCACCGAAGGCGGTGGTCCCGGACTGCGCGAGGCCGGCGACAAGGCCATGAAGGGCTCCCTCGACGACATCAAGGTGTTCCTGACCGAGGGCCAGTACCGCCAGCGCGATGACGACGCGCGCGTCCGCGTCTCCCAGATCGAGACATCCGGTGGTCCCGCCACCAAGCGTGCTGCCGCGGCAGCGCTCAAGGGTTCGATCGAGGACGTCCGCGAGTTCCTCACCTATGGTCAGCACATCGCTCGGGCCCAGGACCAGGAACACGCCACCATCACGGACCTGGCGCAGCAGACCAAGGACGCGCAGGCGGCGGCTGAAAAGGCCCGCAAGAGCGCGCAGGAACAGGCCGAAAAGGCCAAGACTGCTGCCGCCCTGGCAAAGCAGGAGACGGCAAAGGCGGCCGCCGAGACCAAGGCCGCCAAGGGTGACGCCCTCCGGGCCGCGGACGCAGCCCGGAGAGCAGCCGAGTCCGCCCGCCGGGCCGCCTCGGCCGCCCGTACTGCCATCTCCGCCGCCCGCGCGGCAAATGCTGCCGCCGAGACGGCTGCCGTGGCCGCCCACAACGCCGCCACCGCCGCGCTGTACGCCTCCCAGGCCGCCAGCCGTGCGTGGGACGCAGCAGCCTCCGGCAAGGTGCACGAGAACATCGCCGCCAACGCCCAGCGCGCTGCGGACGAAGCAAGCAGGATCGCGGACTCGGCCGACGCGGTCCGGAAGACCCTCGCGCACTCCACCGACGCGCTGGACGCCGCGCTCTCGGCCATCGACGACATGAACGCGTCCGCCGACCTGGCGGGCGAGGCCGGCGACTGGGCCAAGCAGTCCGGCGTCCACTCCGGCCAGGCCGCGGCTGCCGCAGCTTCCGCTCGGCGCCACGCCGCAGAGGCCAAGCGGGCCGCTGCCGCAGCTCGTTCGCACGCCAATGCTGCAGCAGGTGCTGCCCAGGAGGCGGCCACCGCCGCCCGCTCGGCTGCCGACCACGCTCGCAGGGCCGCCACCGCAGCCCGCAACGCGGCCCAGCACGCAGGCAACGCCCAAGCCGCCGCCAACGCGGCCAAGGTCAATGCCGGCGAAGCCATGGCAGCCGCAGACAAGGCCGGCGCCGCGGTCAAGCAGGCCCAGGAGGTCCAGCAGAAGGCCCGCCAGCGTGAGGCGGAAGAAGTCGCCGCCCGCACCAACACCCAGGTCAACGAAGCCCGCGACGCCAAGGACCTCTACGACCAGGCCAAGTCCGAGGCGAAGCGCCTCTTGGATGCGCGGACCAAGCTGGAAAGCGACTTCGTCCAGCTCGCCATCCAGGCTGAACAGCCCGGTGCGAAGCCGGCAGACATCGCCGCCGCCGGCCGCAAGATGGCCCTCACGGCTCTGGAGGTCCGGGGCCCCTGGTCCCGCGCGGCTGCCGAAGCCGCTCTCGTAGGCGCCGACGCGGCCGTCATCGCCTACGCCACCGACGGCTGGAAGAAGGCCAACGAGCAGGACGAGCGTCAGCAGGTCAACCAGATCGCCCAATCCGGGGATTACGACGACGTGCGCAAGGCCGCCGTCGCCGCCCTCGCAGGCACCGCTGCCGATGTGCGTGCTTTCCTGGCCACTGGCCAGTATCAGGCCGCGGCCCCCGACCGCCGTATCGAGGTCGCCCGCATTGCCGAAGCGGGGGGACCGGGGGTGAAGGATGCGGCCTCGGTTGCACTGAAGGACGCCAACCCCAAGGCGCTCGAGCTGTTCCTGGCGACAGGTCAGCACCGGGCACGGCTGGAAGACGACCGTGTCGAGGCGGCCCGCCTCGCCGAAGGCGGCACCCCCGAACTCAAGGCCGCTGCCGAAACGGCGCTGGCCAGCCCCGACACGCTCTTGCGGACCTTCATCGAGTCCGGCCAGCACCGCGCCAAGCGACGAGACCAGCTCAACGCGGCCCACGTCGCCGAGGTGAAGGCGATCATCGCCGCCGCCAGCCAGGTCTCCGCGCTCGCCTACCAGGATGCCTACAAGGCGGCGAAGTCGGCGGCTGATGCTCAGGGCTACGCCGACGAAGCCTCCGGTCACGCGAAGAAGGCCGACGAGTACGCCGCCAAGGCGAACGGCTACGCCACCCAGGCGCGGCAGTCGGCCGACGAAGCTCGCAGGTCCTCCGACGCCGCAGCGGGATCCGCAGCCACGGCGACCAAGGCCGAGCGTCAGGCCGCCGACAGCGCTGAGCGCGCGGAGTCTTCCGCCACCGCGGCATACGCGAGCTCCCTGGCAGCCGCTGACTACGCCGAGAGTGCGTACACGGCCGCCGAGCAGGCGCGTGTCTCCGCTGCGAACGCCGGTATGAGCGCTCAGGAAGCGCAGGTCAAGCACCAGCAGACCGTTCAGCGCTACATGATCGATGAGTACAACAAGGAGGTCCAGCGACAGCAGGCCGAAGCAGCCGAAGCGAAGAAGCGCAGCCTGATCAAGATCGGTGTGGGCATCCTCACCTTCGCCGTGACAGGCCAGCTGCCGCCGGACACACCGCTCGGCGTCCGACTCGACGTCCTGCACGGCTTGCTCGACGTCATCGGACTGATCCCAGGAATCGGCGAAGTCGCCGATGGGGCCAACTGCGCCATCTACGCCATCGAAGGCACGGTCCAGTACTTCCACCCCATCGGCCGCGAAGGCGCCTGGATCGACGCCGGCCTGGCCTGCGCCTCGATGATCCCCGTGGCCGGCTGGGCGACGACACCCGCCAAATGGGCTCGCTACGCCGAGAAGTACGGCCCCGACGTCAAGAAGGCCTTCGACGACCTCTCCGACCTGGCCCGGAAGACGCCCGGCGTCTGTCCCGTACGTGGGAACAGCTTCCCGGCGGGCACCCGTGTGCTCATGGGGGACCGGTCTGCCAAGCCCATCCAGGACGTGCAGGAGGGCGACTTCGTACTCGCGACCGACCCCGTGTCCGGGCTGACCGGACCGCGGCGTGTGGTGGCGACCATCTACACCCCCGACGACCGGGACTTCACCGATGTCACCCTGGAAGGGGACAGGGCGGCGTCCGTCACCGCCACGGACCACCACCCGTTCTGGACGGAGAACACGCGGACGTGGACCGACGCGGCAGAGGTAGAGGTCGGCGACACGCTGCGTACGGCCTCTGGTGCCATGGCACGGGTCGGTTCGGTGCGGCACTGGAAGACCCTGCAGCCTGCCTACAACCTGACTGTCGACGACCTGCACACGTACTACGTGCTCGCCGGTCGGACTCCCGTTCTGGTCCACAACACCAACGGTCCGGTTCCCTGTCCGCGTGTTCCCTGGCTGTCAGGCAGGTTGCCCGCGGCTGAGGAAGCAGCGCTCAACGACACGCTGGCTCACATCGCTGCCGGCACGGTGCCCACCGGACCGACCAGCATCAAGTGGGGGACCAAGTTCAACAACCGGGCCGTTGACCTTCCCGGCGGCGTGGGTGAGCACTCCCCCTACCTGGAATACCGTGTCGCACCGCCCCCGGGCACTTCGGGTGCTGGTCCGCTGCGTGTGGTTCGCCACCAGTACACTGGTGAAACCTATTACACGTGGACCCATTACGGCGATAACAACGTCAAGCCAGCCTTCGTGCGAGTTCGGTGAGGAATGGAATTCAAAGCAGGCATCACGTTCATTGGCGCGGAAGATGTCGGTCGTGCTGTAGATGAAGCATTGCTCGCCGATCTCTGCGTGCTACCTCTCAGGACCGGAGGATCGGAAGACCGGGATGCGATCTTCGAGGCTCTTCGGAGAGATCTCCCCATGGATCCGCCATCCCATAGTTCGCGTAGCTGGGATGCGATCAGCGATTCTCTCTTCGGCGGTCTTTTCAATGTGCAGTCCGCCGGTGTCGTCATCGTCTGGGAAGACGCCGGACAGCATCAGTCGCTTCGAACGGGTCCTGCTTCTGTTGTGCTGTCCGTGCTGGCCGAGGTAGCCGACCTTCTGGGCAGCGAGGAAGTGACCAGAGCGAATTCGAAGGTTGTTTCGGTGCTGGTTCCGGCCGATACGGAGGAATAGTTCCCAAAGCATGCTGAAGTCCCCCTTTCCGGCTGTGCGGAAAGGGGGACTTCGTGCTCGAATCGAGCGCGTCGCCGAGATCCGCTTCCGTCATGTGGTCATGTGTCGGCATCGGCATGCCCGGAAGGGGTCACTTGACCTCGATCTTGACGCCGAGTTCTCCCTACCGAACTCGCCCGCCAGTCGTCCCCCTCGGCATAGTCCCTTGGCCAATCTCCCCGGGCTCGGGTGGTGGCCGACTCCCGACCCGGGGGTTCTCCGTGCCGGGCGGCACACTGTGGGTCCCTTGATCCGAAAGCCCGGGGGAATCGAAATCCGTACGCCCGGGTGGCTTGTTCGAATCCTCCCGTGAGGAGTGGTTTCCGGACGAGAAGTGGAGTACCGATTGCCCTGGTCCGTACCTCACCACCACGCTGAGCCCGGCACGTCATCGGGACCACCCACATCGAAACAGGGGGCTATGTCATGCAGGACGTCGCGGTCATCGGTGCAGGGCACATGGGGACGGCCATGATCGCGGGCATCCGGAAGCAGCTGCCGGACGTACGGATCGAAGTCGCGGAGCAGTCGGCGGAGCGGGTCCGGCTCCTGCGTGACCAGTTCGGCATCGAGGCCCGCGGCGCGTACACGCCCCGCCCCGGCACCGTGGTCCTGCTCGCCATCCCGCCCCAGGCGTTCGAGGAATTCGCCGCCCGGGCGGTTCCGGGCTCCTACCGGGACTGCCTCGTCATCTCGGTGATGGGCGGGGTGACCGTCGCCGCGATCACCAAGCTCCTCGACACGCAGCGCGTCGTCCGGTCGATACCCAACACCCCGTCCGAGGTGGGGCAGGGCATGACCGTCTTCTGTGCCGACCCGTCGATCGGCGAGGCCGACGTGGAGACCGCCAGGCGCGTGCTCTCGGTGATCGGCGGTACCGTCCGCGTCGAGGACGAGACCTTGCTGGACGACGCCTCCGCGCTGTGCGGCGGCGGGCCCGCCTTCGTCGCGCACATCGCGGGCGCCTTCGCCGACTTCGCCCTGGCGGCGGGCTTCGACGCGTCCCAGGCCCGCGCCGTCACCTGCCAGGTGCTGCGCGGCACGGCCGATCTCCTGGAGCTCACCCGGCGCGACCCGGAAGAGGTGGCACGCCAGGTCATGACCCCGGGAGGGACCACGGAGCGCGGCATGTCCGTCCTCCGGCAGCGGAATCTGCACGACGTGATCGTCGAGGCGCTGGACAGCGCCGCCGCCCGTTCGCGTGAACTCGGCGCGATCGGCCAGTGAGACCCGTCCGGCACGCGGGAGTGCAGGCGGAGCCGGGCAGTGATGTCCGGCAGGGGCAGCCGGCCGCGGAGCCCGGCGCCGAACCGCAGAACGATTTGGGGGGCACGTGCTCGGCCTGACCAATGAGAGTCGGACGTCCGACTCCGCGATGGTGTCATCACAAGACTCGTACGAGACCTACTTCGGGCTCGGCCACTCACTCCGCCTCCTCGACCGGTCCGGGGTCTTCCGGGTCAGCCCGGCCGGACTGCGCCTCGGCGACCTGCTGGTGCGGCATGTGGAAGCGCCGGCCGACGACGGCTGGGCACTCGACATGGGAACCGGCAGCGGGGTCCAGGCGCTCCTGCTGCGCAGCATCGGCGCCCGGAACGTCGTGGCCACGGACATCTCGGAAACCTCCGTGAAGATCGCGGGCGAGAACGAGATCCTGAACTTCGGGGACCAGACCGTCACCTTCGAGGTCGGCAGCCTGTTCGACGCGCCCTCGGCCGACCGGGCCTTCGACCTCATCGTCTTCAACCCCCCTGGCTGGCGCACTCCTTCAGCCGGCTGCCAGGAGGGGCTGGAGCGGCTCGGCCTGACCGGACTCGGTCTGGAGGCGATGTTCTCGGGGGACCGCGTGCTCACGGAGTTCCTCTGCCGCCTGCCCGACCACCTGACCGAATCCGGGCGGGCCATCGTCGGCTTCAACTCCATCGTCGGAATCCAGAAGGTGCTCACCGACGTCAGGAAGCAGTCCGGTGCCCGCCACTCCCTGCGGCTCCGGCTCCTGGAGCGGCACACGTTCCCCCTCTTCGTCTACACGGAGAAGTGGCGCGCCTCCCTGGACATGCTGATGGCGGAGTTCGGGCTCTGGAAGGAGCACTACGGCTCCGCGTTCACCGTCCACGCCGACGGCACGCTCTACTTTTCCTACGAACTCGTCGAATGCCGCGTCGCCCGCTCCGCGAGGGCCACCAGGTGACCCGTCCGGCCCCTGCAGCAGGGGCGGCCGCAGGGACAGCCACCGGGGCAGCCACCGGGGTGGCGTCCATGGTGGCCGCGAACCTGATCCTGGGTTCCTCGGTCGTCTACTGGCACGCGCTCGGCCACATCCCGGCCACCACCCTGCTGGGGTACCGGATCCTCGTCTCCCTCGCCACCCTCGCCCTCACCGTCGCCGCCCTGCGCCGCACCGGGGTGCTGCGCGCGGCCCTCGGCGACCGGCCGCTGCTCGCCACCCACCTGCTCGCCGCCGTCCTGATCTGCGTCAACTGGCTCACCTTCATCTGGGCGTCCATCCACGGCCGGGTCATCGAGGCCAGCCTCGGCTACCTGATCGCACCCGCCGTCACCATCGCCGTCGGAATGCTCCTCGTGCGCGAGCCGGTCAGCCGGCTGCGGCGGGCCGCGCTGGCGCTCTGCCTGCTCGGCATCGCCCTGCTCATCACCAGGAGCGGTGAGCTGGACTGGTGGGTGTTCGTCACCATCGGCGCCACCTGGGGGCTGTACGGTGCCGTCAAGAAGCAGTCCCCGGCGGACCCGGTCACCGGGCTCACCCTGGAGACGGCCTTCCTCGCCGTAGGCGTCGTGGCGGTCGCCGCGTTCTCCCCCTACTCGCTCGCGCTGCAACCGCCCGCCGACACCTCCGACCACGTACTGCTCGCGCTCTGCGGGCTGATCTCCGTCGTCCCGCTCTGGCTCTTCTCGTTCGGGGCGAAGGCCATCACCCTGACCGTGTCCGGCTTCGTCCAGTACCTGAACCCGACCGCCCAGCTCGTCATCGCCCTCGGCGTCTACGGACAGGTGCCGTCCGCCAACACCTTCGTCTGCTTCGCGCTGGTCTGGCTCTCGCTCGTGGCCCTCGTCATGGAGACCGTCCTCGGCGAGCGACGGCGGCGGCCGAGGGATCCGCAGCCGTCCACGGAACTGTTGAAGGGAAACCACCGCTCGTGACCAGCACCTATGACGCCGTGGTCGTCGGCCTCGGGGTATTCGGAGCCGCCGCCTCCGCAGCGCTGGCGACGCGGGGAGCCTCCGTCCTCGCCGTCGATGCGCACGGTCCGACCCACTCGTACGGCTCTTCGCACGGCGAGAGCCGCATCTTCCGGCGCGCGTACTGGGAGGGGACGTCGTACCTGCCGCTCCTGGACCGGGCCGACCGGATGTGGAGCGAACTGGAGAGCGCGCACGGCGACGTCCTGGCCGTGCGTACCGGCGGCCTGTTCATGGGCGACACCGCCGAGGGCCTGGTCGAGCTCAGCCGGGCCACCGCCCGGGCCGGCGGCATCGCGCACGAGATCTGGGACGCGGCGGAGGCCAACGCCCGCTTCGACTGGCTCGGTCTGGCCCCGGACTTCTCCGTCCTGCACGAACCCGGCGCCTACACCCTCCTCGCCGACCGTGCCCGGCTGGCGCTGATCGACGCGGCCGTGCGCGCCGGCGCCGCAGTGCGCTTCGGCGAGCGGGCACTGGCCGTGTCCTCCACCGCCGAAGGCGCGACCGTACGCCTCGGCTCCGGTGAGACGGTGTCGTGCGGGGCGGTGGTCCTGGCCGCCGGCCCCTGGTCGAACGACTTCCTCGCCGACGAGCTGCCCGGCCTGCTCCGCCCGCACCGGGTGCCCGTGTACTGGTTCCGCACCAGGTCCGCCGACGGGAACGAGGGGATGCCCGCGTTCGTGTACGAGTCGGCCTCCGGAGACGTCCTCTACTCCTGCCCGGAGTGGGGCCGCGGCGGCCGGGAGATCAAGATCGGCTTCCACAACCGGCAGCAGGACCCGGGAGATCCGTCCGACCTTGCTCCCCACCCGGTCGGGCCGGCCGACCGGGCCGAGATCACCGAGGTGGTGTCGCGGTTCCTGCCCGGGATCGACCCCGAGCCCGTACGGTCCGCGACGTGCTTCTACACGATGACGCCGGACGGCGGCTTCGTCATCGACCGGGTACGGTCCGCGCCGCGGCTCGTGTACTCCGCCTCCTGCTCCGGACACGGCTTCAAGTTCGCCCCGGCCGTCGGGGAGTGCCTGGCGCAGCTGGCCCTGGGCGAGAAGCCCGACACCGACCTCACCGCCTTCGCCCGGGCGCGGTTCGACGTCTGACACCACGGGCCTGACGCCCGCCCCGGCAGGTCTTGCCGCCCCGGCCCGGCCGGGGCGGCCTCCGCCGTGACGCGTGCGTGTTGCGGAATCCTGTGCCCGCCGTGTCGGCACGTATCGGCACCTTGTCCTTCCTGTAAAGAGGCGGGCGGCAAATCCGGCAACGGCGCCCGAACCACCATTTGTGCCACGTGACATGTGCGCGACGGCTTGAGAGTGTCCCTGCCCATCAAGGCAGTCACCTTGTGCGAGGGGCGGCGATCCCGCCCAACTCCCCATGACACTCTGGAGATTCCCCATGTCCTCGCTTTCCCCCACAGGTGGCCGGGCGCGCCGTCTCGCGCTCACGACCGGCGCTGCCGTCCTCACCGGCACCCTGCTCGCAGCCGGCACGGCCACCGCAACGGCGGGCCCCACTCCGGAGCGCCACGACGCCAACTCCCCTGCGGCCACCGCCCGGTCGCTCGGCCTCGGCGCCAAGGAGAAACTGGTCGTCAAGGACGTCGTCAAGGATGCCGACGGCACGGTCCACACCCGCTACGAGCGCACGTACGCGGGCCTTCCGGTCCTCGGCGGCGACCTCATCGTCCACCGGACCGCCGACGGCACCGTCAAGGAAGTCACCAAGGCAGTCGAGACCGCCATCAAGGTCGCCTCGCTCACCCCGAAGCTGAGCCCGGCCGCGGCCGAGTCCGCCGCGGCCAAGGCCGCCAAGGCAGCGAAGACGAAGGACACCGGCACCGCCGAGGCACCCCGCAAGGTCATCTGGGCCGCCGACGGCAAGCCCGTGCTCGCCTACGAGACCGTGGTCGACGGCACCCGGCACGACGGCGTCACCCCGAGCCGGCTGCGCGTCGTCACCGACGCCAACACCGGCCGGAAGCTCCACGAGAAGCAGCTGATCGACGGCATAGCCACCGGCATCACCGCCGAAGGCGCAGCCGGGGCCGCCAAGCCGGGCGGCGTCCAGGCCGCCGCCGTCGGCACCGGCGCCAGCCAGTACAGCGGCACCGTCAGTCTCAACACCACCAAGTCGTCGAAGGGTTACACCCTCGTCGACAGCGCGCGCGGCGGATCCAGCACCATCGACCTCCAGCACCGTACCGGCGGCAAGGGCGTCGCCTTCACCGACGCGGACAACGCGTGGGGTGACGGCACCCCCGCCCACAACCAGACCGCCGGTGTGGACGCCGCCTACGGCGCCGCCCAGACCTGGGACTTCTACAAGAACGTCCTGAACCGCAACGGCATCAAGAACGACGGCCGGGCACCGGTCTCCCGGGTCCACTACGGCAACGCCTACCAGAACGCCTTCTGGGACGACCGCGCCTTCACCATCACCTACGGCGACGGCGCGAACAACCGGCACCCGCTGACCCAACTCGACGTGGCGGGGCACGAGTTCAGCCACGGCGTCACGTCCGCCACCGCGAACCTGCAGTACTCGGGCGAGTCCGGCGGTCTGAACGAAGCCACCTCGGACATCTTCGGGACCGCGGTGGAGTGGAACGCCGGCAACGCCCAGGACCCGGGCGACTACCTGCTCGGCGAGAAGATCGACATCTTCGGCAACGGCAAGCCGCTGCGCCACCAGGACCAGCCGAGCAAGGACGGCCGCGGCTCCGCCGACTACTGGAGCGCCGATGTCGGCGACCTCGACGTGCACCACTCCTCGGGTGTCGCCAACCACTTCTTCTACCTGCTGTCCGAGGGCAGCGGCGCGAAGGACATCAACGGCGTCCACTACGACAGCCCGACCGTGGACGGCTCCACGGTCACCGGCATCGGCCGCGGCAAGGCGGTGCAGATCTGGTACAAGGCCCTGACCGCCTACTTCACCTCCACCACCGACTACCACGGCGCCCGTGAAGGCACCCTGAAGGCGGCCACCGACCTCTACGGCGCGGGCAGCGCCGAGGTCAGGGCGGTGGACGCAGCCTGGGCGGCGGTGAACGTCAAGGCCTGACCCCTGCCGGGGTGACGGAGGACGCGCACAGGGGGGCGGTGGCCGGATCGCCGGCCATCGTTCTCCGTTCACTCTCCTCGTTCTTCCTTTCCCCCGCGCACTGCTCCTTTCAGCACCACCCATCAGAAAGGCGTGGTCCGACGTGCCCGAACTCCACCTCGCCGTCGCGCTCGACGGCGCCGGCGCCCACCCGGCGGCCTGGCGCGAGCCGGGCGCGCGCCCGGACGAGCTCTTCACCGCCCGCTACTGGGCCGACGTCGTCGCCGAGGCCGAAACCGGGCTGCTCGACTTCGTCACCTTCGACGACGGCCTGGCCCTCCAGTCCGCCTCGGCCGCGGAACCCGACACCCGGACGGACCACGTACGCGGCCGCCTGGACGCGGTGCTCACCGCGGCCCGGATCGCGCCGCTGACCCGGCACATCGGGCTGGTCCCGGGCGTGACTGTCACCCACACCGAGCCGTTCCACCTCTCCAAGGCGCTCGCCACGCTCGACCACGTCAGCCGCGGGCGGGCCGGCGTGCACATCCAGACCTCCGGACTCCCGCACGAGGCACGGCACTTCGGCCGCCGCGAGTTCCCGGTCCCGGTGGGTGAGCTCGCCGGGGAGGCCGCCGACCACATCGAGGTGATCCGGCGGCTGTGGGACAGCTGGGAGGACGATGCCGAGATCAGGGACACCGCCACCGGCCGGTTCATCGACCGCGACAAGCTCCACTACGTCGACTTCAAGGGACCGTACTTCAGCGTCCGGGGACCGTCCATCACCCCGCGCCCACCACAGGGACAGCCCCTGGTCACCGCCCGGGCCGGCACCGCCGCACCCCGGCACGCCCTGGTCGACCTGGTGTACATCACCCCGCGCGACGCGGACGAAGTGCGGGCCGTGACCACCCTCCTGACCCCTCCGCCCGGCACCCGCCACGTCTTCGCCGACCTCACCGTCTTCCTGGACGAGGACCAACGGGCCGCGGACGCACGCCGCGCCCGGCTCGACGCGCAGGCGGGAGCCCCGTACGGCACGGATTCCGCGGTGTTCACCGGCACGCCCGGCCGGCTCGCGGACCTGCTGCAGGAGTGGCAGCAGGCGGGCCTGTCGGGCTTCCGACTGAGGCCCGGCGTGATCGCCCACGACCTGCCCGCGATCACCCGCGGCCTGGTCCCGGAGCTCCAGCGGCGCAGCGCGTTCCGCCGCGGCTACCGGGCGGACACCCTGCGCGGGCTGCTGGGGCTGCCACGGCCGGCCAACCGGTACGCCACCGGACCCGCGGCCTGACCCGCCACCCGCCCCCCCCGCCATCCGCCCCACGCCCCTCGCCCCCGCCAATGGCCCGACCTCGGACCCGGAAGGACTCCATGAGCACGAAGCCGCTCAAGCAGATCCACCTCGCGGCCCACTTCCCCGGCGTCAACAACACCACCGTGTGGAGCGACCCGGCGGCCGGCAGCCACATCGACTTCGACTCCTTCGTGCACTTCGCGCAGACCGCCGAACGCGCGAAATTCGACTTCCTGTTCCTCGCCGAAGGACTCCGACTGCGCGAACAGGGCGGTAAAATATACGACTTGGACGTGGTCGGCCGGCCCGACACCTTCACCGTGCTCGCCGCCCTGGCCGCCGTCACCGAGCACCTCGGCCTGACCGGCACCATCAACTCCACCTTCAACGAGCCCTACGAGGTGGCCCGTCAGTTCGCCAGCCTCGACCACCTCACCGGCGGACGGGCCGCCTGGAACGTGGTGACGTCCTGGGACGCCTTCACCGGCGAGAACTTCCGCCGCGGGGGCTTCCTGCCCCGGAACGAGCGCTACACGCGCGCCCGGGAGTTCCTGGAGACCGCCACCGAACTGTTCGACTCCTGGGACGGCACCGAGATCGCCGCCGACCCGGTGACCGGGGTGTTCCTGCGTGACGCCCGCGCGGGCGCGTTCGCCCACCACGGGCGGCACTTCGACATCGAGGGCCGGTTCAACGTGCCGCGCAGTCCGCAGGGCCGGCCGGTGGTCTTCCAGGCAGGCGACTCGGACGAGGGCCGCGAGTTCGCCGCAGCCCGTGCCGACGCCGTCTTCGGCCGGCACGCGACGCTGCAGGAAGGTCGTGCGTTCTACGCCGACGTCAAGGGCCGGCTGGCCCGGCACGGGCGACGCCACGAGGATCTCAAGATCCTACCGGCCGCCACCTTCGTCCTCGGGGACACCGACGCCGAGGCCCGGGAACTCGCCCACGAGGTGCGCCGGCTCCAGGTCAGCGGACAGACCGCGATCAAGTACCTGGAGCACGTCTGGAACCGCGACCTGTCCGGCCACGACCCGGACGGCCCGCTGCCCGCGACCGACCCCGTGCCCGGCGAGAACACCGTCGCCCTCGGCCGCGCGAGCGTACGGCAGTTCCGGGACCCCCTCGCCACCGCCCGGGAGTGGCGGGCGCTCGCCGAGGCCAAGAACCTGTCCATCCGCGAGCTGGTCATCGCCGTCACCGCCCGGCAGACCTTCGTCGGCTCCGCCGCCACGGTCGCCGGCGCGATCGACACCCTCGTGCAGGCGGACGCCGCCGACGGCTTCATCCTGGTCCCGCACCTCACCCCCGGCGGCCTGGACGTCTTCGCCGACACCGTGGTCCCGCTCCTGCAGGAGCGCGGCGTCTTCCGCACCGAATACACCGGCAGCACGCTCCGCGAGCACCTCGGACTCGCCGTACCGCAGCCCGTACGTCCGGCCGGTGACCGGCAGCCCGCCGCCCGGTGACCTCAGGCCGACGGCCCGCAGCAGAACTCCCGTCGGAGATCGCACCGGTCTGCTCCGGGAGACCCCCGCCCCCGCCTCTCCGAACCGTGAAGGAGACCTGGCCATGTCCGGCATTCCGCTCGGGGTCCTCGATCTCGTGCCCGTACCCTCCGGATCCACCGCCGCCGACGCCCTGCACCACAGCATCGACCTGGCACGGCAGACCGAGCGGTTCGGCTACGCCCGCTACTGGTTCGCCGAGCACCACCTCAACCCCGGGGTGGCCGGAACCTCCCCGGCGGTGGTGCTGGCGCTGACCGCGTCCGCCGCGTCCACGATCCGGATCGGCTCCGGCGCCGTCCAGCTCGGCCACCGCACGGCACTGTCCACGGTCGAGGAGTTCGGCCTCATCGACGCGCTGCACCCGGGCCGGCTGGACCTGGGACTGGGCCGGTCGGCGGGCGGCCCACCGCAAAGGACCGCAGAAGGCGAGCCCTTCGAGGGCCACACCCCCAACGGACTGCGCATCCCCGCCCGCTTCTCGTTCGCCCACCTGGCGGGGCACCCGCGGACCCTGCTCCAGCAGCGGCTGCTGAACCTGCCCGGAGCCGTCCCCCCGGACTACGGAGAACAGGTCGACGACGTCCTGGCACTCCTGCGGGGCGAGTACCGGTCCCCGGAGGGAGTCGCGGCCCACGCCGTGCCCGGCGAAGGAGCCGACGTACAGGTGTGGATCCTGGGCAGCAGCGCCGGACAGAGCGCCGAGACAGCCGGCCGCAACGGTCTGCGGTTCGCCGGGAACTACCACGTCAGCCCGGCCACCGTCCTGGAGGCGGTGGAGGCCTACCGGGCCGCCTTCAAGCCCTCCGCCGAGCTGGACCGGCCGTACGTGACGGTGTCGGCGGACGTGGTGGTGGCCGAGGACGACGCCACCGCCCGGGAACTGGCCGCCGGATACGCCCCCTGGGTGCGCAGCATCCGCACCGGCGAGGGCGCCATCCCCTTCCCCTCGCCCGCCGAGGCGCGGGCCCTGCCGTGGACGGACGCCGACACGAAGCTGGTCGCTGACCGGCTGGAGACACGGTTCGTGGGCTCCCCGGCAACGGTCGCCAACCATCTGGAACGGCTCCGGGAAGCCACCGGCGCGGACGAACTGCTGATCACCACGATCACCCACGACCACGCCGACCGAGTGCACTCGTACCGCCTGCTGGCCGAGGAATGGCAACACCGCTGAACGTCCGGCCCGCTCCGAACACGCCCCCGGGGCGAGCTACGCGCGCCGCTCCGGGTCATACAGGCTTTCCGTGACGTACTCCAATGCGGGTCCGGAGTCCGGGTGGCGCTCCGTCCCCGGGTGTAGGACCTGCGCCCCATGCGGACCGTGAACCCGCTGGCTAAGGTCGGCTTCCATGCAAGGTACGGAGATCATTCGGCGCGGCACGGCGGAGCGCAGGCGGGACACCCTGGAACGGCTCGGCTCGGAGCGTGACATCTGGGTGTCGACGTCCCACCCGGACCACGGCCCGCACCAGGTGCCGCTGTGGTTTCTGTGGGACGGGCAGGCGGTGTGGATGTGCACCGGCGCGGACTCCGCCACCGCGCGCAACGCACGCACGGAACCGCGCGTACGGCTGGCCCTGCCGGACACCGTCGACGTGGTGCTGCTGCAAGGAGAAGCGACGTGCCATCCCGCCGGGAACGTGCCGACGGAGGCCGCGGACGCGTTCGCGCGCAAGTTCCACTGGGATCCGCGGAGCGAAGGGGCTCCCTACCTGTACCTGCGGGTGGCGCCGCGGACAGTACGCGCCTGGCGCTCGGTGGCGGAACAACGCGGCCGGGTCGTGATGCGCGACGGAGCGTGGCTCGCGTAGCACGATACGACGGCGGCACGCGGCGGCTCCGGCGCGTGCGGGACCCGGTGGTGCGCGGCGGGTGAGGGCGCGGAAGGTCAGCTGGGGGCGGGCACGGGACCGTCGTGGTGCAGGAGGTCCACCGCGCTGCCCCCACTGCCGCCGTCCGCGGCCACGCGGAACCCGATGTTGCCGGTCGAGCTGTCGGGCGTGTTGGAGCTGCGGGCCGCGACGCGGTAGCGGTTGCAGTACGAGTCGTGGCAGAGGTAGGAGCCGCCGCGCATCACGCGGCTGCTTCCCGGTGCGAACCAGTCGGCACACCACTCCCACACGTTGCCGACGGTGTTGTAGAGGCCGAATCCGTTGGGGCGGAAGGACTTCGCCGGGGCCGTGCCCTCGTAGCCGTCCTCGGCGGTGTTGAGGACGGGGAAGTCGCCCTGCCAGATGTTGCACATGTGCCGGCCGCCGGGGGTGAGGTCGTCGCCCCACGGGTAGCGCCGCTGTTCCAGGCCGCCGCGGGCCGCGTACTCCCACTCGGCCTCGGTGGGCAGGCGGGTGCCGGACCAGGCGCAGTACGCCTGGGCGTCGTTCCAGGAGACGTGGACCACGGGATGGTCCTGGCGCGCGGTGACGGACGAGCCTGCGCCCTCGGGGCGGCGCCAGCTCGCACCGGGAACCGCCCGCCACCAGGGGACGGCCGCCACGTGGCGGGACACGGCGGCGACCTCCTCGGACAGGAAGCCGCCGAAAGTGAACGAGAAGCCCAAGCGCTCGGCTTCGGTGACGTGGCCGGTGGCCTTCGCGAAGGTGGCGAACTGGGCGTTGGTCACCGTCGTCGGCGCGATGCGGAACGGGCCGACGCCCACTTCGCGCACGGGCCCTTCCCCGTCGCCGGGGAAGCCGTCGGGGTCGTCGGTGCCCATGAGGAAACGACCGCCCGGCAGGTCGATCAGCCGGCGGGCGGCCCGCTGGGATGCGGCGGAACGTGGTCGCGGTGCAGGGGAGAGCGTGACGGTGGTGACGTCACCGTGTCCCGGGGTGCAGCAGGAACGCATGGCGGCTCCGAAGGTGTGGGGTGAGGACCGGGTGCCCCGCGGCCGACGCCGCGGGGCACCCGGCCGGACGGGCTACGCGGTCCGGTCCGCCGCGAGTTGGGTCGCCAGCGCGGGAATGCCCAGGCTCTGCTCCTCCGCCGGGGTGGCCTGGTACAGCCGGTTCGTCAGCTGGTACGGGTCGCCCGCCAGGTCGTAGTACTCGCGGAACCTGACCTGCCCGGTGCCGGACACGGTGCCGTCGCCGTCGGTGGTGAGGTCGTAGTACTCCGTGTACTGCTTGTCCTTCGCGACGTACGACGCCCAGGTGGGCGGGCCGCCCGCGGTCGCGCCCTGCTGCCACCACTCGACGAGCAGGTGGTCGCGGCTGTACGAGGAGAGCAGTGACCTGCCGTCCACCGAGTGGGCGGGGGTGATCCCGGCCGCGTCGAGGACGGTGGGGGCGATGTCGATGTTGGCGGTGATGCGGTTGTCGGTGGTCCCGGCACCCAGGCCGCCGGCCGGCCAGGAGAGGTAGAACGGCACCTCGTGCGCCGGGCGGTAGGGCACCGACTTCTTGGTCCAGCCGTGGTCGGCCCAGCCGAAGCCGTTGTCGGCGATGTAGATGACCAGGGTGTTGTCGAGCTGTCCGAGCGCCTGGAGCTTGTCCTTGAACGCCTGGACCGCGTCGTCGACGGTCCGCAGGGTGCGGAGCTGCTCCGCGCGGATCTGCTTTCCGTCGGCGAGCGTGCCGGTGGCGTTGCGGATGTAGGCGGGCTTGTCGCTGCGGTCGTTCTCCGGGACGGAGGGCCTGCCGTTCCAGTCCGGGACGGCCGTGCCGGCGTACTTCGGCTCGGGGGTGCGCGGGCCGTGCGAGGCGTACGGGGTGACGTACGCGAACCAGGGCCGGGTGTCGGTCGCCGCCTTGTCGAGGAAGTTCAGGGTGCGGCTCTTGACGATGTTCGTCGTGTAGCCGTTGATCGTCTGGACCGTGCCGTTGACGTTCCACTGCGCGTCGACGTAGCCCGGCTGGAGCAGGGCGAACTCCTCGAAGTGCGGGGGGTTGTGCGACAGGGTCCAGGCGTTGAGCCACTTGCCGAACAGGCCGGTGCGGTAGCCGGCCTGCTTGAGGTACCGGGGCAGCGTGGTGCTGTGGTCGAGCCGGTACGAGGCCTGGTTGTTCCGGACGCCGTGGTTGTGGGCGTAGCGGCCGGTGAGGACCGACGACCGGGACGGCGAGCAGAGCGGGGTGGTGACGTGCCCGTTGGTGAACTTCACTCCCTGGTCGGCCAGCCAGGCCGTGGTCTTCGGCAGGGCCCATTCGGTGTGCTTGGGCTGGTCGTCGGTGACGATGAGCAGGATGTTGGGGCGGGTGGCGGCAGCGGCGGGACTGCCGGCCGCGAGCTGGGCGATCGTCGGCACTGCCGCGGTGGCCGCGGCTGCCGCTGTACCGGCGAGGAAGCCGCGGCGGCTCACCCGCGGTCTGCTGTTGTCGCTCATGGACGTCTTCTCCTGGTTCCGCAGCTGGTACGGGGCACGGCAGACCGACTGCCGTGCAGAGGGTGCAGAGGGACGAGAACCGGGCATCGGCCGACCAGGCCTCTCGGGGCGGGCCGGTGCGCGATGCCGGGCGCGAATCCCGTGCGAGGGGGCGTGGTTACCGTCGCGCCGGGGCGACCGGACACAGGGCGCTCGCCAGCCTGCCCAGGTCGAGGTGGCGGCGCGCAGTGAGAAGGCTTCCTGCTGCCATGCCGATGAGGTTAGGGGCGGGGCCGGGACCGGTCCATGTACGGCGTGTGAAGAGTGGAACTCCGCCTGCGTCGCTTCGGGTTGTCCCAGCGGCCTTCGAACGCACGGGTGGGCAGGGGCGCCGTCACACGTTCTTCATGCCGTGTGCATGGCCGTGGGAGCCGAACCCCACGCATGATCGAACTCCCGTCCGCGAGAGCCGAGGAGCATCCGATGTCCACCCGCCGCCACTTCCTCGTCGGTTCGACCGCTGCCCTCGGCCTCGCTGCGCAGCCCGCCGCTCCGGAGGCCCACGCGGCGCCGCCGGCAGCCCGGACCGCCACGACCTCGGACACGGCGACCCCGAACTTCGTCGTGATCCTCGCCGACGACCTCGGCTACGGCGACCTCGGCGCGTACGGCCAGAAACTGATCACCACCCCGCGGATCGACCGGCTCGCCGCCGAGGGCCTGAGGTTCACCGACGCCTACTCGACCGCAGCGGTCTGCGCGCCGTCCCGCTGCTCGCTGCTGACCGGCCTGCACACCGGCCACTCCGCCGTCCGGGCCAATCCGGGCAGTACGCCCGGCGCGCTGAAGGCCGGTGACACCACCTTCGCCGAAGTGCTGCGGGCCCGCGGCTACCGGACCGCGCTGATCGGGAAGTGGGGCTTCGGGCCGGAGGAGGCCGACCAGCCCAGCCACCCCAACTCCCGCGGTTTCGAGGAGTTCTACGGATACATCGACCACGGTCACGCCCACGAGTACTACCCGCAGTACCTGTGGCACAACGGCGTGAAGGAGACGATCGCCGCCAACGCGGGCGGGGCGAAGGGCGCCTACGCCCCTCATCTGATCGAGCAGCGCGCGCTGGACTTCGTCGCAGAGCACGCCGCCGAGCCCTTCCTGCTCTTCCTCGCCCCGACCGTGCCGCACGCACCGAGCGACATCCCTGACGTCGGCGCGTACGCGTCCCGCAGCTGGACCGCGCAGAACAAGGGCCACGCCGCCCAGATCACCTCCTTCGACACGCTCGTCGGGAACCTCACCGACCGGCTGCGCGCGCTCGGCATCGACGGCAGCACCGTCGTACTCGTCACCAGCGACAACGGTCCGCACGAGGAAGGCGGCGTCAACCCCGACCTGTTCGACGCGAACGGCCCGCTGCGCGGCTACAAGCGCAACCTCTACGAGGGCGGCATCCGCGTCCCGCTGATCGCCTGGTCCCCGGGCCGGATCGGCGCCGGCACCACCGACCGTCCCACCTCGCTCACCGATGTGCTCCCCACGTTGGCGGAACTCGGTGGCGCTCCCGCCCCCACGGACATCGACGGACTCTCGGCCGCTGCGCTGCTCGCCGGGAGCCCGGACGCCGCACGCCACGACCACCTGTACTGGTATCGGGACGAACGAGGAGTCACCAGCCGTGCGAACACGCAGGACGGCGGCCGCGCCACCTGGCTCGCCGAGGCCGTGCGCAAGGACGACTGGAAGGCCGTGCGGTTCGCGCCGGTCAGGGACCACGCCCTGCCCGACGCACAGTGGCAGCTCGAACTGTACGACCTCGCCTCCGACCTCGGTGAGCAGCGCAACGTCGCCGACGCCAACCCGTCCGTGGTGGCCGGCCTGGTAGCCCTCATGCGTTCGTCGTGGGTGGAAACGTACGTCCGCAGGCCCTTCGGGGCCATGGCGCATGTCCAGGGGCCTGCCGTGCCCGGCCGTGCCTTCACGGTGACCGGAACGCTCGGTAACGGCTCGGGCAGGCCGTGGACCCGGGCCCTCCTCACACTGCGCGCTCCGGCGGGCTGGCAGGTCCAGGCCACCACCCCGGCCGGTCAGGACCTGCTGGCCGCCGGTGCCGCGCTGACCACGACCTGGCGGGTCACCCCGCCCGCGACGGCGGCCCCGGGCACCCGGTGGCCGCTGACCGTCGACGGCACCGCGGAGTCGCAGACGGGCCCGCTGCGGTTCTCCGCCACGGAGCCGGTCTCCACCGTGCCGCCGGCGCCCGTCGCGGACGCCTACCTGAGCGATCTCCCGTGGGTTTCGGCCACCAACGGCTGGGGTCCCGTGGAGATCGACCGGTCCAACGGGCGGAAAGCGGCCGGGGACGGTACGCCGATCTCGTTCGGCGGAGTGACCTACGCGAAGGGCCTCGGCGTCCACGCACCCTCCGAGATCGTCTACCACCTGGGCGGGACGGCGAACCGCTTCACCGCACGCGTCGGCATCGACGACTTCTCGACGAACCAGGCCGCCACCGGAGCGACGCGGGCCTCGGTGCGGGGCGATGGCAAGGTCCTGTTCACCAGCGGCAAGCTGACCGGAGCGAGCGGCCCCGTACAAGTGGACGTCGACGTGCGCGGGGTGCGGATGCTCCACCTGGTCGTCGAGGACGCCAACGCCAATTCGGCCCTCGACCACACCTCGTGGGCCCTCGCCCGGGTGACCGTGCTCTGAGCCGGAGCGCCGGTGGCGCAGCCGACGCGGCCGGCGGTTCCGCATCGAGTACGAGCGGATCCGCCGGCCGTGTGCTCGACGCGCGGACCCGGCTCACGCGCCTGCGATCCGTGCCGCGAAGAACGCGGCGATCATGGCCGCACCGATGGCGATCAGGACCAGAAAGGCCCGGGGGTGTTCCCAGACGCCCCCGTCGGGACGTTCCGGATGCGCCGACGAGATGGAGCCCTCGGCCGGCGGAGTCTCTTCCGGCGTCGGCCCTGCCGGTGGAGTGCGGGGGGTGGGAGGTGTGCCCGGAGTGTTCATGATTCCTCCTCGTACGGGCTGACTATGCCTTCGGCAGCACGGCACCGCCGGCGGGCGCGGCCACGGCGGATCCCGCCGTGGTGATCGCCGGGCGGGCCTGCGCGCTCGCGTCCCGGCCCGCCTGCTCGGGGTGGCGCCGCTGCCAGTACGGGTTGTCATGGGGGAGGCCGCCGCTGACGCGTCCGTACATCCCGAACGTCATGATCAGCAGGCCCATCAGGAAACTGAAGAAGACGTTGGACAGGGCGAAGTCGAGCACGTTCCCGCGGCGCCCGATGAGGAAGAGGTGCACGAAGCCGCTCAGGACGAACAGGACGCCGACGGCGATGTTCACCGTCGAGGCCACGTTCCC
Source organism: Streptomyces bambusae (assembly GCF_020532645.1). Lineage (GTDB taxonomy): Bacteria > Actinomycetota > Actinomycetes > Streptomycetales > Streptomycetaceae > Streptomyces > Streptomyces bambusae. Next base: position 188,862 of record NZ_JAJAUZ010000006.1, read on the forward strand.
GCCGATCACGGCGGCCACGATCAGGAGCAGCCCGACGGCGACGGAGACACTGCTGAGCAGTCCGTTCGTGGACAGGCCCGCAATCTCCCGCCCGTCGGTGTCGAACGCGGAGAGGCTGTCGGCGAAGCCGAGGCAGCCGAACACGAGGAGCAGCAGCCCGCACAGGGCGGCCCCGTACCGGTAGACGCGGTTCAGAGGGTGGTCCACGGGCAGCTCGTCACGAAGTCGCACGGTTCCTCCTGGAGGATACGGTGTCCGATGCCCCGAGAGCTCCACCATGGACCGCGGCTGCGCGGAGCGAAACTTGCGCTGTTTGTGCATCGAATGACGCGTCACCCGCGAGCCTCCGCCGCCGGTCTGCGGCGAGCCCGCGGGCAGGACGTGACCCCGGGCGCTCGCTCCACCGCGGGTCAGCGGGGTGTCGTCGGCTCTGCCCCGCCCATCGACATCAGGCCGCGCAGCCCGTCCCTGAGCATGCCGGGGTCGACCCCGCCGAACAGGGCCTGCTGGGCGACGTAGCCCTGGGCCGACGCGATCAGGGTCCGTGCGACGTGTTCGGCGGGGACGTCGGCGGGGAGCATGCCCGCCTCTCGGTAGGCAGCCACGAGCCCCACCCACAGCCCGCTGATCTCTTCGTAGCCCCGGCGCAGCAGTGCGGCGAGCTCCTCGTTGCGGAGGGTCTCGGTCCAGACCTGGAGCATGAGGCGGGGGAAGTCGCGCGGCCCGGCGGCCGGGTCCCCGGCGCGCGTCTCCAGGATCGTGCCGAGGACCTCGGCGAGCAGGAGGTCGGGGGTCGGCAGCGGACTCTGCTGCGCCGCCGTCTCGAACGCGCCGCGGATCGAGGTGAACGTCTCCTCGGCGATGGCGGCGATCAGCTCTTCCTTGCTGCGGAAGTAGCGGTAGACGGCCCCGGCGGACAGGTCCGCTTCCTTCAGCACGTCCTGCATGGAGGTGGCGTGGAAGCCGTTGCGCGTGAAGCAGCGGGTGGCGCCGTCGAGGATCTGGCGGCGGCGGGCGTCGAGGTGTGCCTGGGATACACGAGCCATGGGCCCACCGTAAAACGAACATTCATTCTTGACAAGGTGGCAGGGGCGGCGCACAGTGGGTCCACGTCGTAAAACGAACGATCCTTCTCTTTAGGGGAGCCTGCCATGACACCCGGACCGACCCCGGCGCCGACGCCTCCGCCCGCACCGGCGCCCGCAGCGCCGTCCGTGCCGACCCCCTCCGCCCCCCACTCCCCGGTCTCCGAGCGCCGCCGCATGCTCGCCGTGACGGTGATGGTCCCGCTCCTCGCCGCGCTGGCCCTGTGGGCCTTCGCCTGGCCCGCCGCCCGGATGGCGCCCCGCGACCTTCCCCTCGGCATCGCGGGACCGGCTGCCGCGGCCGCTCCGCTGGAGCAGCGGCTTGCCTCCCACCCGGGGGCGTTCGAGATCCACCGCTACGCCGACGAGGCCGCCGCCCGCAGCGCCGTCGAGCATCGCGAGGTCTACGGGGCGGTCGTCGTCACCCCGCAGGGCCCTCGTCTCCTGACCGCCTCCGCGGCGAGCCCCGTTGTCGCGCAGTTGCTCGCCCAGGCCGTCACCGCACAGGCGCCCGCAGGGGCGGTCGTGCCCGTCACGGACGTGGTCCCCGCGCCCGCCGCCGACGCCCGGGGGACCGGGTTCGGCGCGAGCGTCCTGCCCCTCGCCCTGGCCGGGGTCGCCGCCGGCGCCCTCGTCTCCCTCGCGGGACTGCGTGGCCGCCGCGCCGTCACGGCCGTACTCGGCGCCTCCGCCCTCGTCGGCCTGACCGGGGCCGCGCTCGCCCACAGCTGGCTCGGCGTGCTCACCGGCAACTGGTGGGCCGAGGCCGGCGTCCTCGCCCTGACCGTCGCCGCCATCGCCGGCGGCATCGCCGGGCTCCACGCGCTCCTCGGCAAGCCCGGCATCGGGCTCGGCGCGTTCCTCGTCGTCCTCCTCGGCAACCCGTTCTCCGGTGCCGGGGGCGCGCCGCAGCTGCTGCCCGAGCCGGCCGGACTGCTGGGCCAGTGGCTGCCGCCCGGCGCGGGCAGCGCCCTTCTCCGCTCGGTCGCCTACTTCGACGGCGCGGGCGCGGCCGGATCGGCTCTGGTGCTGTCCCTCTGGGCCGTACTCGGCCTCGCGGCCGTCGCGCTGGCCGCCCGCGGGGACGGCGTACGGGCGGCGCGAGCGGACCGGTCGGCGAAGGCGCTCTGAGGACGCTCGCACCACCCCGGACGTGGGCGGAGCCCTGGCGAAGGGCCATGTCGCTCACGTCCGGGCCCTCATCCGGCGCCGGTCCGGGGCTCGCGCTCCGGCCGTCGCCGCCCTGCCGCGCGGCGGACGGCTGCACCCCACCGGTGCCACCAGTGGCGGCGGCGGGGATGGACGGCCCGGCTCATGCGGCGCCCGAGGAAGAGGTAGCCCAGCAGCGCGCCGGCCGTGTTGAGGAGGGCGTCGTCGACGTCGAAGGCGCGCCCGGTGACCAGGGCGCCCTGGATCAGCTCGACGAGGACCATCACCACGGCGGTGGGCACGGCGACCCGCAGCACGCCCCGGGTCTGGGGTACGAGGACGGGCAGCAGGATCCCGAACGGGACGCCCAGCAGCAGGTTCCCGCCGAGCTGTTTCGCCGCGGAGCCGGCGGACGCGTCCTCCAGGTAGGCCCTGATCGAGTTGCCCGGATGTACGTTGCTGCGCACCAGGTCTGCCGAGGCCTGGGACGGCTCCAGCGTGAGGCGTGCCAGGACGACGCTGAACAGGACGAGCCCCACCAGGCTCGCCAGCATCGCGAGCGCGCGCACCGCGGGGTGTGCGCGGTGGTCGGGCGGCCCGGGGGAAGCGGGTGCGGCGGGTGCGGCGGGCGCATCGGGAGGAGCGGTGGGAATCGGGGGAGCTGCGGGAACCGGCGGAGCCGGCGGAATCGGGGGAACTGATGATCCTGGGGTGGTGTGCCTCTTCTTTCTCCTCTTGAACAAGGGTCTCTCCTCGGGGTCTGCCGGCACGGCACGATGCGCTACTCCGCTCCTCCCGCGACCGCGACGACGGCCGCGAGGGTGAAGGAGTGTCCGGCGGGGTCGGTGAAGAGGCGCGCCGTGTGTGCGCCCGGTTCGCTGTCGGAGGCGACCGGACGGGCCCCCAGTGACACCGCCTCCCGCTCTGCTTCGTCGAGGTCGTCGGGGGCGACGAAGATCCGCAGGTGGGCCTGCTGTGAGTCTTCGGGGCGCGGCCAGCTCGGCGGTGCGTGGCCGTGGTCGCGGCGGACGGCGAGCTGCACGCCGTCGGCCGTCACGACCTCGACCAGGTCGGGTTCCCGTCCGGCGCACGTCTCGGCGCCGAGCAGGCGGGCGTAGAACCGGGCCAGGGCCTCGGGTTCTGCGCAGTCCAGTACGAGCACGCTCGTCTTCCTGACGGTCATGGGCCGCGCATGCCCTGGCGTGCGGACCTCATGCGCCTTGTCGGGCAAGCCAGTTGAACCCATCGCATCTTTGGTCCAGACCTATTGACCGGCTCTCCGGTCCGCTCCTACGATCCGGACCGGCACAGCCCCGCATGTCCCCACTCGTGCAGAGCCGGGCGTCACGCCTCCCACAGGCCTGTCATGGCCATGGCGTTCGGCGGGAAGGGAGCTCCGCATGTTCCGTCGAAGGCCACGTCCCCCGGTTCCGCCCTCCGGGGGCCCCGGACCCACCGCGAGCGCGCCGGCCACCCTGAGGCGTGCGCTCGCGGGCATGAGTGCCGTCGCGGTCGTCGCCGCCGGCATGGCCGTGGCCGGTTCGGTCACGGCCGGAGCCGCCACCACGGCGGACGCGGATGCCAACCTGGTCGCCAACCCCGGGTTCGAGAACGGCCTGTCCGGCTGGACCTGCGCCGCGGGCTCCGGCACGGCCGTCGGCAGCCCGGTCCGTTCCGGCAGTGCCGCGCTCAAGGCCACGCCGACCGGCCAGGACAACGCCCGGTGCTCCCAGACGATCAGCGTCCGGCCGGACTCCGCGTACACCCTGAGCGCCCATGTCCAGGGCAGCTACGTCCACCTCGGGGCCACCGGGACCGGACTCACCGGCACCACGTCCACGTGGACACCGAGCAGCCCGTCGTACGGCCCGCTCACCATCGGCTTCACCACCGGGCCGAGCACCACGTCCGTCACCGTCTACCTGCACGGCTGGTACGGCCAGCCCGCGTACCACGCCGACGACGTGTCGCTCACGGGACCCGGCACGCCGCCGCCCACGAGCCCGCCGCCCACGAGCCCGCCCCCGACCACAGCGCCTCCGACGTCGCCGCCGCCCACCACCGCGCCCCCGACGAGCCAGCCCCCGACCACCACGCCGCCGACCACCACGCCGCCGACCACCGCGCCCCCGACCACCACGCCGCCGGGCGAGACCTGCCCCACCAAGCCGAAGCCGTCGGGCAAGGTCCTGCAGGGGTACTGGGAGAACTGGGACGGCGCAGCGAACGGCGTCCACCCCGGCATGGGATGGATCCCCATCACGGACAGCCGGATCGCCGCCCACGGCTACAACGTCATCAACGCGGCCTTCCCGGTGATCCTCTCCGACGGCACCGTCCTGTGGCAGGACGGCATGGACGCCACCGTCAAGGTGGCCACCCCCGCCGAGATGTGCCGGGCCAAGGCGGCCGGAGCGACGATCCTGATGTCGATCGGCGGCGCCACCGCCGGCATCGACCTCAGCTCCAGCGCCGTGGCCGACCGGTTCGTGGCCACCGTCGTCCCGATCCTCAAGAAGTACAACTTCGACGGGATCGACATCGACATCGAGACCGGCCTCACCGGCAGCGGCAACATCAACACGCTGTCCCCCTCCCAGGCCAACCTCATCCGCATCATCGACGGGGTGCTGGCCCAGATGCCCGCGGGCTTCGGCCTGACCATGGCCCCCGAGACCGCGTACGTCACCGGAGGAAGCGTCACCTACGGTTCGATCTGGGGCTCCTACCTGCCGATCATCAAGAAGTACGCCGACAACGGCCGCCTGTGGTGGCTGAACATGCAGTACTACAACGGCAGCATGTACGGCTGCTCCGGCGACTCGTACCAGGCCGGTACCGTGCAGGGCTTCACCGCCCAGACCACCTGCCTCAACAACGGCCTCGTCATCCAGGGCACCACCGTCAAGGTGCCGTACGACAAGCAGGTCCCCGGCCTCCCGGCCCAGCCCGGCGCCGGCGGCGGCCACATGACGCCCGGCCTGGTCGGCCAGTCGTGGAACGCCTTCGGCGGCTCCCTCAAGGGCCTCATGACCTGGTCGATCAACTGGGACGGCTCGAAGGGCTGGAGCTTCGGCGACAACGTCAGGTCCCTCCAGGGCCGCTGACCGGGTCGCACAGCCGCGACAGCCGGCGCCCCGCACGTCCCGGCCGCGGCCCGCTCAGCGGATAGCGGCCAGGACGTGGCTGTGGCCGACCTGCCAGACGGCACCCACGTCCTCGAACCCCGCCGCGCGCAGCAGCTCGACGTGCCCGGACAGGGTCAGGTCGTTCCCCTCGCACGGCGGGCGCCGACCGGCGCCGCGGGCGGCGAGCAGGGGCCCCAGTTCCGGATCCGCTGCCGCGCCCGACCACCAGGACTCCCAGTCCTCGGCGGCGAGCTCCGCGTTGCGTTCGGCGTAGCGGCGCCCGATGTCCCCGGCGAGTTCCGAGACGCGCGTCGAATCCGGGCTGATGTGGTCCCCGTTGACGAGGATGCCGCCGGGACGGAGCCGGCCGGCGAGCTCCGTGTAGACCGCTCGCAGCGTGTCCTTGCCGAGGTAGTGCAGTGCGGTGGTCGACACTGCGGCGTCGACCGGCCGGTCCAGGGCGAGCGCGTCGAGCCAGCCGGGCGCGCCGATCATCGCCTCGACGCAGCGGATCGAGGGACCGTAGTGCGTGCTGCCCAGTTTCAGCAGGAGCGGGTCGGTGTCGACGGCCAGCACCTCCGCCGCGGGGAGGCGGGCGGCGATGCGTGCCGCCAGGCATCCGGGTCCGCTCCCGAGGTCGAGCACCAGCGGGTCCGGCCGGCCGAAGGTCACGTGCTCGACCAGGTCTGCGATGACCTCGAATCTTTCCTCGCGGTCGACTGCGTAGTGCTGCTGCTGGCTCTCCCAGCGCTCGACCCAGCGTGCCGCCGTCGCGGTGCTCATCGTGCCCATGGTTCGAGTTGCCTCCGTTGGCCATCACCCCATACCTGTTAATGGAAATCATTGCAGATTGGTGAGGGTGGTGAGCAACTCTTCGATCTCTTCAGGGGTGTTGTACACGTGGAGGCTCACGCGCACCGAGCCCTCCTTCGGGTCCGTGCCGGCCTGGCAGTGCCCGTCGGAACGCACCATGAAACCGTGGCTGAAGAGGATGAAGCCCAGGTCGCCGGAGTTGACGGTGCGGTGCCGGAAGGTCACCAGGCTCCGGCGCCGCTGCACCGGCGAGCCGGCGTCCAGGCTGGCCCGGCAGCCGAGCACTTCGTACGCGTCCATCGCGCCGAGGGCGTCGGTCAGCCGGGAGGTGAGCGCGACGGTCCAGCGCTCGATCCGGTCGGTGCCCGCTTCGTCCAGCCAGTCCAGCGCCGCCGACAGGCCGACGATGCCGGCCGTGTTCGGGGTGCCCTGCCAGCCGCCGGGACGGAAGGCGGGCCCCCGCACCCCGCGCGACCACACGGCACCGGTCCCGGGCAGGGCCAGTGCCTTGTGGCCGGAGAAGACCACGAAGTCCACGTCGAGTCCGGCGACGGACACCGGGAGGTGACCGATGCTCTGCGCGGCGTCGAGGCAGATGGGCACGTCCGGACCCACCACCCGGCGCAGCCGGTCGACGTTCATGTCGGCGCCGTACACGTGGTGGACGTGGGTGGCGGCCACGAACCGGGTCCGGGGGCCGACGATGCGGCTCAGCGCCTGCGGATCGTAGTCGCCGGAGCCCGCCTGGTACGGCAGCTCCCGCACCCGGATCCGGACGCCCTGCCGGGCGAGCAGGTCCCTCGCCTCCAGCCAGGGCGACAGATTGGCCTGATGGTCGGCGAACGGGACGACGATCTCGTCACCGTCGGAGAGGAACCCGGGCAGCCAGTCCAGCGCGACCGCGCGCAGCCCCTCCGTGGCCCCGCTCGTGAAGTGCACGTACGACCGGTCCGGCTCGGGGTCGCCCAGGAACTCCCCGACCCGCTGCCGGGCTCGCTCCACCAGCGCCGTCGTGGTGTTCGCCCAGGGGTACGAGCCCCGGCCGGCGTTGGCGTTCGAGGTGGTGAGGTAGTGCTGTACGGAGTCGAGGACGGTCTGCGGCTTCTGCGAGGTGGCGGCGCTGTCCAGGTACGTCAGTTCCGGGTGACCGGCCACGATCGGGAACTGGTCGCGCAGGCGGCGCTGCCACGATGCCAGCTCCGCGATCTCGTCGGCGGGACCGGCCGCCGCCACGTCAGTCACGCACCAGCGGTGCACCGGCGTCCCGCCAGGCGATGATGCCGCCGGCGAGGCTGCGGACGTCGGGATGCCCCATCCGGGTCAGCAGCGCCGCGTACCGGACGGACTTCTCGCCGACCGGGCAGGCCAGCAGCACGGGCTGCCGCCTGCCGAAGGGAAGACCGCCCTTCAGCAGCTCCTCGAACAGCTCGTCGACGATGTTCACCGAGCCGTCGATGTGAAGCGCCGCGTACGCGAACGGGCCCCGCAGGTCGATCACCAGTGGCCGCTGGGCCTCGATCCACTTCTGCGCGTCGGCGACGTCGATGACGGCCGCCGCGCGGAGCTCGGCGTCGGTCAGAGTCGCCACCGAATTGCGCACCGGGGGCCTGCCGAGGAGGTCCGGACGGCGCTGCCGCACGTACCCGAGATAACTCTCCGCCCGGTCGCACACGATGAAGACGGCCGTCCTGCGCTCGGTCAGCTCGGCGTCGAACGCCCGGAGGTGGCGCACCGCACCGAAGTACGCGGCCCCGCCCGTGGGTCCGGCGAGCATCCCGCAGCGGCGCAGCAGCGTCAGCATGCCGTCGAGGGCGTCGTCGGCACCGACCGACTCGATCGTGTCGTACGTCGCCGGATTGAAGATGCCGACTTCCTGGACCTCGTCGAGGGTGCGGATGCCGGGGATGAAGTCGGACTTCTCGCCGACCAGGCCCACGACGCGCACCGCCGGGTCGTGGGCGCGCAGCGCCCTGGCCACCCCGGTGGAGGATCCTGCCGTGCCCACGCAGGCGATGAACCAGTCGGGCGCGCGCCCGTCCAGGTCGGCGATGATCTCCGGGCCGGTGCCCGAGGCGTGCGCGTCGGTGTTGAGGGCGTTGAAGTACTGGTCCGTGTGCAGGTGGGCGCTGCCGGGCCGGCTCAGCTCCTGGTGGAAGCGGGTCAGCGGATCGTCGGTGTCCGTCGGGTCGAGGCACTCGCTCTGCCCGGGCAGTTCCCGGATCTCGGCACCCAGCAGCAGGAGCAGGTCCTTGACCTCCGGTATGCGCATCCTGTTGGTGACGCTCTTGAAGGACAGGCCGTGCATCCCCGCGATCAGGGCGAGGGCCTTCGCGGTGTTCCCGCTGGACAGCTCGACGATCGTCTCGCCGCGCTCGCGGGCCTCCGGCAGCCCCGCGCGGACCATGTTCCAGGCAGCGCGGTCCTTCAGCGAGCCGAAGGGGTTGAGCATCTCCAGCTTGGCGTAGAGGTCGATGTTGCGCAGGCCGTGGACGGCCGGGTCGATGCGTACCAGCGGGGTGTTGCCGATGGCCTCGGTGATGCTGTCGTACCTCATGATGCGTCATCCCCCGTACGTGTGGTCGGCCAGTACTGCTCGTCGAGGCACCAGCGCCAGGCCCCGCCGCCGGCGTGCGGAGCACTCTGGTGGACGGCGACTTTCCGTGCGACGGGCTGCTGCTGCGCATGGGTTGCGGTGAAGTCCATGCAGTACCCGGCGGTGTTGGCGAAGGCGAGCAGATCGCCGGGACGCGGCAGCCGCGGAAGGTACACCGTACGGCGGGTGATCAGGTCCGCCTCCAGGCAGAGGTTGCCCAGCAGGTGCACGGCCACCGGCCCGCCACCGTCCGGACGGCACGCGCCCGCCGACGAACCGTCGCGCGGCAGGAGCACCGGATCCATGAGGACGCCGTGGTCCTCCAGGCCGACGTCGCTCGCGTTCATCGCGAGACGCACGAGGTGCGCGCCGGTGTCCGACGGCCGTACCTCCAGCACCTTGGCCAGGGACGCCCCGCACTGGTCGGTCAGGGCGCGGCCGGGCTCGACGTAGAGGTCGTAGAGGCCTTCCAGGAGCAGCGTGCCCAGCGGGCGCCCCAGGCCCGGCGCGGGTCGGGAGAGCAGCTCCTCCAGATAGGCGGGGCCGGTCAGCGGGCGGTGCGCCGGGTAGAGCGAGAGGGTCCCCTTGAGCGTGCCGTTCTCCACGCGGAGACCGTAGCCGTGACCACCCCAGGTGAGGGGCGGACGCCTGCCCATCACCGCCTGGGTCAGCTCGGACGTGTAGCGCTCCCACTGCTCGGCACGGGCGAGGTAGCTGACACCGTAGCCACCGCCTGCGTCGATGGCGCGCGGCTCGAAGCCGCGGCTCCGTAATTCCTCCATGGCGCGCAGGCATCCTTCGAGGGCGGCCGCCTTCTCGTCCAGACTGGTGGTGTCGAGGTGGTAGCCGACGCCCACCGGATCCAGCGCGTCGCGGTGGCGTTCGAGGACGTCGAGCAGCCGGTCCAGGTCCCTCATGGCGGTACCGAACCGGCTCCTGCGGGCCAGCGTCTTCGCCCCGGACGTCTCGAACCCGGACAGCCGCACCATCACCCGCAGGCGAGGCAGGCCGTACCTGCGGACGAGGCCGGCCGCCTGCTCCAGTTCCGCCGCCCCGTCGGCATGGACGGTCGCCCCGCAGCGCGCTGCGAGCCACAGGAACTCGGGGTCCTTGGGCCCGGTCGCCATGATCCGGTCACCGGTGAACCCGGCCGCGAGGGCGTGCTGCAACTCGCTCAGCGAGGCGGTGTCGACGCCGGCACGGGTCGCCGTCAGCCGCCGGACGAGCGCGCTGGACCGGTTGGCCTTGTGGGCGAAGTAGACCCGGCCGCCGAGTCTGCTGCCGTCGAGGACGGAGCGGAAGCGCTCCGCGTTCTCCGCGAACTGCTCGGGCAGCACGAGGTTCAGGGGCGAGCCCAGGGCCTCGACGAGCGTGTGCAGGAACGCTGCGGATCCCAGGAGGGAGGCCATCCGCGGTTCCATCCGTGGTTCCAGGTACAGAGGAGCGACGCTCATCCCAGCTGTTCCTCCCCGACGAGGAATGTGCACCGGTACCGCCGAACGGTCCTACCACCGTAACCTCCCGTCGGTGCGGTTGTGCCCGGTCTGACAGGACAAGGGCCGCTTCATGCCCGGGAGACGACCGGATCCGGGCGGTCAGAGGGGGAGCGTCATCAGGATCTCGTCCCGGTCGTCACCAGGAGCCACACGCAGCACACCGGGCCAGCGGCCGATCTCCACCCAGCCCAGCTTGCGGTAGAAGTCCTCGAGCCCGAGCCCTCCCCGCGCGGAGAGCCGCAGCCGCTCCAGCCCCATCTCGTCCCGGGCCACGTCCCGGACCCGGTGCATCAGGGCGGCCCCGATCCCGCGTCCCCGGAAGCGCGGGTGGGTCTGCACGTGGTTGACCACGCCGCAGTGCGCGACCAGCGGATGCCGGTCCCGGCGGACGACCAGCCATCCGGCGAGCGTGCCCTCGACGGTGGCGATGAGCATCCGCTCGTGTCCCGGGTCGAGCCCGTCGACGAGGTCGTCCACCGCGGGACCGACGTCGTCGGCGCTCACCGGCGGCATCGGGAAGCGGGCGGCGATGACCGCGCCTCCGGAGTTGGTCACCGTCTCCCAGCAGGTGACGAGTTCGCGTCTGAGGCCGGGGGTGAGCTCCCGGGGGCGCGTGACCTGAAGGAGCCGGAGGGTCTCGGGTACTGCCATGCGCGCCAGCATCCCAGAGGTGTGGCCGTACGCGTCACCAGCGCGCGGCGGCGGCCGCCGACGCGGGGGAGCAGGGGCTGTTCACGGGCGCCGCTTCAAGGGTGTTCCCCGTCGCCGCTGCGGGCTGTCGCCGGGAGCAGGGCGAGGTCGGCCCAGACGGTCTTGCCGCGGTGGTGCGGCCGGCATCCCCAGTCGTGGGCGAGGCGGTCGACGAGGAAGATGCCGTGCCCGCCTATGGAGTCGGGGCGGTGCTCGCGAAGCCGGGGCGGGACCGGGCTGGGGTCGGTGACGCTGATCCGCAGGCGCTCGTCGTGACGGGTCAGACCGAGGGTGTGAATGCCGCCGCCGTGTCTGACGGCGTTGGAGAGGAGCTCGGCGGCGATCAGGAGGGCGTCTTGGCTGTGGTCGAGGAGCTGCCATTCGGTGAGGGTCTCGCGGACCCAGGCGATGCCCGTATGGCAGGCCCGTGGATCCGCGGTGTCGGCGAGGGCGAGTTCGCGGTGGCGCTCTTCGGCAGGCGGTGGACGCATGGACTGTCCCGGCGGCAGAAAACTCCGTTGCCTCTCGCGGCTGCCCGCCATCCGCCCTCCTACACCCCCCGCTCCTGTGCTCCGACCGTTGCCGGAGAGTCACGGCCGGTCGCCGTGGGTGGTGGCTTCCGCGAGGGAGACGTGGATGGTGAACGTCCCGACGGCGCCGGTCAGGTCGAGGACGGTGCGGACCGCCCGGCTGGGGGAGAGCAGGATCAGGGGCACGGTCCGGCTGCGGGCGGTGTCACGGAGGGTGAGGAGGAGGTTGAGGCCGTCGGCGGTGAACAGCTCCACCGCGTCGAGGTCGACCGCCAGCAGCCCCGGCCCGCTGTCCAGGGCGTCGCGCAGGGCTTGGTCGGCGACGTCCCGGGTGCCGGTGTGGAGGTCGCCGGACAGGACGCAGACGAGTGCTTCGCCGGTGCGCACGATGTCGGTCTTGAGCCCGGGGGCGGGCATGGGCAAGCCGGATGACGTGATGTTCACGACCTCCTCCCGGGCCCGCCTGCGTCCTTGTGCCCGCGTGAGCGGGTGGGCGCCGCTGAGGGGAGGCCGGCATTCCGATGGGCCGTGGCCCTGGGGCCGACACGGGAAGTGACGTCGATATGGAGGGCGGGATGCATGAGCGTCCGCCGTTCTGGGGGAGCCTGTCACGGTCGGCTCCCCGGGAGGGGGCGGAGAAGGCCGTCACTTGCGCGGCGTCGGGCCGCGACGCAACCGGATGACAAACCCTGTCCTCCGGTCACAGGGGGTGACCGGAGGGAGCGCGGTCTGCTACCAGACCAGGCTGGTTACCCTGCACCTGCCCCGAACCAACGCCCGCACACGCCCGGCGTCGGACCGTCCGGGGGCGGACGCCGCCTCCGGCCGGGGCCGAGGGGCTGGTGGCCGGCCGGCAGGTCACGAGCACCGGCTTCGGCTCGTCACCGACGCGGTCGACGCCCGACCACCCCGGGCGCACCGGAGCGGCGCAGCACGTGTACGGCAGCCGGCGCCGGGCACCTGCCACCTCAAGAAGGAGAGTCCGTTTTCGAAAGGTGTGTTTCCCATGGCGGAGAAGGCCAAGGGCAAGATGCAGCAGGCCAAGGGCAAGGCGAAGGAGGTCGCCGGCAAGGCGACCGGCAACGAGCGCATGAAGGCCGCGGGCAAGACGGACCAGGTCAAGGGCAAGGTCCGGGAGGTCGCGGGCAAGGCCGACGAGCAGGTCCGCGGCGTCGGGGACTCCCTGCGCGACCGCCGTGAGCACTGATCAGACCAGTCCCCTGCGTACGGCAGGCCGCGGCGTGCGATGCGCCGCGGCCTGCCGTACGCAGGGGCTCGTCAGCCGGGCCAGGTGCCGGTCAGCCGTCGGATCGTGGCGGCTCCGGCACGGTCGACGGCAGCCTTGACCACGGCGAAGATCGCCCCTTGCAGGGCTGCCGCGACCAGCACCTCCTGCCAGGTGCGGTCCTCGTCCATGGCACTGGGGGCGTCGCCCTTGTGGCCCGCCATCTTCCACGCCTGCTTGAAAGCCACGCCGGCGAGCAGGCCGCTGACGGCACCGAGGGTGAGCCCGACGGGCCGGTACGCGATCTTCGATGCCTTCACGTGTGCCTCCGCCCGCGACGCAGGAACAGGTAGACCACCAGGACCGCGGCGCCGGCCACGAGCCGCGTGCGGTTCGCCCGAGCCGTCTTCGCCACCGCCCCGGCCTTCTCGCGGACGGGGTCCGGGGCCTTCACGGCTGCGAGGTGGCCGGCATGGGTCACGCCGTCGCGGGCCTTGGCGGCGAGGGCTTCCACGGTCCGGCCGAGTTCGTCACGGGTGTGCTCGACCTGGTCGCGCAGCCGCTCCGTTGCCGGTGCGGATTCTTCTTCCTGCCGATGGTGGTCCATTGGTGGGTCTGCTCCTTGATCCCGGCCATGTCGCCTGACACTGCCGATCGTCATCTCCGGTGCGGGGCTTCCGGGCCGCGCCTACCCCGCAACCCGCCGGTCATCCCCGCCGACGTCAACCAGTCGGCCTCCGCTACGTGAGCGCCGTGACGGGCCAGGTGTATTCGAATTCGGGCAGTTCGAAGCCTTGGTCGAACCGGCAGGTGCGCTCATCGGTGCGTAGGGCTCCGTGCCGCTCGTAGAAGGCGATGGCGCGGGTGTTGGCACGGAGTACTTCCAGGTACACCGCCCGGTCCGGGTGCTCGTCCGCTGCCCAGGCCCGGGCACGGGCCAAGAGCCGGCTGCCGATTCCCGACCCGGTGCGGCCCGGTCTGGCGTGCAGGTTGTCCAGCAGGATCCGGCCGTCGGGCCGGGGTATCAGATAGGTGAACCCGTCGATTCCGGCTGCCCCCTCCAGCACGAACAGAACGGCCCCCGGGGTGGGATTCCACAGCCGGGCAGGTGAGACACCCAACACTGCGTCATGGCGATGGCGCACTGGCGTCACGGTGGAGGAATCAGAGGCCGCCCCCGCAGCCGCCTCCGCACCCGCCGCCGCCGAAATCGGCCCCGCCCAGCCCGACACCGCCGCCGGACACCCAGTGGGAAGCGGTGGACGGAGTGCGGGGAGAGGGCGACGGCGTCACGTACGGTCTGGTGAGCGCCTTCTGGAGCGCGGGCAGCGCATGGGTACCGCGGCGGGCCACGGCGGTGAGTGTCGCGGCGGTCTTGCGGTCGAGGCGGTCTTGGCCGGGCAGCCGGGTCCACCGGCCGCGCCTACTCAGCCGGACGGACAGCTTCCGCGCCGCCAGGGGGCGCAGGTCCGGCTTCGACCCCTCGTACCAGAGGGCGACGAACCCGCAGACCCACAGCAGGGCGTACGCCGCCGTCCACTCCAGCGGGACCCGATCGCGGACGGCCCAGTCGGCCGCGCACACCCCTGCGTTCACCACGGCACAGGCGAGACAGGCGCGGATCGCGCGTGCGCGCGCGGCCCGGGTGCGTCTACCGGCCTCGGGGTCGTCCAGCAGTCCGCCCGCCGCCAGTTCCCGCAGGACGTCCGCCACTGCCGCCGACTGCCGTACGGCGGCCAGGAGTCCGGGCCCGTCCTGGGCGTCGCCCCCGGCCGCACGGAACTCGACGGCGGCCTGTTGCACGGCGTCCGGCCCCGGCGCGTCCGCGAGCAGGACACGACCTCCGGCGGGGCTCGTCAGCCGGCCGTCCAGGAACATGGCGGCGAGCGCCGTGTCGGCCACGCGCGACCCCCCGCCCGACAGGGCGGCCAGGACGTACAGGTCGGGATCGGCGGGTTCGCGAACGGGCGGGTCGATCCGCCGCTGATTCTCCTGCGCGTAGGAGCGCAACTGCCGCACCAGTACCACGCCCAGCACGATGTAGACCGTTCCCCACGCGACCTGCCACATGACCGCCCCCTTGGCCCCGCCGTTGATACCCGCCGAACACGACCCGAAAACCGGCCAAGCCGCACGCGGACGGCGGGGCGTGTAGGGCCTCTGGCCGGTCCGGTCCGCGTCCTGCCGCCTTCGGGCCGACGCAGTGCCCGCTTCCCGCGGCAGCGGGGCCTTCAGCGTTTCCGGGCCGGCTACTGCCCCAGGTACTTGTTCCGCCACTCCAGCGGCGACATGTTCAGCGCCGCATCGGCCAATTCGCGGGCGGATGCGGTCTTGAGGCTGTTCAACGAGGTGTCGATCCAGTCCTGCACCAGAGTGTTGCCCTGCGAGCGATACTCCACCGCCTGCACCAGGCACTCCAGCTTGTCCGCGTCTTTGGCCACGATCGCCTCGGGAGTGTTGCCGGCTTCGTACTCCTCGACCACCCGCAGCACACCGGCCCGGACGGCAGGGTGGGCACGGGCCACCTGGTCCGCGGTGACGTCCACGTTCGCGGTGACGTCGATGTAGCGCCGGCCGATGTGCGGGATGTCCCCGATTCGCGTCTCCTGTGTGTCGTGGAAGAGGCACATCAGCGCGACCTTCGCCGGGTCGGCGCCCTCCATCATGGCCAGCACGGCACCGATGATGCCCACGCGGAACGAGTGGTCGGCGATCGACTCGGGGTTGTTGTTGCCGGTGAACCACCATCCGGTCCGCTTGGCGTTCTTCATCACACCCATCTCGAAGAGGAACGCGGCCGTGTCCTTCGCCGTCTCGTCTGCCATCTGCCGACCTCCGGTATCAGTCTCGATCACGAAGAACGTAATGCACGCTGGCCAGTTCGCGCCGGGATCTCTCGGAGGTACCGCCTCCGTCCAGCAGCCGCGCCGTACGCTCCGCCAGGTCCCGCACCAGCAGGCCGGACGCCTGCGGCAGCCAAGGGTGTGCGATCAACAGGGCCCACATCGTGTGCACGTACAGGTCGACGTACCCGGGGGCATGGTGCAGGCCGTATGTCAGTCCCCGCAGCAGCGTAACGGGATCCCAGCCGGTGAGTTGCCGGTCCCGCATGAACATGTCGTCGGACTGGGGTAACGGGGTACCACCCAGCCAGTAGGCCCAGTAGTTCAGGTTCGCTGCTTCACCCGCGTCGTCGTCCACCATCGCCCGCTCGATGAAGTCGAGCAGCGGGACCGGATCTCCGAGCCTTGCGAGCGCGGTGGCCGTCGATCGCGCCTCCGCCCAGTGCGGAGTCCACCCCCGCCGGGCCAGCAGACCTCGCCGAGCGTGCAGGGCCTGCGCCGTCCAGGCCACCGCCTCGGGGCTCTTGTCGTACGAGGTCAGATACAGGGCCTGGCGGTGCAGGAGGACCCCCTGCGCGTCGGTCCGCGGGGCTGCCTCCGCCGTGGTCCGCAGCCGCTCGAAGAAGGCCAACCGGTCCGGGGCGGGGAGGAGCGGAGAAGTAGCTGCCGGCCCTCGTCGGCGAGGGGACGGGGTACCGGCAAGGGAGGGTGGGCGCGTCCCGGTGAGGGCCCAGGCGAGCATGTGGGCGGTGTCCCGAGTGTGCACCCACTCCGCGAGCGGATGGGGTCCGTCGGTATCGACAAGGGTGGCGCTGATGATCCGGTCCGCGTCCATCGCCGCGTCCAGCAGGGCGATGACCGCCGCGTCCGCACCGAGCGCGGCCAGCCTCCGCCGCAGCCCCAGCAGGTCCACCGCGCGCATGTTCGCGACCGGCCGTCGTCCCGACTCCCAGCCCTGCACCGTGGCCAGGTCCACGCCGAGGGCCTCGGCCATCCCTGCCTGCGTGAGCGGCACCGACTCCCGCGCCGTGCGCAGCACAAAGCCCGCGATCGTTCCGGTGGTTGGTCTCGTGGCCATCGCGCGCTCCCCGGTGTGGCCCTCCACGTCACACGTACCCGCAGTCAGTCCCGGTGCACGCAGAGCGACCGTACGTTCATCTTGCGGGTTCGACCAGCCCCAGCGCCTGGGAACGAAGTTGACGCCGCACCCCCGGCAGCGGGGCGCAGCCGTACCTCCCCGGTCCTTGCGTCCCGTTGCAACCCCTCGGAGAGGAGGGCTCGATGCCCGGTCCCGAACTCCCCCGTCGCCCCAAGGCCCGACAGCGCGAAGACTGGTCCAAGCCCCTCCCCGGGGATGCGTTCGCCGTCAAGGCTGACGTCCCCTCCGCCTACGGGCGCCGCTCCCCGGCCCTGAGCGAGCGGGCCCGCCGCGGCTGGCAGAAGCTCGGTGACTTCCACATCCGAATCCGGGAGTCGCGCGAGGAGGTGCCGACGTGACGGATCACGAGTACGCCGTCGACCACGCCGGCTACGAGCAACATCCCCTCCTGGGCATCCGCGTCCGGGACATCGCCAGCCGCACCGAAGGCGAGCTGACCGCCGTCACCCACCAGTTGCACGACGACGGTCGCACGGTGCGGATCGCGCACATCCGCCCGGCCTCGGGGATCGAGTGCACCACGGCCGCGGACAACATCCAGCGGGCCTGACCCCACCACAGACCCCCGCCCCGTACCTCCTCACGGCACATGCCGGGGCGGACGCACCATCACCAGCACCATCCGTGAACACCGAAGGGAGCACCACCATGGCCGACACCAACCAGGTCGACAACCTCACCCGGCGGCTGGACCACTCCGTTACGGACGGCTTCACCCCGGCTGCCCCGCTCACCTCGCTGACGCGCCGGCTGGACCACATGGTTCCGGACGACGCCGCCCCCGAGGTCACCGAGGTCTGACCAGAGTCTGACACCGACCCGACTGACTGACGGCATCGCGGGGCGCTTCGCAGCGTCACCACCGAGGCGCCCCGTCCCACGTCGCCACCACTCCGCGATCCACCACCCGGCGCAACGCGACCGAGGAGACACGACCATGCCGACCACCATCGCCGCCTGCGTAGAGAGCGGCTCGTTCTTCGACCTCAACCGCGACGACCCGGTGCTGACCCAGCTTCGCGAGAACGGCTCCGAACACGCCCTCCCGTTCGCCCTGATGGAGCACCTCGTGAAGTCGGGCACCCCCTACGCCGAGCACGCCCGCACTCTCGCCGCCGACCCCGTGCCCGTCGACGGGGCCGTCTTCGACTGGTTCGACGGCGCCCTCCACGAGCAGCTCGCCAAGGAGGTCAACCTGGAGACGTACGGGATCCTCGAACACACCGTCGCGCGCCGCACAGACCTGACCCGCGCGCTGGAGCGGATCGCTTCGATCCACCCTGAGGGCTTCGCCCGCGTTCGCGAGTTCGTTCGGGGCCTGCTGTGGGTGGGTCTCAAGCCCGGTACTGGCGGCTCCTCGCTGACCAGCTCCAGCGACCCTGCCCTCCCGTACGTCGTCATGTTCTCCGAGAAGGCGCTGCTGCACATCCCGCCCAACACCGTCAGCACGGAGCCGTCACCCCGTTTCCTCGCGGAGAACATCCTGCACGAGGCCGTCCATCAGTCGGTCAGCTTCCACATCCTCCAGCGGTCGGTCTTTGCCAACGGCTACTCCGCCAAGGCCTCCCCGAAGATCGAGATCGCGTGGCGAGCGGCGAGCGAGGAGCGGAACCAGTTCTGGGAGATCGACCGAACCTTCCACGCGACGTGCGTCTACAACCAGCTCCTGCGGTTCAGGCGCACCGAGCTGGACCGCGAAGACCTGAACGAGAACGAGCGGGCGTGCTTCCAGGCCGCCTACGGTGAAGGCATGCCGGCGGTCCGCTACCTCATGGACCAGCTTGAACGGAACGCCGAGCACTTCACGCCCCACGGCCAGGCGTTGCTCGCCGATCTGCGTCACCAGACCGACGGACTGTAGTACCGTCCGGCCCGATCAGGACCCACCCAGGGAGAGATCAGTGCTCCAGCACCTCATCACGCACGGCGAGGATCTGCGTATGGCCCCCGTCGACCGTGAGCAGTTGACCACCGCCGTCGCGGAACTCCGGGAGGAGCTGCAGGCGCTGCCCGAGGGCACGGACGCTTCCAGGGCGCGGGTCCTGGCCCGGTGGAGCGGCATCGGCCTGGTGAGCCTCGGTGACTACGACGACGCCCGTACATTCCTGCGGCAGGCGCTCGACCTGGCTGACGCTTCAGGCGACACACGAGGGGTAATCGCCACTGAGCTGAACCTGGGCGACGCCTACCGCTACGCCGGTGAGGCAGAGACCGCCGGCGCCATCTACCGCAGCGCCTTGGACGCCGCCCGGACCAAGCACCCGGACCTCGTGGACTTCGCCCTCCAGCACCTCGGCAAGCACTGCCTGGAGCAGGGCGAACACGAAGCGGCTCGCGCCCACCTTCAGGAGTGCCTGCGCCTGCGGATCGCCAAGGGCGACGCCGGGCTGATCGAGTCCACGCAGGCCGCGCTCGACCGCCTCGGCGCGGACACCCGCGACGTCACCAGGCCGTCCGCTGCGGCCTCGTCGTGCACCGTGAGGGTGAGCGTGTGACGTGGTCCCGGCCTGCTGGGCCGTCGGGTGTGATGGTGAGCCCATGCGGTCGGGGCTCACGCGGATCAGGCTGAAGGCCGGCTCAGGCGCAAGCTCGCGGTGCCGGCGGCCGCGTTCGATCCCCGCCACCTCTCGCACGGTGTCAGCCGAGTCCGCGGCAGCAGCCACGGCGTTGCAGGTCGTCCAGAGACCAGGTGCACCGTGGGGAGCCGGCGGCCCGGACGGCTGGCGGGATGCGCAGGGCGGGCGACGGAAGGGGGTCCGGGCTCAGGCCGGCCAGTGCTTGGTGCGTCTGGCCAGGGTGGGGTCCGCTGATGTGCGGGCGGCGCGGATCAGGCGGGCTCGGAGGGGTGCGGGGAGGGCTGCCACGTCTTGTTTCTGGCACGGCCGGGTGTTCCAGCCGGCCAGGTGCCGGACGGCGCCGGCGTCGTGGCGGGGGCCCGCCGTCGGGTGTCCGAGTGCGGCGGCGATCTCGGCGAGGGGAACGTCGGCGAGCAGCCGGCCCGGGACGGCTTCGTGGGGCGGGAAGCCGGAATAGCGGCCGCTGCCCGCGCCGCACCAGGCCAGCAGCAGGAGCGCCCGGTCCACCGGGTCCGGGTCCGCCTGCTGCAGCCGGGCGTGTGCGTCGGCCAGGAACTCGGGCGCCGGGTGCGAGCCCGTGCGGGACAGGGCCAGCATGGATCCGGTGAGAGAGGCCAGGGCCGGCGGAACGGCTGCGATCCAGTCCGCCTCTTCGGCGTCCTGCCGCCTGCGGACCGACGCAGCGTCCTCTTCCCGTGTCAGCGGGCCGGCGAGGCCGTGTTCGGCCAGCCACCGGAGCAGCGATGCACCGTCCTTCAGGACGGCCAGACCCTCCCAGCCGTCCCAGCGCAGTGCCTCGCTGTGGTGCAGGACCACGTCGGCCACGCGCTCGCCG
This sequence comes from Streptomyces bambusae, assembly GCF_020532645.1. Taxonomy (GTDB): domain Bacteria; phylum Actinomycetota; class Actinomycetes; order Streptomycetales; family Streptomycetaceae; genus Streptomyces; species Streptomyces bambusae. The sequence continues at coordinate 208,984 of NZ_JAJAUZ010000006.1, forward strand.
TGCGGGCCGAGGAACTCGAACCGCACGTCCCCCGCGCACGCGCAGGCGTGGCCAGGGAGCTTCCCGACGGCCATGGCCGTGCGCAGGCGGTCAAGGTCGGACGCCTGCGACAGGTCGACAGAGGCCCGTCCGCCAGGGTCGGCCTCGGTCAGCCGGAGCCGTACGGCGTCGCGCAGAACGTCGTCCAAGGCGCGCAGTGCGGACCTCGTCGGCTCCATTCGACCTCCTGACCCTCCTGGCGTCGTGCCGTGTCGCTGCATCGTAATAGGCGGCCGGTCCTCGACCGCCTACGCCTGCCCACGGCCGCTACGCGGTGACGGTGAAGCCGTGGGCCTTCCCCAGGGCGGTCAGCGAGGTCGGGCCGGGAACGCCGTTGCAGTCGTCCGGGCCCCAGCCGAGTCCGTTGCGGTCGGAGTGCCTGCGCTGGAACCGTGCGTACGCGGTCACGGTGAGGCTCCCGTACGAGCCGTCGTGGGCGTACGCGTCCTGCAGCAGCCCCTCGGCGGCCAGGGCCACCTCCACGACGTTCACTTCGGCCGGGTGGGTGGTCGTGCCCTGCCGGCCCTGGGGGTCGCGGCGGGCGGCGTCGACGAGGTGGGTGAGCGAGACCCGGGGCTGCTGCGGCCGTGAGGCCGGGACGGATGCTTTCGGCGTGCCGCCGAGCGCGGGATCGGCGCAGGTGGTGCCTTCGGCGAACGCCGGGACGCCGTACCCGTACGGGCTGCCGCGCCCGCGGCGCGGCCGCACCCGCAGGTACACGCCGTCGCCCTGCGGGCTGCCGTTCGCGTTGGTGTTGCCCTCGACGGTCCAGATCGAGTCGGCGTCGTAGGCGTAGACGACACCGACGTGGTCCTGTCCGGTGGTGCCGAGGTAGAACGGGCCGCCGAGGACGGGGTGGTCGGTCCACCGGCCGGCGCGCTTCCACCAGTGCACGGCGGTGCTGCAACTGGCCGTGATCGGCCACGAGCTGCGCTCGCCGAGTTCGTCGGCACCCCACGCGGTGAAGACGGCGCACCAGGCCATGCCCTGCGACCACTCCAGGCCGGCGGTGGCGGGCGAGAACTTCTGGACGTTGTTCCAGTTGCCGTTCGCGTCCCGGCCCTCGTGGTATCCGGCCTGGCTGCGGAGGAGGTTGACGTACTCGGTTCGGGACAGGGCCATGGTGCCTCCTGGGCGTGCCGAGGACCCGCGCGTGGCGGGTCCGGGGAGGTGGGGGACCTGGGTCGGGTCCGGATCCACGGATGTCGGGTGGTGCCGGGGGGGTAGTGGGGATGGCCGCAGGGCGACGGTGCCGGAGTCGGCGGGCATGCCCGTCGGGGATGCGGTGACGTCGATCGTGCCGTTCTGCCGGACGAGGAGGGTCTACCCGTTCGCGCCCGCGGCCCCACCTGGATGCCCGAACCAGGGGCGTCGGACGGCTACCGGTCGAGGAACGGCAGCAGTACCCGGTGCAGGGGCAGGTAGGCCGGCCGGTCGTGCCGGCCGATCTGGTATCCGAACATCCCTGCCGTGGCGGCTGCGGTGATCTCGTCGGGGTTCTCGCCTTGGAACACGGCCCGGCAGCCGCCGGAGTTCGCGAGCGCCCGCTGGAACAGGGCCGGTGCCGGCTTGGACTCCTCGATGCTGCGCGGGGTGAGGATCCGGTCGCCGAAGTACTCCCACACGAACGGCTTCGCCTCCGACCAGCTCGCCGCGATGTGCTTCTTCGTCGCCTCCGCCCGCTCGGCATCGGTCGCACCCCAACTCGGCGGCACGTTCGTGATGATGCCGAGCGGCACCCCGGTGTGGTGCAGCTGCCGCAGATATCGCAGTGCCCCCGGCATGTAGGTGAGGTGGGCCCGGTCGGAGGTGTCGACCAGGGTGTCGCCCAGGTCGAACCAGACCACCGAGCAGGCCGGGACCGGCAGCTCCGGTGCAGGTCCGGCTGCCGACACCGGTCCGGCTGCCGACACCGGTCCAGCGGCGGGTACGAGCACGGTCGCCGCGGTGAGGGCCACCGCGGCCAGGCGCATGAACAGCTTCATCAGACTCCTCGATTCCCTTGTGCCGACTACTTGCAGGGCCCCGATGATCGCGGTCCGCCCCGGCCGACGGCTCCACCGGATCTCCATGGACCTGAAGCGACGTCTGGCCTAGCCTGACCGTCGTTCGAAGATCAACGATTTCGGGCCGGGCCGCGGGCCGGCCCACGGGGGGATGCACCATGCACGGTACGGGGGACGCGTGATGTCGGGGAGAGGGCTGGCGGGATGCCTCACGGCGGTCGTGGTCGTGCTGGGAGTGATCGGGTCCATCGTGACCTTCTTCCTGTCGACCGAGGGCTATCTGCCGGGCGACGCCATGGTGCGGACCTGGGCCACCGCGAAGGAGCGTTCCGGCGACGGAGAGGAGAACGGCCGGTGGGTCGTCGGGGACGTCGCGGTGCGCAGCCGGTTCGACGCGGTGACCGGCTTCGGCATGGCCGACGGTCATGACGGCGAGAAGCTCTGGGAGTTCGTACCGCCCGGCCGCACTCAGATCTGCGGGAGCGCTCGCCGCGCCGACGCGTCGGTCCTCCTCGTCGCCTACGGCACGGAGCGGCGCGAGACGGCGTACAGCAACGGGAAGCCCGTCGTCCCGGGCAGGAACGAGGGCTGTTCGACCGTCCTGGCCCTCGACGTGAAGGACGGGCGGGAGCTGTGGACCGCCCCGCGGACCGTCTCGGACGGCCTGTTCCCCGGCGGCGGATTCCTCGACGCGGGCGGGGGCCTGGCCCTGGTCCTCCACGAGCGGACCAGGCAGGAGCTGCGCGCCCCGGGCGGCAACCGCTCCCTGCGCGCAGTCGACCTCCGCACGGGCAAGGCCCGTTGGACGGCGGCCGTGCCCGGCGCATGCGGCGTGTGGCAGGCCGCGGTCGGCGAGGAGCAGGTCCACGCCCTCCTCGCCTGCGGCGGCGACGACGCCGACGGCACCGGCACCGGCACCGGCGGCACGGGCACGGGCACAGGCACAGGCACCGGCACCGGCAGCACCGGCGGCGGGGACGCCGAGCTGATGGCGGCGGCGTTCGACCGGGCCACCGGGGCCCTGAAGTGGAACGTCCCCATCGATGCCCGCCGCCCCGTGGCGCTGGATTCCACCGTGGTCATCGAGTCGGCCGACCCCTTGGTGCTCCGGGTCAAGCGGACCTCGACCGAAGGCGCGGGCGTGTACGTCCCCTTCGGTCCGGACGGGAAGGCCCGGCCGGTCATCGAGTTCACCGGTGACGACGACAAGATCGAGCCGGCCGACCGGACGCAGACGGCGTTCGCCGGCGACCGGATGTACGCGCTGGTGTGGCATTGGTACAAGGGCCGCAACTCCCGCCTCGTCGCCTTCGACCTGAAGACCGGCGAACAGGAGTGGAGCAGGAAGCTGGACGAGCCGGCGGCCGGTCTGGACGTACGGGGCGACCGGATCACCGTCCTGTGCGAGTGGTCCACCCAGTCCAGTGACATCACGGACTTGTACGTGTACGACGCGGACGACGGCGAGGAACTCGACGAGCGCCATTTCCGGGACCCGGCGCCCGGACCGTACTTCTTCGAGCACGACGGGCGGATCATCGTCGCAGGCGCGGACGGCGACCGGGCCTTCACCGCCTTCGAGCGCTGGTGAGGACGTCGTCGTAGAGGCGGAAGAGGCGCAGCCGGTCGGCTTCCTGGTCGGCTTCCCGGCCGGCTTCGTCGGCGAGTGCTTGCCAGCACTGTGCGGCGAGGGTGCGTGCGCGGGTGCCGGGCCAGGGCTGGGGGAGCAGTTCGGGAGGGAGCAGGGGGTCGGGTTCCATGGCGGTGGTGAAGGCCGCTGCGAGCTCGATGGCGTACGTCAGCCGTTCGGTGCCGGTGGGACGGTCGGTGGCGGCGAGCCGGTCCAGGCGGGCCGCGGCGAGGGCCGCGAGTGCTTCGTGGCGCTCGGCGATCGCGTCGAGCGGCCACAGGAGGGCGGCGAGCCGGGCCGGGTCCTCCTCGTCGCCGACTCTCAGGTCGCGGCTGGTGAGGAGGGTGAGGAGGGGTAGGACGCCCAGGTGGCGGGCGTGGGACTCGACGATGTCGCCGATGGGGTTCGCGGCGACGTACAGGCCCCCCTGGAGGGGTGCGGCGCCGAGGTGGAGCAGGGTGTCGCGGAGGGAGTCGCGGGCCTGGCGGGCGGTCTCGGGGATGCCGAAGGCGAACAGGTGCCAGGTTCCGTCCCAGGGCGCGAGCCCCCGGTCCTGCCGGTAGGCGTGGCGGACGTACTCCGCGTCCGGGGCGACGGCGCCTGTGGGGTCGGCGGTGGCGACCAGGCGGGCTTTGCGGCCGCGGCCCTCCTGGGTGAACCGGCCATCGGCGACGAGCCGTTTGATGCACAACCGGACCTGCTGGTCGGTCATGCCGAGGGCGGTGGCGACGGCGTACAGCTCGCCCGCGTCGACGGTGCCGTCCTCGCGGACGAGGGCGAACACCAGCGTCCGGGTCCCGATGTCGGGGGCGGCGGGCTCCGCCGCGGGTCGGCTGGTCACTGCTGCTCCTCCGGGGTGTTGCCGGGCCGTGCCGGGGTGGCTCGGTGCATCGTGGTCACCGCGCCGAAGCCCATGAGCCGCTTGAGGTACGGGGTCTGCTCGGTCCGTACGGCGGTGAAGCCGTGCCGCTCGTACAGTGCGCGGGCCCGGGGGTTGACGTCGATGACGTCCAGGCGGACCCGGGAGCAGCCGTGTTCGGCCGCGATGGCCGCGATCTCCGTCAGCAGGAGGCCGCCGATGCCCGTGCCGCGCTGTGCGGGGTCGACTGCGATGCCGTCCATGACCAGTTCGCCGGGCTCCGGGGTGCGTTCGAGCAGGGCCAGTACGGCGAGCCGGGGCAGGCCGCGGAACAACCCGTAGGCGGAGAGGACGTCCCGCCCGCCGCCGCCGGTCAGTGCGCGTCCGTCGACCTGGTAGCCGGCCACGCCCACGACGCGGTCGCCGCCGGGGGTGAGGGCGACGGCGGCGCGGTCGTGGTGGAGGTGGCGGGCGATGAAGGCGCGGCCGCGCTCGGGCGGGTCGAGGGCGGCACCGAGCTTCCGGCCGAAGGCCTCCCAGTACAGCTCGGCGACCTGTTCCTCGGCCCCCAGCGGCACGCCGCGCCGGATGACGACTCGTGTGTCCATGACTCCTCCTCGCGTTCTGCGTACGAACATAGTACGTTCGAATTGAGAACGGGCGTTACTACTTCGATAGTTTCTGTTGGGGGTCGTCGGATGGAACGCATGCGCGCACCGCGCACGCCGCGTCGTCGCCGGGCGGTGCGGGCCGTGCTCGCGACGCTGGCCGCGCTGGTGGTCGTGGCGGCGGGGCTGGGCGGACTGGTGGTGTGGCAGAACACCTACGAGCTGCGCGAGGAAGCGGTGACGGTACGTCAGGCAGGACGCACCCTGGACGGAGTGCTGGCCCTGCCCCGGCGAGGGAAGGGGCCGTTCCCGCTCGTGGTGTTCGTGCACGGCGACGGTCCGGTGGACGCCACGCACGACACCTTCTACCGTCCGATGTGGGAGGCCTTCGCCCGGGCCGGGTACGCCTCGCTGTCCTGGAACAAACCGGGCGTGCACGGCTCGCCGGGCGACTGGCTCGACCAGAGCATGGACGACCGGGCGGACGAAGCCGTCGACGCCATCGCCTGGGCCCGGAAACGCACCGACATCGACGGCGGCAGGATCGGCCTGTGGGGCGCCAGCCAGGCCGGCTGGGTCCTCCCCAAGATCGCTGCCAAGGACCCCGGCATCCGGTTCGCCATCGCCGTCTCACCCGCCGTCAACTGGCACCGGCAGGGCCGCTACAACCTCCTCGCCGAGCTCCGCCGCGACGGCGCCTCCGACGCCGAGGTCGCGACCGCCCTCCGCCGCCGCGACACCGGCCTCGCCCTTCTCGGGCGCGGCGCCTCCTACGAGGAGTACGTCCGTGCCGTCGGCGACCCGAAGGGCATGACCGCCGCCCGCTGGCGGTTCGTCTCCAAGAACCACACCGCCGACGCCACGGCAGACCTGCCCGCCCTGCGCGGCACACCCGTCCTCCTGGTGCTCGCCGGACACGACGTCAACGTGGACACCGCCGACACCGAGGCCGCGTACCGCCGCCTGCTGCCCGGGCGGGCACTGCACGTCGCCCACTACCCCGACGCCACCCACGGCCTGGTCAAACACGCCGTCGAGGACTCCCCCCTGCGCCTGACCCTGACCGCGCTCTGCGCGCCCCGGTCCCTGTTCGCAGCCGGTTTCCTGGCCGACCAACGGCATTTCCTGGCCTCCGTCGCCACCGAAGGAGCCGAACGACGACCACCACACCCACCCCGGCACCGGCCGAGCCCACCGTCGGAACCCGACCGGCCCCGCCCCCTCGCCGCAGCAGGCCCGCACCTAGACTCCCCGACGTGAGCAACAACCTCCGCTGCACCCACTGCGGCACCGTCGGCCTGGAAGCCGGCTTCGTCGAAGACGCAGGTCAGCACTCCCGCGGATACGCCCGCTGGATCCAGGGCGCCCTGGAACGCGGCATCTTCGGCGGGGCCAAGCGCATTGGCAGGCCCGCCTGGCGCATCGACGCCTTCCGCTGCCCCGCCTGTGCCCACCTCGAACTCTTCGCCGGCGAGCGGGCCTGAGCCCGCAGAGGCCTGCCCCGTGTGACCGTTCCGGTGGACCCCAACGGCCTGGTACCTGCGGGCGGGTGCTCTTGTGGGGGAAGCTGGGGCGGCCGTGTGCTGGAGAGGGGAGAGCCGGATGGCCTGGCTGTTCAACGTCGTCGGGGTGGTCATGGTGGTCTC
>NZ_JAJAUZ010000060.1 GCF_020532645.1 Streptomyces bambusae
CCCGGTGCCCGGCGCCGGCCGGGTTGCAGTTCTGGGGGCTCCGCCCCAAACCCCGCTCCTCAAACGCCGGAGGGGCTGGATTTTGCCCTGCCCGTTGGGCAACCGGTCCGGGCGGGCTGGATTTTGCCCCCGCCCGGTGGGCGACCGGTCCGGGCGGGGTGGAGGGCGGGGTGGAGTTCCCCCACCCGGTGGGCGACCGGTCCCGGCAGGGTGGGTGGCCCAGCCTGGTGTGCAGCTCCGGCAGAGCGGGTTAGCCCGCCTGGTGTGCAGCCGGACCCGGGAGGGTGGACGGGCCCGCGTGGCGGGAAGGCGGAACCGGGAGGGCGGGTGGGCCCGACTGGCGGGCCGCCGGATCCGGCCAGGTGGGTGGCTCCCTTACGGCGGGGAGGCGGTCGAGAGCGGGGTCGCCCCACCGGCGCGGCGGCCGCGGGTGGCAGACCCCGCGGGTCAGAGCGTGCCGGGCGGGGGCGGCGCGAGGAGGCGGCGGAGCCAGCGCGTGCGGGCCTGCGCCGCGTCACGGCTGACGGCCGCCCGGGGTGCGACCGAGTCGAAGCCGTGGAACGCCCCCGGCCAGACGTGCAGTTCGGCCTGACCCCCGGCCCGCCACAACGCATCCGCGTAAGCCACGTCCTCGTCCCGGAACGTCTCGGCCGCCCCCACGTCGACGTACGCCGGCGGCAGCCCCGACAGATCAACCGCACGCGCCGGCGCCGCATACGGCGGCAGCTCCTCGTCCCCCCACCGGTCACCCAGCAGCGCCTGCCACGCAGTGGTGTTGGAGGTCCGGTCCCACAGGTCCACCCCGGCCATCTGCCGGCTGGAGAACGTCACGCCGCGATCGTCCAGCATCGGGCACAGCAGCAGCTGCCCGATCAGCGCCGGCCCGCCCCGGTCCCGCACCAGCAGGGCCAGCGCCGCCGCCAGCCCGCCGCCCGCGCTCTTCCCGCCGACCACGATCCGGTCCGGGTCCACCCCCAACCGGTCCGCGTTCCCCGCCGCCCACAGCAGTCCGGCGTAGCAGTCCTCCAACGGCTCCGGATACCGCGCCTGCGGCGCCAGCCGGTACTCCACGGACACGACGGCCAGCCCCAGCGGGAGCGCCCACTCGCGCAGCACCCCCGGCAGCACCGACCACGCATTCCCGGTGATCATGCCGCCGCCGTGCAGGTAGTACAGCAGCGGCAGCGGCCCGACGGCACCGGCGGGCCGGGCACTGACCAGCGTCACGTCCGGCGCCCCCGCATGCCCCGGCACCCGGTGCTCCGCCACCTCGAACCGGCCGCCGTCCGCCAACTCCCTCACCCCGGGCCGCGGCCGGCGCACGGCATCCCGCTCCTGCACCGCCGCCAGGTTCTCCGGCGTGACCGGCTCCCGCACCTCCTCGTCCAACGCGGCCAGTGCCGCCCCCAGTTCGGGATCGAAGGCCGGTGGCGGGGGAGTTGGAGGAACTCCTGACACGCCTGTTTTCCCAAACACATGATGGTCAGTCATGATCGCAGTCAACCACCGCGCCCGTCCGCACGCACCGCACCGTGCACGGCCACCCGACGGCCGGTGATCAGCCGGTGATCAGCAGGTGATCAAAGGAGATGCCCGTGAGCCCGCCGGTGCGTACCCTCCCCGGAATGAGAGATGCGACGGTACGCGCGGTCAACGGCCTCACGGCACACTGGGCCGGAGCGGCAGTGACCGGCGAGCAGGGCACGGTACTCACGGCCGCCGGGGTCTGGCCCCTGCTTGCCCTCCTCGCCGACGGCGCCGGCGGACCGGCCCGCGGCGAACTCGCCGCAGCCGTCGGCCTCCCGGCGGACGGCGCGGCAACCGCCGCCGGCGACTTCCTCGCCGGTCTCGGCCGCGTCCCCGGCCTGGTCACCGCCACCGGGCTCTGGACCCGCCACGACCTGCCGCTGTCGGAAGGCTGGACCGGCCGGCTGCCCGCCGGCACCCGCGGGCAGCTCACCGGCGACGCCGACGCCGACCGCACCACCCTCGACGAGTGGGCGGTACGGCAGACCGGCGGACTGGTCGACCACATGCCGGTGCCGCTCGACACGGACCCGCCCATGGTCCTGGCCTCGGCCCTCGCCCTGCGGCTGAAGTGGATACGCCCCTTCCACCCGGTGCCGCAGGACTTCACCGAAGGACCGTGGGCCGGGCAGGAAGCCCTGGGCCTGGTCCGCAGCACAGCCCTCCTCGACCGGGTGCGGGTCGCCGAAACGGCCACCGGCCCGGTCACCCTGCTGGAGGTGGTCGGCGCCGGCGGGGTCGACGTCCACCTCGTGCTCGGCGAACCGCACGCCCGCCCGGGGGAGGTGCTGGACGGCGGCATCGCCGCCGTGACCCGCGCCGTCCCCTCGGTCGACGGCCGCGCCCTGCCCGAGGGCACGCCCGGCCCCGGCCTCCACATCGGCACCCGCCTGTCGTACGACCGCGAACCCCGACTGGACGTCGGCACGGTCGCCTTCTCCGTCACCGGCACCCACGACCTGCTGGCCCACCGCCGCCTGTTCGGCCTGGAGACGGCCACCGACAGCCGCTTCGGCCACTTCCCGGACATCAGCAGCCACCCGCTCGCCGTCGGCTCGGCCCGGCAGTCCGCCGTCGCCCGCTTCGACGCCGAGGGCTTCGAGGCGTCCGCCGTCACCGCGATCGGCATGGCGGCGGGCTGCGGCCTCCCCGCCCGCGTGATGTACCGGACGCGCCACATCCGGGCCTTGTTCGACCGCCCGTTCGGCTTCCTCGCCGTCCACCGCACCTCCCGTCTCGTCCTCGCCGCCGGCTGGGTCGCCGAGCCGCTGCCGTGCCCGGAGGACGACTGGGGGTACGACTCGGACGAGGAGGACGACTTCTAGGGTCCGATCCGGAACGCAGCCCCTGAGGCGGTCCCCTGTCGTCGCCATCGGCCGGTTGCTACCGGCACGTAGCGTGGCCGGGACCAAAGGCCGTCGCCACTCGGGGCCAACGGATGTGGCCGGGGCGCGCGGCCGCCGGAACACTGGGGGAGTGCCGGGACCTCCCGGCCGCCCCTGAACCGAACGGATCCGGGCCCCGGAGCGAAGCCGCGCTCCGGGGCCCGTCCGTGCGCAGCGGTGCCCAGGCCGGACGGTGCCGTCCGGGCGGGGCGCCGCCGCGTACCGCAGTGCATCGGCACGGCGTCCGTACGCCCCCAGCCGTGCCGCGTACCGCCGCGCAGCCGAAGCGTCCGTCCACCTTCCGACCCCCCTGGAGACCGTCGTGCCGACCGCCCTGACCGCGCCGATCGCCGCGGGACACCGACCCCCGACCCGCGGCGGCCGTGCGCCGTCCTGCGACAACGTTGTCAGAGAGGGCCACTCCGCGCAGGCCCTCCGTGGCGCCCTCCGCGAGAGCCGTCTCATCGGCATCGTGCGCGGCCGGGACGCCGACGCGGCCTTCCGGACGGTCCTCACCCTGGTCGAGCACGGTCTCGACCTCGTCGAGGTGTCGCTCAGCGGGGCCGACGCCCTGGACGTCATCCACCGCGCCCGGCAGGCCCTCGGGGTCCGGGCCTGGCTCGGCGCGGGTGCCGTCACCACCGCCGGGGACGTCCACCGGGCCGCCGACGCGGGCGCGAACTTCATCGTGACCACGGGCGCCGGAACCGCGCTGACCGAGGCGGTCCGCCGCCGCGTTCCCGTGCTCGCAGGCGCCAGCACCCCCGAGGAGATCCGGCGCGCCGACACCGCCGGCGCCACCGCCCTGCGCGTCGTCCCGGGTTCCGTGGGCGGGGCCTCCTACCTGCGGTCCCTGCGCGGCCGGTTCCCCCGCCTGTGCCTGGTCCCGTCCGGCGCGGCGACCGCGGCCGAAGCCGCCGCGTTCCTCGATGCCGGGGCGTGCGCGGTCGGCGCCGGCCGCATCCTCACCGGCGACGCGGCCGATGGCGGCGACCTGCACGCACTGCGCAGCCAGGTCGCGCGGTTCCGAGCGGAGTGCGCGGCATGAGCGTGTTCATGTTCGGCCCCGCCGAGTCCGACGTGGCCCGGCGGCTCGCCCGGCACGGCCGACCCGTCGTGTGGGCGGGTGCCGTCGGGAACGACGAGCTGGGGGAGGCCCACCTGGCCGCCCTGGCCGCCGCCGGTGTGGACGTGTCGTACGCACAGCGCGACCCCCGCGCCGCCACCGGCGCGGCGGCCGTCCGCATCCTGTCCTGTGCCCTGCACGCGGCGTTCGTGGCGACCGGGCCGCGGGTCCTCTACCTGACCGGCGTCACGCCCGCGTTGGGCCGGCAGGCGCGCTCGGCCGCCCGGCTGGCGCTCCAACTCGCCGCCGAGCACTCGGCGCTCGTCGTTGTGGACGTCCACCACCGCCCCCACCTGTGGTCTTCGGACGAGGCCAGGACCGTGCTGTCGGAGTGGGCCCCGCACGCCGACGTATTGCTCGCCACCCACCGGGAGCTGGCCCTCTGCCTGCCGGACCCGCCGGGCGGCACGGACGCCGGCGCCGCGGACGCCAACGCCACGGACGCCGGCGGCACCGACGTCCAGATCAAGGAGCTGCTCGCCCTGGGCCCCGGTGAAGTCGTGCTGAAGGCCGCCGCCCCGCACCCCGTGCCCGCCGACGGCGCACCGCACACCGCCACTTCGCACGCCGCCACTTCGCACACCGTCACCTCCTACACCGACGACGGGCCGACCGCTGCCCTGCCCCTCGGAACGCCGGCCGCAACGCCCGACGACGACACGTTCGCGGCCGGCTACCTGGCGGGCCTCCTCGACGGCCTGCCCGCCGCCGCCCGCCTGGCCCGTGCGGCCGGGCATCCGCCGCGCCCCTGACGGGGCCGCCGCCCCGCCCCGGGGTACTGTTCCGGCATGGCATCCGCACGCGCGACCGGACCGACGGGCTTCGGCTAGCCCGCCAGGAGATCCCTGGCGGTGGCTGCGAACGGAGTCCCCGTGGCACGCACCGCCCGTCACCGTCCCCCGACCGCCCCTCGCCGAAAAGATGTTGACGATTCGTCAGGAAACCCCTGGCATCACGTGGTCCTGTACGACCTCCGGTACAGCGCGGCCGACCTCGGCGAGGCGGCCCGCGCCTCCCGCAGGCCGCAGCCGCGCCGCATCCGCCGCACGGTGGCCGTCTACGCGTTCCCGCGCTACGCCCAGGACCGCTCGGTCGCCGAGTCCTCCACCCGGGCGGAACGCCGCGAGCGGCAGCGGCTGCGCACCCGTACGGGCCTGCTGCTCCGCCTCCTGCACTCCGCCCCGCCCGCCCGCGCCGCCGCCCTCGCCGGCCTGGTCGACGTGGCACCGGCACGGCACCGGCGCAGCTCGCTCTGGTTGGCGTGACCGGAACGCCACCCCGGGCCGGGCTCAGGCCGTCATCACCAGCCATGCGACCGCCAGGGAGGCGGCGTAGAGGAGGGCGCCCGCCGGCAGGAACGGCCACGGTGTGGCACCCCGGCGGGCCGCCCGCAGGCCCAGGCCGAAGCAGCAGAGCAGGGCGGCGGCCAGCCCGGCCCAGGGGAGGGCCCACAGGGTGAGCAGCCCGGCCCCGGTGCAGCGGAGGGCCGGGCGGGCCGGTCCACAGCTGTCGGTGGCGAAGATCGAAACGTACAGGGCGAGGGTGTTGACGAAGACGGCCAGGGCCGTGAGCGCGCTGACCGTGACCCCGTAACCGGCCGTCGACTTCTGGTTCATGTCCACCGACGGTAGGACCCGCGCCCACCGCGGTCCTGAGCACCGGTACTCAGCCTCCGTGGGTCCGGTCCCCCAGGGGCAACCGGGCTGTGGAACAAAGCAGTTGTGCCCGTGCGGCCTCGCCGACTACAACGATGCGCGTGATCCGAGGAACCAGAACGGTCCTGCGCGCCCGCCGCGACGAAGACCTGCCCGTGCTCCACCGCGAGCTGTACGACGACGTGGCCACCCGGTCCCGGGCCGACTCCCGGCCCTGGCGGCCGCTGCCCGCCACCGGCCCCGAGGCCCCCTACTCCGCCGCCGGCCCGGGTGAGGACGTCGTCCTGTTCTCCGCGGTCGACGCGGAGAGCGGCGAGCTGGTCGGCGAGGCGCTGCTGTGGGGGATCGACACCTACAACCGGCTGGCCCACCTCGGCATCTCCCTGCGGCCGGACTGCCGGGGCACCGGCCGCGGCACGGAGATCGTCGGGCTGCTGTGCCACTACGGGTTCACCGTGCGCGGCCTGCACCGCCTCCAGCTGGAGACCCTCGCCGGCAACATCCCGATGATCACCGCCGCCGAGAAGTCCGGCTTCACGGTCGAGGGCCGCCTGCGCCGCTCCGCATGGGTCAGCGGCACCTTCGAGGACGAGGTCGTCCTCGGGCTCCTGGCCGCGGACTGGCTCCCGCACTCCTGACCGGCACCGCACCCTGCCCCACCGCACCCTGCCCCACCGCACCCGTCCCCGGATAAATCGGGCGATCCGAGAAGACCCCGCGGCTAGCATGACTCCCATGGCACGAGGCATCTGGTCGCAGAGGACCCGCTCCGCCCGCTGACGGCGGCGCCCCTTCCCTGTCGAATCCGCGCTCGCCGTCCCGGTTCCCGCCGGGCGGCCGCCTCCCGCTGCCCGGCTCCCTGCGAGCTGCGGAGCACCGTTGCACCCCACCACGACCCCCCATGCCATGCCCCTGTCCGCCGCGGCGGACGGCCGGGCCCACCTCCGCGCCGACGGCATCACCGTCACCCGCGGATCCCGCCGCGTCCTCGACGAGGTCTCCGTCACCGTCGCGGCCGGCACCCGGACCGCCGTCGTCGGCGAGAACGGCCGCGGCAAGACCACGCTGCTGCACGTCCTCGCCGGCCTGATCACGCCCGACACCGGCACCGTGCACCGCGCCGGTACGGTCGGGCTGGCCCGGCAGGAGCTGTCCGCACGCGACGGCGAGACCGTCGGCACCCTCACCGCCGAAGCCCTCGCCGCCTCGCTCGCGGCCCTCACCGCCCTGGACGCGGCCGCCCGCGCCATGGCCGCGGGCGAGCCCACGGCCGGCGAGCGGTACGCCGCCGCGCTCGACACCGCCACCCGGCTCGACGCGTGGGACGCCGAACGCCGCATCGACGTCGCCCTCGAAGCCCTCGGCGCGTGCACCGACCGCGGCCGCCCGCTGTCCACCCTGTCGGTCGGGCAGCGCTACCGGATCCGGCTGGCCTGCCTGCTCGGCGCCCGCCACGACATCCTGCTGCTCGACGAGCCGACCAACCACCTCGACGCCGCCGGGCTGGACTTCCTCACCCGGCGCCTGCGCGCGCACGACGGCGCCCTCGCCCTCGTCAGCCACGACCGGACACTGCTGCGCGACGTGGCCGACCGGTTCCTCGACCTCGACCCGTCCCGCGACGGCAGGCCGCGCCGGTACGCCGGCGGCTACGACGCCTGGCAGGAGGCCCGGCGCCGCGACCGCGACCGCTGGGAGCAGGACCACGAGGAACAGCAGGCCGAGCACCGGCGGCTGCAGGGCGAGGTGGCGCGGGCCCGCGACCGGCTCAGCACCGGCTGGCGGCCCCCCAAGGGCACCGGAAAGCACCAGCGGCAGTCCCGGGCGCCCGGCACCGTCCAGGCCCTGCACCGGCAGCAGCAGGCGCTGGCCGCCCACCGCGTCGACGTGCCCGAACCGCCGCCGGCGCTGCACTGGCCCGACCCCGGCATCCGGCCCGGCGCCCCGCAGCTGCGCGCCCACGGCCTGTCCGTCGTCGGCCGCCTGACCGGGCCCGTCGACCTCACGCTCGACGGCGGCGACCGCCTCCTGGTCACCGGCCCCAACGGCGCCGGCAAGTCCACCCTGCTCGCCGTGCTGGCCGGTGCCGTCGACCCGGCCGGCGGCTCCGTCCGTACGGCCGAGGGCGCGCGGATCGTCCACGTCACACAGGAGACCGCCGACCACGACCCCGCGCGCACCGCCCGCGAGACCCTCGAACGGCACGCGGCGCGGCTGGTGGCCGCCGGCACGAGCCGCACCGTCGAGGAGCTGCCCGCCGGGGCCTGCGGGCTGCTCGACGCCGACGCGCTCGGCACTCCCGTCGGGCGGCTGTCCCAGGGGCAGCGCCGCCGCCTCGACCTGGCCCTCGCGCTGGCCGCACGGCCCGGCCTGATCCTGTTCGACGAGCCGACCAACCACCTGTCGGCGGCCCTGGTCGACGAGCTGACCGCGGCGATCCGCACCACGACCGCCGCCGTCGTCGTCGCCACCCACGACCGCCGCCTGCTGCACGACCTCGCAGACTGGCCCCGCCTGGCCATCGACGCGCACCCGGCTGCGCCGCATCCCACCGCGCCGCGGTCTGCCGCCTGATGCGCCCCGGTCCGCCGGACGCGGGCCAGTCACACCCCACGGAACCGCTCCGGCCCCCGTAACCGTTCCGGCCCGCCGGGCCGGAGCGGGCTCACCCGTCCACCCCGCCCGCCATTCGCCGGGCGGCCACCGCCACCCCGGCCGGCAGGACGACCGCCATGCCCAGTGCCCAGCCCGGCCCCGGACCGGCGTACAGCAGGCCGCCGGCCAGCGCGCCGAGGAACAGCACGGTCACGGACAGCCCCCGGCGTACCGCCGCCGCCCGGTCCCGGGCGGCGGCCAGCCCGGTCAGGGTGCCGGTCATCACCGTGGTCACCAGGTCGGGAACGCCGAGCCGGCGCACCGCCCCGTTCTGCATCCCCATCGCCACCGCGAGCGGCACCAGCACGGCGTACCGCCCGGCCCCGCACGCGTGGCAGACCAGCGCCGCCCCGGCCAGCACCGCCTGGGTGGCGGCCGTCCCTGCGAGCAGCCGGTCCGCACCGGCCTCCGGCCACCGTCCGGCCACCGCGGCGCCCGCCAGGAACGCGGCCAGTGCGGTCAGCGACGCCGCGACGGAGAAACCGCCGGCCCCGGCCAGCGCGAAGCCGAGGAACACGACGTTCCCCGTCATGTTCGCCACGAACACCCGCCCCAGCGCCAGGAAGCTGACCGCGTCCACCAGCCCGCTGACCAGCGTCAGCACCAGCAGCAGCGGCGCCTGCCGGGCCCGCGGATGGCCCTCCGGGAACAGCCACCGGGCCGGCCCGCGCTCCGCACCCCGCATGCCCCCAGTGCACCAGCCGGGGCGCCGCCCCGCGACTTGCGCCCGGCGCGGCCCTACAGCGCGAGCACCGGCCGGACCGAGAGGCAGTCCCACAGGCCCCCGCCGTCCGGCCCGTACACGAACTCGGCCGTGTACGGGTTCCGGTTGGCGGTGGCCAGCGGGAGCCACGACAGCAGGGTGCCGTAGCCGCCGCAGACGGACTCGCCGCCGTCGCCGCCGTGGACCGCGGTGCCGTCGGTGGACATCTCCGCGCGGTAGGTGTCGTACGCGATGCGCAGCCCGAAGGCGTTCGGCAGGTTCTGCGGGCCGTCGGCGTCGCCGTAGGGGATGCGGTCGAGGGGGCATGCGTCGCCCCAGCGGAACAGGGTGCCGCGGCCGGCGCCGCACGCGTGCTCCCACTCGTCGGGGCCGGGTATCCGCAGGCCGTCGGCCGCGAGCAGGGCCGGCAGCCCGTCGGGCTCCTCGGTCAGGTCCTCGTCCTGCACGGCCATCAGCACGGCGGGCAGGACGACCTCGCGGCGCGGGCTCAGCAGCTGCGCGAGGTGGCCGCGCAGGTCCTCGGCGCCGTACCCGTACCCCTCCGCCGCGCTCTCGGCGAAGTCGGCCTCCTGCTCCGGCGTCGGCTGCCAGGCGTCCGGGTCGAAGCCCAGGGTCACCCGGCCGCCCGGTATCAGTGCGAAGTCCCGCCCCGCCCGCTCGATCCGTACGCGGTGCAGCGGCGCGCCGAGGTGCGCGGCGGTCGTGACGGCGGCCACCCGGCCGCCGGCCTGCGCCGCGGCCCGCTCGGCGAACCGGCGTGCGGTGGCCCCGTCGAAGGAGCGCCACTGGTCGAGGGTGAGATCAGCGAGGGACATGACCGGAGTGTTCCACAGGGGTCCGACAGCGCCCCCGGTGCAGGCGGCGGCTGTGGAAAACCCCCGGGTCACGCTCCCTCGCGCCCCAGCCCCTCCACCGCGGCCACCAGCGGAGCCAGCTCCGGCACGGCCGCCGCCGCGGCCAGCGCCTCGCGCAGCGCGGCGTCGTTGGTCGGGCGGGCCTCCTCCAGCAGGGTCCGGCCCGCCTCGGAGACGTCGGTGTAGATGCCCCGGCGGTCGGTCGGGCACAGGTACCGGGACAGCAGGCCGCGGTCCTCCAGGCGCGTGACCAGCCGGGTCGTCGCGCTCTGGCTGAGCACCACGGCATCCGCGACCTGCTTCATCTGCAGGTGCCCGCCCGGCCCGTCGTGCTGCTTGCCCAGCACGTTGAGCAGGGAGAACTCGCGGACGCTCAGCCCGTGTCCGGCCTGGAGGGCCTTCTCGACATGGGCCTCGATCCGGCCGTGCAGCAGGGACAGGGCGCACCAGCCCTGCGCCAGGGCGGCGGCGGGTGCGCTCTCCGTGGCGGTCATCGCGGCTCCTTCTCCGGTTTCCGGGCGTCCGGCGCCTTCCCGGCGTGCCCGCCCCGCCCAGGATAGTCGACCACCGCGATAGCCCGCGTTTGCAAGTATCAGGCGTCTGCAATTAATGTGGACGCATGCAAACCGCGGACGCCGTGCAGTTCCTGCCCCCGACCCGCGGACCACCCCCTCCGGACCTCTGTGAAGGACCCCGCCATGCCCCTCGCCCTCCTCGCCCTCGCCATCGGGGCCTTCGGGATCGGCACCACCGAGTTCGTCATCATGGGCCTGCTCCCCGAGGTCGCCGCCGACTACGGGGTCCCCATCCCCACCGCCGGCCTGCTGGTCACCGGATACGCACTGGGCGTGGTGCTGGGCGCGCCGCTCATGACGGTCCTCGGCACCCGGATCCCCCGCAAGCGCATGCTGATGCTGCTCATGGGCCTCTTCATCGCCGGAAACCTGCTCTCCGCCCTGGCCCCGGCCTTCGGCCTGATGCTGGCCGGCCGGGTCGTCGCCTCGCTCGCCCACGGCGCCTTCTTCGGCATCGGCGCCGTCGTCGCCGCCGAGCTGGTGGCCCCGGAGCGACGGGCCGGCGCCATCGCCCTGATGTTCACCGGCCTCACCACCGCCAACGTGGTCGGCGTCCCGCTCGGCACCGTCGTCGGGCAGCACCTCGGCTGGCGGATCACCTTCTTCGCCGTCGCCGGCCTCGGCGTCCTCGGCCTGCTCGGCATCGCCCGACTGGTCCCCGACCTGCCCCGGCAGGAAGGCGTCCGGATCCGCCACGAACTGGCCGCCCTCCGCCAGGTCCAGGTGCTGCTCGCCATGGCGATGACCGTGCTCGGCTTCGGCGGGGTGTTCGCCGCCATCACCTACATCACGCCGATGATGACCGAGGTCGCCGGCTTCGCCGACGGCTCCGTCAGCTGGCTGCTGGTCCTGTTCGGTCTCGGCATGGTCGCCGGCAACCTGCTCGGCGGCCGGTTCGCCGACCGCGCCCTGATGCCCATGCTGTACGGCTCCCTGGGCGCGCTGGCCCTCGTCCTCGCCCTGTTCACGCTGACCGCCCACAGCAAGGCCGGCGCCGCCGTCACCGTCGTCCTCATCGGCGCCCTCGGCTTCGCGACCGTGCCCCCGCTGCAGAAGCGGGTCCTCGACCAGGCCGCCGGCGCCCCCACCCTGGCCTCCGCCGTCAACATCGGCGCCTTCAACCTCGGCAACGCACTCGCCGCCTGGCTCGGCGGCCTGGTGATCTCCGCCGGCCTCGGCTGGACCGCCCCGAACTGGGTCGGTGCCGCCCTCGCCGCCTCCGCCCTGGTGCTCGCCCTGGTCTCCGGCGCCCTGGAACGGCGTACCGCAGCCCGCCCGGGCCGCATCGTCACCGCCGGCGCCGCGCCCGCAGGCGCCACCGGGCCGGACGCCGCCACCGCCCCCTCCGGCACCGGGCCGGACGCCGCCGCCCTCGCCCGCACCGCCGGCTGACGCCCGCCGGACCCGCCCCGCCGCCCACCCCTCAGGTCGCGCCGCACCCCCGCCCATGGCACGTTGGAGGAACCGTGGAGCGGGGCGTACGGGTACACACGATGATGCGGCAGCGAACCAGCAGCAGTGCCATCGCGACGGCAACCGCCGCCGCGATCCTGCTGCTCGCCGCCCCCGCCTGCAGCGCCGCCGACGGCCCGGACGACACCCGCCCCGGCACCGCGCCGGCCTCGGCACCCCGGACCCCGACCGCCGGGCAGTCCCGTACCCCGGCGGCCGCGCCCACCCCCGCGGACAGCCCGCCGCCGCCCTCCCGGCCGCCCCGGGCCATCCCCGCCGTCCGGGAGTTCGAGCCCGCCACCGGCCCCGGCTGGCGGCCCACGCCAGGCGCCCGGGTCGTCACCGCCGCCGGGGCCGCCGGAGCCGGACTCGCCGACGAGGCCCGGCTGCTGGCCGGCGAACTCGACCTTGGCGTCGCCGAAGGCGCCGCCCCCGGCCCGGGCGACATCCAGCTCGCCCTCGCCCCGAAGCAGCCCGGCGGTCCCGAGTCCTACACCCTCACCACCCGCGGCGGCCGGGTCGTCATCAGCGGTCCCGACCAGGCCGGCGTCTTCTACGGCACCCGCACCCTCGGCCAGGCCGTACGCGCCGACGGGTTCCTCGGCGAGGGCACCGTCCGCGACCGGCCCGCCAAGCCGCAGCGCGGCCTGCACCTCGACATCGCCCGGAAGTCCTTCACCGCCGACTGGATCGAGGCCCGAGTCCGCGAACTCGCCGACCTCAAACTCAACCAGCTCGCCCTGCACTTCTCCGACGACCAGGGCTTCCGCATCGAATCCACCCGCCACCCCGAGATCGTCTCCACCCCGCACCTCACCAAGGCCGAGGTGCGGCGCATCGTGGACCTCGCCACCCGCCTGCACGTCACGGTGATCCCCGAGATCGACTCGCCCGGACACCTCGGCGCCGTGCTCCGCGCCCACCCCGCCCTCCAACTGCGCGACAGCCAGGGCCGCACGGTCCGCGGCGCGGTCGACATCTCCGACCCGGCCGCCGCGAAACTCGTCGACGAGCTGCTGCGCGAATACCTCCCGCTGTTCCCCGGCCGCCCCTGGCACCTGGGCGCCGACGAGTACCAGGCCCTGGTGTACCGGAACCCGGAGGCCTCCTTCCCGCAGCTCGCCGCCGCGGCCCGGCAGCGGTACGGGGCCGGCGCCACCGTCGGCGACCTGGCCACCGGCTGGCTCAACGACCGGGCCGCCGTGGTCGCGGGCGCCGGCCGGCAGCCCAAGGCGTGGAACGACGGCTTCTTCCACGGCAGCAAGGCCGCCGCGGACCCCGCCATCGAAGTCGAGTACTGGACCGGCAAGGAGATCGGAGCCCGGCCCCCGCTGGACTACCTCAACGCGGGCCGCCGGCTGGTCAACCTCAACGACGAGTACCTCTACTACGTCCTCGGCCAGCCGAACGACTTCACCTACCCCACCGGCCGGCGCATCTACCGGGAATGGACGCCGCTCGTCCTGCGCGGCACCGCCCCGGTCCCGGCCCGCTGGGCCGACCGCATCCTCGGCGCCCGGCTCGCCGTCTGGTGCGACCTGGCCGGCGCCCAGACGCAGGCGCAGGTGGCCGCCGGCATCCGGCTGCCGCTGGCCGCCCTCTCCCAGAAGGTCTGGGACGCGCGGACCCCCACCCGCACCTGGACCGCCTTCACCGCCCTCGCGGACGAACTCCGCCGCCCGCCCGGCCCCTGACCCGCCCGCCCGGCCCCTGACCCGTCACCCGGCCCCGGCCGCGAGCGCCCGCTCCCCGGGCGCACACGCCGCGCGCAGCACCGCCAGCTCGTCCGCGGGCAGCCGCAGGGCGGCCCCGCGCCGGGTGCCGTCGAGCCGCGCGCAGCCGGTGTCCAGCCACTCCGGGAGCGGTTCCACCCCGATGAACCCGGCCAGCCTGCCCAGCTCCCTGCGGGGCTCGTCGAGCAGGTCCTCGTACGCGAGGGAGGTCCGCGCCGGTGGCGGGACCGCGCCCAGGAACTCCACCCCCCGCCCGACCAGCTCCGACCACAGCGCCCCGAACCCGGCCGACGGCAGCACGCGCCCCATCAGCAGTGCCGGATCAAAACGTTCGGACGCCAGCAGCCCCGACAACTCCGGCGGCAGCGACCGGACCTGCGCCGGCGTCAGGTCCTCCACCCGCCGCACCCCCGTCCGCGCGGCCACCTCCCGGAGCAGCAGGATCATCCGGTAGCCCGTGTGGCGGCTCATCGACAGCGCGCAGTCGGGCCCGTCCCGGAACAGGTGCACGAACCGTGCCTGCGGAAACACCCGCCGCAGCAGCGGCACCCGCTCCAGCGAATAGCCGGACCGCTCCACCACGGCCGTCCGCCCGAACCTCCCGCACAACAGGCCGAACAGCGCCTCGTAGTGCCCGGCGGCCGTCCGCTCCGGCCACCGCACCACCCGGGCCGCCAGCCAGTCCAGCAGCCCGTCCGGATCGTCGGTGAGGTGGGGGAGCACCATCATGGACAGCGCCGGGACGCCGGTGGTCTCCGTCGCGAACCGCCCCGGACGCCGGGGGTACAGAAACTCCGGCAGCGGCACCCCGCTGCGGATCATGCGCTCGAACATCGGGTTGGGCCCGGCGAGGAGCCGCCAGAACTCCCCGCCGCCGAGGACGCCGTCCGGGAAGCCGCGGCTCTGCACCGACGACAGCAGCTCGTTGAGGCTGAGCACGTCAGGATGCGCGTTCAGGATCCCGGACAGCGCGGTCGAACCGCTGCGGCCCGTCCCGACGACGAATGTCAGCGTGCGCACCGGACGCCTCCTCCTTCGACAGCGGCCCGCGCCGAGCACGCCACGGCGAGTCGGAGCCGCGGCAGCGGGCCGCGGCTCCGGACGATCCCCACCAGACTTCCCCGCCCGGCCGGCATCACACCGGCATCACACCGGCCCCGCCCCCGACAGCAGCCGGGCCGGCAGGTACGCCGACTCCACCCGGATCCGCCAGCCCCGCCGCTGCGCCAGGCAGGCCAGGGCCAGCACGTCGAGGTCGAACAGGGCGTCCGTGGTCTCCCCGCGGTCGGCCACCGAGTGGTACGCCCGGTGCGCCTCCAGCGCGTCCAGCAGCGCCAGGTTGAAACTCTCCTCGTCGCCGCCCACCAGCTGCGACAGCAGCACCGCCGGCGGCGGGACGAACCCCCACTCCCGAGCCTGCTCCATGCCGCGCACCGCCCGCACCACGGCCTGCTCCACGTCCACGCCCCGCAGACAGGCGTGCAGCGCCTCCCGGTACGAGGCGTACGCCGACCCGTCCGCGCCGTTGACGGCCGGACCCGCCGCCACCAGCGGAGCGAGATCCTCCGGCGCGCCGCCGATCAGCGCCAGCGCCACCGCGTTCTGCCAGTGGCCGGGCCCCGCCTGGCGGCCGCGGAACGCCGGGCAGACCAGGTCGAACCCGCCGCACTCGCCCCGGACCTCGGTCCCCTCCTCGGCCACCGCCGCCCGGAACACCAGCGCACCCAGCTGCGAGGCGAACCGCAGCGCCGCGACCTGCCGGTCCGAACCCGGCCCGCCGTCGGCGCCGCGCAGCACGAACAGCCTCTCCTGCCGGCGCATCGCCTCCGCCACGTCGCGCGCGGCGACCCGTCCGTCCGGGCCGGGCGTCAGGTCCTCCCGGGTGTGCTTCTCGTACCAGCCGTCGATGTCCCAGGTCGGCTCCACGGGCCAGGCGGGCCGCTCGCACACCAGCGGACCGGCGGCCAGCGCCGCCACCGCGTCCGGACGCCGGTCCCGGCCGAACGCACCGACCCGCGGACCCTCCGGCGCGTACCCCGTCACCAGGCCCCGCGGCAGGTACGCCGTCTGCACCGGCACCTCCCAGCCCTCCGTGCGGTGGCCCAGCGCCGCCAGGGCCAGCGGCACCAGCGGCAGCAGGCTCCGCGGCGGCGCCGACGGTCCGTGCGCCGCCGGCACGGCCGCCAGCAGGGCGGTCAGCTCTCGGTCATACGCCTCCCGGTCGCCGCTCACCAGCGCCCGGATCACCCGCAGGGCGACGGCGTCCGACTGCTCCTGCAGCGCCTGCCCCGTCTCCTCGGCCCGCGCGGCGATCCGCGCCAGCGCGGCGTCCACCGCCGCGATCCTGGCCTCCCGCGGCGGCGGGAACTCCTGGTCGTCCGCGTTCAGATCCCCCGCGACACACACGAGGAACCCGGCGACCAGCTCGGCCGCCGGCATCCCGGCCGTGCCCTTCAGCACTTCCTTGCGCGCGAAGTGGAACGCCTCGCCGTCCCGCTCGACCCGGTCCGCGAGGATCGCCAGGCAGTACGCGTCGAGCCAGTCCCCGGCGCCCGCCTTGTCCCACCCCTCCGCCTCGTCACCCCGGTCGTACGACATGCCGAAGTTCACGTAGTCCAGGAATACGCTGAACGGCTCCCACGGGTGGTACGCGGTGTACCGGACCACGGCGCACGCCGCCTCGGCCGCGTCGGCCAGGACCGCCCAGGCCTCCGCCGAGTCCAGCGCGGGTTCGTCCAGCGACAGCGCCGCCAGGTGGTCGCGCATCTCGTCGCCGAGGTACTCCCACTCGTACGAACCCATCGGGCCCGCCTTCGACATGGACCGGGTCATCGAACCGATCCGGTTCGTGAAGTCCTTCCGTGCGGCCGCGAGCTTCTCCTCGGCCACCTGATGACGATCGATCACCATCTGCTGCATCTCCCCGCCTTGCTCGTACGCGCCCCAGGCTAACCGCGGCCACCGACAGCGCCCGGCGGCGAGGGTTCTCGGCGCGACGGCGGGTGGGTGGCCAGCCAGTGCCGGGCGATCTGCTCGCGCGTGGTCACCCACGCCCCGCCGCGCTGCGCGACGTGCTCCAGGAAGCCGTCGAGCACCCGGATCCGGCCGGGCTTCCCGATGATCCGGCAGTGCATGCCGACGCTCATCATCCGCGGCCGGTCCGCCCCCTCGGCGTGCAGCGTGTCGAAGGTGTCGACCAGGTACGCGAGCATGTCGTCGGCGGTCGTGAAGCCGTGCACGAGCAGGAACTTGAAGTCGTTGGCGTCCAGGCTGTACGGCAGCACGAGGTGCGGCCGGCCGGCCGCCGTCACGTAGAACGGCAGGTCGTCCGAGTAGTCGTCGGAGTCGTACAGGAAGCCGCCCGCCTCGGCGACCAGCCGCCGCGTGTGCGGGCTGGTCCGTCCGGTGTACCAGCCCACCGGACGCCGTCCGACCAGCCGCCGGATCGTCTCCGTCGCCTCCGCGATGTCGGCCCGCTCGGCCTCCTCGGGCATGTGGCGGTAGTCGATCCAGCGCCGGCCGTGGCTCGCCACCTCCCAGCCCGCGGCGCCCATCGCCCGGGCCGCGTCCGGGTTGCGTTCGAGCGCCTGCGCCACCGCGTACACCGTCAGCGGCACGCCGTGCGCCGCGAGCGTGCGGTGGATCCGCCAGAACCCGGCGCGCGCCCCGTACGCGAACATCGACTCGACGTTCAGGTCCCGCCCGCCGACCACCGGCGGCGCTCCGACCAGTTCGTGCAGGTACGCCTCGGAGGCGGGGTCGCCCTCCAGGACGTTCTGCTCGCCGCCCTCCTCGTAGTTGAGGACGAGGCTGACGGCCACCCGGGCGCCGCCGGGCCAGGCGGCGTGCGGCGGCTCGGCGCCGTAGCCGACGAGATCGCGCTGATGCTCGGACACCCGCGGCACCCTACCGCCGGCGTCCCGTCCGGCACCGGTACGGCACGGCGTACGGGTCCGCCGGTCGCCCCCGCCCCCGCCCCCGGTGCCGGTGCCGGTGCCGCGGGCACAAGGCGCGGGGTCTCAGACGCCGGCCGGCGCGGGCCAGGCGTCGCGTCCGGCCAGGTCCAGGACGAGCGCGGCGATGTTCCAGGCGTCGTCCTCGCCGCGGTGGTGGCGGCCCTCCAGCGGGAGGCCCGCGACGGTCAGGGCGCGTGCCATGCCGGGGCGTTTGCGCAGGCCGTGGGCCTCTGCGAAGACGGCCTTCGCATTGGTGTGGTGCTGCCCGAACGGGTACGCGGTGTCCGTGGCCCGGCACTGGCGGGTGAACTGGAGCCGGTCGTAGTCGCCCCAGCTCGCCCACGGCCGCACACCCGCCCCGTGCTCGGCCGCCAGCATCCGGCAGGCCTCGGCGAAGCCGACGCCCGTGTCCACCTCCTCCTGGGTGAGGCCGGTCAGCTGCGTGCAGAACGCGCTCACCGACGACCGGGCGGGCCGCACGAGAATGCGGTGCCGCGCCACCCGCTCGCGCCGGCCGAGGTCGACGACGGTCAGGCCGATCTCGATGATCTCGCTGACGGCTCCGGGCGGCTCCTGGCCCTCCCAGCAGGTGGCTTCGACATCGATGACGTTCAACAGATTCGGGTTCACCGCCCCGATGATGGCGGGCGGGCCGCGATCGCCCAACCGGTTTTCCGGTGCCGCAGCCGCCCCGACCCGGCCGGAGCAGCGCCGGCTGCGCGGACGGCCCGGCCGTGGTCGTATCGGTGGGATGAAGGACCCCTTCGCCTGCGACGAGCCGGCACTCCTGGCCCGGTCGGGCCCGGCGGACCGGGCCGCGGCCCGCCGCACCGTGGCCTCCCGGGCCACCGGAAGCGCCGACCTGCAAGACCTGCTGGACATGCTCGGCCTGTGGCCCCGGGACGACCCGCCGGACCACCCCGCCCGGTGACCGCCCGGCCCCGCGGGCGTGCGGCGGGGGCCGCCGCACGCCTGCGGGGCGCGGTGCGTCGGGGCCTTCGCGGTCCGCGTCAGCCGACGCGGGCCGCGATGGTCCGCGCGCACTCCAGGGACTCGGTCCGCGTCGTGTCCACCTCCACGTCGTAGCGCACGCCCCGGTGGACCGCGTCCGCCTGCTGTGCGGCCATGCCCCGGGCCCGGTCTCCGCGGGCCACCTCGCGGCCCGCGGCGACGGCCCCCTCGCACCGGACGCCGACCCACAGCACGGGCAGGTCGCCCACCGCGTCCCGCCACCGCTGCTGGGAGCCCGCGCCGCTCAGGAACACGTCGTCGACGACGACCCGGGCACCCGCCCGCGCCATCGCGACGATCCCCGCCCGCCACGCCGCCTCCAGCTCCCGGAAGCCGGCCCCGACGCTCACCCCGCCGTCCGCCGCGAAGGAGATCCCCTCGTCCGCCTCCTGCATGCGCGCAGGCAACGCGTCGACGAACGAGTCGATGCCGAAGGCCACCCACGGATCCGGCAGCACGTCCTGCAGACACCGCACGATGCCCGTCTTCCCCGCACTGGACCCGCCGTTGATGATGATCATCCGAATGCTCATCGCGCCACGGTACGACGGGGCCCGCCCGGCCCGCCCGCGAGTTCCGTGCGCCTACGACCGCGCCCGGGCCCGTCCCGGCAGGACCGACTGGGCGAACGCCAGGGTGCTCAGGCCGAACATCAGGACGCCCAGCGGGACGTGCCACGCGGACAGGTGCGCGATGCCGAGCACCACCTGCACCGAGGCGAGGACCAGGAAGCCGGCCGAGTAGAGGACGGGGCGGCGCGAGCCGCCGCCCGGCCGCCAGCCCAGGACCGCGGCGACCACGTACAGCATGGTGGCGCCGTACATCACGCGGGACCCCGCGTGGTGCAGCGTCCCGCCGGCCTCGCCGGCCAGCAGGGCGCCGGCGGTGGCCGCCTGGAAGAACAGGGTCAGGGCCTGGAGCGCTGCCGCGGTGCGCAGGAACGTGATGCCGCCCGGAGCGGCCGTCGTCGTGTGCGAAGCCATGATGGATCCCCCTCGTGTCGATGCGTCGGTGGAGCGGTGTGCCGGGCCGGCGGTGTCAGCGCAGGCCGAGTGGGGTCCCGGAGCCGATGTGCGTCAGCTTCGCCGGGTTGCGCACCAGGTAGAGGCCGGTGATGCCGGTCTCCTCGACGCGGACGGCCAGGACGCCCTCCAGTTCGCCGTCGAGGTGCACCGCGAGTGCGGTGGAGCCGTTGACCACCGCCGGCTCGCAGGTGACCGCCACCCCGGACGAGGCAGCGCCCCCCAGGTAGAAGCGGACGAACTTCTCGGCACCGACGACGGGCCGCAGCGAGGCCCGCTTCACGCCGCCGCCGTCGCTCACCAGCACGACATCGGGGGCGAGCACGTCCAGCAGCGCCTGCGGGTCGCCGGTCTCCAGCGCCCGCCGGAACGACTCCACGGCCGCCCGGGTCTCGCGCGCCGTGACCGACCGCCGGGGCCGCCGGGCGTCGACGTGCCGGCGGGCCCGGTGCGCGATCTGCCGGACGGCCGGCAGGGTCTTGCCGACGGCCTCGGCTATCTCGTCGTAGCCGACGTCGAACACCTCGCGGAGCACGAACACCGCCCGCTCGGTGGGCGACAGGCTCTCCAGGACCAGCATCATCGCCATCGACATGCTCTCCGCGAGTTCCACGTCCTCGGCGACATCGGGTGCGGTGAGCAGCGGTTCCGGCAGCCACTGCCCCACGTACGCTTCCCGGCGGCGCTTGACGGTGCGCATCCGGTTGAGCGCCAGCCGGGTCGTGATCCGCACCAAGTACGCACGCGGATCGGCCACTTGGGACATGTCCGCGGCGCTCCAGCGCAGCCACGTCTCCTGCAGCACGTCCTCGGTGTCGGCGGCCGAACCGAGCATCTCGTAGGCGACGGTGAACAGCAGGTTGCGGTGGCCGACGAACGCGTCGGTCGCCGGATCGGCGGCGTGGTCGGTCATCTCTCGCTCCATCTCCCTCGGTTGCCCGGTCGGACAGCCCGACTCAAGGGGTCCGACCTCAAGACACCGGCCGGCGCACGGCCGTGACGCGATGTGACGCAGTTCACCAGCCGGGCGCCGCGACGAGGTCGCGGGCGGCGGCCGGCGGATCCTCGTCGACACCGGCATCGGCAACGGCAAGTCCCGCGCCAACCCGGCCTGGAACGGCCTGCGGACGGACTACCTCGACCGCCTCACCGCGGCCGGCTTCGCCCCCGACCGCATCGACCTGGTCGTCCTCACCCACCTGCACACGGACCACGTCGGCTGGAACACCCGCGACGACAACGGCACGTGGGTGCCGACGTTCCCGCGCGCCCGCTACGTCACCTCCCGTGCGGAACGGGCCTACTGGGCCGGCCAGGCCATGGACGAAGCCCGCACGCAGATGTTCCGGGACTCCGTCCTCCCCGTCGAGGACGCCGGCCTGCTCGACCTGGTCGACGTACCCGACGGCGGCACCGGCATCGCGCCCGGCGTACGCCTCGTCCCCACGCCGGGCCACACGCCCGGGCACATCGCCGTCCGCCTCACCGCCGGCGGCCACACCGCGCTGATCACCGGCGACTGCATCCACCACCCCGTCCAGCTCGCCCGGCCCGCCATCGGATCCTGCGTCGACACCGACCCGGCCCGGGCCGCGGCCACCCGCACCCGCCTGCTCGACGACCTCGCCGGTACCGACACCCTCCTCCTCGGCACCCACTTCCCCCCTCCCACCGCCGGCCGCGTCCACCGGGCCGGCACCGGCTACCGCCTGCTCCCGGTCCCCGCGCGCACGGCCTGAGCGCGCTCTGCCGAGAAGGAGCGGCCTGAGAGCGCCCGGCCGGAACGGCCCGCCGCGGCGCCGCGCTACGCCTCGCAGCGCCCGAAGGTCACCACGTACGTGCCCGCGTCGCCGAAGCCGGCGCCGCGGGGGTCGGCCGCGCCACCGCGCGGGGCGATGCCGATCTGGGTGAAGGCGGGGTCGCGGATGATCTCGGCGTGGCCTTCCTTGCTCTCGTACAGCCACCAGTTGACGGCCGCACGGGGGGTGCCCTGGCCGCCCCACCCGTTGTAGGTGATCTCGGCGTTCCGCCACGATCGCCCGCCGGCGCAGTAGCCCTCACCGCGGATCCGGTTCGAGATCTGCTCCTCACGGGTGCCCGCGACTTGCGGGTTGCGGTGCGGATCCTTCTTGTCGCCCCACCACTTCTGCGCCAAGGCGGCCGTCACGTGCTTGTTCGCCGCCTCCCGCAACTGCCCGGAATCCTCCAGCTCCTGGAGGCCCAGCCGCCGCCGTTCCGCGTTGATCAGGCAGTACACACCGCCCGTCGCGGGCAGCACGCCGAAGCCGAACCGGCCCGGATCGGCGGGCGGCGGCCGGTCGTAGGCGTCCGACCCCAGCGAGCCGCACTCCTGCCACGGCGCGGCGGCATACGCAGCTGCCGGCACCCCCGGCAGAACCAGAGCGGGCAACAGCCCCGCCGCGGCGGCCAGCAGTACGGCCCGGGTGTGCCCGGTGCGTGCCCTCATTGGGAATCTCTTCTCTCCCCGAGGCCGGAAGGGCCGGACCGGGCCGGGCCCGCAGCGGGGCCCGCCGGCCACACCCCATCCCATGATGCGCCGCGGCCGGGGGCGCCGCCATCCGGGCCGCGCCCGGCCGCCCGGCCGCCCGGCCGCCCGGCCGCCCGGCCGCCCGGGCGACGCGCCGTCAGCGGATCCGGTGCTCCTTCCAGAACGGCCCGAGGTCCGTCGCCGTGGCCGCCTGGGCCGCGCGCTTGAAGCGGGCCGTGGTGGCGACGCCCAGCCAGTGGTCGCGCACGTAGCCGCGCAGCATCCGCGCCATCGCCGGTTTGCCCAGCACGCGTTCCAGGTCGTGGAGCGAACAGGCGCCGCGGCGGTAGACGACCCGCGAGAACTCCGAGCGGTGCCCGTCCGCGTAGTACGCCATGGACCGGGTGACGGCCGAGGTCGCGCTGGGCCACGCCCCCAGGTCGGCCCAGCACGTGGCCGTGTCGAAGCCGGCATACGACTCGTACGCGTACTGGGCGAACGCCTCGTCCAGCCACGGCTCCGCGAACTGGTCGTTCCCGACGATCCCGTAGAACCACTGGTGCGCGATCTCGTGCAGGGCGCCGGACCCGTCCGGCTCGGTCCACAGCAGGACCAGCCCCGGGAACTCCATGCTGCCGAAGGTGTCCAGGTTGTCGCTCATCACGAGGTCGAGCTCGCCGTACGGATACCGCCCGAACCGCTTCCCGAGCGCATCGACCGAACCGACGCCGTCCTTCAGCGCCCCGGTGACGCCCTCGTCCGAAGTCGTCCTGGTCCAGTACGCGTTGAGCCGGACCCCGCCGGGCGTGGTCACCCGCTTCGACCGGAACGGCCCGGCCGCCCACGCGAAGTCCCGCACCCCCCGCGCCACGCTCGTGGTCACCGTGCGGCCGGGCGCGCCCGCCCGCCGGGTGGTGGTCCCGGTGGCGGGTACGACCAGTGCCTTCGGGTGGTCGAGCACGACCCGGAAGTCCCCGGCCAGGCTGAAGAAGCTCTCCCCGAAACCGACGTCCGGATCGAGGTGGCGCCCCTTCGCGTCGCGGACGGACAGCAGCGGCAGCGCATTGCCGAGGTACCGGTACGCGCCGTCCTTGCCGAAGCGGTGCACCCGGTCCGGCACCCGGATCGCCACGTCGAACGACACGCTCGCCCGTTTCCCGTACGCCAGCGGTGCCGCCAGATCGACCGTGAGCGCGGAGCACCGTACGGTCAGCGGCCGCGCCGTGCCGCCGGCGACCCGGCTCACCCGCACCGGCGACGGCTTGCCCCGGCCTCGGCACCCCTCGGTGCCGTTGCCCCACAACCGCAGGTCCACCGAACGCAGCGGAGTCCGCGCGGAGTTGCGGAACGACACCGTCTGCCGGCCGGTCCACCGCGATCCGTCGCCGTCGGCCCGCAGTGCCACGTCGTACGAGGGCCGGTCCGGCGTGGCCGCGATCCGGCCACCGGCCGGGGCGGCACCCGCGCGAGCCGGGGAACGACCGGGGCCCTGCACCGCGGCCGCCGGCGGGACCAGCAGCAGGACGGCCGCAACCGCGGCCAGCGTCCCCCGTCCATACGTGAGAGAGGTCATGCCCCGCACGCTAGGACGCCCGTTCGCCCGGACGGGCAAGTTCCGTGCAGCGTAGGCAAGTTGGCCGAATGTCCCACGACTTCATCACGGCACCGGCACCGCTCCGCCACCGGTCCGCCGCCGCTCCGGCACGGTTCGAGCGATTCTCCACCGATCGTTGATCTGCTGTGGCCCGGGCGCGGCGGCCGGGGCGCGCCGGGCACGCACACTTCACGCCAAGGAGCGAGCACATGTCGGCAGTCGGACTTCTGATCCCCACCGTCTCGTCCCCCGCAGCGCCAGGGCCTCAGGACCCGGCCGTGGCGCCACCGGAGTTCATCGACCTGGCATCGCTGGACACCGGAATCGCCCTCGACATCCGCTACGCCGGCCGGGACAACTTCGTCGGAAGACCCCTGGCCGGCTACGAGGCGGGCCTGTGCCTCCTGACGCGTGAGGCCGCCCACGCCCTGGCCGCCGTACAGCAGGAGGCGGCCGCCCTCGGCTACGGCCTGCTCGTGTACGACGCGTACCGGCCGGCCCGGGCCGTCGCCCACATCGAGCGCTGGGCCGCCGACCCCGACGACCAGGACACGAAGGCGGAGTACTACCCGAACCTCGACAAGTCCCGCCTCTTCCACGACGGTTACATCCACGCGAGGTCCGGCCACAGCCGGGGCGGCACGGTCGACGTGACCCTCGTGCACCCCTGCGGGACACCGGTCGACATGGGCACCGGCTTCGACTGCTTCGACACCCGGTCCCACACCCTCGATCCGCGCACCACCGGTCCCCGGCGCGCGCACCGGCTGCTCCTCAAGTCCGCCATGGAGCGGGCCGGTTTCGTGAACCTCCCCGAGGAGTGGTGGCACTTCACCCACCGCAGCGAGCCGTACCCGGACACCTACTTCGACTTCCCGGTCGCCCGGTCGTCCCTCGCGAGGCCCGGCGCCCTCGCCGGCGGCGGCCCGGCACTCCTGCAGTCCGCGGCCTGACCCGCGTCCCGACGCAGAGGTGTAACCCCCGGTACAGCGGCGCTCCAGCACCGCGATATCCGCCACTCCCACGCTGTGAGGCACCCCGGCGCCGGAACCGTTCCGGTGCCCCTCTCCCGGGAGTTGCCCCATGCGCCGTCGCCTCGCCACCGCACTGGCCGCCACCGCCGCCGCGCTGCTCGCCTTCGCCACCCCGGCCGCCGCCGCGCCGGCCGACAAGCCGCAGGTCCTCAGCAGCTGGACCCAGACCGGCGTGTCCAGCTACAACGCCTGGGTGTCGGCCAACGGCAACAAGGGCGCCTGGTCGGCGTACGGGTTCGACTGGTCGACCGACTACTGCTCCAGCTCCCCGGACAACCCGTTCGGCTTCCCGTTCCAGACCGCCTGCGCCCGCCACGACTTCGGCTACCGCAACTACAAGGCGGCCGGCACCTTCGGCTCCAACAAGGCCCGCCTCGACGACGCGTTCCACGCCGACCTCAAGCGGGTCTGCGGCGCCTACTCCGGCGTGAAGAAGACCTCGTGCGACTCCACGGCCTGGACCTACTACCAGGCCGTGAAGGCGTTCGGCTTCAGCGCCGCGGTCGACGGCACCGCAAGCACCGTCTGACCGGCGGCCGGAACGGCGCCGTAACCGCCCCGCGGGCTACTCGAACCGGAGGGTGTCCCCGGCCCCCCGGCGCACCACCTCGGCCGTGCCGCCCGAGAAGTCGATGACGGTGGTGGGCTCGGTGCCGCAGTCACCGGAGTCCACCACGACGTCCACGACGTGGTCGAGCCGCTCCTTGATCTCCCAGCCCTGCGTCAGCGGCTCGGCCTCGTCGGGCAGCAGCAGCGTGCTGGACAGGAGCGGCTCGCCCAGCTCGGCGAGCACGGCCTGGGTGACGACGTGGTCCGGGATCCGGACCCCGACCGTCTTCTTCTTCGGGTGCTGGAGCTGCCTCGGCACCTCCCTGGTCGCCGGCAGGATGAACGTGTAACTGCCCGGCGTGGCCGCCTTGATGGCCCGGAACACGTCGTTGTCGATCTGGACGAACTGCCCCAGCTGCGCGAAGTTCTGGCAGACGAGGGTGAAGTGGTGCCGGTCGTCGAGGTTGCGGATCGTGCGGATCCGGCCGAGCCCCTCGCGGTTGCCCAGCTGGCAGCCGAGCGCGTAGCAGGAGTCCGTCGGATACGCGACGAGCCCGCCGGACCGGATGCTGTCCACGATCGAGCCGATGGTGCGCGGCTGGGGGTTGTCGGGGTGCACGTCGAAGTACTTGGCCATCGCCCGAGCCTACCGGGGATCGGACCGGGCGGCGCGGCCGGTCAGGCGCGCTGGGCGCGCTCGTACACCTTCCGGGCGGTGGCCCGGAAGACCTCACCGTACATACGGGTCGGGGTGAGGGAGTCCAGCGCGCTGTTGACCGGGACCAGCACGCCCTTGCCGGTGGTGCGGTCGAAGTCGGCCGGCCACGGGCCGCCGCTCGCGCCGCCGCTCATGAGGACGAGGGCGGTGGCGGCGAGCGCCGCGGCCCGGCGGGCGGCTCGGGGGCGTCGGATCGCGGAAGCGGGCTGGTGCGGCACAGCCGGTGTCTCCTCGTCAGGTGCGCGGCGGTACGCGCGGACCGTCGGCCCGCTCTGGGGGAGAGGAGTTCCCGCAGGCTCCGGTTGGCCCTGTCGACGAACTGTGACGATCGGGCCGGGCGGGCGGGGCGTACCGGAAACGGCCCGGCCCGGGGCGGCCGCAGGGGCCGTCCCGGGCCGGGCGCGCAGGCCCGCGGTCCGTCAGCCGGCGAGCAGCAGGAGCGTGTCGATCACGCGGTTCGAGAAGCCCCACTCGTTGTCGTACCAGGCCACGACCTTGATGTGGCGGCCCTCGACCCGGGTGAGGGCCGAGTCGAAGATCGACGAGGCCGGGTTGCCGGTGATGTCCGACGACACCAGCGGGTCGTCCGAGTACTCCAGCACACCGGCGAGCGGGCCCTCGGCCGCCGCCTTGTACGCCGCCAGCACGTCCTCGAGGGTCACGTCACGGGCCACGGTGGTGTTGAGCTCGACGATCGAGCCCACCGGCACCGGCACCCGGATCGAGTCTCCCGACAGCTTGCCGTCGAGGTTCGGGAGAACCAGGCCGATGGCCTTCGCGGCGCCCGTCGTGGTCGGCACGATGTTCACGCCGGCGGCGCGGGCGCGCCGCGGGTCGCGGTGCGGACCGTCCTGGAGGTTCTGCTCCTGCGTGTAGGCGTGCACGGTCGTCATGAAGCCGTGCTCGATGCCCGCGAGGTCGTCGAGGACCGCGGCGAGCGGTGCCAGCGCGTTGGTCGTGCAGGAGGCGTTCGAGACGATCGTGTGCACGTCCGGGTCGTACGCGTCGGTGTTGACGCCGTACGCCAGGGTCACGTCGGCGCCGTCGGCCGGCGCGCTGACCAGGACCCGCTTCGCGCCCGCGTCGATGTGGGCCCGGGCGGCCTTGGCCGAGGTGAAGCGGCCGGTGGCCTCCAGCACGATGTCGACACCCAGCTCGGCCCAGGGCAGCTGGGCCGGCTCGCGCTCGGCCAGCACCTTGATCCGGCGGCCGTCCACGACCAGCGTGTCGCCCTCGACGCTCACCGGGCGACCCAGGCGGCCCGAGGTCGAGTCGAACGCGAGCAGCCGCGCGAGGGCCACCGGCTCCGTGAGGTCGTTGATGGCGACGACCTCAAGGTCGCTTCCGCGTTCCAGCAGGGCGCGCAGCACGTTGCGTCCGATGCGGCCGAATCCGTTGATGGCGATGCGAGTCATTGAGGTGTCCTTTCGGGTCAGCCCCAGACTCGCTTCCCGCGCCTGCCGGTGACAGCGGCGAGATCGCCATGGTTCGCAAGGATCGCGCCACCGGCCGGCGAGGGCGCCGCCGTCGCGGGGAAGGGCGGCCTACTCGCCCTGGGTGAAGGTCCTGCGGTACTCGCTCGGTGTGGTGCCGAGGATCCGCTGGAAGTGCAGCCGCAGGTTCGCGCCGGTGCCCAGCCCGGCGTCCGCGGCGATCTGCTCGACACTGCGCTCCGAGCGTTCCAGCAGCTCACGCGCCATGTCGATGCGGGAGCGCATCACCCACTGCATCGGTGTGTAGCCGGTGTCCTTGGCGAACTGCCGCGAGAACGTACGGGCCGACACGCCCGCGTGCCGTGCCAGTACCTCCAGCGTCAGGTGCTCGCCCAGCCGGCGCAGCGCCCACTCGCGCGTCGCGGCGAACCGCTCGCCCAACGGCTCGGGCACGCTGCGCGGCACGTACTGCGCCTGGCCGCCGCTGCGGTAGGGCGCGGCGACCAGGCGCCGGGCGGCGTGGTTGGAGACGGCGACCCCGTGGTCGCTGCGCAGGATGTGCAGGCACAGGTCGATGCCGGAGGCCGCGCCCGCCGACGTCAGCACGCTGCCCTCGTCGACGAACAGGACGTTCTCGTCGACCCGGACGAGCGGCCACTTCGCCGCGAGCGCGCGCGTGTAGTGCCAGTGCGTCGTGGCGCGCCTGCCGTCGAGCAGCCCGGTCGCCGCGAGGGCGAAGGCGCCCGTGGAGATGGCGGCGAGCCGCGCCCCGCGGGCATGCGCGGCGATCAGCGCGTCGACGACGGCCGGCGGCGGGTCCTCGCGGTCCGGATGCCGGTAGCCGGGGACGAAGACGATGTCGGCCCACTCCAGTGCGTCGAGGCCGTGCGCGACGGCGTACGACAGTCCGTCGCCGCCGGTCACCAGCCCGGGCGCCGCCCCGCACACCCGCACCTCGTACGGCATGCTCGCCCGGGTGGTGAACACCTGTGCGGGGATGCCGACGTCGAGGGGCTTCGCGCCTTCGAGGACGAGGACGGCGACGTGTTGCAGACGGGAGGGCGGCACGGGACGAGGGTACGCGCGGGGACGTGCGCGCCCGCGCGGGCAGGCCCCCGGCGGTCCGCACGGTGACATGGATCACCCGCACCGGGCGGGTCACGGAAGGATTACGACCGCCCTCTCCGCCGGGTTATGTCCGGACATGGGCAGCCGGGGCGGATATTCCCCGCACCGCCGAAATGGCCGTCTCGTGTATTGAGATGAAGGCGTCGACTTGCCTGCTCCGCTGCATGTTTGACGGTCCGTCACATATCTCACGGAGGTCACTTCGGAGGACCCCTGCATGTCGACGCGTCCATTTCAAGTCGAGGCGCACCCGGCCGGCACCCCCGCAAGTGCCGCGACTTGTCAGCCCGTTGCAGGGCTTCTAAGAATGGCGGCCCCGTCGGGGCTCCCACGGCCGGCGCCCCGATGCTTCGCGAACACCGAACGAGGTCACGCATGCAGAAGCACCGCAAGAAGAGGCACTACAAGGCGATGGCCATCGGCGCCGTCACCCTCGGCGTCGTGGGCATACCCGTGGCCCTCGCGGGCCTGGGCACCGAAGAGGCCGGAGCCACCCCGGTCGCCGCGCAGGCGGCCGCACCGGCCGCCGGCACGCAGGAGGCGGCCGCCTCGGCGGCCTCCGCCACCACCGCGGCCGAGCGCGTCGTCGCCCTCGTCAACAAGGAGCGCGCCAAGGTCGGCTGCAAGGCCGTCAAGGCCAACAAGAAGCTGACCACGGCCGCCCTCAAGCACAGCAAGGACATGGCGGCCCACCGCACCATGTCGCACACCGGATCCGACGGCTCCGACCCCGGCCAGCGGATCACACGGGCCGGCTACCAGTGGCGCACCTACGGCGAGAACGTCGCCTACGGCTACACCACGTCCACCAAGGTCATGAAGGGCTGGATGAACAGCCCGGGCCACAAGCGCAACATCCTGAACTGCGCCTTCAAGGAGATCGGCGTCGCCCGTGCCCAGCCGGGCAACTACTGGACCCAGGTCTTCGCCACCCGCCGCTGACCCTGCGCGGAGCCGGACCCCGCCCCGGGGCCGCACCGGGGGCCGGAGCCGGCCGCGCCGCAGCAGCGGCGCCCGGCTCCGGCCCTTCCTGGCAGATCCCTGGACGGCAGACGTCGAGCCCGTCGGCATCGGGCAGCCCCAGGTCCAGCAGCACGAGGTCGTACGTCGCCCCCACCGCCAGCGCCACCGCACCCGTGGTCACCCACTCCACCCCGAACCCGTACCGCAGCAGTCCGCGCCGCAGCGATTCGGCAACCGGCTCGTCGTCTTCCACCAGCAATACACGCACGCAAGAACCTCAGGTCGACCGGAGCCCGCCCTTCCCGAGGGCGGCGCGCCGGGCGGGGCCGGCGGCAGCCGCAGGCCCCGCGCCGCCGGGGGCGGTCAGCGCCCGGCGACGAACTCGATCTCCGGATGCCGCGTCGACGCCCCCATGAGCAGCCGCCCGGTGTCGGGACGCCCCCGCAGCTGCGCGTCGAAGAACGCCCGCACGGTCGCGCGCACCGCCGCCACCGCGCGGTCGGCCGGGACGGTCCCCAGCTGGAGGGGCAGCGGCACGCCCAACTGGGGCCCGACGGACACCAGGTCGGTGAACGCGTTGTGGTCCGCACCGGCGCCCAGCCGAAGGCACCGGCGCCAGCCGCGCAGGTTCGGCCACAGCGCGGACCAGGTCGCATCCCGGCGCAGTCCGTCGTGCACGGCGGTGTCCACCAGCAGGAACGGCCGGTCGAGCCCCCGCTCCACAACCGGCCCGTGAACGGAGCCGTCGAGGTTGATGCCGGCCCGCACCCGGGCGTCCCCGCCCAGCAGCGCGGCTGCCGCGGCGCCGCCCCGGGAATGGCCGAACACCCCGGTCCGGGACAGGTCCAGCGCCCGGGACAGGCCGCGCGGCAGTGGCCGCCGCCCGGCGTCCGGATTGCCGCCCCGGGCGAGCTCCGCCAGCCGGTCCAGGACGAACCGCAGATCAGCGGCGCGCACCGCGACCGCCTCCGCGGGGTCCCCGGGCCGCGAGAGCACGACGCGCCCGTCGGGGAACTCCACCTCGCCCGAGTCGTACGGGTGGTCGACGGTGACCACGACGTACCCGTGGGAGGCCAGGTCCTCGACGACGAGGGTGTTGAAGCCGCGGTCCGCCGCGTAGCCGGGCGAGTACAGGACCACGGGGTGCCGGCCGCAGCGCGCCGGGGCGCCGTCCGCGCTGTGCGTCGCCGGCAGGACGACGGCGTCCAGCGCGCCCCCGAACTTCGCCTTGAGGGCGCGTTCGGCGCCCGGCGGCAGCCACGGGAGCACCGGCCTTCCCTGCGTGTCGCCCGCCGGGTAGGTCACGGTCACCATCAGCTCGCGGGGCCGGCCGGGACCCGCTGCGGGTTCGGTCCGGGTGGGGTCGACCAGGTGCAGCTCCACCGCGCCCACCGGCGCGGGCCCCGTCGGCCCGGCGAGCCGCACGACGGGACCGGCCGCAGGGGCCGCGGCTGCGGCGAGGGCGGAGGGCCCTGCAACGGACGCGGTGAAGGCGGCGAGGCCACC
This sequence comes from Streptomyces bambusae, assembly GCF_020532645.1. Classification (GTDB taxonomy): domain Bacteria; phylum Actinomycetota; class Actinomycetes; order Streptomycetales; family Streptomycetaceae; genus Streptomyces; species Streptomyces bambusae. The sequence continues at coordinate 31,089 of NZ_JAJAUZ010000060.1, forward strand.
GGCCATCAGAACGCGGCGGGGCGGGCGAACGGCGGACATGGCGCTCCTTCCGCGGCCCGGCCGTCCGACACCGCACAGAAGCACCCGGCGACCGGCCCGGTGATCGTCAACTGCCGCAAATCGTAGATCATTTAGATCCGGGCGCCGCGGGCGGCCCCCGCGTGACGGCCACCCGAGCGCCGCGCAGAACGCCCTGCCGTGCCCGACATCTCACGGAAGGGCCGGTTCCTTGGCTTCTGTGGCGTGAACGGTGGGTCACGGAGGCGAGGGCTCCGGGGTACGTTCCACGGGCGCCCCGGCGCACCCGGCGCCGGGCGCCGATCAAAAGGGGGGGACATGAAGTCCAGGAACAAGGTGCTCGGGCTTGCCGCGGCCGCCGCATTCGGGCTGAGCCTCGTGCTGGGGGGCGCCGGAAGCGCCGGCGCGGTGGGGCACTGCGACGACGTCTGGGACAGCGAGGTCCGCTCGTACGAGGTCACCTTCAGCTACGAGGGCGAGTGGGTCTCCGACGAGGGCGTGACGATGTACAAGTACTCCGGGATGGTCAACGGCACCTGGCAGAACGCGTACGAGACCAACTACCAGGGGTCCAGCATGACGCTCAACATCCCGTGCTGACCGCCTGACCGCCTGACCGCCTGACCGCCTGACCGCCTGACCGCCTGACCGCCTGACCGCGCCCGACACCCGCCGGCCGCGTGCCCGTGACGACCCACGGGCCGCGGCCGGCGGCCGGCGGCGGTCAGAGGGCGGGCTCCGGGGTACGGGAGTCGATCCGGCGCCGGCCCGCCAGGCGGGCGGTGGCCAGGCAGAACAGCGGGGTGAACACGAACTCGACGGCGAGCGCCTCCCACGGGGCGTCGGCGGCGGTGCTCTGGTCGTTCAGCCCGCCGAAGGCCGCGGAGAGCGAGAAGGCGATCAGGTTGTTGACGGTGTGTGCGGCGATGACGGCTTCCAGGCCGCCGGTCCTGACGGTCAGCCAGCCCCACCAGGCCGCCGAGTAGCACAGCAGCAGGAACCCGGACAGCTGCCCGAAGCCGTGCGCCAGTGCGAACAGCAGCGAGGCCACCGCCACCCCCGGCCAGGGGGACCGCAGGAACCCGCCGAAGAACTGCGCCATCCACCCCCGGAACACGAACTCCTCGGCCGCCGCCTGGAACGGCACCAGCGCCCACAGCACCAGCAGGCTCAGCACCAGGGAGGACCACCCGGGGAATTCCCCGGCCACGGCCTCCGACCCGTCCTGGAACAGGCCCCAGACGATCAGCACGACGTTCTGGAGCACGAGGCACACCGCGGCCACGCCCAGGCACCACCCCAGCCACCCCCACCGCATCCGCCCGACCACGGACACGAGCGTGCCCGGAGGCCGCCGCCCGCAGACCCGGACCGCGATCAGCACGGCCGGCGTCCACAGCGCCAGGGCCACCAGCATCACCGCGTTGTCGAGCAGCGGGTCGGCGAAGAAGGCGTCACTGCCGGCCGGCGCGGACTCCAGCCCGAACACCACTCCGACGACGGCCGCGCCGCCGAACGCGACGATCAGCCCGGCGATCAGGAGCACCAGGACCAGGAAGAACTCACCGACCCGCCCCCACCCGCCCTGCCGCCCGTTGCGCCCCTGCCCGTGGTACGCGGTCCCCGCCGGCGCGGCCACCGGCCCGGGCGGCGGCGCCGGCGGCACCCACCCGTACCCGGGGCCCGGACCCGGACCCGGCGGCCCGGGCCAGGCCTGCCCCGGCGGACCGTGCGCCCCGGCCGGAACGGGCCCGCCCGCATCCGACGGCGGCGCCGCCCAGGGGTCGTGGGCGTGCGGCGGAGGGCCCGGTATCGGGTGCGACATCAGCGGCTGCTTTCTCGGATCACGTGTGCGCGCGGCGCGCACCGCCCTCGAGTCTGCCAAGCCCCCGCCCGCACCCGCAGTCCACCATCCCCGCCATCCCCCCAAACACCGCGCTGACCTCCCCGGTTGCGGATTAAGCCAGGACGGAATCGTGGAGCCGAACCACCCGCCCGCGCGAGAGTCGGTCCGGACATACCGGACTACATGCGGCGCCGACGGCACCACCCGCACGGATCCGGACGGCTTTCGCGGAGGGGACGTACACGGAGATGGGAATGGAGTTCCGGCTGCTCGGCCCGGTCGAGGTGTGGAGCGACGGAGAGCGCGTGACACTGGGCGGCCCCAAACCGCGCGCCCTGCTCGCCGTCCTGCTCCTCGCCCACGGCCGGGTGCTCTCGATGGACCGCCTGGTCGACCAGGTGTGGAGCGAGGACCCGCCGCCGACCGCCCGCGCCCTCATCCAGTCGTACGTGTCGTCCCTGCGCCGCGCCCTGGGCGGGCAGATGCTGGAGACCCGCCCGCCCGGGTACGTCCTCCACCTGCCGCCGGACTCCCTGGACCTCGCCCGGTTCGAGTGGCTGACCGGCCAGGGCCGCAAAGCACTGGCCGAGGACGACCCCGAACGCGCCGCAGGCCTCCTGCGCACCGCTCTGAACCTGTGGCGCGGCGCCCCCCTCGGGGGGATCGGCGAGGCACTCAGGATGGACGCCCACCGGCTGGACGAGCTGCGCCTGGCCGCGCTGGAAGACCGGGCGGCCGCCGATCTGGCCCTCGACCGGACGGCCGAACTCCTCAGCGAACTGCCCACGTTGCTCGCCGACGCCCCGCTGCGCGAGCGACTGCGCGGCCACCTGATCACGGCGCTCTACCGGGTCGGCCGGCAGGCGGACGCACTGGCCACCTACCACGAGGGCCGCCGCCTCCTGGCCGACGAACTCGGCGTCGACCCCTCGCCCGAACTCCGCCGTCTGTACGAGTCGATCATCCGCGCCGACGAGCCTGGCACCCCACCGGAACGGCCCGCCCCGGAGGCCGAGCCCGTACCGGAGCCGCCGGCTGCTGCCGTACCCGTCCCCACCCCCGCCCAGCTCCCGCCGTCCGTATCCGACTTCGTCGGCCGCGACGACGCCCTCGGCACGCTCGTCGAAGGGCTCACCACCGCCGGCCGTCCCGTCTGGCTCGTCTCGGGCACCGGCGGCGTCGGCAAGTCCACCCTGGCCGTACAGGCCGCACACCGGGCGGCCGAGGCCTACCCCGACGGGCAGCTCTACGCCCACCTGCGCGGCGCCGGCGGGCCCCAGGCCGGACCCGGCGAGGTGATCGGCGGCTTCCTCCGGGCCCTCGGCGTACCCGACGGCGCGGTCCCCGACCGGCTGGAGGACCGCGTCAGCCAGTTCCGCAGCCTGGTCAGCGGCCGCCGCATGCTCCTCGTCCTGGACGACGCCGGCGACGAGGCCCAGGTGCGGCCGCTGCTGCCCGGCACCCCCACCTGCGCAGTCCTCCTCACCAGCCGCAACCGGCTGGCCGGGCTCGACGCCGTGGCCCGCATCGAACTGGACGTGCTGTCAGGGCCCGCCGCAGTGGACCTCCTGGCCCGGATCGTCGGCCCGGAACGGGTCGCCGCCGAGCCGGACGCCGCCGCCGCGGTGGTCAGGATGTGCGGTCACCTGCCGCTGGCCGTCCGCGTGGCGGGCGCCCGGCTCGCCATTCGCCGGCACTGGACGCCGGCCACCCTGCAGACGCGGCTGGCCGACGAGCGGCGCAGGCTGGACGAGTTGCGCGTCGGCGACCTGGAGGTCCGGGCGACCTTCGCCCTCAGCTTCCGCGCCCTGGACGACCCGGCGCGCACGGCCTTCGCCCGGCTGGGTCTGCTCGGCTTGCCGGACTTCCCCTGCTGGGTGCTCCAAGCCCTGCTCGGCGTGCCGGAGGAGGAGGCCGAGGAGGCCGGTGAGGGGCTGGTGGACGCCCAGCTCCTCGAGGTCCTCGGCTGCGACGCGGCCGGCCGCCCCCGCTACCGCATGCACGACCTGCTCCGCGTGTACGCGGCCGAACAGGCCGACGCAGCCGGGCCGCCCGCAGAGCGGGCCGCCGCACTGGAACGGGTGGTGAACACCTGGCTCTGGCTCCTCACACGGACCGAGGCCGCCCGGGCCGCCGTGACCGTACCGGCTCCGGCCGCAGGCGCGCACGCCCTGCCGCCGGAGCCCGGAGCAGCGGTGGCGGCGGCAGACGCCGCGGCCGCCGATCCCGTCGCCTGGTTCGCCGTGGAGGAGCCCGCCCTGTGCGCCACCGTGGACCGGGCCGCCGGGCTCGACCTCGACGAGGCCGCCTGCGCCCTGGCCACCGCACTGGCCGGCTCCGCCTTCGCCATCGGCAACCGCTTCCGGCAGTGGCACCGCGCGCACACCACCGCCCTCGCCGCCGCCCGCCGGGCCGGCAACCTCGCCGGCCAGGCCACCCTGCTCGCCGGTCTCGGAAGGCTCCGGTACGAAGAGGACCGGTACGCCGACGCCGAAGGCCACTTCGAGCAGGCCCTCCCGCTGTTCGAGTCGGCGGGCGACTCCCGGGGCGTCGCCGAGGCCCTGGCGGGCCTCGGTGCGGTCAACCGGGAGCGCGGCCGGTTCGAGCCCGCCCTCGACCAGCTCACCCGCGCCCTCACCGGCTTCCGGGGCCTCGTCGACCACGCCGGCATCGGGTACACGGCCCGCCTCGCCGCATCCGTCCACCTCGAACGGGGCGACCACGACGCCGTGCCCGGCCTGCTCGGCGAATCCCTCGAGGCCTACCGCCGGATCGGCAGCGTCCGCGGCGAGGCCCTGGCCCTGCGCACGGCGGGCCTGGCCCGGCGGGCCGTCGGCGACCACACCACCGCGGCGGACCTCTGCACCCGGGCGGCCGCCCTGTGCCGTTCCCTCGGCGACGTCCTCATGGCCGCGTACGCCGACCAGGCGGCCGCCAAGGCGCGGATCCGGCTCGGCGAGACCGACGGGCTGCGGGCGCAGCTGGCCGACGCCCTCCAGGTGTGCCGCGACCACACCGACCCGTTCGGCGAGGGCCTCGTCCTGCGCACCCTCGGCGAACTCTCCTTGACCGAAGGCCGCTTGGACGATGCGGACTGCCGGCTCGGCGCCGCCGTGGACATCTGGGAGGCCCTGGGGCTGCCGCTGTTCTGCGCCCGGGCCCGGCGCGACCTCGCGGCCGTACGGGAAGCCGCCGGCGACGCCCCGGGCGCCACCGCCCTGCGGGCCGCCGCCCGGCAGGTCTTCGCCGCGTACGGGTCCCGCGAGCACCGCGAACTGTCCGGGTGAGGAGCCTTGCAGCGCACTCACAGCCGCCTTGCACGGCCCTTGCAGGGGACTTGCAGCACGTCCCGCGAATCTCTCTCCAACGGGCCGGACACCGCGGCCCACCCGAGAGGAGCCCACCATGAAGTCCACCCTGTTCCGCCGCGCCGCCGCCACCGTCCTCGGCATGTCCCTGGCCGCCGGCCTGTCGGTCCTCGCGGCCGCGCCCGCCCAGGCGGCCACAGGCTCGGACATCGCCCGGATCGCCCTCCAGGAGGCGGAGGCGAGCCACGGCTGCTCGTACTACGGCAGCTGCCCGGGCGGCGGCTGGTGCGCCGTGTTCGCCACCTGGGTCTGGCGGCAGGCCGGCGTGACCGACCTGGGCGGCCTGAGCATCAGCGCCCGCGACTTCTACAACTACGGCCAGCAGCGCGGCACCCTCGACCACGTGCCGGACGTCGGAGACGCGGTCGTCTACAACTACAGCGCGGCCGGCAACTGGGCCGACCACGTGAACATCGTCGTGAAGGTCGAGGGCGACATGGTCACCACGGTCGGCGGCAACGAGAGCAACAGCGTGCAGGAGACCACCTGGAACTGGCGCCGGGGCTACAACACCGGCGGCCAGTACGCCAGTGCCTACATCGCCCCGGCCGGCCTGACCGCCTCCCCGCCGTCGTCCAAGCTCGCCGGCGTGGGCGACGTCTTCGGCAACGGCCGTGAGAGCTTCGTCCAGGTCAAGGGCGACCAGGCGATCCTGTTCTACGGCAACGGCACGGGCTCCTACGCGAGTTCGATCTCGCTCGGCTACGGCTGGTCGAACACGGCGGCGATCACCGGTGTCGGCAACTTCGGCGGCAAGGGCGGCCGGGGTCTGCTCCAGCTCCGCAAGGACGGCTCGCTGTGGCTGTACGACATCGTCAACAACGGCGGCTATGCCGACCTCGCCGGACCGGGCGTCCGCGTCGACGCGGGCTTCGCCGGCACCACCGCCATCGCCGGCGTGGGCGACGTCTTCGGCAACGGCCGTGAGAGCTTCGTCCAGGTCAAGGGCGACCAGGCGATCCTGTTCTACGGCAACGGCACGGGCTCCTACGCGAGTTCGATATCCCTCGGCTACGGCTGGTCGAACACGGCGGCGATCACCGGTGTCGGCAACTTCGACGGCAAGGGCGCCCGCGGCATGCTCCAGCTCCGCAAGGACGGCTCGCTGTGGCTCTACGACATCGTCAACAACGGCGGCTATGCCGACCTCGCCGGACCGGGCGTCCGCGTCGACGCGGGCTTCGCCGGCACCACCGGCATCGCCGGCGTCGGCAACTTCGACGGTGTTCCCGGCACGGACTTCCTCTTCGTCAAGTCCGCCGACAACTCCCTGAACCTGGCCAGCGGCAACGGCACCGGCTCCTACCGCTCGCTGTCCCGCGTGACCACCGGCTGGGAGTGACCCCCCCCACGCCGCCCCCGGCCCTCCAAAGGGCCGGGGGCGGTCGTGCGTACTCCCGTCTCAGTGCTCGCGCAGCCAGTCGAGCACCTGCCCGGCGTGCGCGTCCGGCGGGAAGACGGGGTAGAAGACGTGCTCCACCACGCCGTCCCGGACGATCAGGGTGATCCGCTTGAACAGCCGGCCGCCCTGCCAGTCGAACGTGGGCAGCCCGAGGACGTCGGCCAGCCGCAGCCCCGGGTCCGACAGCATGGCGAACGGCAGCCGCAGCCGCTCCACCACCTCCCGCTGGTAGCCGGTGGGCTGACCGGACGTACAGCACCGCACGGCCCGGGCCGAAGGCGTCGAGGCGGACCGTGCCGCCTGCCGTCGAGCCCAGGGCGAGGGCCGGCAGCGCCGCCCCCGGCAGGTGGGCTGCGGCCCCTTCGTCGACGGGCACCGGCAGCCCGGCCGGCAGCCGGGTCAGGTCGTGCCCCGGCCCGCCCGCCGCAGACGGTACGGCGGCACTCCCGCGGTAGGCGGGGGCCCGGAGCTGTGCGGTCAGCGCCGCCCGGCGGGCCGCGAGCACGTCGATCCGCCGGCTCAGGTCGTCGATGGCCTCGCGGTACCCGGTCAGCGACGCCGGACAGTCGTCCCCGCGCTCGCCCCCGGTGGCCAGGCACTCCAGGAACGGCCGGGTCCGCTCCACCCGTATGCCCAGCGCGCCGAGCGTCCGGATCTCACGCACCAGCCGGACGTCCCGGTCGGTGTAGTCGCGGTACCCGTTGGCCAGCCGGCCCGGCGACACCAGGCCCAGTGACTCGTAATACCGCACCGCCTTGACGGTCACCTGCGCCCGCCGGGCCAGCTCCCCGATCAGCACCACGCCACCTCCTGCTCGCTGTTTCCGCAGGTCACGCTAGACCTTGCCCCCAGGGTCAAGGTCAACAGGCGGCCTACACCCGGGGCGCGACCCGGCGCCCGGACGCGGCACGCACGGGAGCGGCCGCGGTCCTGCCCGGCCGCAGGCCGACCGCGAGCCCCGCCAGCACCAGCCCCATGCCCAGCCACACCGGCAGCCGCGGCACGCTGCCGTCCGCGGCGGTCCCGGCCAGCACCGCGGCCACGGGGGCGACCCCACTGAGCAGCCCGGCCCGCGCGGATCCCACCCGGGACACCGTGAAGTACCACAGCACGAACGCCACCGCGGTCACCAGCACCGCCAGGTACGCCATCGCCGCCCACGCCGGGCCGTCCAGCCGGGCCGCGGCCGTCGGACCCTCGACCACGACCCCGAGCACCGCCAGCAGCACCGCGCCCATCCACACCGAGTGCAGCGACACCCCCCACGGCCCGTGCTCCCGCAGCACCGGCACCGCCAGCAGCGTGAACGCCGCCTCGCAGGCCAGCGCCACCGCCGCCCACACCACCCCCTCGGCGTCCGCCCGGCCCGTCCCCTGCACCATCACGGCGCCCGCCACCACCACGGGCGCCGCGAGCAGCACCCGCCCGCCCGGCCGCTGCCGCTCCCACAGCGGCCCCACCACGCCCAGGACCAGCGGCACGCAGGCCACGGCGACGGCGATCACGGCCGGCTCGGCGTGCGCGACCCCGCGTACGACGGCCACGTTGAACAGCGCCAGCCCACTCGCCGCGATCCCCCCGAGCCACAGCCAGGCCCGCCCCCGCGGCCGGTGCACCGGGATCCGCAGCGCCTTGGCCAGGGCGAACAGTACGAGCGCGGCGGCCGCGTACCGGATCGCCTGTGCGGTCAGCAGCGGCGCCCCGACCAGCGCCCGCGACACGGTCACGCTCGCCCCCACCAGAGCCATGCCCGCGAACCCCGGCCCCAGGGTGCGCACGGCGTCGTACCTGTCATTCGACGTCTTCATGCCCTTCAGCGTGGGGGAGTATTGGACCCATGAGCAGGTCCAAACAAGGCTCGGCAGAGAGGTCCAAAGCGATGGATCCCGACCAGCGGGACGCCGGCGGACGGGCGGCCGGCTCCGACTTCCTCCAGCTCGACATCGCCCAGGCACCTCCCGGCCGGCGCACCGACTGGCTCACGGACCGGCTCCGCACCGCCATCGCGGACGGCACCCTGCCCCTCGGCAGCCGCCTCCCGCCCACCCGGGTCCTGGCGGCCGACCTGCACGTCTCCCGCGGCCTGGTCACCGAGGCCTACCAACGCCTCACCGAATCCGGACATCTCGCCACCCGCGGCCGCCACGGCACGATCGTGGTGGCCGCCCCCGTCGCCCCGGCCACCGACCCGATCCCGGCCGCCACCCCGCCGCCGTCCCCGCCGGCCACCCGTAGCGGTGCCCGGACGGCCGCCATCCGCACCCCCTTCGCGGGCCCCCCGAGCGACGGCGTCGTCGACTCCCTGCGCACCGTGCCCTGCCGCTTCGACCTCAGCCCCGGCGTCCCCGACCTCGCCGCGTTCCCCCGTACCGCCTGGCTGCGCGCCGAACGGGCCGTCCTCGACGGAGTCGCCCCCGGCGACCTCGGCTACGGCGACCCGCAGGGCGCCCTCGTCCTGCGCCGGGCGGTGGCCGGCTGGCTCGCCCGCAACCGCGGCATCCGGGCCGACCCCGCGGAGGTCGTCATCGTCGCGGGCGTGGCCCAGGCGATCGCCCTGCTCGGCGGGCTGCTCCGGGAGGACGGCATCGACCGGCTGGCCGTGGAGGACCCGGGCTCGCTCGGGGCCCGCCAGCAGCTCGCGTACGGGAAGCTCACCACGGTCCCCGTGCCGGTCGACGCCGGCGGGCTTCGCGTCGACGCCCTGCGTGCGAGCGGCGTCCGCGTCGTCGTGACCACCCCGGCCCACCAGTTCCCCACCGGCGTCGTCCTCGACGGGGAACGCCGCCGGGACCTGCTGGCCTGGGCGGGGGAGGGAGGCCTGATCATCGAGGACGACTACGACGCCGAGCACCGCTACGACCGCCCCGCCGTCCCCGCCCTGCGCGCGATGCTGCCCGAGCGGATCTGTCACACGGGCAGCGTCTCCAAGCTGCTCGCCCCCGCCCTGCGCGTGGGCTGGCTCCTCGTCCCGCAGACCCTGCGCGAACGCGTGATCGCAGCCAAGCGCTACACCGACCTGGGCAACGCCGTCCTGCCCCAGCTGGTCCTCGCCCACCTCATGGACTCCGGCGACCTGGAACGCCACCTGAGGTTCGTCCGCCGGCGCCACCAGCGCCGCCGGGACGCGATGCTCGACGCGATCCGCACCCGCCTGCCCGGTGCCACCGTCCACGGCGCGGCCGCGGGCCTGCACCTCACGGTGACCTTCGACGCCGCCTTCCCGGACACGGCCCTGGCCGAGGCCGCCCTGGACGCGGGCGTCAAGGTCCACCCCCTGTCCTGGCACCGCATCCGGCCCGGCCCCCCGGGACTGGTCCTCGGCTACGCCGCCACCGCCCCGGCCCACCTCGCCGAAGCCGTCGGAGTCCTCGCCGCCGCCCTCGGCGGCCTGACCGGCTCCGGCCGCGTCCCGCCCCACGGCACCGGCACGTAGGGCGGGACGCGGCATGCGCCGCGGGTTCTCAGTACACGTGTCCCACGTGCGCCAGAGCCTGCTTCAGCAGCACCCCCTGCCCGCCCGGCATCTCGCTCTCGACCGCCTGGGAGGCCGCCTCCTCGGGGCTGAACCAGACCAGGTCGAGGGCGTCCTGCCGGGGCCGGCAGTCACCGCTCACGGGCACGATGTAGGCGAGGGACACGGCGTGCTGGCGCGGATCGTGGTACGAACTGACGCCCGCGGTCGGGAAGTACTCGGCAACGGTGAACGGCTGCAGCGATGCGGGAACGCGCGGCAGCGCGACCGGACCGAGATCCTTCTCCAGATGCCGCAGCAGCGCGTCCCGCACCCGCTCGTGATAGAGGACCCGGCCGCTCACCAGCGTCCGGCTCACCGTCCCGTCCGGACCGATGCGCAGCAGCAGTCCGATGCTGACGACCTGGCCGCTGTCGTCCACCCGGACGGGGACCGCTTCTACGTACAGGATCGGCATCTGGGCCCGCGCTGTCTCCAGATCATCGGAGCTCAGCCAGCCGGGAGTGGTCTCGGTAGTGTCAGACATTGCTTGATCGTACTTTTCAGGCGCGGCGCTACGAAGGACCTGGCGGGGCCTGATTCTGTTCGACCACGCCCCGCGCAGCACGCCACCGCCGAATGGCGGCGTTCGATGCCCCGGTTTCCTTCGATTCGGGTGCCGGATCGGGCCCGGAGCACCCCGGCGGAAGGGGTACGGGTGGTCACGGTGGGTGAGATCCGGGCCGGGATA
>NZ_JAJAUZ010000061.1 GCF_020532645.1 Streptomyces bambusae
CCCCCCCCCCCCAACCCCCCCCCCCCCGGGGGCGGGCCGCGGGGGGGCCGGGGCGCCCCCCCCGGGACGGCGCAGCCGGCCTGCCTCGGGGCTCCGCCCCAAACCCCGCTCCTCAAACGCCGGAGGGGCTGGAATTGCCCCCGCCCGGCAGCCAGCCGACGAAGGGCGTGGGAGGGCCCCGCCCGGTGGGCAGCCGGCGGAGCACCCGGGGTCAGCCGCGCCCGATGTACGGCATGGCGGTCGCCATGATCGTGGCGAACTGGACGTTCGCATCGAGCGGCAGCTCCGCCATGTGGCGGATCGTCCGGGCGACATCCGCCGCGGACATCACCGGCTCGGCCGCCATCGAGCCGTCCGCCTGCAGGATCCCGCTCTGCATGCGGGCCGTCATGTCCGTCGCCGCGTTCCCGATGTCGACCTGCCCGCACGCGATCCCGTACCGGCGCCCGTCCAGCGAGAGGGACTTCGTCAGCCCGGTCACCGCGTGCTTGGTCGCCGTGTACGCGATCGAGTGCGGCCGCGGCACGTGCGCGGAGATGGACCCGTTGTTGATGATCCGCCCACCCTGCGGGTCCTGCTCCTTCATCATCCGGAACGCCCCCTGCGCACAAAGGAACGCCCCCGTCAGGTTGACGTCGACGACCCGCCGCCAGTCCTCGTACCCGAGCTCCTCCACCGGCACCCCGCCCGGCCCGAACGTCCCCGCGTTGTTGAAGAGCAGGTCCAGCCGCCCGAACCGCTCCCGCACCGCCGCGTACAGCCCGTCCACGTCCCCCGGCACGCTCACGTCGGCCGGCACGCACAGCACGTCCGCGCCGCCCGCCTCCTCCGCGGTCCGCTGCAACGGCTCCGCCCGCCGCCCGGCCAGCGCGAGGGACCAGCCGGCGGCGGCGAGCTCCAGGGCGACGGACCGTCCGATGCCGGAGCCCGCGCCGGTGACCACCGCGATCTTCTTCCCGCTTGCGTTCATGAGCCGCACCGTACGGCAGAAGCCGGGCCTGACCCGGGACGTTCCACCAGGTGAGAGCGGGCGCGGGGCGAGGGCCCGCCGGGCCGGACATAAAATCCCGGGGTGAACCTCTCCGTCCCCACCGCCGACGCCCTGCGCGCCGCGCTCTCCGGCCTCCTCGACGGCCTGCCGCCGAAGCAGGCCGCGCAGGCCGTGGACCGGCTGATCGCCAACTACCGGGGCGACACCCCGACCGACGCGCCCGTGCTGCGCGACCGCTCCGACGTGGCCGCGTACGCCGCGTACCGGATGCCCGCCACCTTCGAGGCGGTCCGGTCGGCCCTCGCCGGGCTGGCGGACGCACTGCCGGACTGGGCGCCCGCCTCGCACGTGGACGTCGGCGGCGGCACCGGCGCGGCGACCTGGGCCGTGGACGCCACCTGGGAGGGGCCGCGCGAGACCACCGTCCTCGACTGGGCGGAGCCGGCCCTGGCCCTGGGCCGGGAGCTGGCCGGCGCGTCCGGCTCGGACGTGCTGCGCGGCGCGGTCTGGCGCAAGGCCGTCATCGGCAGCGGGTCGGCACTGCCCGAGGCGGACCTGGTGACCGTCTCGTACGTGCTGGGCGAGCTGACCGAGGAGGGCCGCGAGGCGGTCGTCGCGGAGGCGGCGGCCCGCGCGGGCACCGTCGTCGTCATCGAGCCCGGCACCCCCGACGGCTACCTGCGGATCCGGGCGGCCCGAGACCGGCTGATCGCCGCCGGCCTGCGGATCGCGGCGCCGTGCCCGCACGACGGCACCTGCCCGATCGCGGTCGGCGAGGACTGGTGCCACTTCTCCGCCCGGGTCAGCCGCAGCTCCCTGCACCGCCGGATCAAGGGCGGGACGCTGGCGTACGAGGACGAGAAGTTCAGCTACGTGGCGGCGACCCGGCTGCCGGCCGCCCCGGCGGCGGCCCGGATCACCCGCAGGCCGCAGATCCGCAAGGGCCTGGTCCTGCTGGACCTGTGCGGGCCGGAGTCCGAGGGCCTGACCCGGGCCACCGTCACCAAGCGGCACGGCGCGCTGTACAAGGCGGCCCGGGACGCCGAGTGGGGCGACTCCTGGCCCCCGGAGGACGCGGACTGAGGGGGGGGGGCTCCCCCGCGGCCGCGCCCTCCGGGGCGGCCCGGCTGCCCGCCGGGCCCGCCGCCCGGGCGGCCGGTCTACACGGCCGGGCGCAGCTCCTGCGTGCAGCACTTGACGCTGCCGCCGCCCTTGAGGAGTTCGCCGAGGTCCATGCCGATCGGTTCGAACCCGCGGTCGCGCAGCGGCCCGAAGAGACCGGTGGCGGCCTGCGGCAGCAGTACGTGCCGGCCGTCGGACACGGCGTTGAGGCCGAGGGCCGCCGCGTCGGCCGACGAGGCGATCAGCGCGTCGGGGAACAGCCGGCGCAGCACCGCGCGGCTGCCGGGCGAGAAGGCGTCCGGGTAGTACATGATCTCGTCGCCGTCGAGCACGCACAGCGCGGTGTCGAGGTGGTAGTACCGCGGGTCGACGAGGTCGAGCCCGATCACCGGGCGCCCGAAGAACTCCTGGGCCTCGTCGTGCGACAGCGGGCTGGAGCGGAAGCCGCGCCCGGCGAGCAGCCAGCCGGCGGTGACGGCGAAGTCGCCCTCGCCCTCGTTGATGTGCGAGGGCTCGTGGACCTCGGTGAAGCCGTGGCCGCGGAACCACTCCAGGTGGGCTTCGGCCTCGGCGGCCCGTTCCGCGTAGGCGAAGCGGGCGCCGAGCACCCGGCCGTCGACGACGGTCGCGCCGTTGGCGGCGAAGACCATGTCGGGCAGGCCGGGGCGGGCGTCGAGGAGCTCGACGGTGTGCCCGAGGGCGCGGTAGCGGTCCCTCAGGTCCTCCCACTGGGTCTGGGCGAGCTGAAGGTCCACCGGCTTGGCAGGATCCATCCACGGGTTGATGGAGTAGCTGACCCTGAAGTGCGCGGGTGGGCACATCAGGTAGCGGCGGGGTGTTGCGTCTCGGTGCACGTAAGGCTCCTCACGACACGGACCGGGAAGCACCGGGAGGGACGGGTGGTGCTGGGAAGAGAATCGTCTCTCCTCTGGGCTCCGCTGTACTGAACTGATCGGGTGGTTTGCCCGTCGAAGAGCTGTCCGAAGCGTTGCGCTAGGTTTTCCGCCATGCCCGACCCGATGTCCGACCCGATCACCGCCCCGCCGACCGGACCGGCGGCCGGCCGCGGTTCCGCCCGTACCGGCGGGTCCGCGAAGGCTCCCGACGCCACCCGGCGCAGCGAGCGGTCCCGCCGTGCGATCCTCGACGCCGCCCTCGCCCTCGTCGGCGAGGTCGGCTACAACAAGCTGACCGTCGAGGCGATCGCCGCCCGCGCCGGGGTCGGCAAGCAGACGATCTACCGCTGGTGGCCGTCGAAGGCCGCCGTGCTGCTGGACGCCTCGCTGGCGCTGGCCGGGTCGGCCGCCGAGGAGGGCGGCTGGGCCGGCTTCCCCGACACCGGAGACCTGGCGGCCGACCTGAAGCTGGTGCTGCGGGCCACCGTTGACGAGATGGCCGACGCGTCGTACGACGCGTCGGCGCGGGCGCTGACGGCGGCCGCGGCGACCGATCCGGAGCTGGGCGCGCGGTTCACGGAGCAGCTGCTGATGCCGCAGCTGGGCATGTACGAGGAGCGGCTGCGGTCGGCGGCGGCCGCGGGGCAGATCGCAGCGGACGCGGACGTGCGGCTGGCCGTGGAGATGCTGCTGGGCCCGCTGACGCACCGCTGGCTGCTGCGGACCGCCCCGCTGAGCCATGCGTACGCCGATGCGCTCGTGGACCAGGTGCTCCGTGGCCTCAGGACATGACTTTCGCCTCACATGCGGCTCTGCGGGCCCTCCGGTTGGGAAGTGCGGTCACCCGGGGCGCAGGATGGTGGGACCATGGTTTGGTCTGCCGGGGCAACGGTGAGGTGAGGGGATACATGGGGTCCGAATCCGGCCGCGCGAAACGCGGCGTGCAGGGCAGGTTCGCGCAGTGGCTGCGGGGGCTTCGGCAGCCGGCCGCGGACGATCCCGGCCGCGAGCGCGAGGCGCTGCTGCGGGCCGTCGCCGCCGCCGGGCTGCCGCTGGCGCCGGCCGCGCATCCGGTGGGCTACCGGTGTTCGTGCGAACGGATCGGCTGTCCGACCCCGGCCCGGCACCCCCTGTCCTTCGCCTGGCAGACGCAGTCCACGACGGACCGGGCGCAGGTCGAGCGGTGGGCGCGCAACCAGCCGCAGGCGAACTTCATCACCGCCACGGGCATGGTCCACGACGTGCTGGACGTGCCGCTGGAGGCGGGACGCAGTGCGCTGGAGCGGCTGCTGGACGCGGGCGTCGAGGTCGGGCCGGTCGCGGAGTCCGGCGGGGTGGCCGGGGACGCGCGGATGCTGTTCTTCACGGCGACCCGGGGGACGCCGGAGGACGAGGACGAGTGGTGGCCGTGCGAGCTGGACTGCCATCCCGAGACGATGGACGAGCATCCGGGGCTGCGGTGGCACTGCCGGGGCAGCTACGTGCTGGTGCCGCCGGCGCGGCTGCCCGGTGATCTGGCCGTGGACTGGGTCCGCGGTCCGGAACATGCGCTTCCGGACCCGCTGACGCTGCTGGAAACCCTGACCGACGCCTGTGCGCGTCACGCCGACCGGTCCGACCACGACCCCGCCCCCTGGCCCGTCACCCGCTGACCGCCGGGTCTCCGCCCCGGCCTTCAGCCCCGCCGGCGTTCGAGGCGCGGGGTCGGGGGCGGAGCCCCGGGGCTTTGGGCGTCAGTGGATCTCGGTGACGACCACGTCGAGGGCCCAGGGGCGGCCCGCCTTCGCCGGGGCTTCGCCCTCGACCGTGTAGCCGAGATCCAGCAGCGCCGTGCGCAGCTCGGCAGGGCCGGCGGGGTCCGCGCCCGCCGTCAGGAGGTCGCGGACGAGGCGCCCCTTGGTCGCCTTGTTGAAGTGGCTGACCACGGACCGCTTCTCGACCCCGTCGACGACCTGGGAGTGCAGCACGCGCACGGTGGCGGTGCGGCCCGCCACCTCCCCCTTCGGCCGCCAGGCGGCCGCATACGCCGAGGACCGCAGGTCGAGCACCAGCCCGTCGCCCGCCGCCTCCGGCATGACCGCGGCCATCGGGCCCCGCCAGTACGCCCCCAGCGCCCCCAGCCCCGGCAGCTTCACGCCCATCGAGCAGCGGTACGAGGGGATCGCGTCACCGATCCGCACCGCCCCCCACAGCCCCGAGAACACCAGCAGCGAGTCCTCCGCCCGGGCCCGGGCCGCCGCGTCCAGACCGGCCAGCCCCAGCGCGTCGTACAGCACCCCGGTGTAGATCTCGCCGGCCGGCCGCGCGCCCGCGGTCCGCAGCTCGGCGTTCTTGGCGACCTCGCCGCGCAGGCCCTCGCTGAGGCCGAGCACCTCGCGGGCCCGCTCCTCGTCGGTCAGGCACAGCTCGACCAGCTCGTCGAGGACGGCGGCACGCGCGGCGGCCAGCCCCGGCAGCGACAGCCCCTCCGGCTTGAGGGGCGCGCCGGGGCCGCCGGCGGCCTTTCCTTCGGACGGCGGCAGCAGCACGAGCACGGGGGTTCTCCTTCGGTACGTTCGGGCGAGGGGTGCGGCCCCCGTAAAGAGCGTATCCGCGGTCCGGACCGGCTCTCGCCGTGCCGGTCGGGGCGCCCGCCCCTACGCTCGGGTACATGCCACGCCGTCAGATGCACATGACCGGCGCAGCGGCGGCCCCGCTGCGGGAGGCGCTGCGCTCGCTGCGGGCGGAGCTGGACGTGCCGGGCGAGTTCCCGGCGGCGGTCCTGGAGGAGGCGCAGTGGGCCGCCCAGGACCCGCGGCTGCCCGCGGAGGACGCCACGCACATCCCGTTCTTCACGATCGACCCGCCCTCCTCGGTCGACCTGGACCAGGCCCTGCACCTGGAGCGGCGGCCGGGCGGCGGCTACCGGGTGCACTACGCGATCGCGGACGTGGCCGCGTTCGTCGCCCCCGGCGGGGCGCTCGACGGCGAGGCGCACCGCCGGGTGATGACGCTGTACTTCCCGGACGGCAAGGTCCCGCTCCACCCGGCGGTGCTGTCGGAGGGCGCGGCGAGCCTGCTGCCGGACCATGCCGCCCCGGCCCTGGTGTGGCGGCACGACCTGGACGCGGACGGCCGGGTGGAGGCCGCGGAGGTGCGCCGGGCGGTGGTGCGCAGCCGGGCGAAGCTGGACTACACCGGGGTGCAGCACGCCCTGGACGGCGGGAACGCCTCGGAGCCGCTGGCGCTGCTGCGGGAGGTCGGGCAGCTGCGGGAGGCGCTGGAGGCGGAGCGCGGCGGGGTGTCCCTGAACGTGCCGGAGCAGGAGGTCACGGCCGTGGACGGCGGTTTCGTGCTCGCCTACCGGGCGCCGCTGGCCGCGGACGGCTGGAACGCGCAGATGTCCCTGATGACGGGCATGGCGGCGGCCGAGATGATGCTGGCGTCCGGTACGGGCGTCCTGCGCACCCTGCCGACGGCCCCGGACGGTGCGGTGGGCCGGCTGCGCCGGGCGGCGCAGGCGCTGGGCATCGCCTGGCCGCACCACGTGCCGTACGCGGAACTGGTGCGCGGGCTCGATCCGCGGCTGCCGAAGCACGCGGCGTTCCTCCAGGAGTGCACGGCCCTGCTGCGCGGCGCGGGCTACACGGTGTTCCGGGACGGCGCGGTGCCGGAGCCGTCGGTGCACGCTGCGGTGGCGGCCCCGTACACGCACTGCACGGCGCCGCTGCGGCGGCTGGCCGACCGGTACGCGGGCGAGCTGTGCGTGGCGGTGTGCGCGGGGCAGGAGCCGCCGGAGTGGGTACTGGCGGCACTGGACGGGCTGCCGCAGGAGATGGCGGAGGGGGCCCGGCTGTCGAACACGGTGGAGCGGGAGTGCGTGGACCTGGTCGAGGCGGCGGTGCTGAAGGACCGGGTGGGCGAGGTGTTCGACGCGACGGTGATCGACGTGAAGGAGCGGGAGCCGCGGATCGGCACGGTCCACCTGGAGGAGCCGGCGGTGGTGGGCCGGATCGAGGCCGCCGACGGGCTGCTGCCGCTGGGCGAGCGGATCCGGGTCCGCCTCACCCGTGCCGACCCGGGCACCGCCAAGATCCTCTTCGCCCCGGTCTGAGGGGCGTACGGGGGGCTCCTGACCGGTTTGCGGTGTGTTCGGGCGGATCAGGCGGATCATCCCGACATAGTGCAGGGCATGACGCGTACCGCCTCCCCCGCCCGCCGGCGCGGCCGGACCCGTACGGCGCTGCTCTGCGCCGCCCTCCTCGCCCTCACCGTCCAGAGCGCCACCGCCGCCGCACCGGGCCCGGCCGCCGGCTCGGGCTCCGGCTCCGGCTCCGGCAAGAAGGACTGCGTGCGGACCGAGCGTCCGCTCGGCCGGGACGCCCGCGAGGTGCTGGCCATCGCCCGCAAGGCCAAGTCCGAGCTGCACCTGAAGTCCGTGGAGCTGAAGGTGACGCTCGACGGGAAGGAGGTGCTGACGGAGGCCCTCGGCGAGTCCATGACGAAGGTGCCGGCCGAGCCGGACATGCACTTCCGGGCCGGCTCGGTGGTCTTCTCGCACATCGGGACGCTCCTCCTCCAGCTGGCCGAGGAGAAGAAGCTCCGCCTCGACGACACGGTGGAGCAGTGGCTGCCGGACCTGCCGCGGGCCGACGAGATCACCCTGCGGATGCTGGCCTCGAACACCTCGGGCCTGCACGACTACGTCACCGACCCGGACTTCCTGGCCGAGCTGACCGCGCACCCGTTCCGCCACTGGACGCCGCAGGACCTGCTGGCGTACCCGTACAGCCACTCGTTCTGGTACGACCCGGGCACCAACTGGAGCTACTCGCACGCCAACTACGTGCTGCTCAGCGCCGCGCTGGAGAAGATCACCGGAACCCGGATCGACCGCCTCCTCAAGGAGCGGGTCTGGGGACCGCTGGGGCTGAAGAACACGCAGAACAACTTCACCCCGGACATTCCGCGTCCGGTCCTGCACGCGTTCACGTCGGACCGCGGCTTCTACGAGGAGTCGACGTTCTGGAACCCGTCGTGGACCACCGCGCCGGGTGCCGTCATCACCAGCCACATCTGCGACGTGGCCCGGTCCGCGGAGGCCATCGGCCGCGGTGAGCTGCTGTCGGCCCGCTCGTACCGGACGTTCCTGAACCCGGGCACGGTCGGCCTCGGCCGCCCCACCCGCACGTGCCCCGACACGGTCTGCATCCCGCAGACGAAGGCGCAGCACTTCGGCCTGGGCGTCCTCGTGGTCAACGGCTGGGTGGTCCAGAACCCGTCGTTCTCGGGCTACGCCGCGCTCCAGGCCTACCTGCCGTCCGAGCGGCTCGCCATCGCGGTGTCCGTCACCAAGAAGGCGGACGCGCCCGAGGGCAACCAGGCCCAGGTGATCGGGCGCCGCATCGCCGCCGCCCTGGCACCGGACACGCCGCTGTAGGCACGGCCCGAAGGGGCTCCGGCAGCGCGCCGAGCCCCTTCGTCATGCCGGGAGCCCGGCCCGCACCCCGGCCACCAGGGCCGCCGGATCGTCCGCGTGGAACCGCAGGACCCGGGCCTCGACGCGGGCGCCCAGCGGCCGGACCACCGGCAGGGGGCGGGCGAGTCCGACCGTCACCGTGGTCCGGCTGCCGACGACCAGGTCCAGCACCCCGTCCCCGTCCACCTGCACCAGCCGGCCCTCCGGGCCTCGTACAGCTCCGGGCCGCCGGCGCCGCGGGTGTCGAGCAGCAGCAGGTGCTCGCGGTCCTTGGCGGCCGCCGGGGAATCCGTGGCGGGCGCCCGGCCGATCAGCGCGGCCGGCGCGGGCGGCACCGCCTCGGCGTCGTCGCCGCCAGCCTGCCGGAGCGCGGCCGGCCGCTGCCGCCGCTCCCGGATCGCCGCCTCCTGCCGGGCCGGATCGGCGTCCAGCTCCTCATGGGCCCAGTAGAAACGTTGCCGCTGCGGCAAGGTCAAGCGGCGCCGCGGGCCCGGGTAGCATGGTCACCACGGCAGACGAGCCGGCCGGGCGGCCGCGTCGGGATCCGCAAGGGTTCCGCCGAGGAACGTCCGGGCTCCACAGGGCAGGGTGGTGGGTAACGCCCACCCGGGGTGACCCGCGGGACAGTGCCACAGAAAACAGACCGCCGGGGGCTTCGGCCCCCGGTAAGGGTGAAACGGTGGTGTAAGAGACCACCAGCGCCTGGGGTGACCCAGGCGGCTAGGTAAACCCCACCCGGAGCAAGGTCAAGAGGAACCGTCTCCGGACGGTTCTGCGCGGACGATCGAGGGCTGCCCGCCCGAGTCCGCGGGTAGACCGCACGAGGCCGGTGGCAACACCGGTCCTAGATGGATGGCCGTCTCCCCGGCGACCGCGAGGTCACCGGGTGACAGAACCCGGCGTACAGGCCGACTCGTCTGCCGCCTTCCGCCGGGCTCCGCCCCGTTCCCGCCTGGATCCGCTGCTAGCGCAGGCCGCTCTGGGCGCGGGTGGTGAGCTTGCCGTTCTCGAAGAGGAACGAGGCCGCGCCGGCGGGACGGGCCTGGTCGCAGTCGTACGAGGCCACCTTGTAGCCCTGCACCTCGCTCTGGCCGACCCGGATGCAGGTGCCCTTGCCGGCGATCTCGTGCATCTGCGCGATGGTCTTGCCGGCGGTGATCTTGCGGTACTTGGCCTTGGTCATGAGGCCGTTGGACTTGCCGCCGTCCAGGAGGACCTGGCTGCGGGCCTCCAGCTTGTTGTTGGCGAACACGAAGTCCGCCTGGCTGAAGGGCTTGTCGCCCTTGCACTTGTAGATCTTGACCCGGACGCCGCCGCTCGTGGTGTCGTCGATCAGCTTGCACGCGCCGCGGCCGGCCGCGGTGTGCAGGGTGGTGACCGACGAGCCGAGCTTGACCTTGTCGTACTCGGCCTTGGTGATGGTGGGCGTGGCGGCGGCACCGGCGGTCGTCGCGGTGGCCAGGCCCAGGGCGGCGGCGAGGACGGGCACGGCGAGCGCGCGCATGCGGGTCATGCGGATCCCTTCGGTGGGGTGGATGCGGGGGCGACGTGAAGGCGTCGCGAACCCCCGCATGGTGCACACACGTGCGAGCCACGAGTAAGGGCGTTTTCCGGCCGGCCGGACGTACGGACCCGGCCGCGGACTGCTCGTGCAGTCCGCGGCCGGGATTCCGTTTGAGGCCGGGTCAGCGGAGGTGGGCGGTGTCGTTGAACAGCCGGACCGAGGCGTTGCCGTCCGCGTAGTACGCGACCGCCGACAGCGAAGCCGCCGACAGCTCCATCCGGAACAGCGACTCGGGCGGGGCGCCCAGGGCCAAGCGGACCAGGGTCTTGACCGGCGTGACATGCGTCACGAGCAGCACCGTGCGGCCGCGGTGGGCGGCCAGCAGCCGGTCCCGGGCCGCCGCGACCCGCCGCGTGACGGTTGCGAAGCTCTCGCCGCCGCCGGTGGGGGCGGCCTTCGGCGAGGCCAGCCAGGCGTCCAGGTCGGCCCGGTACCGCTCGCGGACCTCGGCGAACGTCAGCCCCTCCCAGGCGCCGAAGTCCGTCTCGCGCAGCCCCTCGTCCACGGTGACCGGCAGGCCCAGCCGGTCGGCGACCGCCTGGGCGGTCTGCCGGCAGCGCTGCAGCGGGGAGCTGACGATCGCCTCGACGGTGCCGCGGGCGGCCAGCGCCGCCGCGACCGCGTCGGCCTGGCGCAGCCCGGCCGCGGACAGCTCGGGGTCGCTGCCGCCGCTCCCGGAGAACCGCTTCTCCGGGGTCAGGGCCGTCTCGCCGTGCCGCAGCAGGACGAAGGTCGCGGGCGTGCCGAGGTCGGGTCCGGACCAGCCCGCGGACGGGGCGGCCGCCTCCGGCTCCGGGGCCGTCTCCGGCTCCTCGGCGAACAAGGTGTCGTCGGCGAACAGGCTGTCCTCGGCGTGCGCACCGCGGGCCGGGGCCGCCGTACGGGCGGCGGCCAGGGCGGCGCGGGCGGCCGCGGCCCCCGCGGCGGCGTCGCCCACCGGGCCGGCCGGCGGCGGGACGGCCAGGCTGCGGGCCGCACCGGAGTCGAGGGCGGCGGTGGACGCCGAGGGCTCCCACCGGCGGCCCTGCCGGCCGGCGTCCATGGCCTCGTTGGCGAGCCGGTCCGCGTGCTTGTTGCGCTCGCGCGGGATCCACTCGTACGACACCTGGGAGCGGGGCAGGATGCGTGCGGCCTCCGCGGCGAGCGGCTTCATGTCGGGGTGCTTGATCTTCCAGCGGCCCGACATCTGCTCGACGACGAGCTTGGAGTCCATCCGGACCGTGACGACGGCCTCCGGCGACAGTTCGGCGGCCGCCTCCAGTCCGGCGATCAGGCCCTTGTACTCGGCCACGTTGTTCGTCGCGACGCCGATGTACTCGGCACGCTCGGCCAGCGTCTCGCCGGTGGCGGGGTCGAGGACCACCGCCCCGTAGCCCGCGGGCCCCGGGTTGCCCCGGGACCCGCCGTCGGCCTCGACGACGAAACGGGGCATCAGATGCCCGAGTCGGCCGTACGGACCAGGATGCGGCCGCAGTTCTCGTGCCGGACCACCTGGTTCGCGGCGGCCGCCTTGACCTCGTTGACCTCGGCGATGTCCAGCTCGATCTGGCAGCCCAGGCAGCGGCGCTGGTACAGCTTGGCGGCGCCGATGCCGGCCTGCTTGACGCGGATCTTCTCGTACAGGGCGATCAGGTCGGCCGGGATGGAGGCGACGACCAGCTCGCGGTCCTTGGAGACCTTGGCGGTCTCGTCGTCGATCTCGGCGGTCGCGGCGTCCCGGCGGCCGGTGGCGTCGTCCGTCTTCGCCTGGAGGGCGGAGACCCGCTCGGTCAGCTCGGCGACGCGCTCCTGGGCGGACTCGCGGCGCTCCATGACTTCCAGGACGACGTCCTCGAGGTCGCCCTGGCGCTTGGCGAGGGAGGTGAGCTCGCGCTGCAGGTTCTCCAGGTCCTTCGGCGAGCTCACCGCACCGGAGTCCAGGCGCTGCTGGTCGCGGACCGCGCGCTGGCGCACCTGGTCGACGTCCTGCTCCGCCTTCGTCTGCTCGCGCTGGGTGTCGCTCTCCTCGGTCTGCGCGGCGACGAGCAGGTCGCGCTGCTGGCTGAGGTCCTTGTTCAGGGAGTCGAGCTCGGCGTGCTCGGGCAGCGACTTGCGCTTGTGGGCGAGCTGCGACAGCCGGACGTCCAGCGCCTGGACGTCGAGAAGTCGGATCTGGTCGGCGGGCTCGGCGTTCAGTTGGGGGCTCCTAGAGAGAAGAAGGGGAAATCGGGGAGGGTTCGGACGGCGCGTGCGCCGTCCACGGGTCGGTGACCGTACGCGACACGTGGGTGCGCAGGCCCCAGCCGTGGCGTTCGGAGACGGCGTCGAGCTGGGCGGCGGCCTGCTCGCACCAGGGCCACTCGGTGGCCCAGTGGGCGGCGTCGACGAGGGCCAGCGGACTGGTCTCGCGGGCCTCGGACACCGGGTGGTGGCGCAGGTCGGCGGTGAGGAAGGCGTCCACGCCCGCCGCCCTGACCCGGCCGAAGAGGCTGTCGCCGCTGCCGCCGCTGACCGCGACGGTGCGGATCGGTGCGTCGGGGTCGCCGGCGACCCGGATGCCCTGGGCGGTGCGCGGCAGCCGGGCGGCGGCCCGGGCGGCGAACTCGCGCAGGGTCTCGGGGTGGTCGAGGACGCACAGCCGGCCGAGACCGCGGCGGCCCGAAGGGTCCGTCGGGTCCGGGACGAGCGGGCCGGTGATGCGCAGGTCGAGGGCGCCGGCGAGGGCGTCCGAGACGCCGGGGTCGGCGGTGTCGGCGTTGGTGTGCGCGACGTGCAGCGCGATGTCGTTCTTGATCAGGGTGTGCACGACCCGGCCCTTGAAGGTGGAGGCCGCGACGGTGGTGGTGCCGCGCAGGTAGAGCGGGTGGTGGGTGACCAGCAGGTCGGCACCCAGCTTCACCGCCTCGTCGGCGATCTCCTGGACCGGGTCCACGGCGAAGAGGACCCGGGACACCTCGGCGTCGGGGTCACCGCAGACGGTGCCGACGGCGTCCCACTCCTCGGCCCGGGCGGGGGGCCAGAGGGCGTCGAGCGCGGCGATGACTTCAGAGAGGCGGGGCACGGAGGCAAGGCTACCGTCCGTGGGGCCGTTGGCCTGTCCCGGCGGCCTGCTGCCGCCCGCAGCACAGGCGCCTCCCTTCTCACACGCGAATCGCCGGGCGGCCACCCGTACGTGTGAAGGAAAGGTGCAGTTGTTGTTCGGCAGGAAGTGCGAAAACTAGCTTCCTCACCGGAGGTGACGCACCGATGACAGCCTGTGCCATCGATCCCGCCGTGACACCCGCCGCTGCGCCCGCGTACGCGCCCGCCCCCGCACTCGCGATCGCCGCCGACGGCTCGTACGCCGCCCGGCTCGCCGGGGCCGTGGACGCCCGCTTCCCGGAGCGGTGGACGCTGGACGGACCGGAGCCGTACGCGGTCCCGCTGCCGCTGGGGCAGCCGGAGGAGCCGGACAGCGAGGTGCTCGCCCTGTCCGACGGGCGGGTGCTGATCCACCGGCGGGTGGCCGACCGGCACGCGTTCGCCCTGCTGTACCCGACGGGCGGCACGGCCGCCGGGCCGCGTACGGGCGAGCTGCCGCTGGGCGGGTTCGAGGCGGCGGGCTACGAGCGGGTGACGCTGCTGCCGCCGGTTCCGGACGGGGCGGCCGCCTACGCGCTGGCGGTGCGGGCGGAGACCGCCGAGGTGTGGCGGCTGACCTGTGCGGGCACCGGGCCGCGGCGGCTCGCGGTGGTGCCGGGGCGCTGCTCGGGCGGGGTCTGGCTGGACCGGGAGGGGCTGCTGCTGGCGCTGGACCGGGAGCAGGGCAGCCGCACCAAGGCGGTGGCCGTGGACCTGGGGCGGGGCGGGGAGGTGACCCCGCTGCTGCAGATCGCCGAGGACAGCGAGGACCGGCTGCTGCTGGCGGATCCGGACAGCGGGCTGCTGCTGATCCGGTCCGATGCGCCGGGGTCGCCGCGGCTGGGGTGGGGGGTGCTGGGGAGTGCGCGGCCGGTGCGGTTCCCCGAGTGCCTGAAGGGCGAGGGGTCGGGGGCGGTGCCGTTCGCGGTGCAGCCGGGGCAGATCCTGATGCCGGAGAACTGTGCGGTGGCGCTGCGGCTGGAGGGGGACCAGCTGGGGCTGTGGCGGCCCGCCGACCGGCACCTGTTCCGGCTGCCGGCGCCGGCGGGCTGGCTGGGCGGGGCCGGGCGGTGGACGGCTGCGGGGGTGCTGTGCCTGCCGTACGCGACGGCGGAGGTGCCGTGCGGGGTGGTCCACCTGACGGTGCCGCAGGCGCCGCCGGTGGTGAAGGTGGCCCCCCGGCCGACCGTGGCGCGGCCGGTGCCGTTGCAGCAGGCGCCGCTGACCCGGCGGTGACGGCCGCTGCGCCGCGACACGGCGCGGTGGAAACCCTTTGGCCACTGTCAGTGGGCACCCCGATACTTCTGACGGCGCGTCGCGTGTGATGGGATGGCGGGCCGGGGGATCCGTTGCGTCATGGGGGGCGCGGGCGGAGTGAGAACGATTCGGAGTGACTTCCCGCATGTCTGATGTGACGACCGAGACGATGGAGGCGGCTGGAGCGGCGGGGGGCCGCCACCGGGGCTCCTCTGCCACGGCCGAGGACCTGGCCGCGCCCGCCCGGGGCCGGCACCGCCGCCCCGCCCCGCCGGTGTCCCCGGCGGAGGAGCAGGCAGCCGCCTGACCTGGGGGACTTGGACAAGGCCTGCATTCGGGACTCCGCCCCCGGACCCCGGTCCTCAGACGCCGGACGGGCTCGCTTTGCCCCTGCCGGAACTTCGGCCGCACCGGGCCGGCATTTGAGGCGCGGAGCGGGGCCTCGGGGTGGAGGCCGGGCGGGGGTCAGGCGTGGCGGAGGCCGAGGACTTCGGGGGCGGCGAAGGTTTCCGCCGCGGGGCGGGACGCGTAGTGCGGGGTCAGGAGCCCGTCCAGCTCCTCGTAGGAGAAGGACTCCTTCGCCGTGTCGAACTTCGCCGCCACCTTCGGCCGTTCCATGATCACGACGATCCCGCCGTGGACCACGAAGAGCTGCCCGTTCGCGCGCGCCGCGGCCGGCGAGGCCAGGTACCCGACGAGCGGCGCCACGTGCTCGGGAGCGAGCGCGTCGAGCGCTCCCTCCGCCGGCTCCTGGAAGCCGGCGAACACGTCCTCCGTCATCCGCGTGCGCGCCCGCGGACAGATCGCGTTGGCCGTGACCCCGTACTTCGCGAGGGCGAGCGCCGTGGAGGTGGTGAGCCCGACGATCCCGCCCTTGGCCGCCGCGTAGTTCGGCTGCCCCGCCGACCCGCCGAGGAACGCCTCGGAGGACGTGTTCACGATCCGCCCGTACACCGGCCCGCCGGCCGCCTTCGAGCGCTCCCGCCAGTGCGCGGCCGCAAACCGCGTGGTGTTGAAGTGGCCCTTGAGGTGGACCCGGATCACCGAGTCCCACTCGTCCTCCGACATGGAGAAGACCATCCGGTCCCGCAGGATGCCCGCGTTGTTCACGAGGACGTCCAGCTTCCCGAACGTGTCCACCGCCAGCGCGACCAGTTCCCGCGCCTGCTCGAAGTCGGCGACGTCCCCGAGGTGCGCGACGGCCTGCCCGCCCGCCGCGCGGATCTCGGCGACGACCTCCTCCGCGGGCGCGGCCGAGGCCTCCCCGGTGCCGTCCCGGCCCGGCTGCCCGTAGTCGTTGACGACCACGCTCGCGCCCAGCCGGGCGAGTTCGACCGCCTCGGCGCGCCCGAGCCCGCGGCCCGCGCCCGTGACGACGGCGGACAGCCCCTCAAGTGGCAGTGACATCAAGGTCCCTCTCGGTTTGCGGTTGGAGGAAGACGGAGGGCGGAGAGCGGACGGCGGCCGGCGCCGGCTCCGTGCGGACGGCACCCGTCAGAGAGAGATGGACGTGCGCAGGGCGGTCCCCGTCCGCATCTGGTCCAGCGCGTCGTTGATCTCGGCCAGCTGCACCCGGTGGGTGATCAGGCCCTCCAGGTCGATGCGCCCGGCCCGCCACAGCGCGATGGCCCGCTCGTACGAACGGATCACGTCGCCCCCGCCGTACAGGGAGGGCAGGATCCGCTTCTCGTCGAAGAAGAGCGAGAACATGTTGACGGCGAAGTTGTCGTCCAGCGCGCCCGCGCCGACCACGCACAGGGTGCCGCCGCGCCGGGTCATCTCGTACGCGGTCTGCGCGGTCTGCGACTTGCCGACGACCTCGAAGACGTAGTCGAAGCCCTCGCCGGCGGTGATCCGCTGCTTGGCGTCGGCGAACGCCTCCGGGGAGACCGCCTCGGTGGCCCCGAACCGCAGGGCCGCCTCGCGCCGCGAGGCCACCGGGTCGACGGCGACGATCTGCGCCGCGCCCTGCACCTTGGCGCCCTGGATGGTGGAGATCCCGACGCCGCCGCAGCCGATGACGGCGACCGAGGAGCCGGCCTCCACCTTGGCGGTGTTGATCGCGGCGCCGAGGCCGGTGGTGACGCCGCAGCCGATCAGCGCGGCGATGTCGAACGGCACGTCGTCCGGGATCGGCACGGCGCAGCCCGCCGCGACCACGACCTCCTCGGCGAAGGTGCCGGTCCCGGCGAAGCCGAAGATCTCACCGCCCGCGCGCCGGAAGTTGGGGGTGCCGGCGTTCACGAAACCGGCCAGGCACAGGTGGCCCTGGCCGCGCTTGCAGGAGGCGCACTGGCCGCAGGCGGGCAGCCAGCAGACCAGGACCCGGTCGCCCTGCTTGACGCCGGTGACCCCGTCGCCGACGTCGACGATCTCGCCGGCGCCCTCGTGACCGGGGACGAAGGGGGCCGGCTGGGGCAGCACGCCGTTCATCGCGGACAGGTCGGAGTGGCACAGGCCGGTGGCCCGGATCCGGATCTTCACCTTCCCGGGACCGAAGCCCACGGCCTCGATGTCGTCGACGACCTCCAGCTTGTCCTGCCCGATCTCGCTCTGCAGTGCTGCGCGCACGGTGCGGCTCCTCTCGAACTGCTGCGGGTGCTGAGGGTGGGATTACGCGTACGCGACGACGGTGTCGGCGAGGACCGGGGCGTCGTCGCGTTCGACGGCGGTCACCGCGACCTGGACGCGGCCCTCGGACTCCCACATCCGCATCCGCAGCGTCTCGCCGGGGAAGGCGATCCCGGCGAAGCGGGTGCGGTACGAGCGGACCCGGGAGACGTCGCCGCCGAGGACGGTGTCGACCACGGCCTTGAGGGTCATGCCGTACGAGCAGAGGCCGTGCAGGATCGGCCGGTCGAAGCCGGCCAGCTTGGCGAACTCGGGGTCGGCGTGCAGCGGGTTCCAGTCCCCGGAGAGCCGGTAGAGCAGGGCCTGCTCCTCGCGGACGGGCTGCAGGGCGGTGCGGTCCGGGGCGCGGTCGGGGTCCTCGCTGCGGGCGGAGGGCCCGCGTTCGCCGCCGAAGCCGCCTTCGCCCCGGACGAAGATCTGGGCGTCGCTGGTCCACAGCGGGCCGTCGGCGTCGGCGACCTCGGAGCGGAGCACGACGACGGCCGCCTTGCCCTTGTCGTAGACCGCGGCGACCTTGGAGTGCGAGACGGCCTCGCCCTTGACGGGGATGGGCCGGTGCAGCTCGATCGAGTGACCGCCGTGCAGGACGGCGGCGAGGTCGACGTCGATGCCGGGCGCGCCGAGGCCGCCGAGCATGGCCATGCCGGCGCCGGCGACGGTGGCGAAGCTGGGCAGCACGTGGAGCTTGGACTCCAGGGTGTAGCGCAGCTCGTCGGGGTCGGTCGCGGGGCGGCCGGCGCCTAGGCCGAGGTGGTAGAGCTGGATGTCCTTGTGGTCCCAGCGGATCTCGCTCCGGCGGGGGTCGGCGGCGAGCGCCCTGGCGGCATCGATCGGCATCGGGATGCTGCTCCTCGGGGGTTCTCGGGTCTGGGAGACCTCGGCGCGGCCGTCCGCACCGTCGGCTGCGCCGAGGTCGTTTCCGGGCCGGATCTAGAACGCGTTCTAGGTGCCGGTGGGGAATGTATAACGCACGGTCCGGCACTTGGGAAGAGTGCTGACATCGCGTCAGATGGGTCGGGTGCGGGGTGCCTTCCGGTCGCCGGCCGGCGGTGCCGGGGCTATGTTCGGCGCATGGACGAGATGCCTCGGGACCACCGTCCCGGCAGGTCGGTACGGGTGCTGCTGGCGCCGGGGGACGGGGCGCTGGCGGTGTTGCTGGGGATGGAGCCGGGGCTGTCCGTGGTGGCGCAGGTGGGGGGCGGGGAGGACCTCCAAGGGGTGGCGGTGCTGGCCTGTCCGGACGTGGCGCTGGTCGATGACGTCGGCTCGGTGCGGGCGCTGGCGGAGGCGGTGCCGGAATGCCGGGTCCTGGTGCTGGCGACTTCGGCGCGGCCGGGCCTGGTATCGGCCGCGCTGGCCGCGGGTGCGGCCGGAGTGGTCCTCCGTGACGGTCCCGTCCCGGACCTGACCACAGCCATCCACCGCGCCCTGACCGGCGAGACCACGGTCGACCCTGCCCTGTCGCCCCCCGCGGGGCCGTGACCCCGCGGGGCCTTCCCGAACCGGGGCTCCGCCCCGGACCCCGCGCCTCAAACGCCGGCGGGGCTGGAAGTTGCCCCCGCACCATCCAGCCCACAGGCAGAGGACACATCCCCGCCCGTCCGCCGAAAACAGCCCCGCCGGCGTTTGAGGCGCGGGGGTGCGGGGGCGGACCCCTGCCGGGGGGGACCCGCTCGGCAGGTCCACTCCGCCAGGGGGAAACCAGCCCGTCCGGCGCTTGAGGACCGGGGTCCGGGGCGGAGCCCCGAGAAGCAGCCCCCCAGGGCGGGGTCAGGGGTGGCGGAGGAGGGTGACGACGGCGGCGCCGCCGAGGCCTATGTTGTGCGCCAGGGCGACACGCGCACCGGCAACCTGCCGCGCACCGGCCTCGCCACGAAGCTGCCAGGTCAGCTCCGCGACCTGCGCAAGCCCGGTCGCACCGAGAGGGTGCCCCTTCGAGATCAGGCCGCCCGACGGATTGACGACCCACCGCCCGCCGTACGTCGTCCCGCCGGACGACACCAGCTCCCCCGACTTGCCTTCCCCGCACATCCCCAGCGCCTCGTACGTCAGCAGCTCGTTGACGGAGAAGCAGTCGTGCAGCTCGATCACGTCGACGTCCTCGATGCCGAGCCCGGACCGCTCGTACACCTGGCGGGCCGCCGCCGCGGACATGGGCCGTCCGACGACGTCGATGCACGACCCGGACGCGAAGGACTCCCCCGTGTCGGTGGTCATCGCCTGGGCGGCGATCTCCACGGCCCGCCCGTGCAGACCGTGCTGCACGAGGAACCGTTCCGACACCACCACGGCCGCCGCCGCCCCGTCCGACGTCGGCGAGCACTGCAGCTTCGTCAGCGGCCGGTGGATCTCCTTCGCGGCGAGGACCTCCTCGACCGTGTAGACGTCGCGGAACTGCGCGTTCGGGTTGTCCGCCGAGTGCCGGTGGTTCTTCGCGGCGACCGCCGCCAGCTGCTCCTCTGTGGTCCCGTACCGCTCCATGTGCTCGCGGGCCGCGTTCCCGAAGATCTGCGCCGTGGGCGGGGTCATGTCGAAGCCGTGCCGGGCCGCCATCACTCCGTAGTGCCGGGCCACCGGCGAGGTCTTGCCGAGATCTTCAGCGGCTCCGCCGCGGGCGCCCCCGTCCGTGGCGCCGCCCAGCGCCCCCCGCTTCATCTTCTCGAAGCCGAGCGCGAGCACGCAGTCCGCGATCCCGCCCTCGACGAGCTGCCGGGCCGTCATCAGGGCGGTGGAGCCGGTGGCGCAGTTGTTGTTCACGTTGTAGACCGGCACCCCGGTCAGCCCCAGCTCGTACGCCGCCCGCTGCCCGGCCGTGGACGGCTGGAAGCAGTAGCCCACGGGCACCTGCTGGACCTGCCCATACCCGATCCCGGCGTCCGCGAGCGCCGCCTGTCCGGCCTCCTTCGCCATGTCCCAGTACTGCCAGTCCCTCGATTCCGGCTTCTCGAACTTCGTCATGCCGACGCCCACGATGTACGACTTCACGATGTACGACTCCTAGTCCCTGGGGAGGCCGAGGATCCGCTCGGCCACGACGTTCAGCTGGACCTGGGTGGTGCCGCCGGCGATGGTCAGGCAGCGGGACATGAGCATCCCGTGCACCGCCCGCTCCCCCGCCCCCTCGCAGACCGCGCCCGCCGGCCCGAGCAGTTCGAGCACCAGCTCGGCGGTCCGCTGCTGGTGCGGGGTCTGGACCAGCTTGCGGATCGACGCGCCCGCCCCCGGCTCCAGTCCGGACACCTGCTGGAGGGTGGTGCGCAGCCCGATGCAGGCCAGGGCGTGCGCCTCGGCCGCGAGCGCGCCGATCCGGGCCCGGTGGGCGCCGTCCAGCGCGCCGGCCCGGGCGATCAGCGCTTCGAGGCCGGTGGAGAAGGTCATCTGGTCGGCCATGTGGACCCGCTCGTTGCCGAGGGTGTGGCGCGCCACCCGCCAGCCGCCGTCCACGTCGCCGACGACCGCGTCGGCGGGGAGCAGGACGTCGTCGAAGAAGACCTCGTTGAAGAGGGCTTCGCCGGTGATCTCCTTGAGCGGGCGGACGGTGATCCCGGCGGTGTGCTTCATGTCGACGACGAAGTACGTGAGCCCGAGGTGCCGGGGCGCGTCCGGGTTGGTGCGGGCGAGCAGGATGCCGTGGTCGGCGGTGTGCGCGGAACTCGTCCACACCTTCTGCCCGTTGACCCGCCACCGCCCGTCCGGCAGCCGTTCGGCGCGGGTGCGCAGGGAGGCGAGGTCGGAGCCGGCGCCGGGTTCGGAGAACAGCTGGCACCAGAGCAGGTCGCCGCGCAGGGTGGGCCCGAGGTAGCGGTCCCGCTGGGCGGGGGTGCCGTAGGCGAGGAGGGACGGGACGACCCAGGTGGCGATGCCCAGGTCGGCGACCTTGACCCCGGCGGCCGCCAGCTCCTGCTGGACGGCGAGCTGCTGGACGGGGCCGGCGCCGAGGCCGTACGGCGGGGGCAGGTGGGGGGCGGCGTAGCCGGTGGGGGCGAGGGCCCGACGGGCGGCGGCCGGGTCGAGTCCGGCGGCCGCGGCGGCGGCCGTACGGGCCTGCGCGCGGTGCCGGTCGGCCTCCGGGGGCAGTGCGAGGCGCAGCTCGCGGCGGGCGCCGGCCGCGGCGAGCCGGACCGCGCGGGTGCGGTGGCCGTCGCCGGGGCCGAGGAGCTGCCGGGCGACGAGGGCCCGGCGGAGGTGGATGTGGGCGTCGTGCTCCCAGGTGAAGCCGATGCCGCCGAGGATCTGGATGCAGTCCTTGGCGCAGCCGTACGCGGCATCGAGGGCGGTGCCGGCGGCGAGGGCGGCGACCAGGCCGCGGACCTCGGGCGGCTCGCCGGCGGACGGATCGGCGGCCGCGGCGGCATCCCAGGCGAGGGCGCGGGCCTGTTCGAGGCGGACCAGCATGTCGGCGCACAGGTGCTTGACGCCCTGGAAGCGGCCGATCGGACTGCCGAACTGTTCGCGCACCCTGGCGTGGGCGGCGGCCGTCTCCAGGGCCCAGGCGGCGGTACCGCAGGCGTCGGCGGCGAAGACGGTGCAGGCCAGATCGCGGACGAGGGCGCCTTCCACGGCGAGCAGCCGGTCCGCGGGCACCAGGGCGCCGCGGGCGGTGACCTCGGCGGTGGGGCGGGTGGGGTCGGCGCTGTCGTGGGTGCGGACGTCGAGGGCGGTGGTGTCGACGGCGAACCAGAGGGTGCCGTGCGCGGCCTCGGCGGCGAGTACGACGAGGTCGGCCTCGCCGGCGCCGAGGACCGGCGGGGCGGTGCCGTCGAGGAGGTGTCCGCCGCCCTCGACGGCGACGGCGGTCAGGGTGCCGGCGGCCAGGGCCACCGCCCCGATCCGGCTGCCGTCGCCGAGCGCGGCCGCGAGGCCGGGGGCGCCGGCGCCGGCCAGGACGGCGGCGGCCAGGGCGTTCGGCAGGAACGGGCCGGGCAGGGCGGCGCGGGCGGCCTCCTCGGCGACGACGGCCAGGTCGGGCAGGCCGGCGCCGTCCTCCAGGTGCGGGGTGAGCAGGCCCTGGGCGGCCATGGCGTCCCAGTAGCCGGGGCGTACGCCGGTCCGGGGCGGGCTGTCGAGGAGCTTGCGCACCTCCTCGGGGGGCACCGTCCGGGCCGCCCAGCCGCGTACGGCTGCGGCCAACTCCCGCTGCTCCGCTGTGATTCCGATGCCCATACGGATCCCCGCCCGATGTCGCGTGCGTCCGGTCGCCGGTCGCGGGCCAGAGTAGAACACGTTCCATTCTGACGGAAGGTCAGATTGGTGACGGGACCCGGCGTGGTGGATTACCGGGGGGTAGGGCAGCATGAGGGCCCACGTCAGGCGCGGTACGCGCCGTCGCCCATCGCACCCGCCGGGAGAGACCATGGCACCCAAGCCGGAGACCCTTGCCGCCTTCGAGGCCGCCAAGGGCTTCATGCCGCTGCGGGAGGGGCTGGCCCTGTACGAGGCCGCCGCCGAGGCGGCCGCGCTGGGGCTGCCGCTGCTGGAGGTCGGCACGTACTGCGGGCGCTCGACACTGCTGCTGGCGGATGCGGCGCGGGAGGCGGGGGTGGTCGCGGTGACCGTGGACCACCACCGGGGCAGCGAGGAGCAGCAGCCGGGGTGGGAGTACCACGACCCCTCCGTGGTCGATCCGGAGATCGGGCTGATGGACACGCTGCCGACGTTCCGGCGGACGCTGCACAAGGCGGGGCTGGAGGAGCACGTCCTCGCGGTCGTCGGGCGGTCGCCGCAGGCGGCGGCGGTCTGGGGCGGGTCGGTGGGCCTCGTGTTCATCGACGGCGGCCACACGGACGAGCACGCGACGGCGGATTACGAGGGCTGGGTGCCGCACCTTGCCGTCGGTGGCCTGCTGGTGATCCACGACGTCTTCCCCGACCCCGCGGACGGGGGGCAGGCCCCCTACCGCATCTACTGCCGGGCCCTTGCCTCGGGCGCCTTCACCGAAACGTCCGCGACGGACTCCCTCCGAGTCCTCCGCCGCACGACGACCGGCCTGTAGCGCTCCGCCTCAATCGCCGGCGGGGCTGACTCTCGGAGCTCCGCCCCGGACCCCGCGCGCCTCAATCGCCGGCGGGGCCAAAAGCCCCGGGGCGGAGCCCCGAAAGGTGGGTGCCGCTCGGCGGGCCGACCCGGCGGGGCGAAAATCAAGCCCCGCCGGCGATTGAGGCGCGGGGGTGTGGGGGCGGAGCCCCTGCGCGGGGGTCCCCCGGGGCGGGCCGACGCCGCGGGGGCGGCAACCAGCCCGTCCGGCGATTGAGGACCAGGGGCGGCGGGGCGGAGCCCCGGCGAGGGGGACGCGCCCCCGGCCGATGTAACGGGGGGCAGGGCCGGGCACACGGCACTAGCATCGCGACGTGCCGTACGACGACAGCCCCCCGCCCCCGGAGTCCACCGCCTCCATCCCCCCCGGCCGCCACCAGCCCCGGCTGCTGCGCCGCTCCACCCTGACGGTCGCCCTGGCCGCCCTGGCCCCCGTATGCCTGGCCGGCTGGGTCCTCACCCAGGTCTTCACCGGCAGCGCCGAGCCCGCCGGCACCGCCGCACCCCCGCCCGCCCCCGGCGACGCCAAGCCGCGCCCGGTGGCGGCCACCCCGACCCCGCCGTCCGGCACGGCCTCGGCATCGGCATCGGCATCCGCGAGCGCCGCCCCGGCCACTCCGGGCCCCGCCACCCCGACCGCCGCCGCCCCGAACCCCGCCGCCCCCCTCGCCGGCCGCACCGTCGTCGTGGACCCCGGCCACAACCCCGCCAACTTCCAGCACACCCGCGAGATCAACCAGCTCGTCGACATCGGCACCGCCCGCAAGGAGTGCGACACCACCGGCACGACCACCAACGCCGGATACAAGGAAGCCGAGTTCAGCCTCGACGTGTCCCGCCGCCTCCGCACGATCCTCGAACGGCAGGGCGCCCGCGTCGTGTTCACCCACGAGGCGGACCGCGCCTGGGGGCCTTGCATCGACGAGCGGGCCCGGATCGGCAACGAGGCGGCCGCCGACGCGGTGGTCTCCGTCCACGCGGACGGCTCCTCCGCCGGCAACCGCGGCTTCCACGTGATCCTCCCCGCCAAGGTGAAGGGCGGGGCGGCGGACACCGCCGCCATCGTCGGCCCGTCCCGCGAACTCGGCGAGCGCATCGCCGGGAACTACCTGCGCACCACCGGCCTCGCCCCCTCCAACTACGTGGGCGGCGGAACCGGACTGGTCGTCCGCAGCGATCTCGGCGGCCTCAACCTGTCGAAACGCCCCAAGGTGTTCATCGAATGCGGCAACATGCGTGACGCCAAAGACGCGGCCCTGCTGACGGATCCGCAGTGGCGGCAGAAGGCGGCACAGGGCATCGCCGACGGCATCGTCGGGTTCCTGGGCGGGTAGTCCTGGACGGGGGCGGGCGCCCCCGGCCGACTCGGCGCGGGGAGCATCCGTACCATGGTTGCCGCCTCGCTCCGCCCCTGGCAGCGGCCGCGGCACCACGACGACGAGACGACGAGAAGGACATCCAAGTGAACATCCGCTCCCTCACAAGAGGCGACGGCGTGGTGATCGGAGCAGCGGCGTTGCTGTTCATCGCCTCGTTCCTCGACTACTACTCCGTCGACGGAATCGACATGCCGAGCGCCTGGGACACCGACGCGTTCTTCCTGGTCCTCCCGTCGATCTTCCTGCTGGGCTTCATCGGCACCGGCCTGCTGCTCGCCGCGCGCTTCCAGCCGCAGTCCCGCCAGCTGCTCGGCCTGCCGATGACCGCGTGGGGCACGGTGCTGGTGGTGGCCGCGACCTGGTCCTCGCTGTGGTCGCTGATCCTCAGCCCGGACAACGGCGGCCTGGGCGCGGGCGCCATCCTGGCCTTCCTCGCCACGCTGGCGCTGACCGGCGCGACGCTCTTCGGCTCGAAGGTGCCCGCCCTGAAGGGCCCGCTGCTGCCGGCTCCGGCCCCGGCCGCGGCGGCCCCGTTCGGCGGCCAGCCGGGACAGCCCGGCCAGCAGCAGCCCGGCGGGTACGGCTACCCCGGTCAGCAGCAGCCGTTCGGCGGCCAGCAGGCCGGTGCTCCGTTCGGCGGGCAGCAGGACCCGGCCCCGCAGCACGGCGGTCCCGGTCCGCAGCACGGCGGGCCCGGCGCCCAGGGCGGGCACGACCCGCTCGCCGCGCAGCCCGCGCCGGCGGCGGAGTTCGCGGCGTTCTGGTTCGCCGTCCCGGCGGCCCGTCCGCTGTTCGCGGAGGACGGCTCCGGCGCGCAGATCGCCGAGCTGGCCCCCGGCACCTGGTACCTCGCGGTGGACCAGCGCGGCCCGGCCGCCCTGGTCGCGCAGACGCAGGACGGCCGGCGCGGCGTCCTCCAGGACACCTCGGACATCCAGCGCGGCTGACCCGCGCACCCGCTGCGACGACGGCCCCCCGCCCTTCCGGGCTGGGGGCCGTTGCCCTACAGTCCCCTGACTGGCCGTCAGATTCGGTGCAACGGAGGGGACTCATGCGCCTGGGACTCGCGCTCGGCTACTGGGGCCGCGGCCCCCAGCCGGCCCATCTCGACCTGGCCGCCGAGGCGGAACGGCTCGGCTACGACTCGGTGTGGACCGCCGAGGCCTGGGGTTCGGACGCCTTCACCACCCTGACCTGGATCGCCGCGCACACCTCGCGGATCCGGCTGGGCACCGCGATCGCCCAGATGGCCGCGCGGACGCCGACCGCCACCGCGATGCAGGCCCTCACCCTCGACCACCTGTCCGGCGGGCGGATGATGCTGGGACTCGGGCTGTCCGGCCCGCAGGTGGTGGAGGGCTGGTACGGGCGGCCCTTCCCCGCCAGTCCGCTGACCGCGACCCGCGAGTACGTGGACGTGGTGCGGCAGGTGCTGCGGCGCGAGGCGCCGGTGGCGCTGGACGGGCGGTTCCACGCGCACCCGTACCGGGGGGCGGACGGCACGGGGCTCGGCAAACCGCTGAAGCCGATCACGCATCCGCTGCGGGCGGACCTGCCGGTGCTGCTGGGGGCCGAGGGGCCGAAGAACGTCGCGCAGACCGTGCGGATCGCGGACGGATGGCTGCCGCTGTACTGGTCGCCCACCCGGACGGACGTGTACGAGGACGCGCTCGCCGCGGTGCCGGACGGATTCATGATCGCCCCGATGGTGCGGGCGAAGGTCTGCGACGACGTCGCGGAGGGGCTGCTGCCGGTGAAGGCGATGCTCGGCTTCTACATCGGGGGCATGGGGCATGCGGCGCGGAACTTCCACGCGGATCTGATGGGGCGGATGGGGTACGAGGCGGAGGCCCGGCGGATCCAGGACCTGTTCCTCGCC
This sequence comes from Streptomyces bambusae, assembly GCF_020532645.1. Lineage (GTDB taxonomy): Bacteria > Actinomycetota > Actinomycetes > Streptomycetales > Streptomycetaceae > Streptomyces > Streptomyces bambusae. The sequence goes on from NZ_JAJAUZ010000061.1 coordinate 26,310, forward strand.
GGGCGCAAGGAAGAGGCGGTCCTCGCCGTCCCCGACGCGTTCGCCGACGAGATCTCGCTGGTGGGACCCCGCGAACGCATCGCCGAACGCCTGGCCCGCTGGCGCGCCACCCCCGTCACGGACCTCCTGGTCACGTCCCCCGACCCCCACACCCTCCGCGTCCTGGCCGAGCTGGCCCTCTGACTTCGGCGAGGCTCGTGATCCGGCGCTCGAGGACCGGGGTCCGGGGCGGAGCCCCGGGGCGTCAGCCGCCGGTCAACTGGCCGACGGTGACGTCCTTGTCCACCACCTCCGCACCTGCGCTCTTGCCCGCATCCTTCACTCCGTTGATGACGCCTTCGAGCGACGAGATGTCCGCGTCCCCCACCTGCCCCTTGCGCAGCTTCGTCCCCAGCCCCTTCAGCGACTCGATCCCGGCCGTCAGCGGGGCGAGCGCCTTGGACAGCAGCGGATCGGCCTCCGCGTTCCGCACCGCCCTCTTCAGCTGGTTGTATGCGAACGCACCGGCCAACCCGGCCTTCCCGAGGGCGAGCCAGCGCCCCTTCGTGCCCTTCTTGAACTTGCCCGCCTTGTACGGCTTGACGATCCACTGGTACGTCGCCCCCGCCGCCAGCCCCACATTGGCGACGAAGCGCGTCTTGGCGAGCCGCCGCTGTTCGGTGGTGGCCGTGGCCGTCGGCGCGGCCTCGGCCGCCAGGGCCTCGGCCTCCGCCTCCCAGGCGGCCGTGGCGGCCTGTGCCCGTACCGCCTCGACGAGGTCCGGGCGGGCCGCCGGGGCGAGGGACAGCGCGACCGCTCCGCCCTGGCCGCGGGCACCGGCGCCGGTCGTGCCGGCGTCGCTGCACCCGGCGGCGCCCGCGAGCAGCGCGGTGCACAGGGCGAAGGCCGTCATGCCGCGGCGGAAACGGTTGGTCGTGGGTGTGGACGGTATGGACACGGTGTCCTCCGGGGGAGTGAGGTGTCCCCCGCAGGTTCACCCGTCACCCCACGCCCCGCCACTCGGGCCACCCGTACGGACCGCCCCGCTGGCGCACCGGCGCGGCACCCCGCACCCTGCCCCGGTCAGACCTTCGTCAGACCCCTGCGCAGCAGTCCGGATCGAGCCCTGCCGGAAGCTCCGTACCGCCGAACACGGCCGTCGTCGCCTCGTCCCCGCCCAGTGCGGCCACGGCGAGCAGCAGGGAGCCGGCGGTCCAGGTGGTCTGCTCGACGGGCCAGACCGCGCGGTCCTCGTAGACGTAGCCGGTCCAGTACATGCCGCCGTCGGCGCGCAGGTGGGTGATGGAGCGGAGGATGTCCAGGGCGCGGTCCGACTCGCCCATCGCCCAGAGGGCGAGGGCCAGTTCGCAGCTCTCGCCGCCGGTCACCCACGGGTTCGGCAGGACGCAGCGGACGCCGAGGTCCGGGACGACGAACTCGTCCCAGCGGGCCTCGATGCGCGCTTTGGCCTCCGCGCCGGTGAGCGCCCCGCCGAGGACCGGGTAGTACCAGTCCATGGAGTAGCGGTCCTTGTCGAGGAACCGCTCGGGGTGCCGGCGTATCGCGTGCGCCAGCGCACCGGCCGCGAGCTCCCAGTCCGGCTGCGGCTCCTCGCGGTGCTCGGCGATGGCCAGTGCGCAGCGCAGCGCCTGGTGCACGGACGAGGAGCCGGTCAGCAGCGCGTCGGCGACGGCGGTGCCGTCGGGCTCGCGCTTCCAGCCGATCTGCCCGCCCGGCTGCTGGAGGCCGAGGACGAACTCCACGGCCGCGTAGACCACCGGCCACATGCGGTCGAGGAAGGTGTCGTCGCCGGTCGCCAGGTAGTGGTGCCAGACGCCGACCGCGACGTACGCGCTGAAGTTGCTCTCCTTGCCGCCGTCCTGCGGGGTGGTGGTGTCCACGCCCTCGGGCCGGTCGGCGTAGGCCGCGTACCAGGAGCCGTCGGCGTTCTGGTGCCGGGCCAGCCAGGCGTAGGCGCGTTCGGCGGCCGCGTGCTCGCCGGCGGCGTCCAGGGCCATGGCGGCCTCGGTGTGGTCCCACGGGTCGAGGTGGTGCCCGCGGAACCACGGGATCGCACCGTCCGTGCGCTGGACGGCGAGGATGCCGGCGACGGTCTCGGCGGCCTGGTCGGCCGTCAGCACGCCGGGCAGGACCAGGTGTTCGGTACGCCCGGGCGAGCTCACTGGGCGGCGCCGGCGGGCAGGTGCGGCTTGGTCGCGTACGCCACGAAGCTCTTGCCGATGACGGGGTTGAGCGCCTGCTCGGCGAGCCGGGTGGCCAGCGGCTTCTTCATGATGTCCCAGACCAGGAGCTTGTGGTACGCCTTGACCGGCAGCGCCTTGTCGTTGTCCACGCCGAAGGCGCACTTGAGCCACCAGTACGGGGAGTGCAGCCCGTGCGCGTGGTGGGTGCCGTACGGCTTGAGGCCGGCCTGCTCCATCTTGCCGAGGAGTTCGTCGGCCTTGTAGATGCGGATGTGGCCGCCCTCGACCTCGTGGTACGCGTCGGAGAGCGCCCAGCAGATCTTCTCGGGGCCGTACCGCGGGACGGTGATGGCGATCCGGCCGCCCGGCCGCAGGACGCGCACCATCTCGGCGAGCACGCCCTTGTCGTCGGGGATGTGCTCCATGACCTCGGAGATGATGACGACGTCGAACGACTCGTCGGGGAACGGCAGGGCGAGCGCGTCGCCCTCCATGGCGGTGGCGGTGGCCCCGGCGGGCGCCTCCCCGGCCTCCTTCATCGCGGCGAACCACTTGGCGACCTCGCGGATCTCCTCGCCGTTGCGGTCGAGGGCGACCACCTGGGCGCCGCGCCGGTAGCACTCGAAGGCGTGCCGGCCGGCGCCGCAGCCCAGATCGAGTACGCGGTCGCCGGCGGCGAGCGGGAACCGGGAGAAATCGACGGTCAGCACGAGGTCCTGCCTTCGCGGTCGAGGGAGTGGGGGTGGTGCGTCATCGCGGGGTGGTCCTGGGGCCTCGGATCAGCGGGCGGAGCCGGTGGTGCGGGCGGTGCCGGTGGTACGGGTGGAGCCGGCGCGGGCGATGGCCGCCCGGTAGTGCGCGACGGTGCCCTCGGCGGCCTTGGCCCACGTGAACTTCTCCAGCACCCGGGCCCGGCCGGCCTCGCCGAGGCGGGCGCGCAGCTCCGGGTCGCCGAGCAGCCGGCCGAGGGCGCCGGCGAGCGCCCCGGCATCGCCCGTGGGCACGGCCAGGCAGGTCTCGCCGTCGGGTCCGGCGACCTCGGGGATCGCGCCGCCGGTGGTGGCGACCAGCGGGGTGCCGGTGGCCATGGCCTCGGCGGCGGGCAGCGAGAAGCCCTCGTAGAGGGAGGGCACGCAGGCGACCTCGGCGCTGCGGACCAGGTCGACGAGCTCGGCGTCGGTGATGCCCTTGACGAACCGGACGGCGTCCTGGAGCCCGTACGTCTCGATGGCCTTGGCGACCGGGCCGCGCTCGGCGCGCTTGCCGACGACGACGAGGTGGGCGCCGGGCTGCTCGGTGCGGAGCTTGGCGAGGGCCTCGATCAGGTACACGAGCCCCTTGAGCGGGACGTCGGCGCTGGAGGTGGTGACGATCCGGCCGGGCACCCGGGCGACGGCCGGGTCCGGGGACCACAGCTCGGTGTCGGCGCCGATGTGGACGACGTGGATGCGGTCGTCGCGGACACCGAGGTGGTCGGCTATCTCCTGGCGCGAGGAGCCGGAGACGGTCAGCACGGACGGCAGCCGGCGGGCGACCCGGGCCTGCATGCGCGTGAAGGCGTACCAGCGGCGGACGGAGGCGCGCCGCTTGCGGTCCTTGGCGGCGTCCAGCTCCAGCTGCCGGTCGACGGTGATCGGGTGGTGGATGGTGGTGACCAGGGGCGCGCCGAGGTCGGCGAGCAGCCCGTAGCCGAGGGTCTGGTTGTCGTGGACGACGTCGAACTCGCCGCGGCGGGCGGCCAGGTGGCGGCGGGCGCGCAGCGAGAAGGTCAGCGGCTCGGGGAAGCCGCCGGTCCACATGGTGGCGACCTCCAGCGCGTCGATCCAGTCGCGGTACTCGCCGCGCCCGGGCGTGCGGAACGGGTCGGGCTGGCGGTACAGGTCGAGGCTGGGCAGCTCGGTGAGGGACAGGCCGCCGCCGGGGACTCCGTCGGTGACCTCGTCGAGGACGGCGTAGGGCTGCGCGCCGATCACTTCGACGGTGTGGCCGAGGCGGGCCAGTTCGCGGGAGAGGTGCCGGACGTAGACGCCCTGGCCGCCGCAGAACGGGTTCCCTTTGTACGTGAGGAGTGCGATGCGCAACGGCCGGTCGCCGTCAGCGGCGGAACCCGCGAAAGGGCTCTCCACCATGGCCTCAGCGGTCACTCCCGGCCCCCTTCTCGCTGCACTTTCGGCGGAGCGTAACCGCTCGGATAATCTAGAACAAGTTTCAGACTTGATCCGTCGCGGAGCATTGAATCTACCGGCCGGAAACCACACCGTAAGAGGCGGAGCAGGTGATTCGCGCCACCACCGGCGGTCCTGCCATGCTGAGCCACCGGAGCTCACGGACACGCGGAAGAGATGGGACACATGACAGCGGAAGCCAAGGCCGTCACCCCCGCCTCTCCGCCCCTGACCGAGCGGCAGGAGGCGCGCCGGCGGCGGATCCTGCACGCGAGTGCGCAGCTGGCCAGCCGGGGCGGCTTCGACGCGGTCCAGATGCGGGAGGTCGCCGAGTCGTCCAGCGTGGCGCTGGGCACGCTGTACCGGTACTTCCCGTCGAAGGTGCACCTGCTGGTGGCGACGATGCAGGACCAGCTCCAGCACATGCACACGACGCTGCGCAAGCGCCCGCCGGCCGGTGAGGACCCCTCGGAGCGAGTCGCGGAGACGCTGATGCGGGCGTTCCGGGCGCTGCAGCGGGAGCCGCACCTCGCGGACGCGATGGTCCGGGCGCTGACGTTCGCGGACCGCAGCGTCAGCCCGGAGGTGGACACCGTGTCCCGGCTGACCACGGCCATCATCCTGGACGCGATGGGCCTGGACGGGCCGCCGACCGCGGAGCAGCTGTCCGCGGTCCGCGTCATCGAGCACACCTGGCACTCGGCGCTGATCACCTGGCTGTCGGGGCGGGCGTCGATCGCACAGGTGAAGATCGACATCGAGACGGTGTGCCGGCTGATCGAACTGACCGCTCCGGAAAAGGCCGGATCCCAGCGGCCGGGGTGAGGCGCGGCGGCCGGTTCCTCCCGGCCGCCGGCTCGTGCGGGCGTCAGCCGGCCGTGCGGGGCGTCAGTCGGCCGTGCCGGCGCCCGTGCCCGGGGCGCGGCCTTCCTCCTCCAGCAGCTGCTCCTGCTCCTTCGGCGTGAAACCGCGCATGCAGGCGTCTTCGGTGGCGGTGAAGGACACCGAGTGCATCGACTTCAAGGCGTGGTGGCGTGCGTACAGGGTCCAGCCCTGCTTGGTCAGCACGGTCTGCACGGACGTGCTCTTCGGGTCCGGCTTCGTCTCGCTGCGGCCCTCGTCCTGCCAGCCGCGTGCGGTGAGCTCGGCGACGGCCTTGTCGTACGCCTTGGCCGGGTCCACCGCCTTCTCGCCGGGCAGGCCCATGTCGAGCCACTGCCACGGCGCGGTGCACGCCAGCGCCCGGTACGTCAGCTTCTCCTTCGCCGTGGCCGAAGCGGGTGCGGAGGCGGGCAGCTCGCCCTTCGGCCGCCCGCTGTCGGGCAGCCCGGCGGCCTTCGTGGCGTCGTTGATCTCGCCCTGGACGGTCTTCCGCCCGAACGCGCTCTTCGTGGCGGCCGCCGTCTCCTTGCCGCCCCCCTCGGCGGCCCCGCCGCCACCGCTGCAGCCCGCCAGCAGCAGGACCGCTCCGACGGCCGGCGCCGCCCATTTCATGCCGTACATGCGCTTCCACCCCTTGCGAACCCCCGGAACAGATGCGTCCGGGGTGTCGCAGGAGTGTGGCACACGGGCCGGGCGGGCCGGCGGGCCGGCGGGCTCAGCACGGGCGTGCGGCAGGGGTGGCGGCTACTCCTCCGGCGGGAACACCGGTTCGCCCGAGTCGCGGAGGGTGATGAGGATGGCTTCGACCGGGCAGCTCTCGGCGGCCGTCAGGAGGGGTTCGCTGGCGTCGGTGTCGGGGGTCACCGGGTGCGACTGGCGGGCCGAGTCGAGGGTGAAGCCGCCCGGTGCGTGGGTGAGGCACATGCCCGAGCCGATGCAGACGCCGCGGTCCACCTCGACGTGCCAGCGGTCCCCCATCAGGCACCCGCCCCGGGCTGGTGGCCGGCCGGCAGGTGGATCATCTTGTGCTCCAGGTACTCGCCGAGGCCCTCGGGGCCGAACTCGCGGCCCAGACCGCTGTTCTTGTAGCCGCCGAAGGGGCCCATCATGTCGAGGCTGAAGGTGTTGACGTTGTACGTGCCGGTGCGCACGCGGCGCGCGAAGTCGATGCCGTGTTCCACGTCCGCGGTCCAGACGCTGCCGCTGAGGCCGTAGTCGGAGTCGTCGGCGATGGCCGCCGCCTCCTCCTCGGTGCCGTACGGCAGCAGGCAGACGACCGGGCCGAAGATCTCCTCGCGGGCGATCCGCATGCCGTTGTCGACGTCGCCGAACAGGGTGGGTTCGACGTACCAGCCGCGTTCCTGCCCGCGCGGCACCCCGCCGCCGGCGAGGACCTTCGCGCCCTCCTCCTGGCCGAGCCGGATGTAGTCGAGGGAGCGCTGCTGCTGCCGCCGGGCCACCAGCGGGCCGACCTGGGTGGCGGGGTCCAGCGGGTCGCCGACGACCAGTGCGCCGGCGGCCGCCGCGAGGGCCTCGGCGACCTCGTCGTAGCGGCTGCGCGGGGCGAGGATGCGGGTCTGGGCCACGCACGCCTGCCCGTTGTTCACCCAGGCGGACTGGACGAGCCCGGGGACCGCGGTGGCGAGGTCGGCGTCGGGGAGGATCACGGCGGCGGACTTGCCGCCGAGTTCCAGAGTGACCCGGGTGAGGTTGCGGGCGGCGACCTCCATGACCCTCTTGCCGGCGGCGACCGACCCGGTGAAGGCGACCTTGTCCACGCCGGGGTGCCCGACCAGGTACTCGCTGACCTCGCGGTCGGCGGGCAGCACGGACAGCACGCCCTCCGGCACCCCGGCCTCGGCGGCGATCTCGGCGAGCAGGTAGGAGTCGAGCGGCGACTCGGGGGACGGCTTGAGGATCACCGAGCAGCCGGCGAGGAGCGCCGGTCCGAGCTTGGCGGCGGCGACGAACTGCGGCACGTTCCACGGCACGACGGCCGCGACCACGCCGACCGGCTCCCGGCGCACCACGATCGGGCCGAGCACGCCCTGCCGGTACTCCTCGTACGTGAACTCGCGGGCCACGGTGACGGCGGCGTCGTAGACCATCATCGGGCCGAGGGCCTGGGCCAGGACGCTCCAGGAGTACGGGGAGCCGTTCTGGGAGCTGATCGAGCGGGCGATCTCCTCGTGCCGGACGGCGATCGCGTCCTTGATCCGGGTGACCACCGCGATCCGCTCGTCGAGGCCCATCCGCGGCCAGGGCCCCTGGTCGAACGCCTGCCGGGCGGCGGCGACGGCCCGGTCGACGTCCTCCCGGGAGGCGTGCGGGACCCGCCCGATGACCTGCTCGGTGTGCGGCGAGACGACCTCGATGGTCTCCGTCCCCAGGGGATCGGCCCACTCCCCGCCGATGAACAGCTTTCCGTGTTCCACGAACTCGGTCATGGCTGATGCCTCCTGCGGCCGCCCCGGATCTTCCCTGACGCTGTTTCAGAACTGATACCAGTTCTAGTTCCAGGAGTCCACGGCCCGGACGGAACGCCCGGACCCCGATCCCGGCGACCCCATCCGACGACTGGTCAGAACCCGCACGGGATGGTCGACTTGGGCTACCACTGGAACGAGTTCTCGTTACGGTGGTCCCGTGCACGATCCAGAACAGGGGGCTGCCATGCCGGAGGAACCACGAGCACCGCAGGGCGCGGACGCACCGCCGCGGGCGGGAGAGGTACGGGACCACGGCGGCGGGGTCCACGCCATCAGCGTGCCCATCCCCGACAACCCGCTCGGCCACACCCTCGTCCACGTCCTCGACACCGACCGCGGGCCGGTTCTCGTCGACACCGGGTGGGACGACCCCGACTCCTGGGACACCCTGGTCGCGGGCCTCGGCGCGCTGGGCCTCAGCCCCGGGGACGTGCACGGCGTGGTCATCACCCACCACCACCCCGACCACCACGGCCTGTCCGGCCGGGTCCGCGAGGAGTCCGGCGCCTGGATCGCCATGCACGCCGCCGACGCGGCCGTGGTCCGGCGCACCAGGGACGCCGAGCCGGCCGTCTGGCTCGACTACCTCGGCGACAAGCTCGCCGCCGCCGGCGCCCCCGAGGACCACCTCGCCCCGCTGCGCGCCGCCCGGCAGACGGGCCGGATGCGGACCCTGCCGGGGCTGCGCGCCGCCCTGCCCGACCGCGAGATCGAGCCCGGCGCCCTGCTGCCGCTGGCCGGGCGGCGGCTGCGGGCGGTCTGGACCCCCGGGCACACCCCCGGCCACGTCTGCCTGCACCTGGAGGAGGCGCACCCGGCGAACCTGCCCGGCAACGGCCGCCTGTTCTCCGGCGACCACCTGCTGCCCGGCATCTCCCCGCACATCGGCCTGTACGAGGCCCCCGACGAGAACGGGGTCGTCCAGGTCACCGACCCCCTCGGCGACTACCTGGACTCCCTGGAGCGGATCGGCCGGCTCGGCGCGGCCGAGGTCCTCCCGGCCCACCAGCACGCCTTCACCGACGCCCCGGCCCGGGTCCGGGAGCTCCTCGCCCACCACGAGGAGCGCCTCGAAGACCTGTGGCGCCTGCTGCGCGACCCGCTCACCCCGTGGGGCCTGGCGGAACGCATGGAGTGGAACCGCCCCTGGGCGCAGATCCCGTACGGCTCCCGCAACATCGCCGTCTCCGAGGCCGAGGCGCATCTCCGCCGCCTGGTGAAACTGGGCCGCGCCGAGCCGGTCCCGGGCACCGACCCGGTCCGCTACCGGGCGGTCTGACCGCGTCCCCGCGCCCGGGGCAGGGCCGCCCCGGGCGCGCGAGGTAAGCCCGGGGGCTGGGAGGCGGGCGTTACGGGCCGGTAGAGTGGGGCGGTCGTCAACACTCCGCTCCGGGGGAAGACCGGTGGGAAACCGGCGCTGACCCGCAGCCGTGAGCCGCCCCCCGGGCGGCGAGCCGGAATGCCCGGCGCGGAGGTGCACGGCTCGCGCCGCCGGTCCCGGTGGCCGGCACCGTCGAGGAGTACGGAGCCGGAGCCCGGTACTCCCGCGTGCCCGCTCCGCTCCCCAGCAGGAGAGGCATCGCCCGCCATGACCGTCCGCCGCAGCGCCGCCGCGCTCGCCGCAACCGCCGTGCTCTGCGTGGCCGCCGCCCCCGCCGCCTTCGCCGCACCCTCCCCCGCCCCGGTGATCCCGTCCGGCCTGTACGGGCAGGGCGACCCGACGTACGACGGCGTGTGGCGCCAGTCGCTGGCCTTCCTCGCCCAGGACACCGTCGGCCTCAAGCCGGCCGGCCAGGCCGTGGACTGGCTGGCCGGGCAGCAGTGCGCGAACGGCTCGTTCACCGCGTTCCGCGCCGCCCCCGCGAAGCCCTGCGACGCCAAGGCGATGGCCGACTCGAACGCGACCGCCGCCGCCGTGCAGGCCCTCGCCGCGCTCGGCGGCCACGACGCCGCCGTCAAGAAGGCCGTCGCCTGGCTGAAGTCCGTGCAGAACGAGGACGGCGGCTGGGCCTACAGCCCCGGCCCGGGCGCGCCCAGCGACGCCAACTCCACCGCGATCGTCGTGGGCGCCCTCGCCGCGGCCGGCGAGCGGCCGGAGTCGGTCCGCTCGAAGAAGGACAACGGCCCCTACCAGGCGCTGACCGTGCTCCAGCTGGCCTGCGTGCAGGACGGCGTGTCCAAGGCCGCCGACATGGGCGCCTTCGCGTACCAGCCGGACAAGAAGGGCAAGCTGGCCGCCAACGCGGACGCGACCGCCGCGGCCGCACTGGGCGTGCTCGGCAAGGGCCTGGTCGTCGCGCCCCCGAAGACGGACGTGCCGGTCGCGTCGAAGCCGATCGCCTGCAAGCGCGGTCCGAAGGACGCCGCGCAGTCCGCGATGGGCGCCGCCGACTACCTGACCACGACCATGGCGAAGACCGGCGACCACCTGATGTCCGCCATGCCCGGCGCCACCGACCAGCCGGACTACGGCAACACCGCCGACGCCGTCGTCGCGCTGGCCGCCGGCGGCCACAAGGCGGCCGCCGCCAAGCCGCTGGCCTGGCTGGAGAAGAACTCCGCCGCCTGGGCGAAGACCGCCGGCCCGGCCGGTTACGCGCAGCTCATCCTGGCCGCGCACGCCGGCGGCGCCGACCCGCGGGCGTTCGGCGGCACCGACCTGGTGAGGCAGCTGGGCGCGCAGGGTCCGGAGGCCGTGTCGGCGTCCGGCACGGCGGGCGACGAGAACGACACGGTCGAGACGGGCGACGGGAAGGTCTGGTGGATCGTCGGCGCCGGCGGCGCGGCCGGTGTGGGCATCGGCATCCTGCTGAGCGGCCGCCGGAAGCGGCAGCAGCCGTGACCCGACGGCTGCGCGCGGCGGCCGTGCTGCTCCTGGCCGGGGTCTTGGCGGCCCTGCCGGGAACGGGGACGGCCGCCGCGGCCGGGTACCGGTACTGGTCCTTCTGGGAGGGCGGCGCCGGCACCTGGACGTACGCCACCCAGGGCCCGGCCCAGCTCCGGCCCGCCGACGGGGACACCGTCGGGTTCCGGTTCGCGGTGAGCGAGGACTCCGCGAAGGCGGCGCAGCCGCGGGCGGCGGCGGACTTCGCGAAGATCTGCGCGGCCGTGCCGGAACGGGCGGATCACAAGCGGATCGCCCTGGTCGTCGACTTCGGCACGGCCGCGGACGCCCCGTCCGGCGAGACCCCGCCGCAGCCGGCGCCCCGTACCGCCTGCGCGACGGTCGACGAGTCCGCGACGGCCGCCGATGCCCTCGCCGCGGTGGCGAAGCCGCTCCGCTACGACAGCGCGGCCCTGCTGTGCGCGATCTCGGGCTACCCGCGGCAGGGCTGCGCGGAGCAGGTCTCCGACCGCCCCGCCGCGACCGCCTCCCCGAAGCAGTCCGACGGCGGCCCCTCCCTCACCCTGCCCGTCGGTCTGGCCGCCCTCGCCGCCCTGGCCGCAGCCGCCGTCTGGCAATCCCGCCGCCGCCGCTCCCGATGACCCACCCCACCACCACCCCGGCCCAACCCCCCACCCCACCCCCGCCCGGCGCATTTCCAACCCCGCCCGGCACATCCCCGGCCCCGCCCGGCACATCCCCAGCCCCGCCGGCGATTGAGGCGCAGGGGTCCGGGGGCAGCGCCCCCGCACCCACCGCCGCGCAGCCGCCCCAGCCCGGCGCCCCGGCCCGGGACGGCCGCGACGTCCTGCCGCCCGACCTGTACGTGAAGGCCCGTCGGGGCGGAACGCGCGCGCCCCGCCCGGCCCCGGGCACCCCCACCGGCGGAGCCGGGAACGGCGGGCGCCGGGCCGGGCGATGGTCCGCCCCCGAAGCGAGCCGGAGCAATGCGCTGCATGCCGGAGCCTGGTGGCTGTGGGCCCTGGGGCTGGCCACGGCCGCCTCGCGGACCACCAACCCGCTGCTGCTCGGCATGATCATCGGAGTGGCCGGGTACGTCGTCGCGGCCCGGCGGACCGACGCGCCGTGGGCCCGCTCGTACGGCGCCTTCGTCAAGCTCGGACTGTTCGTCCTGGGGCTGCGGCTCGTGTTCTCCGTGGTGCTCGGCTCGCCCATCCCCGGCACCCACCTGCTCTTCACCCTGCCCGAGGTCCCCCTGCCCGCCTGGGCCCAGGGTGTCCGCTTCGGCGGCCGGGTGACCGCCGAGCAGCTGGTCTTCGCCGCCTACGACGGCATCCGCCTCGCCACCCTCCTCATCTGCGTCGGCGCCGCGAACTCGCTCGCCAACCCGGCCCGGCTGCTGAAGTCCCTGCCGGCCGCCCTGTACGAGGCGGGCGTGGCGGTGGTCGTCGCGATGACGTTCGCGCCGAACATGGTCGCGGACGTGGTGCGGCTGCGGAACGCCCGCCGGCTGCGCGGCCGCCCGACCGGCGGTGTGAAGGCGATCCTCCAGATCGGCCTGCCGGTCCTGGAGGGCGCCCTCGAACGATCCGTCGCGATGGCCGCCGCCATGGACGCCCGCGGCTACGGCCGGACCGCCGCGGTCCCGCCCGCGGTCCGGCACACCACCAACCTCCTCACCCTCGGCGGCCTGCTCGGCATGTGCGCCGGCACGTACGGCCTGCTCGCCGCCGACGGCGCCCGCTTCGGTACGCCGGTCCTGGTCGGCGGCCTGGTCCTCGCGCTGGCCGGGCTCCGCCTCGGCGGCCGGCGCAGCATCCGTACCCGCTACCGCCCCGACCGGTGGGGCCTCCGGTCCTGGCTGGTGGCCGGGTCCGGCGCGGCCGTGGCCGCCGTACTGATCCGGGCCGGCAGCCTCGATCCGGCCGGGCTGCAGCCCGGGGTGGTGCCGCTGGTCACGCCCGGCCTGCCGCTGTGGCCGGCCGCCGGCATCCTCATCGGCCTGCTCCCCGCCTTCGTCGCCCCGCTGCCGCCCGCCCCAGCCAAGGAATCCCCGTGATCCGTTTCGACCGGGTGTCGGTCACCTACGACGGTGCCGACGCGCCCACCCTCAAGGACGTGGACCTGGTCGTCCCCGAGGGCGAGCTGGTGCTGCTCGTCGGCCCGTCCGGGGTCGGCAAGTCCACCCTGCTCGGCGCCGTCTCCGGGCTGGTCCCGCACTTCACCGGGGGGACGCTGCGCGGCCGGGTGACGGTCGCGGGCCGGGACACCCGTACCCACATGCCGCGCGAGCTCGCCGACGTGGTCGGCACCGTGGGCCAGGACCCGCTCGCGCACTTCGTGACGGACACGGTCGAGGACGAGCTGGCGTACGGCATGGAGTCGCTGGGCCTGGCCCCGGCGGTCATGCGGCGCCGGGTCGAGGAGACGCTCGACCTGCTGGGCCTGGGCGACCTGCGCGACCGCCCGCTCGCGAGCCTGTCCGGCGGCCAGCAGCAGCGGGTGGCGATCGGCTCCGTGCTCACCCCGCACCCGCAGGTCCTGGTCCTGGACGAGCCGACGTCCGCGCTGGACCCGGCGGCGGCCGAGGAGGTCCTGGCCGTCCTGCAGCGCCTCGTCCACGACCTCGGCACCACGGTCCTCATGGCCGAGCACCGCCTGGAACGCGTCGTCCAGTACGCCGACCGCGTCCTCCTCATCCCCGCCCCCGCCGCCACTCCCCTCCTCGGCACCCCCGCCGAGATCATGGCCGTCTCCCCGGTCCACCCCCCGGTGGTCACCCTCGGCCGCCTCGCCCACTGGGCCCCCCTCCCCCTCTCGGTCCGCGACGCCCGCCGCCGAGCCGCCCCGCTGCGCGCGCGCCTGTCGGACGCCTTTCCGGTCCCGGTCGGGCAAACCCCAGCCCCGCGGGCCTTTGAGGCGCGGGGGTCCGGGGGAAGCGCCCCCGTGCACACGGCCGTCCACCCGCCCCACCCCACCGGCAGCGCCCCCACGACCCGCCGCCCCCTCCTCTCCCGCCTCCGCACCGCACCCCCGCCCCCACCCTCCGTACAGGGGGACCCGGCGACCCACGCCAGGAACATCACCGTCCGCCGAGGAAGGGCAGAGGTCCTGCGCCACCTCACCCTGGCCATCGGCAAGGGCGAGACCATCGCGCTCATGGGCAGGAACGGCGCCGGCAAGTCCACCCTGCTCGCCACCCTCGCCGGCATGATCGAGCCCACCACCGGCGAGGTGCGGGTGGCCGGCCGCGCCCCCCACCGCACCCCGCCCGCCGACATGGTCCACCACGTCGGCCTCGTCCCCCAGGACCCCCGCGACATCCTGTACGCCGACACCGTCGCCGCCGAATGCGAGGCGGCCGACGCGGACGCCCGCGCCACCCCCGGCACCTGCCGCGACCTGGTGTCCGCCCTGCTGCCCGGCGTACCGGACGACACCCACCCCCGCGACCTCTCCGAGGGCCAGCGCCTCGCCCTCGCCCTGGCCCTCGTCCTCACCGGCCGCCCCGGCCTGCTGCTCCTCGACGAGCCGACCCGCGGCCTCGACTACGCCGCGAAGACCCGGCTGGTCGAGGTGCTGCGCGGCCTGGCCGCCGCCGGCCACTCCATCGTGCTGGCCACCCACGACGTGGAGCTCGCCGCCGAGCTGGCGCAGCGCGTGGTGATCCTGGCCGGCGGGGAGATCGTCGCGGACGGTCCGACGGCCGAGGTCGTGGTCTCCTCTCCCGCCTTCGCCCCGCAGGTCGCCAAGATCCTCGCCCCCGGCCACTGGCTCACCGTCTCCCAGGTGGCCGCCGCCCTGGCCGGCCGGGAAGCCCCGGTCCCACCGGAGGCAGACGCATGAGCCGCCCGGTCCGCATCGGCCCCCGCGCGGCCGCCGCCCTGGTCCTCGTCACCCTCATCGGCATCGCCGCCTTCGGCTGGCCCCTGCTCGCCGACCGGCAGTCCGGGCTGGCGCACTCGCAGGACGCCCCCTGGCTGTTCGCCGCGCTGCTCCCGCTGCTGGTCGCGGTGGTGGTGGCGACGATCGCCGACAACGGCATGGACGCCAAGGCGGTGGCGATGCTCGGCGTCCTGGCCGCCGTCGGCGCCGCCCTGCGCCCGCTGGGCGCGGGCACCGCCGGCCTGGAACCCATGTTCTTCCTGATGGTGCTGAGCGGCCGCGTCCTCGGCCCCGGCTTCGGCTTCGTCCTGGGGGCCGTCACCATGTTCGCGTCGGCCCTGCTGACCGGCGGGGTCGGTCCGTGGATGCCGTTCCAGATGCTGGCGCTGGGCTGGTTCGCCCTGGGCGCGGGCCTGCTGCCGGGCCCGGACCGGATCCGCGGCCGTACGGAGCTGGTGATGCTCGCGGCGTACGGCTTCGCGGGCTCCTTCGCGTACGGCACGGTGATGAACCTCCAGGGCTGGGTGCTGCTCCAGGGCATGGGCTCCGGTGTGTCCTTCCACCCGGGCGATCCGGTGGCGGAGAACCTGGTCCGGTTCCTCGCGTACTGCGCGGCCACGTCCCTCGGC
Organism: Streptomyces bambusae; assembly: GCF_020532645.1. Classification (GTDB taxonomy): domain Bacteria; phylum Actinomycetota; class Actinomycetes; order Streptomycetales; family Streptomycetaceae; genus Streptomyces; species Streptomyces bambusae. Next base: position 41,388 of record NZ_JAJAUZ010000061.1, read on the forward strand.
TGGGACCTGGGCCGGGCCGCGCTCACGGTCGTCCTGACCATGGCCCTGGGCGGGACGCTGCTCCGCGCGCTGCGCCGGGCCACGAGGAAAGCGGCGTTCGATGCCCCGGTTTCCTTCGATTCGGGTGCCGGATCGGGCCCGGAGCACCCCCGTGC
>NZ_JAJAUZ010000062.1 GCF_020532645.1 Streptomyces bambusae
GGGGGGGGCCCCGGCGGGGGGGGCGCCGGGCGGGGCCCACCCCGGCGCCGGCGGAGGCCGTCGTGCGGTCCGGGGCCGCAGCCGAGTGCGCCGGCCCCGGACCGCGCCGTCAGCCGGTGCGGGTCGCGGCGGCGATCAGGTGGTCGACCACGTCCGTCACCCTGCCGTGCCGCCGGTGCGCGGCCCGCTGGAGGTCGGCACCGCCGCCCCCGGCCCGTACCCGCGCCCACAGCGTCCGTACGAGCTCCAGGTCGCCGTGGCGGTGCAGGGCGGGCCGGACCCAGGACAGCAGCCGCTCGATCTGCTCGGTCGCCGGGATCAGACGGCTGCCCGGCAGGTCGACCGCATGCCCGCGCAGTCCGTCGCGGGCCGCGCGCCAGCAGGCCGCCCGCAGCAGCTCCGGCCGTGGCCGGCCGGCCGGATCCCCCGCGTCGACCGCGGCGAGCGCGGTGGCGGCCATGGCCCTGACGAGCGCGGCCAGCAGCACCGTCCCGTCGGCGGTGGCGCAGGCGTCGGCGATCCGGAACTCCAGCGTCGGGACGTGGCTGGAGGGCCTGATGTCCCAGTACAGCCCGCCGCGGTCCATGACCGCCCCGGACTCGACGAGCGCGGCGACGAGTTCGTCGAAGTGCGCCGGGGATTCGACGTACGGCGGCGGACCGGCGACCGGCCAACGGCTCAGCGCCATCGTGCGCCAGCCGGCGTACCCGGTGTCCCGGCCCTGCCAGTACGGGGAGTTGGCGGTCAGCGCAATGAGCGCCGGCAGCCACGGCCGGAGGTGGTTGGCGACGGAAAGTGCCCGCGCGACATCCGGGATGCCGATGTGGACGTGGCAGGCGCAGACGGTCTGCTCGTCGTCCAGCGCGCGGAACGTCGCGAAGCTGCGTGCGTACCGGGGTCCGGGCGTCAGGGGCGGGGGAGTGGCCTGGCCGAGCACGGGGGTGCCGGTGGAGACGATGCAGTGGCCCTGGCGGCCCGCGGCCGCCGCGACCGCGGCCCGCAGGGAACGGACCTCCTCGCCCAGGTCCGCCATCGTGCGGTGCGGTCGGGTCCGCACCTCGACCTGATAGCAGGTCAGCTCCACCCCGACCCGGTCGCCCAGCCCGTGCGCGGCGGCATCCGCGACGACCTTCGGCGCCTGCGGGCTGACCTGGCGGGTGACCGGATCGACGAGGAGGTACTCCTCCTCCACGCCCACCGTCAGCACCGCCGACCCGCCCTCGGTCCCGGAACCCCCGTGCACGGCCATGTGTAGAGCCCGTCCCCCGCCACGGCAGGACCTCCGGCTTCCCTGTCCACCCCGCCATGCTGACACGCACCCGCCCGCACCCGCAGCAGCGCGAAACAGCCAACCTGCACGACGGGCCCCGGTCCGGGTCCCGTTGGGCGCGGCGGACCGGCAGGCACGTGACTACGCCGAGGACGAACTGCGGCAGGTGCTGCCCGTGCAGCTGCGCGAGCCGAACGGCGGCTGCCGCGTCGGCCAGGGGGTCCGGCCTGTCGTGGACGGCCGGCGATGCGTGAGCCCTCAGTTGTCGAACCAGACGACGAGACGGACGTACTCCGGGCCGTGAACGTCGGAGAGTGCCTTCATCGTCGCCCAGACCGGGGACCACTCGCCGCCCTCCTGGACGGCTTCCCGGCGGGTCATGCGCCCCACCCGCATGAGCACGTCCCCCTCCGTCCATTCGTCGCCCTCGGACCGCCCGGCGAGGTCCCTGAGGGCCTTCCCCGACTGGTACCAGCCGTGCTCGGGGCTGTGCCGGTACGTCCGGACCCGGTTGTCGGGGGTGAGGGCGTGCTCGTCCCAGTCGACGGCGGCCAGTTCCTCCCAGCCGATCCAGGACGCGCTGTGGTGGAGGTCGGGGAAGCTCTCGTAATCGCGCCGGACCTCCTCGGAGACGTCGGCCGGGAGTCCGCGTGCTTCGGCGAGGGGCCGGAAGCCGGCGTAGTTGCGGACACCGAACAGGCAGCCGAAGGCGTCGTAGTTCCGCCCGCCGTACAGCAGGATCAGATCGATGGCGGCATGCCAGCTCGAATCCTCCTCGTCGAGGTTGCCGTACGTGCTGCGGCACTCGATGTACCCGTGTATGTCCGCTCCCATGACGACGGATTCTCTCGGCCCGAGGGCACTGCGCCAAAGGAATTTCCCGCCCGGCCGTGCCTCCGCGCGTCGCTGTCGCCGAGTCGGCGGCTGCCGGCGGAGGCTCAGTGGTATGGACAACCCGTTGCAGGACCCCCAGTTCCACCAGGACCCCTACCCCGTGTACGAGCGGCTGCGTGCGGCTTCGCCCGTGCAGTGGGTGCCGACCGGCTCCGCGGGGCACGGCAGTTACCTCGTGACGGGCTACGCCGAGGCGCGGGAGGCGTTCGCCTCGGCGAGCCTCTCCAAGGACGCCGGGCGCTTCTTCGCGGGCCGGGCCTCGCAGCGCAACCTGCACCCGCTGGTCTCGCAGAACATGCTGGCCAGCGACCCGCCGCAGCACACACGGCTGCGCAGGGCCGTGGGCCCCGCCTTCACGCCGGGGCGCGCCGCACGCCTGGGGCCGTTCATCGGCAAGATCGTCGACGGCATCCTCGCCGGCTGGGAAGCCGGCCGGCAGGTCGACCTGGTGGCGGCACTCGCCGTTCCGCTTCCCGTCGCCGTGATCTGCGAACTCCTGGGCGTGCCCGAAGGCGACCGCGACCTGGTCGCGCAGTGGTCGGACGAGCTGTTCGCAGCCGGCCGGCCGGATCGCATCGACGCCGCGTCCCACGCCCTCGCCGGCTACATGACCGAGCTGGTCGCGGCCAAGCGGGCCGCACCGGACCAGGCCCTCCTCTCCGACCTCCTCTCCGACCTCGTCGCCGGCGGCGACGACGGCCGGCTCACCGGGGACGAGGTCGTCTCCCTCGCGATACTCCTGCTCGTCGCCGGGCACGAGACCACGACCAACCTCATCGGCAACGCCCTCCTCGCGCTGCTGGAGAACCCCGGAGCGGCAGCCCGGCTGCGGGCGGCCCCGGACCTCGTCCCGAGCGCGCTCGACGAGCTGCTCCGCTTCGACCCTCCCGTCGGGATCGCGACCTTCCGCTACAGCACGGAACCGTTCACCCTGGGCGGCACCGACATCCCCGCGGGCGTGCCGGTCCTCATCGCGCCCGGGGCGGCGAACCGGGACCCGGCCGCGTTCCCCGGCCCCGACCGCCTCGACCTGGCCCGGGAGGCCGCGCCCCACCTGGCCTTCGGCCACGGCATCCACCGCTGCCTCGGCGCCCCGCTCGCCCGGACAGAGACGGAGATCGTCCTGCGGGCCCTGCTGCCCCGCTTCCCCGGCATGCAGCTCGCCCTTCCCGCGGACCGGCTCCGGTGGCGCCGGACCCGGCTGATGCGCGGCCTGGCGAGCTTGCCCGTCCGGTTGTGACGAGCGGTCCCGAACCGGTCGGGGCCCACCCCATCCCTTCGTATGGGAGTTCGGTTAGGCTTGCCTTGCCTGGCGTGTGGTCGTACAGGCTTGGGTTCCGGGGCCGCAAGCGGCGACCCGGGGGACGGAACGGGCAGGGGCGGGGTGCAGGTGAGAGACGACGACCGGGCTTGCGCCCGCCGGGGCGGGACGGCCGCGCAGGTGACATGTGTCCGGGGCGCCGCTCCCGAGCCCACGGCGAGGCCTCGTGGATAAGATCGCGCTCACGGCCGGAGCCCTGTACGCCATCGTCCTGCTCCGGGCCGGAGGGACGTTCGCCGTCGGGTGGCTCGCCGGTGCCGGAGCCCGGCGCAGCCGGTTCGGCGGACGGATCTCCTCGGAGAAGTTCCAGCGCGCCGAGCGGGCCATCCAGCGCTGGGGTGCGCCGGTGGTGGCCGTCTCCTTCCTGACCGTCGGCTTCCAGACCGCCGCGAACTTCCTCGCGGGCAGCATGCGCATGCCGCTGTCCCGCTACCTTCCCGCCCTCTTCGTCGGCGGAGCGGCCTGGGCCCTGATCTACGCGACCGCGGGCCTCGGCGTGCTCGGCGTGCTGAGCAGTCTCTTCGCCGAGCGGCCGGCCCTCGGAGCGTCCGCCGTGGCCGCCCTCGTCCTCGCGGCGATCGGAGCGGCGGCCTACCGCAGGAGAAGGGCGGCCCCGGCCTCCGGCGACCCGGTGGCCGAGGAGTCGTGACGCCGCGGCCGGTCGCCGCGTAAACCGTTGGTACACCGGACCGGCACTGCCTACGCTGCGCCCCATGGCTCACTGCAAGACGTCGTACGTGTGTCTCCCCTGTCGTGCTTCGTACAAGCAGCCCTACGACAGGGCCCGGCGGCGGCTGTGCCCGCGGTGCGCCGAGCCGATGATCCACGCCGGTTCGGCGTTCGCCACTCCCCGGCGCGGCGACAAGGCTGCCTGGCGCACCCTGACCGTGCTGCTCAACGCCGGCGTCGGCTTCCACAAGTCCTGCTGCGGCGGCCCCGGATTCCGCCCCCGCACCGTCCGCGAAGTCCGCGAGCGTCTGACGTACGCCGAGCGCAGCGGTGAGCCGGCGTCGAAGGCCCTCGTCCGCTACGAGGTGCCGTAACGACACCCGGACCGGCCGCGGAGCCGCGGGGGGCGGATCTCGGCTGCCGAGTTCGGAGCGCTCGACGCCGTCGATCAGCTGGTCGTAGGTCGTCCGCGTCAGCGCGCGGGCGGCCGGCTGCGCACGGTCGGCAGTCACATGACGCGGCGGCTCGTAGCCCCAGTCATCGGCCTCGGCCAGGAGTTCCTCGCCGAACACGATGCCCACCGGCAACGCCGAGCGCCTCAGCAGGAAGTCCAGCAGGTGCCAGGTCTGGTGCGGGGCTTATGGAGCGGCTCCGACAGCAGGTCCGGCAGGCGGCCCAGGCCTGCTCCAGGAACGCCGGCCAGTGCTCGCCGTGGGCGGTGACGGCTGCGTGGACCGCGTCGATGGCAGCCTGGAGCGGGTCGGGGTGGGCGGCGCGGAAGAGGGCGGGGAGCGCCATGTGCGGCTGGGAGTAGCGGAGGGGACGGGGCGGGGCGGACCGTTCTGCGGTGTGCAGGGCCGCGTAGGCGGCCGCCGGGCCGACGAACAGGTCCGCGGCCGTGGGCGCGTTGCCTTCGAACGGCGGGCGCGGCGGGGGTACCGCTTCGCCGACGTCCCGGTCCGGGACGCGCGGGTCGGCTTCGAGGACCCGCCAGGCGCGTCCCTCGTCGTCCAGGGGCGGCGGCAGCGGGCGCCCGTGGGCGAGTGCGGTGAGGCCCGCCGCGATCCAGTCGATGCCGGCGAGCCCGGCCGCTTCGCAGGCGCGGTGTGCGGCCATGACGGCCACGGCGCGCTGGACGTCCGGTCCGGCGTCGTCCAGGGCGTGGACGAGTTCCGGATCGAACTCGAGCAGCCCGCTCACGTTTCCGCCCACGCGGCGCAGGGCCGGGCTCGGCAGCCGGCCGCCCCATTCCCACCGCTCGTGGGCGAGTTCCCGCTCCCGCTCGGCCTCCTCGCGGGCGAGGGCGTCGAGACGCTCGGCTTCGGCTCGTTCGGCAGGCGTGGGTGGCGGCGGGAGCCGGACGGCCCAGTCGTGCCAGTACGCGGAGACCTCCGCGGTGTGCCGCAGCAGGGCGTCGGGGGCGGGCGGGGCCGGCCAGAACTGCAGCAGGTAGGAGTCGAGCGGTGGGTCGCCCTCGTGGCGCGTGTCCGCCCGGTTCCCTTCGTCCATGCCCCGCGCGCTGTAGCGCACGCGGTAGTCCGTCACCGCGAGCCCCAGCTCCCAGGACGCGCCGCCCCACTCGAACAGGCCGCAGCCCTCGGCGGCGGGGCGGAAGGACACCTCCACCACGTCTTCCCACCCGGCATCGAGGGGCGGCGCCTGGTCGTGGACCTCGACCGTGAACCCGACGCTCCCCGTGTGCATGCCGGTCAGCAACAGGAGAGCGCCGGGCCCGGCCGCCCCGCACAGGCCCGTGCGCTGCCCCGCGAAGGCCCCCGAGAAGTCCACCCCCGGCGTGCCCACGTCGCTCTCCACGCAGATCTGGCCGTAGTGGACGTCCACCTCGCCCGCCACCGGCGTCCGTAACAGCGCCACCCTTCCCCCTCTCACCCACCTGGGCCCGGCCGCCGCCAGGGCCGCGTACCCACAACCTAGGCGGCACCACTGACAACGCCCCCGTGCCCACCCGACCGCCGCCACCTGCCCGACGTACCCGCCGTGCCGCACCCCGTGCCCGGCCCTACGGTGGCCTCATGAGCGACCCGGTGCAGAACAAGGCCACGGCCCTGGCCTTCTACGACCTGATGTTCAACCAGTGCCGGCCTGCAGAGGCCATCGAGCGGTACGCCGGCGCCACGTACATCCAGCACAACCCGCACGTCGGCGACGGCAAGCAGGCGTTCATCGAGTACTTCGAGCGCATGGCCGCCGAGTACCCCGGCAAACGCGTTACGTACAAGCGCGCCGTCGCCGAGGGCGACCACGTCGTCCTGCACTGCCACCAGGTCTGGCCCGAGGAGGAGTACGCCGGCATCGACATCTTCCGTTTCGACGCCGACGGCAGGATCGTCGAGCACTGGGACGTACTCCAGGTCATTCCGCCGACCTCGAAGAACGACAACACGATGTTCTGAAGGAGTGTCCGTCGCGGGCGGGCGGGCGGGCGGGCAGGCAGGCAGGCAGGCGGCGTCGGCGAGGGCGAGGGAGGAACAACCCGTACAGGCCCCTGACATCCCGTCACCACCCGCATAGCGTGGGCGCGGGGGAGCCCGGGGGAGCCCGGGGGAGCCCGGGGGACGCGGACACACCCACGCCTCGAAGGGCGGTCCACACTCATGGCACCCAAGCCCTCCATCGTTCTGGTCCACGGCTTCTGGGGCGGTGCCGCCCGCTGGGCGAACGTCATCGTCGAGCTCGACAAGCGCGGATTCACCGACCTGCACGCGGTGGAGAACCCGCTGACCTCGCTCGCCGACGACGCCGAGCGCACCCGCAAGATGGTCCGGCAGGCCGACGGCCCGGTCCTGCTCGTCGGCCACTCCTACGGCGGCGCCAAAGTGATCGTCTACGGCCGATGCAGGCGGTTTGAAGACCACGCGTGGACTGCGTTCCCGTTCGCACCGTGCGCACGGGAAGTGCGGCTGCGCCACGCCTCGCACAGGGACCCCGCTTCCAGGCCGGGCGCCCGAGCGGCCCTGCGGAGCCGGTTCCGATGCCCCCGCCGCGCCCATGCCCCCGCGCCCCCGATGTCCGGATCGCTCACATCGTCGGCCGGTCGCCCCCTGTTACGCCTTCGCCTGCGCGGGACAATCGTCGTATGCCCCTCTCGGACATCGCACTCCCCGTCGCCGTCGGCGCCGTCCTGTCCCTTGTGCCCCTGGCGGGCCCCGCACCCGCCGCGGACGCTTCCACAGCTGCCTGCAAGGGCGCCCGGACCTGCTACGTCGACGTGTCGGTCGCCCAGATCTGGGAGAGCCCCGACAAGGTGCGCCCCGTGGACGCCAAGGCGCTCACCAACCCCGTCGACATCCGCGGCTGGTTCGCCGCCATGGCCCACGACCTCGACCTGCGCCGTGGTGTGCCGGGCGAGACGCAGGCCCTGTACGGCGGCCGGGTCACCGTGGTCGAGACGACGACCAGGAACGGGGTGCTCTGGGACAAGGTCCTCGTCCACGGCCAGCCCACCCCCAGGGACGCGGGCGGCTACCCCGGCTGGGTGCCCGACCGGCTGCTGACGAAGCACCGCAAGAAGGACCCGTACGGCACCACCCCGGAGCGCATCACCAGCGCGACGGCCTGGGGGCACCCCACTCCGGAGTCCCTGGCGGCGGGCGCGCCGGCCGAGGGGGCGACCGAGTACTCGTACAACACGGAGTTCGCCGTGAAGCCGGTCCCGGGCGAGCCGTCGCTCGTGGAGGCGCGTGCGAACGACGGCAGCCCGATCTACTTCGAGCGCGACGACTTCGAGGAAGTCCCCTCCTCCGGCGTGACCGGTGCGGACGTCGTCGCCGAGGCCCGCAAGTTCACCGGCCTCGACTACCTGTGGTCCGGCACGGCCGGCTTCGGCTACGACTGCTCCGGCCTCACCAGCCAGGTGTACTCCGCCCTCGGCATCACCATCCCGCGCGACAGCCAGCCGCAGTACGACGCCGGCGGCGGCAGGGCACCCGCCGGATCGGCCGAGGGCGAGCGGATCACCTCGACGGCCGACCTCCGCCCCGGCGACATCGTGGCCTTCGGCGCCGGCACCTCCAACGTCACCCACGTGGGCATCTACGTCGGCAGGAACGCCCAGGGCGAACCCATGATGATCAACTCCCCCCGGACGGGCGAGAAGGTCCGCGAGGAACCCCTGTCGAACCGCCCGTTCGTCGGCGCCACCCGCTTCCTGTGAAACCGGGCCGCTCCGAAACCGGCTTCGTGCGGAGGCCCCCGATGGCCGATGCTTGGCCCTCATGAGCAGAATGGCGCAGGTCCTGGTGCTGGCGAGGTACGAGGACGAGGTGATGGAGCCGCTGACCCGGCCCGATGAGAACCGCACCTGGCACGGAGTCTTCCGGCAGATCCCCGACTGGTTCGTGGGCGGCTGGTACCTGGAGTTCGGGAAGTGGAACGGCCGGCGGGGCGTCCTCGCGGACCTCGAGGCGTTGCCGTGGAACCAGCCCGAGTGCGTCCAGGTGCTCCTGCACGACGAGGACGACGACTGCTTCGCGCTGTGGATGTTCCACGAGGGCCGTCTCACCGAGGTCCCGCTCGCCCGTGTCCAGCGGGTCTTCGGCCACCCCCCGGACGACGAGCCCGACCCCGGCTGCCTCGAACGCACCGACACCCCGTACTACGACCCCTCCCGGCACCGCCCCGAGTACGCCCAGGACCCCCGCCTGACCTGGTGATGCGGGATCAGCCGCCGTGCCGGAAGCCCCTGCCCGTGCGGTCGAGGGGGTCGGGGGCCAGGCCGAGGAAGCGGCTGCGGAGCCCGTCCCAGGCCGTGAGGCGGGTGAAGTCGGGGGTGTCGAGGATGTCCTGGCGGTCGGTGAGGAACGGGTTGGGCAGCAGGACCGTCATCATCTGCTCGTCGCGTCCGTTGAACAGCCGGGCGCCCCAGCTGACGGGGGCGCCGTCGGAGCCGAGGCTGCGGTACAGCTCCGCCCGTGCACAGCGGCGGATGCGGCCGAGTTCGGGCCCGGAAGCGGTGTGCTCGCCGATGCACAGGTGGAAGTGCCAGGCCCCGAAGTCGACCGTGACATAACCGTCGTTCATCGTGATGGCGGTGGGCGCGCCCGGGGCGCCGACCTCCCAGGCGGCTCCCTCGATGATCGGACCGAAGTGGATGTGCCGCCAGTGGTCGGTGAAGACCGTGGTGACGAGGTCGAGGAGGGTGGCCTCGTCGACCGGCAGGGGCCAGACGTGCTGGGTGCCGCCGCCGGGTGCTTCGACGACGGCCGGCTCGGTGGTGGTTGTCATGCGGTCTTCTCCTTGAGGTTGAGGACGCAGTCGCCGCAGGTGCCCGCTCCCGGCACCCGGTAGTACAGGCAGCAGCTGCGGCGCTGGTAGGCGAGCGGCCCGGGAGCGGTGGCGCGGTAGGTGCCGGCATCCGCCAGCGGCGGCCGGTCCAGCAGCGCGCGGACGAGGGGTACGACCGGGTACGGCGCGTCCGGCGCCCGGGTGAGCAGGACGCGGTGGGCCCCGATCAGCGCCGAGGCCGCGTTGCCGCGCAGCGTGTGCGGGGACACGCCGGAGACGCTGCGTACGGCGTCGGCCCACGGGGCCAGGTTCCGGACGGCGACCGTGTGGTGCAGGGCCGTGGACGGGTCCGGTTCCGGGCCCGCCTCCCGTACGTCGGGCAGCCACAGGTCGAGGGGGCCGGCGGCCGGCTGCCGCCACCACAGCCGGCCCGGGCCCAGGTCGGGGACCCGGCCGGTGAACGCGGCACAGGCCAGGGCGATCGACCAGAGCCGGGAGGCGGTGCCCAGGTGCAGGGTGGACGCCGCCACCCGGAGCCCGCCGGTGCCCAGCCGCGCCGAGACGGCCCGTACGCAGTCCTCCAGCGCGCCCGTGTCGGTGTACAGGTCGGTCAGCGGCCGGAAACCCGCCCCGGGGCCTTCGGCCGGGGAGGTTCCCCCGCCCTCGGGGCGGGGGCCGGTGGCCACCGCGAAGTAGGGGCCGATCGCGGAGATCCGCGCCAGGGCGGCGGGGGTCAGGGCCGCGGTCACCACGTCCGCACCGTTCGGGTCAGCTCGTGGAAGCTCCGTGCGGGGACGGCCCGCCCGTCCGGCCCGGTGAGGGTGAACCGGTCCGCTCCCTCCCAGCTCACCCGGACACCGGCCGCACCGGGTGGTCCCGCGGCGGCCAGTCCCTCCCGGGCGAGGGCGCGTTCGAGGAGCGGGAGCACCTCGGCGGGCGCGTCCACCGCCACCTCGGCGCGTGCCGTACGGCGCAGCCCGAACGTGCCGGAAGCCGCGTCGAAGGCGAGGTGATCGGCGTCGAAGGCGGCGGCGACGGCTCCGCTGCTGATCAGGTCCTCGGGCGCCCCGGCATGGACGCGGGAGCCGCGGTCGAGGAGCCAGACCGCATCTGCCACCCGCAGGGCCAGCTCCAGGTCGTGGGTGCTGACCACGACGGTCAGCCCCTTGTCGCGGGCGAGGTCGCGCAGCAGGACGGTCAGCGCCACCCGCGAGGGAACGTCGAGGAAGGCGGTCGGTTCGTCGAGGAGGATCACCTCGGGTTCCTGGGCGAGGGCGCGCGCGGTCAGGACGCGCTGGCGCTCGCCGTCGGAGAGCTCGGCGGCCGGCCGGTCCGCCAGGTGCCCCGCCCCCACCGCCGCCAGTGACCAGGCGACGGCGGCATCGTCCGCGGCCGTGAGCCGGCCGGTGAACCCGGTGTGCGGGTGCCTGCCGAGCCCGGCCAGTTCCCGCACGGACAGCAGTCCGGGATCCACCCGGTCGGTCAGGACGACCGCCAGCCGCCGGGCAAGCGCGGTCGGCGACGTCTGCGCCAGATCGGCGCCGCCCAGGTGGATCCGGCCGTCGAGCGGCGGCAGGAGCCCGCACAGGGTGCGCAGCAGCGTGGACTTGCCGGCGCCGTTGGGGCCGAGCAGCACGGTCAGCTCGCCGGCGCACGCCTGGAGGTCGAGCCCCGACAGGACGGCCCGCCGCCCTGCCTGCCGCCGGCGCGGCGACCTGCTGCGGTAGCCGACGGCGAGTCCCCGGGTGGTGAGCCCGCCGGGACGGTCCGGTCCGCCGCCCGGGCCGGTGCCCGTGGCGGGTGCGGTCATGGTGTCGGTCACGAGGAAACCCCTTGTACGCCGCGACGGCTGCGGACCAGGAAGGCGATGACGACGGGCGCGCCGAACAGCGAGGTGACGGCGTTGAGCGGCAGCACAGAATCCGTGCCGGGCGGCTGGCTCAGCAGCGCGCACGCCAGCGCGAGGAACGCGCCCGCGAGCATCGAGGCGGGGATCAGCGCCCGGTGGTCGGACGTTCCCAGCGCCACCCGGGTCAGGTGCGGGACGGCCAGGCCCAGGAAGGCGACCGGTCCGCAGAACGCGGTCGCCGCGCCCGCCAGCAGCGAGGTGCCGAACAGCACGAGGTCCCGGCTGCGCCGCACGTTCAGGCCCACGGTGCGGGCGTAGTCCTCGCCGAGCAGCAGGGCGTTGAGACGTTTGGCCGCCAGCAGGGCGGTCAGCAGGCCGAAGCCGATGACGGGCAGCATCACGTGGAGGTCGGGCCAGGTCGTGGCGCCGAAGCTGCCCAGGCCCCACACGACGAACTGCTGGGCGCGTTCGGGACGGGCGTAGACGAGCAGCACGCCGACCACGGCGGTGGCCGCCGAGCCGATCATGACGCCGATGACGAGCAGGGTGACGGCCGACCGCACCCAGCGCGAGAGCAGCAGGACGAGGGCCAGTACGGCGGCGGCACCCGACGAGGCGGCCAGGACGACACCGACGCGCCCCAGCCCGGCCAGGCCCCCGGTGAAGCTGCCGGCGACGCCGCCGGTGCCGACCACCACGGCGGCGACTCCCATGCTTGCACCCGAGCTCACCCCGAGGGAGAACGGGTCGGCCAGCGCGTTGCGGAACAGGGTCTGCATCTGCACGCCCGCCACCGCGAGCGCGGCGCCGACGGCGGTGGCGGTCAGTGCCCGCGGCAGCCTGACCTGCTCGACGATCACCGCCCAGCGCGGGTCGTCGGCGGTGCCGCCGCCCAGGATCCGCACCACCTCCGCGACCGGCACCGGGTGGGAGCCGGTCGCGATGGTGAGGACGAACAGCGCGGCGGTGCCGGCCGCGAGGGCCAGGACGACGGCCGTACGCCGCCGCCCCGCCCGTGGCGTCCGCGGTGCGTCCGGCGCCGCGGCGGGAGCGGTTGCCGTGTGCGCCGTCACGCCTTGGGCACCTGCGTGTAGAAGGTGAAGGAGTGGCCCTCGGCCTGCTCCGGGTGCAGCAGCGCGAACAGGTCGGCGAGGACCAGGTCGGGGCGCAGCACCCCGCGCTCGAAGTAGTCGTTGCCGCCGCCGGGGCCGAGCGCCTTCGTGTTCGTCCAGACCGCACCGCCGGAGAGGGCCTTCAACTCCGCGTACCGGTCGTCGGCCTTCACCGCGTCGGCGGTCGTCTTCCACTGCTGGTCGGCGATCCAGACCGGGGCCGCCCCGCCCTTGGCGTACACGGCCTCGAAGTTCAGCTGCACGTTGCCGGTGCCCGCCTCGCCGGCCCACGGGTAGGTGCCGCCGGCGTCCTTGATGAGCCGGGCGGCGTAGCTGCCGCCGGCCGGCATGTACCAGGTGCCCTGGTACATCGTGCCGGGCAGCACCTCGACGGGCTTGCCCCGCTCGACCGCCTGCGCGCCCTTCTCGGCGACCTTCCGGTAGTCGCGCTCGACGGTGTCGAAGACCTCGCCGGCCCGCTTCTCCGCTCCGGTGAGGGCGGCCATCGCCTTGACCCACTCGGCGCGTCCGAGCGGACTGGCCTCCAGCCACTCGGCGTTGGCGACCACGGCGATGCCGGCCGCGCGCAGCTTGGGGTACTGGGGGTCGTCGGTGCCCTGGGTCATCAGCACGTCCGGCTTCGCGCCGATGACCGTCTCGGCGCTGAGGGTCCGGTCCTTGGCGTACTCGGTGACCTTGCCCGCCTTCACCCGGTCGAGGACCTGGGCGGAGGAGATGTTCGCACTGCTCGCCACGCCGGTCAGGACGTCCAGGGTGCCGGTCTCGGTCAGGAGCGGCAGATGCGTGGTGGACGCGGAGTACAGGCTTTTGACGGGCACGGTGACCTGCTGCGCGGTCGCCAGCTCACCGCTCAGCTTCGGCTTCGGCGCACCGCACTTGACCAGCACGTACGACTCGGGTTTGCCCTTGGGGAAGGGCTCTTTGACGGTCAGGACCTGGTAGCTCTTCTCGTACCGGAGCGTGAAGTTCTCGGCGTGCTGCACTGTCGATTTGACCGGGAAGTAGTCCTTGGCCGGGTCGAAGTCCTCGATGCAGCCCTCCCCGGCGGCCCGGGCTCTGGTCTCGGGGGCCGTGCCTGAGCCGCCGCCGCACGCGGTGAGCGCGAGGGCGGTGGCGAGGAAGGCCGCTGCGGCGGCCTGACGGCGGCCGGGCATGACGGATCGTACGGACAAGGTGACTCCTGGTGGCATGCGTGGGCAGCGCGCGACCGCGGGGCGGCGCGCGTGATGCGGCGTACGGGAGGGAACCGCCGGGGGAGGAGGCCGTCAGAACTTCGGGGAACCGGCGCGGGCATCAGCCCGGGCGGGTCGCCGTCCAAGGACCCAGGGCAGCGCGAAACCGCCACCACACATGTGCAGGCACACGAGTGCCACCGCCTCTCCTGGGGAAATCCGCCCCGTACATCGAGGTGCGACGGCGTGAGTCTCCTGACTCGGGATCACAGCTTCTCCGGCCTTCCCGTCCCCGTATGGGGCGGTGGCCATGGGCGGAGTCGCTCCCCCTACACAGTGGCGGTACCGTGCCGGAATCTCACCGGCTTCCTCGTTCCGCCGTCGCTTGTCGCCCGAAGCATCGCAGAACCGGCGACGCTCACGCCAGCCCCGCAACTGTGCAGTCAGCCACAGAAGCTGACCTGCAGTCACCGTCGCACGGGCGCGGCCGGGGCGGGGTGGCGCCGATGCGGCAGCCGGCACCGCCCCGCTGTCGGAAGGGCACCGCCCCGCCGTCCTACGACCAGGAGGCCGTGATCAGGGCGCGTTCGGAGGCCGCGAGGTGGACGGACGAGGCGAGCCAGGCGTGGGCGTAGCGGTCGGTGGAGGTGTCCGTCAGGCGGCCGAAGGCGTCGCGGGTACGGCAGTCCGCCTCGGCCGCCAGGGCGTCCGCCAGGTCGGCGGCGGTGCCGAACCCGGCACGGCGCAGCAGGTCGGGGCGGCTGACCGGCTCGCCGCCGCGGGCGGCCTCGGCCACCGCGCGGCGCCCGCCGGCCACCCCGGTCTCCAGCAGCCGCCGCACCCGCCAGAGCGGGGAGTCGGCGAGCAGGTCCGGGCCGGGATCGACCGCCCGAGGCACGGGACCGGGCGTGCCGGCGGGGAGGTGTTCGCCCTGGATGCGGTCGTAGCCCAGGTCGACCCGGCCGAGCCACTCCGCGGGAAGCCGCAGCGTGTCCGCCGCCCCGGGGACCGGTCCGACGGACACGGCGCGCAGCGTGGCGGCCCGGTCGAGGTCGGGCCGGCCGATCACCCGAAGGCGGAGCCCGGGGCAGCCCGCGAGGCGGCGGAGGTTGGCCACGTACGGCAGTTCGGGGTGCGGATGAGCGGGCACGAGCCGCAGGAACGGCGCGCCGTCCCGGACCGTGCCGTCCGGCGACAGCTCGCGCACCAGGAGGTGGTCGCCCGCGGCGCCCGTCACCTCCACGTCGCAGCCGAGCAGCCCGGACCGGCCGTCGGCGGCCGCGTCGGCCTGCCGGGCGGTGACGGCCTCGGCCGCGGGCCGGGCGAACAGTGCGGCGGCGGGCTCCTCCGTCCACGGGATCCCGCGCAGCGGGGTGGCCTTGACCCCGCGTCCGGCCCCGAGACGGCCGTCGGCCGAGACCGTGGCGCCCACGACCAGCAGGCCGCCGCGCGCCAGTCCGGCGTGGTCGAGCACCGCGCCGCCGATCGCCACCGAGGCCGAACCGGCGCCCCGGGCACGGGCCAGACCGCCCGGTTTGACGTCGGAGACGGACAGGGGCAACCCGTCGGGCGTGAGCAGGTGCGTGACGACCCCGCCGTATCCGGTCGCGGAAAGCACCGGCTCGCGGCACAGGCCGTACGCCCGCAGGCTGCCGCCCGGCCGGTAGGCACGCCGGGTGCCGCCGGACAGGTCCGGGTCGGCGGTACCGGCGGCCAGGACGGCGCTGATCCGCAGGAGTTCGCGGAAGGCGGCGGTGAGGTCGGACAGCCGCTGCGTCGAGCTGCGGTCGCGGGCGGCGCGCAGGCCGCGCACCAGACGCAGGGCGGCGGCCTCGGCACGCGGCAGCCCGGCCACCCGGGCGCTGTGCGCGGCGCGGAGGAGTTCCGCCTGGACGACGGCGCCGGACGCGGACACTCCGCCGGCGAGGGCGGTGGCGGCCGCCTGCCAGAGCGCACCGGCGGCGGTGCGCTGGGCGTCGGTGAGCGGTTCCGGAGTGCCGGTGAGGGATTCCTCGGCGTCGCCGTGTGTGGCGGGGCGTGCCTCTGCGGCCGCACCTGCGTGGGCCGCGCCGGCGTCCGGGCCGACCGGGGCCGACTCCGCGGCCGGCTCCTCCTGGAACGGGTCCTCGGCCCCGGCTGCCGGGAGGTCGGCGATCGGGGCGGCGCCGAGGACCGCGGCCCGGTGCAGGCAGCGCGGGGCGAGGAGGCAGCCGCACACCGCCTGGTCGGCGGCGGTGACCGCCCCCGAAGCGGCGGGGCGCAGCGTCACCA
This sequence comes from Streptomyces bambusae, assembly GCF_020532645.1. Classification (GTDB taxonomy): domain Bacteria; phylum Actinomycetota; class Actinomycetes; order Streptomycetales; family Streptomycetaceae; genus Streptomyces; species Streptomyces bambusae. The sequence goes on from NZ_JAJAUZ010000062.1 coordinate 15,824, forward strand.
CGGTGTCCTCGCCGAAACGGACCGCGAAGGAACCGTCCGGCGCGGACACCGCGGACCCGGCGCAGTCGGCGATCGCCGCGTCCAGCTTCTTGCGCAGCCGGCCGGTCAGGCCCTCGACGGCCTCCGCGAGGACGGCCGGGGCGACCGGAGGGAGGGTGACGGTCGGTTCGGGGGTCAACGGGCCTCTCCACGGAGACGGTCGCCCACCCAGCGGGCGAGGGCGAGCGGGCTGAGCGCCGCCACCGGCATGCCGGCGGCGACGAGTTGGCGGGCGACGGGCACCGAGTAGCGGGGCGCGCCGGAGTCGTCGAGGGCCGCACAGCCGAGCAGGTGGGCGCCGGACGCGGCCAGCGCCCGCACCTCGCCCAGCAGGCCGCCCATCGGGTACCCCTCCTCGAAGTCGCTGACCACGACGACGAGGGTGCGGCTCGGGACGGTGATCAGGGAACGGGCGTGCGCGAGGCCCGCCGCGATGTGCGTACCGCCGCCGACGCGTACCTCCAGCAGCAGGGACAGCGGGTCGTCGACCCGGTCGGTGAGGTCCACCACGTCGGTGGAGAAGGCGAGGAAGTGCGTGGACAGGGCGGGCACTCCGCCCAGCACGGCCGCGGTCAGCGCGGACCAGACGACCGACGCCTCCATCGAGCCGGAGACGTCGACCACCAGGATCAGCCGCCAGTCGGCCTCCTTGCGCACCCGGGTGCTGAACACCGGGCGTTCGGGCACGACCTGCACCCGGCCGTCCGCCGTCCGACGGGTGTGCGCCAGGTTGGCGCGCAGGGTACGGGCGAGGTCGAGGCGGCCGCCCGGGCGGCGGGTCGGACGCGGGGTCGTGAGCCCGGACAGGGCCGGGCGCGTCCGGGTGGCCAGCTCCCGGGCGAGTTCCTCCACCAGCCGCTTGACCAGTGGCCGCAGACGGGCCAGCTGGTGCTCGGGCATGCCGCCTGCCAGTGACAGCACGGAGGTCAGCAGCTCCACGGACGGGCGGACGGAGGACGGGTCGAGCTGGGTCAGCACATCGGTGCGGCCCGCGTCGGCCGCGGCGGCCAGCACCTCCTCACGGACGTCGGCGCCGAACAGGGCCTCCAGCTCCCCGGCCCACTCCCGGGCCGTGGGGAACGACGCCTGCTGCCCGCCGCCCGCGCCCGGCACCCCGCCCCGGTCCAGGTCCGCGGCGCCCTCGCCGCGCCCCGCGCCGTACAGCTCGTCGAGCGCACGGGCGTGCCGGCGGGCCGCGTCGGGCAGGCGGTCGTGCTCGCGGCCGAGCAGCAGCCGCCAGCGGTCGGAGGTGGCGATGCGGTGGGGCGGGGTCGTACCGGTCTCCCGGGGCGCGCTGCCGTCGGATGCCGCCGGCACGGGGCGGGGGCCGGATGCGGGCGCGGGTGAAGGAGCGGGCAGGGCCTTGAGCGCGGCCGCGCCGGCGGCGTCGGCCGCCGCCCAGAGGGCGAGCAGCGCGGGCGGCGCCGCCAGGGACAGGTCCGGGCGCTCGCCCAGCCGTCCCGCGACGGTGTCGAGGAGACGGCCGCGGGCGGCCGGTGCCAGGACGTCGAACCCGCCGCGCAGGGCGGGCAGGCGGTCCAGGAACTCCTGGTCGCCGAGGGTCTCGATCCGGTCCAGCAGCGGGTCGAGGGCGGCCGACGACGCCTGCAGCAGCGGTCCGGTGGCGGTGAGCAGCCCTGCGAGCCGACGGGTCAGCCGACGGCGCCCGTCGGCATCGGCGGCGGCGTCGATCCACCCCGCCGCCCGGCCGCCCAGGTCCGCCGTCGAGTCCAGCCCGAGCAGCGCCCGTACGGCCAGGGCCGCGCCCTGCATCACCGGGGAGGCGGTGCCGGCGAGTTCGGCGAGCGCCCCGTCCAGCCGGAGACCGAGGTGACGGTCGGCGGCCCGGTCGGCGAGCGCCACCAGCGCGGCGGCATCCGCGGGGTCCTCGCTGCCCGCCAGCCCCGGGAGGGTGCGGACGGCGGCTTCGAGCAGCTCGGCGGCGAGCGCGGCCGCCGCGGTGCGGCCCTCGTCCGTCGCGCCGGGCAGATGGCCGCGGTGGAGGGCGTCCAGCAGGTCGAGCGCCTCCAGGAGTTCGGGCAGGGTCGCCGACGCGGGCAGGGTGACGGCCGCCTCCGCGAGCCGTACGCCGACCAGGTCGGGCAGCTCGCAGCGGGCGGCGGCGGCCAGTCCCGCGAGGATCTGCGCACAGGTGGGGCCGCCCTCGGCCGCCTCGCGGCGGGCGGCGGCCCGCAGCGTGCCGGCACAGGCCTGGGCCACGGTGACGCCACGGACACCGGCCAGGTCGAGCCGGGCCTGGACGGAAGGCGTCCACTTCAGCCGCCACTTGGTGCCCAGCGCAGTGCCGTCACCCGTGCCCGCCACCTTGACGGGGTCGCCGTACGAGGCACCGCAGACGAGCAGCCGCTGCAGCAGCACCTCGCGGCGGCCGTCGAGCGGCGAGCGCAGCGGTTCGAGGCGGACCTCGCGGAAGTCGGGGTCGTCGGGGCCGGGCAGCCGCAGCGCGGCCAGCTCCCGCTCCACGGACGGCCCGAGCCCCGAGCGGGGGGTGCCGGGGGAGAGGCGGCCGCGGCCGGTGCCGACGAACGCGGCGTCCAGCGCCCGGGCCAGCGCCCGCCCCCGGCCGAGGAGTTCACCCTGGCCCAGCACGGTGGTGACCGCCTCCAGCAGCTCGCCGCGCCCCGGCGCCGGCAGACCGCGCAGCCGCGCCAGGTCCCCGGCCAGCCGCAGCGTCTCGGCGGCCTCCCCCGTGCCCGCCGGATGCCCGGCACCGCGCAGCTCGCGGCACACGTCGGTCACGGCCCGCGATGCGGCGCCGTACAGCCGCTCCGGATCCCCGCCCGCACGGAACACGGCCTGCTGCCAGAGGGGGTCGCGGATGCCGGCGGGGTAGCCGGAACGGGAGTCGAGCAGGTCGAAGGAGTACGGGACGAGCGAGGTCACGAGGTCGCCGTCCCGGCCGGGCCGGCCGGCGGCGGGGCGGCCGGAGTCCGGCCGGTCCCCGGTCCGGGGGCGGGGTGCCGGGCCTGGTGTGGCCGCGGGGGAGGGCCCGTCGAGGGGACCGGGGGCTGACGTGACCGCTTCCGGCCCCGTTTCACCACCCGCGGTGGCAGGCTCGGACTCCGGGCCCGCTGCGGCCGGTTCCGGCTGGGACTCCGCGCCCGATGCGGCCGACACCGGCCCGGACCGAGGGCCCGGCGCGACCGGCTGTGGGTCGCGGCCCGGTTCCGGTCGGCCGGCGGGGCCCGGCGCGGTCTCCTGTGCGGGGGCGACCGCGGCGGCGTGCGCTCGCGCGGCACCGGGGGAGCCCGTCACCTGTCCGGGGTGGACGACGGGGGTGCCGGCCGCCGGGGTGAGGAGGGCCGGGGCGTGGAAGGCGCCGATGACCGCCGCCACCGTACGGCCCGTCGCCGCGGCAGCGTGGATCACGCGGCGCATGTGTGCCTCGCGCGCCAGGTCCGTGGCGGGGACGCCACCGGCGGCCGCGGCGTCGCTGCGCAGCGCCCAGCCGACGCCGAGGGCCGCCCGGCGCACGGCCTCGGGCGTGCAGCCGGGCGCCATGACCTCCACGGCCCGGTCCCACATGTCCTCGCCCGCACGCCCGGTACCGGCGGCGGCGAGCGCGTCCGCGAAGGACCGCCCGGCGGCCGTCACCGGGGCGGGGGCGGGGTGGCCGGTCGCCTCCGGGTGCACCGACTCCGCGGACCCGCCCCCGGCGGTCCAGCCCGCGTCGTCCAGCGGCAGGTCGCAGCAGAGCACCTCGGCGCCGTTGTCGCGGGCCCAGCGGATCGCCGCCAGCTCGGGCGAGAAGTCCGCGAAGGGGTAGAAGGCGAGGCGGCCGTCGGTACCGGCGCCCGCCAGGGCCACCGGAGCCGTGGTCTCGGGGTCGGCCAGGTGCGTGAGCCAGTCCTGGAAGTCGGCGGGCAGCTCCACGCAGACCACGTCGGCGCCGGAGGCGTCCAGCAGGGCGGGGATCACCGCGGCCAGCGCCGGGCTGTGGTGGCGGACCCCGAGCAGGAAGGGCTGCCCGGACGCGGCCAGCGCGTCCACGACGGCCCGGGGACCGTCCGGCACGACGGCAGCCTCGATCGGGCCCGCGATCGGGCCGGTCCCGGCGGCCGATGCAGCTGCCGGGGCGTTCATCGCGTCGGGCGCTGCCGCGCCCGGCGTCGGGGGATGCGTACGGGAGGCCGTCATCGCAGGTTCCCCCGGAGGTCCCACAGACGGCGCCACATCGCGGAGCCGTCCTCGGCGCGGCGGCGGACCGGGCCGTCCCAGTAGCCGAGCATGCGCTCGTGGTCGGCGGGGTCGTCCTTGCGGACCACGCCGAGCAGGTGTCCCGGCAGCAGGTCGAGGACGTCGCCGCCGGGCAGGTACGCGGCTGCGACCCCGAGGGAGGCCGCCACCTGGACCGCCTCCGCCGTCGACATGACGGTGCCGGGGCGCTCCACGTCCCAGCCCTCGGCGGAACGGCCGGTCCGCAGGTCGCGGAACACGGTCACGAGGGCGTCCAGCACCGCATCGTCCACGGCGAACCCGGCACCCGCCCGCTGTACGGCGGCCACGGCCTGGCGGCGGATCAGGTCGGCCTCGGCGTCGGCGTCGGCGATCGGCTGCACGGTCTCGAAGTTGAACCGGCGCTTGAGGGCCGCGGACATCTCCGACACCCCGCGGTCGCGCAGGTTGGCGGTGGCGATGACGGTGAAGCCGGGGGCCGCGCTGACCACCGCGTCCTCGGTGGCGGTCAGCTCGGGCACGGTGACCCGGCGCTCGGACAGGATCGACACCAGGGCGTCCTGCACTTCCGGCAGGCAGCGGGTGATCTCCTCGATACGGGCGACCCGGCCGGTGCGCATGGCGGTGAGGACCGGGGAATCGACCAGCGCGTCCGGGGTGGGCCCCTGGGCGAGCAGCCGGGCGTAGTTCCAGCCGTACCGGAAGGCGTCCTCGGTGGTGCCCGCGGTGCCCTGGACGGTGAGGGCGCTCGTGCCGCAGACGGCGGCCGACAGGAGTTCGGAGAGCATGGACTTGGCGGTGCCGGGGTCGCCGACGAGGAGCAGGCCGCGTTCGCCGGCGAGGGTCACGACACAGCGTTCGACGAGGGCGCGCTCGCCGACGAACTTGGGCGCGATCACCAGCTTCGCGGGCAGGCCGGCGCGACGGCGGGGGAGGGCGAGTTCCTCGCCGCCGCTGCCGCAGACGAAGGTCACGACGGCGCGGGGCGTCAGGGCCCAGCCGGGCGGGCGGGGGCCGGTGTCCTGGGCGGCGAGAAAGGCGAGTTCTGCCGCGTACCGCTCTTCTGCGGGCAGCACCTGGCGGGCGGGGCGGTCGGCGGGGGCGGTCTGTTCGGGCAGGTCCGGGAGGCCGGGCTGGTCGGTGACGGTCATCGTGCGTTTGTCCTTCGGTCGTGGTGTGTGGGTGTGGGCCGGGTCCTGCCCGGCCGGGTCGCCCCGGAACTCCGCCCCGGACCCCGCTCCTCAATCGCCGGAGGGGCTGGAATTCCCGCCCGGCGGGCAGCCGGTGCCCTGGGCGAGCTCAGCCTCGCCAGGGGGCACCTCCCAGCCCTCTGGGGCCGGGGATGTTTGAGGCGCGGGTCCGGGCGGAGCCAGGGAGCCGGCACAGCCGGCCTGCCTTGGGGCTCCGCCCCGGACCCCGCTCCTCAAACGCCGGAGAGGCTGGATGTTCCCCCGGTGGGCAGCCGACCCGCCAGGGGGAGTTGCCCTCGGTGGGTGCCGGCCCGCCAGGGTGGAGTCACCCCCGGTGGGCGGGGACCCGCCAGGGTGGAGTTGCCCCCCCGCGGGCAGCCGACCGGGAGAGCGGAGTCGCCTCCCCGGCCGCCGGGCGCGGCCCGCCGGGCCAAGGTCAGCGGCGCCTCGGGCGGCGGCGGACCTTCAGTTCCGCGAAGCGCGGGACGTCGCCTTCGCGGAGCCGCTGCCAGGCCTTGCGGTACAGGTCGGCCACCGGCTCCGCCGGCACCAGCACGTCCAGGCTCGCGGCCCGGCCGGAGAGCAGCCCGTACAGGGGAGCCTTCCACTCCTCCACCGGCAGTGTCGGCGAGGAGACCTCGACCCAGCCGCCCGGCAGGAACAGGCTCCGGCCGGCCCGGGTCCGGCTCGCCTCCACCACCAGGTCGGTGGCGGCGAGTTCGGCGCGTGCCGCCTTCAGCCGGGCGGGCTTCCAGCCCGTCCACCGCGCGGTGTTGCGGTCGGTGGGGTCGCACATCGCGAGCAGCATCAGGTACAGCGCGGCGGCGTCCGCACCCAGGCCGTACGTGTCCGAAGCCTCGGCCACGAGGTCCGGCACCGAGCGCGTCGGATCCTGCGGCCACCAGGTGCCCTGTGCGTCCCGCTCGCCCGCCGCGGGCGCTCCCGGGTCGGCGAGCAGTGCGGCGAAGCGGGCGTCGCCCACGAGCCGCAGCGCGACCTCCACGGGGAAGGGCTGCTGCCCGGACGCCCGCAGCAGCGGCAGGTACGGGTCACCGCCGGCGGAGTCCAGCAGGTGCGGCCGGACGGCCGGCAGCGGACGGTCGTCCGCCGTCGCCATGACCAGGGCCCCGTACTCCTCGAAGGTCTCGGTCGTGCGCGTCGGGGCACCCGCGGCCTTGCGGAACTCCTTGAGCCCCGTGTACCAGCCCACGCTCAGAATCAGCTCCGGGGCGGCGAGCCTGGTACGGATCTCGGTGAGGGCCGGGGGCAGCAGGGAACGCAGCGGATCGCCGGCCGGCAGACGGTGGGCCAGCCACGCGATCATCGCGACCGCGCCGGTCAGGACGTCCGCCGAGAAGGCGTCGCCCGCGGCGCCCTCCCGGGGCACCACGCGGTCGCTCTTCACGTGCCACGGCACATCGGTGCTCAGCGCGCGCGAGGACGCCGGGTCGAGGACCGCGGACAGGGCGCGCAGAGCGCCCCACTGCCCCCTCACCGCCTTGTGCGCCTCGGTGGCCAGCCACTGGGGAACGGCGACGCGGCGGCCGACCCGCCGGTTCCACTCCGCGGCGGCGGCGGACACGTCGGGCCCGTCCGTCCACAGCAGGGCCGGGTCCTCGGGCAGCAGAGCGCCGACCACGGCCTGGCGCACCTCGCCGGGCACACGGCAGATGTCGTCCTTGGCCACGGCCGCGTCCGCGACCTTGACGCCCAGGACGGTCCGCTGCTCCGCGGTGAGGAAGCTCCGCTCCCAGGCGTCGACGCCGGGCAGCCCGGCGAGCAGCAGCCGCGCGAGGGCCTCGGACACGCCGGTGAGGCGGGTGAACTCCTCGGCTGCCCCGGGCCACCAGGGCGCCGGGCCGCGCTCGGCGGCCTCCTTCAGGAAGCGGGTCAGCCAGTCGGCACCGCGCGCGGGGTCGCCCAGCGGCGAGGAGGTCCGGACGGTGTACGGCCCGGGCACGTCGAACCGGCCGTCCGGGTCGTGCTGGAGCATTCCGATCCGGAAGCCGTCGGGCGTCGAGGTGCATTCCTCGCCGGTGGTGAGGAACGCTCCCCCGCCGAGCGGGAGCACGCTGCGGTGGTGGGCGTTGTACGTGCTCCCGTCCGGACCGCGGAGGTCCTGCTGGGCCAGGTGCACCGTGGTGCGCCGCCAGCGGCCGGTCGCCGCGGCGGCCAGGCCCAGCCCGTCGGTCTCGGCCAGGACGGCCAGCAGGGCCTGCCGGTGCTCCTCGCCGCTGGTCGCCACGACCGCGCGGTAGGCGAGCGCGGCCGGGTGCTCCAGCAGACCCGCCCACTCATGGAGTCGGCCGCCGTACGACAGGCCGGGCATCTCGCAGTGCAGCCGGCCCGGCACGGCGGTCGCCCCGGTGTCGGCGACGGCGTCTGCGAAGGCGCGCAGGGCGCCCGAGACGGCGTACGTGTTCTCCGGGTGGCGTACGTAGCGGGGTCGTCCGGTCAGGCCGCACACCGCGTCGAACAGGACCACGTCGGAAGGGCCGTGCGGGGCCCGGCCCTCGGCCTCGGCGTCGGTCCCCGCCGCCAGGCGGTCGGCGATGGTCCGGAGCGTGGCGCGCTGGTCGAGGGCGTAGGCGAGCTCCTCGACGACGCCCCGGACCAGCTGCTCGGCGGTGACCTGCGGGAGCGCGGACCGCACCAGGGCGGTCAGCCGGTCCGTCACCCGCCGCGCGGTGCCGGTGCCGTTCGTGTCGTCGGTCCGGACCGGGACGAATGCGGCGGCGGAGGCGAACAGCGCGGACGCCGCCGCCGTGTCCACGGCGCGCAGGGCCAGGGAACCGGCCGTGTCACGGGGGCGCAGGGCGTACCAGTGCCCGGCGGGCGGGAGGTGGTGATGGTCGCCGCCGCGGCCGGAGCCGGGGTTGGCGGCTCCGGAGGTGGTGACCGCCCCGTCCGGATCGGTGATCCGGAACGTCTGCCAGCACAGCGACAGCGACCGCGGCCGGTCGTCGCCGGGGAAGGTGACCGCGGCGAGCGGGAGTTCGCCGCCCTTGGGCACGGTGACGGTGCGTCCGGCGGTGTCGCCCGCCCGCCAGCCGCCACCGGGCAGCGTGACCACCCGCCAGCCGAGCAGGCCGTCCACGGGCGCGCCGAGGACCGAGCCCTCGCAGCCGGCCGCGGGACGCAGCCAGCTGGAGTCCTGGCAGAGGGTGCTGCCCTCGGGCTGCCCGTGGAGCGCGTCGGCGAGGAACCCGGGCAGTGAGCGCCTGCCCTGGCTTCCGGTGGCCGGGTCGAACTCGACCCAGCCCGGGGGCCGCTCCTCTCCGCGCCAGGCCCAGTACGAGGTGCCGTCGGAGATGGTCGCCCGCTCCACCGGCAGCCGCGTGTCGCCCCGGTGGAGTACGCCCTCACCGGTGGCCAGCCCGCCGTCGGGGAGCGGCAGACCGTTCCCCGCGAGGCCGACGCGCCACGGCTGGCCGCCGTTGTCCAGGGTGAAGACGTCGTCCGGCGCCGTGTGCCAGTACCCCTGCGCGGGACCGCCACCGTGCCAGTGCCGCCAGGTCACCATGAGGGCGCCGTCCACGTACGCGAAGCCGGTCGAGCGGCGGTCGTCGCCGGGGATGCGCAGGTCGTGGACGAGGACCGTGGAGTCGGCGTCGATCACCCGGACCTGCCGGTTGTTGGCGACGATCAGGTGCGGCCATGCGGTGACCACGTTGAGGTCCCTGCCGAGACCCCGCGGGTCCAGCTCGGCGAGTGCCTCCTCCCAGGCCGGCCAGGTCAGTTCGGCGAGCAGGCCGCCGCGCAGGGTGCGGCCGAGCAGGGCGCCGAGGTCGGTGGCGGCCGCGGCGGCCACCTCCTCGGGGGCCAGGGCCAGCGCCTCGGCCGGCAGCCAGGTGAGCCGCGCCACGGCGTCGGGAAGCACCGGCAGGCCGACGTCGGCGACGCCCCGGGCCACCTTGCGCATCCACTCGGTGAGCATCGGCCGGCCGCCGGGCGAACCGGCCAGGAGCCGCACGGCATCCCGGTGCGGGTCGCAGTCCGACAAGCCGTCGGCCGCGATATGGAACGCGGACCGGAACCGCTCGTCGGCGGCGAGGGCCACCAGGTCGCGGCGCTCCTTGGTCCGGGCCCAGCCCTCCAGGTTGAGCACGCCGGGCGTGTTCTGGTCGGCGACCGGGATGCCCAGGGAGAGCAGCAGGTCGAGCAGGCCGACGTCCTGCAGGCCGATCTTGAGCCCGGATTCGCGCCCGGGTGCGGCGAGTTCGGTACGGAGCCGGTCAGCGGCGCGCTCCACCACGTCGAGCAGCAGCGGCAGGCCGGGGTGCCGGCTCCAGTGGTGATGGCGGGCCGCCACGAAGCGTTCGAGCCAGCCGGCGGTGCCGTCGGCGCAGCGCTCCTCGGGCGGGGCCGTCGGGGAGATCAGGCCGGCCGTGGCGCCCGCCTCGTCGAGGAGGTCCAGCCACAGGCGGGTGAGCTCCTCGTCGTGTCCGGCGTTCGGCGGCATGAGGGTCAGCAGGGTGCCGCGGACGGACGGCTCGCGTCGGCCCAGCGCGGCCAGCGCCGTCCGGTGGGCCTTCCACCAGCCCGCGCCGGCGCGCACGGTGGCGGGCAGCGGCAGCAGCTCGGCGAGGTGGTCCTGCTCCGCCACGGCGGGGTCCAGCCCGGCCGCGCGGGCCAGCCGGCGCAGGGCGGGGGCGACTTGCGAGGAGGGCACCATGCCGCCCGAGGTGCGACGCACGCACAGGCGCCGGAACCGCTCGTAGGCCTCGGCCGCGGGCAGCCGCGCCTCCAGCTCCTTGGCGTAGGAGACGAGCACGCGCACCGGCAGGGCGCCGGCGAGGGCGAACTCCAGGAAGACGGCGTCGAGCCGGTCCTGGTCCACGGTCAGGCCGTGCGTCGCCTCGGCCTTGCGGGCCCTGGTGAACAGCTGGGCCGCGAAGGCGGGGTTCTCCACGGTGAGGAAGATCCGCGCGGTCTCTTCGAGGAAGACCGGCAGGAAGTGCGGGACGGCGCCCGCGAGCCGGTCCGCCAGCTCCTGGCAGGCCTCCATGGCGGCCTTGGGCTTGGTCTTGGCCTGCCGGGTCACCCGGTCGAGCTCGGGGACGAGGGCGAGGGCGTGGTGGCCGTCCTCGGGGTGGTGGACGAGCACCCACTCGGGGAAGCCGAGCGCCTGGCGGCGGCCGAGGCCGACCACGGCGGGCTCGCCGTCCGGCACCAGGCCGAGGAAGCCGGCGGCGAGGTCCTCGGCGACGCCGAGTTCGGCGGCGGCCAGCCGTACGACGACGCGGTCGTCGGCGAGGGCGGGGTGGCGGTAGGCGCGCGCGGTGAGGCCGACGGCCTCGGGGCCGGCGTCCCGGGTGCCGTGCGGGAGCACCGCACCGGCCTTGAGCAGGAGTTCGGCTTCGCGGGCGGCGGGGGAGCCGGCGGTGTCGGTGGTCGTCATGGGTGCGTTCTTCTTCGTCGTCGTGGCCGGGTCCGTGGTCGTCGTGGTGCTCATGCCTTCCCGTCCTCCTCGATGCGGCGCCCGGCGTACAGGGCCGCGGCCATCCGCATCCCCTCCGACCAGGCCACCGGCCCGACCTCGCGCAGCGGGACCGCCCGGCCCTCCTCGTCCTGCCAGGTCAGGGCGCCGGTCGCGGAGTCCCCGTCCCAGTACGGCTCGCCGATCCAGACGGCTGCCTCCAGGCTCCGGCCCGCGTCGCGCACGGTGCAGGTGGCGTAGCCGCCGGAGACGCGGTACCCGAGGCCGGTGGCGCGGGCCGCGAGGCGGAACCGGGAGGCGTAGGAGCCGCCGGCGAATTCGCGCACTTCGGTCGCCTCCGCCCGGAGGTCCGCGGGCCGGGTCCAGGTGGCGCGGTGGATCTGCTCGACCCGCTGCACGATGCCGAGTTCGGCCGCGAACTCGCGTACGTCCTCCAGGTCGGGCAGCAGCACCGGGTGCGGCAGCGTCACCGTCGCGGCGGACAGCCGTACGGTCTCGCCGTCGAGGTCGACGACCTTCAGCTCGCCGGAGGCCCCGACGTCCCGCAGGAAGCCCACCTCGTCCGGGTCCTCGCCGACCACCGCGACGTCCCGCAGCGCACCCTGCCAGGCCTCGTCCGGCCAGACGCGGGCGATCAGCGCGGTGGGAACGGGCAGCGAGGACACCATCCAGCCGTCCACCTGTGCCACACAGGCGGCCTCGTGGCGCTCCAGCCATTCGGCCAGGCGGCGCAGCCGGTCCACCTCCGGGTGGTCGCGCAGCGCCTTGGGCAGCGTCTTCAACTGCCGCCCCGCAGACCGCCCGCTCACTGCGCGTGCCGCCACCCGGCCCTCCACCAAGGCGATTTCATACCCTTCGCCCGTTGCCAGCCAGCCCATCCCCTGCCCCCTCGGTGTGCCCGATCAGTCCCGGCGCAGCCCGAAACAGGGGGGTTCAGACTCCCCTGAGCTGCGGTATGGGCGAGACAGTAGCGGGCCCCACTGACAACGCCGCTGCCGGACCGTCACCTGGCAGACCTTCATCAGCGCCGCGGACCCGCGGGGTGACGGTCCGTAGCGGCGGGGCAGTCCTCGGGCGGGCCACCGGGCCCCTGCGTGCTCGTGCTCAGGGGAAGTACGACTCCAGTGCGCCGCGCCGCCGGACGTCGAGGGTCGCGCAGTGGAACGAGCCGCCGAAGGGGGCGTAGTGCATCAGGTCGCACGGGACGGGGTCGAAGCCCCATCGCTCCAAGGCCCGCAGCATGCCGGTGTGGTGGCGTTCGGCGATGACGCGGTGACCGTCCACGACGAGGACGTTCATGCTCAGCCACTTGCCGCACAGGGAGGTGATCTTCAGCAGGCGGTCGGGCAGCGGATCGGGCTCCGGGGCGATCAGGACGTCCCATCCGTCGAGGACCGCGGGCAGCCGGTCCACGTCCACGTACTCGGGATTGACCAGGACCTTGCCCGGTGCGAGGGGCAGGAACGTCGTGTCGATGTGCATGGGCGTACGGCAGCGGCTCTCGATCTCGTGGATGCGGTGGCCGGGACCGAGGTGACGGCGCAGCCACTCGATGCCCATGCGATTGGTGACGTTGCTGCGCTGGGCGAACAGGTCGCGGCCGGCGCGTACGAAGTCCGCCGCGTCGAACACCGGCTCGAACTCGGTGGTGAGGTAGCGCACCGGTCCGCCGGCCCGGGGGATGCGGTAGTCGTCGTCGAAGAGATCGTCGGTGAGCTGCGGCTTCGGCGCCGCCGTCCAGCGCGCCCCCCGGCGGAAGTAGTCCTTGATGAGCGCGCGGTAGGAGAAGGCCTCGTAGTAGCGGCAGGGCCACGCCATCGGCGTTTCGATGATCTCGTCGCCGATCACCAGGAGGCTGTCGCGCGGGCAGCTGTTGGCGAAACCCCGCGAGGACCAGTCCGGGGTGGCGTGGCGCCGGCGGTGCTCGACGGGGTCCGGGCGCCTGACGGTCACCCCGAGGGACCGGAGGAGGACGATGAACCGGTCGAGTTCCTCCAGCGCCGGCTCGACCAGCGCACGGGGGTACGGAAGTCCGGCGACGAGGCCCTGCAGCCGCCCCGCCCAGGTGGGCACGTTGCACGTCACGATCGGATGCCGGGAGGGGAACGTCGCCCCTTCCAGGCGCCCCACGACGACTTCTTCCAGGGGGTCCCATTCGTTGTGCGAGCAGACCGGCGGTGCCGGGAGACGTGCCGTGACGCCGGCCGCGGTGTTCGATGGCGATGACATGGGCACCGACATGGGCACCGCTCCCTCGTCCCTGGCAGCCTGCACCGCCCGCAGCGCGCCCGCTGCGCTGCTCCGTCCTCTCGGACCACGCGCCTGCCCGCCGGGGCGGTCGGTATGCATCCCGCCCGAGGCCGTCAGGACGGGTGCCATTCGACCAGGAGGATCGTGGCGTCGTCGCGCAGCAGGTGGTCCTCGTGGCGCAGGAGGACCTCGACGAGGCGGCGCAGTGCCTCGGGGGCGGATTCCCCGGCCGCCATGGAACGGATGACCGTGTCGGCCAGGCGCCTTTCGCCGAAGAGGCTGCCGTCGGGGGCGCGGGCTTCGGTGACGCCGTCGCTGTAGATGAGGACGCGGTCCCCGGGCTGGAGGCGTTCGTGGTGCCGGGTGGGCGGGGCGTCGCGGTGGAAGCCGAGGCCCAGCGGCAGCTGCGGGGCCCGTTCCAGGACGTGGGGCAGGACGTGTCCGTCGCGGATGAGCAGCGGCGCCGGGTGGCCGCAGTTGATCCAGGCGAACCGGCCGGTGGTGGTGTCGAGGTCGGCGATGACGGCGGTCATCAGCCGGCCGGGGATCCACTGGTCGAGGGTGCGGTCGATGGTGGTGGCGATGTCCGCCAGGCCGCCCCCGGAACGGCGGGTGGCCCGGCACGCCGCGAGCCCTGCCGCGCTGGCCCCTCCCGACGCGAGGTCGTGCCCCATGGCGTCCAGCAGGGTCAGATGGAGGGAGCCGTTGGTGAGGTTGTGGTCGAAGGCGTCCCCGCCGATCTCGTACGCCGGCTCCAGCACTGCCGAGGACGTGACCGACTCGGTGCCGATGGTCCGCGGCGGCAGGAACGCCCAGAGCAGCTCGGCCTGGAGGGTCATCGCCCGGGACCGCTCCCGGGCGACCAGGAGGTCCATGTAGGGCGCCTTCGACATGATCAGCAGGGTGGCCAGGCCCGCCAGGGCCCGGCTCGCCTCCAGCAGCTGCGGAGTGAGGACGGGCGCGGTGACTCTCATGACGCCGACCCGCTCGACACCGTCGATCATCGGCACCCAGGCCGTACCGCCGTTGCGCGGCTGCTGGACCTGCTGCACGCGGTACGCCAGCCCGCCCACGGAGGAATCGATGCCCAGAGCCTCCTCGTCCGGCCCGCCCGGGGCGTGCGGCAGGACGAGCAGCTGACGCTGCTGGAGGTCGGCCACGTACACGAGGGCCCCGGTCAGTCCGAGCCGCCGGCCCGCCTCGCTGATCAGCACGGGGATCTCCCGTGCGGAGACCCGGTGCGACCTGGCCAGCAGCTCCGCCAGCACCCCCTCGCTCCCTGCCATGACCGCTCCGTTCCCCTGCCGTACGCACACGGCCCGCCCGACACCGGCCGGACCCGGGCAACCATCCTCGTCAGCCCGGGCGCCATCGGCCCGCCCGACACGACGGCAGCGGGTGCCCCACCGGCCGGCCGGACCGGGCTTCGGGATCTGCGGAGGAGGCCGCCGACCGCAGTGAGGAGCCGGAGGGGGCTGGTGAGGGAGTAGAGGCGCCCCCGGTGGGGGCACGTGGGGGTTGGTGCACTGGGCGGTGGGCGGGAAGGCGCCGACGGGGGAAAGGGGCAGTGGCCCGGGTGCGGCGCCGGCACGTGCCGGGCAGCGAGCACACCACCGACCTCGTCGTCGCGGCCACCGGCTACCGCAACAGGACGCCGGCGTTCCTCAAGCCCGTGGAAGACCTCGTCCTGCGGGACGCCCGCGGCCGGCCCCGCGTGCGCATCGACCACTCCGTCGAACTCGCGGCCGGCGTGACCGGGCGGATCCTCGTGGCCAGCGCGGAGGTCCACTCCCACGGAGTCTCCTCGCCCAACCTGGACATCGGAGCCGTCCGCAACGCCGCGATCCTGAACCCGGTCACCGGACGCGAAACCTACCGCCTGCCGAAACGGAGCGCCTTCACCACCTTCGACGTCCCCGGCCGGACCTCCTGACGGCAGTCGGCGCCCGCCCGGCCGCCCCCCGGCCGGGCGGCCGCTGCCCGCCGCGGAAGCTGCCCCCACTCGGGTCAACCTGCCCCCCGGCCGCCGCCGGACGGGGGCCGGTGTGCAGCGGGCCCTCTACTCTCGCAATCCCGCAGGCCCGCCCGGGGCCTCGCATGTGGGATTGGACGCCGACCGCCCGTGCTCGAAGAACCGTCTTCCCCCGCGACCCACAGCCCGCAGCGCTGGACGGCGCTCTGGGGCATGTGCCTGGCGGCCTCGCTGGTGTGGCTGGCCTTCGCGGACTTCGCGGTGGTGGTGCCCACGATCTCCCGTGACCTGGCGGTGTCGCTCACCGATCTCCAGTGGGCGAACAACGCCTTCAGCCTGGCCGCCGGGGCGCTGGTGCTCGCGGGCGGAAAGCTGGGAGACGTGTACGGGCGCAAGCGGCTGCTGCTCATCGGCGTGGCCGCGCTCGGCGCGTTCTCGCTCGTTCCGGCGCTCGTCCCCGGTTCCGCGGGCCTCACCGTCGGACGAGGGCTGATGGGCGTGGCCGCGGCACTCGTCCTGCCGGGGACCCTCGCGCTCATCCCACCGATGTTCCCGCCGAAGGAACAACCCCGCGCCTTCGGGATGTGGATGGCGGTGGCCTGGGTGGCCCAGGCCGCGGGCCCGGCCCTCGGCGGGGTGCTGACCAGCGCGTTCGGATGGCGCTCCATCTTCTGGGTCAACCTGCCGCTGGCCCTGCTGGCCTACGTCCTGGTCCGGCGGGCGGCCGTCGAGTCCACCGATCCCGGCGCCGGACGGCACGTCGACCCGTGGGGGCTGCTCTCCAGCGCCGGTGCCGCCTTCCTCCTCCTCTACGCCTGCACGGCGGGCCAGGAATACGGGTTCAGCGCCCCGTTCATCATCGCCCTGTTCTGCGGCGCCGTGGTCCTCGGCGCGCTGTTCGTCCTCTCGGCGAAGCGCGTCCGGGATCCGCTCGTCGACCTCTCGCTGTTCCGGCTCAGGCCCTTCTCGGGGGCGCTCACCGCGAACTTCACGATGAACTTCGCCTTCGGCGGCGTCAGCTTCCTCCTCGCCCTCTACCTGCAGGAGGTGCGCGGGTACAGCGCCCTCGTCAGCGGGCTCCTGCTCCTGCCGTCCATCGTCACCATCCTGTTGTTCAACCCGATCGGCGGGAAGATCGCCCGCCGCTTTGGCCCACGCCTCCCCGTCCGGCTCGGCGTCGTACTGCTCGGCGCCGGCACGGTCGTCGCCGGCGTGGCCGTGCACGACTACCACTACTGGGTGCTCGTCCTCGGCCTGCTGCTCCTCGGCTGCGGCCTCGGGATCATGTCGATCCCCCTCTCGGACACGGCCGTCGCGGGCCCGCCGGAGGAACTGGCCGGGACCGCCTCGGGCCTCTTCAAGGTGACCAGCATGCTGGGCGGCTCCTTCGGAGTGGCCGTACTGGTCGCCGTCCAGCAGGAGCTGGAGACCCGCCAGGCGGTCGACAAGGCCAGGGCCGCGGGCCTGTCGGAGGACCAGGTCGACGAACTGGGCAACGCGGTCACGGACTCCGAGCTGTACGACAAGATCCTCGCCGGGGTGGACGAGGCCACCCGCAACGCCATCACCGCCGCCTACCAGGAAGTCGCCGCCACCGGCACGGGCCGGGCCGTCTTCGCGGCCGGCCTCCTGTGCATCGTCGCCGGACTCGCCCTGCCGCTCATCTGGAGGCGCGAGCGGAAGCGCCGGTGAGCGCATGCCGGGGAACCGGGCACCATCCGGTTCCCGGCGCCCCCGAGGGCGGCGTGACCGGACCGTCCGTCCGGGGTCACGCCGCCCGGGCCGCCGTCCCGGCTACCGCTTCCACCAGGCGCCGGAGGCGTCCCGCAGGGTGTTCGTCCCGCAGTGCACCTCGCCCATGCCGAGGTGGTAGGTGTACCAGTCGTCGATGTACGACACCTTCAGCCCCTCACGCGTGTACGCGGCGGTCACCGCAGCGGTGAAGACGTCCTTGCCGCCGATGACCGGGCCCCACTGCCGGGGTGCGAGGTAGCGGCCCCGGCCGAGCAGGATGCCGTTGACCGCGCCGGGCACGTACGCGCTCGTCATGACCGTGCCCCGGCCCGCGCGGCCGGCGGGCCCGCCCAGCTGCTTCTGCTGACCGTACTCGCGCACCACGTCCGGCACCGGCAGGTCGCCGGCGCCCAACCGCGACAGCCGCGGCACGCGGTCGCCCCGCTCGCCCTCCTCCGTACCGCGCGTGTAGAGCGCGGGGACCCGTACGACCTCGGCGTCCGTCGCGCCTGTCTCGCGCTGGAGGACCGCCAGGTTCGCCTTGATCCGCCGGGCGGCCAGGACGTTGTCGGCCACCAGCCACTTGGAGGCGAGCGCCTGCGCGATGGTCTCCTTCGGCGCCGGCGCCTCCTCGCTGCCCGGCACCGAGAACATCCGGACCCGGCCGTGCCCCGCCCGCTGCGCGTCCCGCAGCAGCTTCAGCCCCGCCTCCGGATCGGCGATGCCGATCTTCCAGCCGCGCGGCGTGTCCGCCGGCAGGAACTGCACGAACTCGTCGACGTGGCCCACGTGCAGCCACGACGTGTCGAGCAGCAGCGGGTCCTGGAAGCCCTGGGACTTCAGCAGCGTCCGCATCGCCTGCGCGGGCCGGGAGCCGCTGTCCTTCCGCTCGCCCATGATGATGCGCCCGGCCGGGAACGCCCGGCCGCCGTGGGCGTACGGGGGAACGGTCTCCAGGTTGCCCATGGAGTTCAGGGTCCACTCCTCCGAGTCGCGGACCCCGGACACCTGGACGACGCCCACGCCGTTGCCGCGCAGCTTCTCGAACAGCTCCCGCCCGGCCACCCGGTCCGCCTGCGCGGAGCGCAGCATCACCCGGATCACCTGGCGGCGCCCGCCGGGCCCGGTCATGCTGACGTAGCCGGGCTCGACGAAGTCCTGCGCCCACACGTCGCCGTACTTCTCGAACGTCACCAGCGGCTTGTCGATGCCCGACGCCTTCGCCTCCGCGGCCAGCCCCTTGACGAAGGCCTGCTGGCGCCGCGCGTACCCCTCGCGGCCGGGGATCTTCGTCACCATCACCTGCTGGGCCTGCTGCAGGTGGTGGTGCGTCAGCAGCGGCGCGACCCGCAGGGTGACGTCGTCGGAGGCGCTCCTGCCCCGGTCGGTCACCGTCAGGCGTATCACCGCGCGGCCGTCCCAGACCGCCGTGTCGCGTATCACGTCGGTGCCCTCGACGCCGAGCTCCACACCGGAGCGCAGCTCGGCCGCCGTCAGCCGGGTCCGGGCCGTGACCGGGGTCCAGCCGGTGCCGCGCTTGAGGAACACCCGGGACTTCCTGCCCCCGGCGACGACGCTCAGCGACCCGGTCGCGGAGCCGGACACGCCCTCCACGGGTACGGAGCGCACCCGCGCCAGATCGGCGGCGTCCCCGGCTCCGTTCACCACCGCGTCGGCCGCGTCGTTGCACACGGCCAGCTCGGCGTCCGACAGCTTCCGGCCGCCGGGGCCGACGGTCTTGCACCGCTTGGTGTCGTCGTCGATGTTCGGCAGGAAGACCGCGCCCCGCTCCGGGCTCCAGCGGTCCTCGCCGGCGGTGTCGGTCGTCCCGGTGACGTCCACGCGCCCGTCCCGGTTCACGTCCGCGCGCAGATCGACCCGGGGCGGCTCGGCGGCGAACACCGGCGCAACGGGCGCCAGCACGGCCCCGATCGCGGTGATCGCGACGGTCGTCCGTCGCACATGGCTCGTAGCCAACTCGGTTCCTCTCATGGGGGATGGCATGTCGGGCCGGAAGAGTGCGTGCACGCCGGGTGCGTTGCCTGCCGGGCCGCGGATCATCCCCGGGTCGGGACCGGCTGCGACCGGGGAACGAGAACCCCTCGCCCTGTGGGATGACGACACACCCGGCGGACTGCGCTACGAGGACTGCGCCACGGGGACCGGGCGTCCGCGGTCGCGAGCAGGGTAGGGATGGGGGAGACGACGCGTCCGGATCGAGGCGAACCGAACCGCCCGCACCGACGTGTCCGATGACGTACGGGCAATGCCGCGGCGGAAACGGCCGCGGCGGACGGGCCCCGCACACGGGGATGCTTCAGTTAAGGAGTGTGGCGTGCCATCGGTCATCGTAGGTCGCACCGGTCCCTTCGCGGGACAGAGCGTGGTCCTGGGCAGTGCTCCCCTCACCTTCGGCCGCAAGGGCGACAACGACGTCGTCATCGTGAGCCCCAGCGCCTCCCGGCTGCATGCCGAAATCGTGGCCGAGGAGGCGGGGTTCGTCCTCTACGACCGCGACAGCAGGAACGGCACCTACGTCAACGAGCAGCGCGTCACCCGGCACGTGCTGCGCCCGAACGACGAGGTCCGGATCGGCGACGAGACCTTCCTCTACGAGGCGCAGGACTCGATGGAGACGGTCGTCAACCTCTCCCAGCTCGACCTGCCCAGCCTCGGCAGCACCACCGACCCCAGCGTGCTGCGGGTCACCGTCACCGGCGGCGGCCCGGTGGGTCTGGCCTTCGCCCTGGCCCTCGACGAGGCGCTGCCCGGCCGGGTGGCGGTCACCCTCTACGACGGCCGCTGGACGCGGCAGGGCTCCCGGGTCGTCTGGAAGGGAGACGACCAGGGCAACATCCGCCGCCGGCAGGTCGTCACGGTCCAGAGCCGGCAGTACCTCGCCCTGTCCGACGAGGTGCGGGCGGCGCTGTTCGACGACGCCGGCGCGTACTCGGAGATGTGGCCCGTCGGCCCGGACTCCGTCGACGGCCGCCCGCCGCGCAACATCCCCATCGCCTACATCGAGGACCGGCTGCTGGCCCTCGCGAACACCAGGACCGCCATCCGGCTCGTACCGAAGCGCTTCGACGTGGCGGAACAGCCGCGGATCGACCGGGAGCACGTGCTGGCCATCTGCGAGGGCGGCCGTTCCCGCACCCGCGAGCACTTCGCCGACCGCTTCGGCACGGCCGACACCTCCGTCTACTCCCTCGACGGCGAACACCTTCAGGACGTCGTCCTCGGGCTGCGCGTCAAGTCGAAGCTGCCGGACCCGATGAGCGTCCTGCTGACCGTCTCCCAGAACCGGTTCCTGCTCAACTCGCTGCGCGGCGAAGGCTTCCTGAACATGCGCCTCACCCGCGAGGAAGCCCGGAACGTGATCGGCATCGACCCCGTCCGGCAGGTCTTCGAGGAGTGCATCGCCTCCCGCCCCTGCCTGATGAGCCGCGAAGAGGACCACGAGTTCCGCTGCCCCACCCACGGCACCCTGTTCCTGCCCGCGCTGCTGCGCAGCTCACCGCTGTGGAAGGACATCCGGCAGGGCCTGCGCCTGTTCGGCGTGGCCGACGACGACCTGACCGCGATCACCTCGTTCCGCCTGGACATGGTCCAGCGCCCGCGGTTCACCGCCCAGTTGAGCCGCCGCACCGCGACCACCCCGGGCACGTACGGCTTCCTGCTCGGCGACGCGGCCAACGCCATCCACTTCTGGCCGGGCCGCGGCCTCAACAGCGGCCTCGCCTCCGCCACCTCCCTGGCCCGCTCGCTCGGGCGCACCTGGCGCGGCAGGCCGCTGCGCGACGCCGACTTCATCCGGCACGAGGCGGCGATGTCCATGCTCCAGTACCGGCACAAGAGCCGCGCCTGGAACGCCATGGTCACCACCGACGACCAGGGCGTCACCCGCGCGATCAAGGACATCATCGCCCACAGCGCGCAGACGCCGCCCGGCGCCGGCCCGTCCGACGACGCGGCCGCCCTGCTCGACCGCATGGCCGCCATCCGCGAACGGCTCGCGCCCCGGCTGCCCGGCATGCCGACGGACGCCGAACTGCGCGCCCACCTCGCCACGATCGCCCCCGCCACCCTCCGCACCCTCCGGGAGAGCGGGGCCTGGGACACCCTCATCGTCGGCGGCGAGGAAGCCGACATCGACCTCTTCTACCAGTCGGACTCCCCGGTCTACGTCCCGCGCCCCGCCGACCCGCGGAGCACGCCGGCCGACACCGGGCTGCCGCTGTCCAACCCGTACGCGGGCCCCCTGCGGACCTGATCGACGGGCCTGCGCGGGGAGGGGTGGGGTCACACGGCCCGGTACATGGCCAGCCGCGGCCACCGGTCCAGGCCGTGGGCCGCCTCCCGGGCGCGGATCTCCCGCAGCTCCGGTCCGAGGCCGGCGTCGTCGAGCGGGGTGAACCCGCAGCGGGCGTAGTAGGGGGCGTTCCACGGCACGTCGGCGAAGGTGGTGAGGGTCAGCGCCGGGATGCCGTGGGCCGCCGCCCGCCGGGCGAGGTGGTCGAGGAGGGCGCGCCCGATGCCGCGGCGGGCGCTGTCCGGGTGCACCGAGACCTGCTCGACGTGGAGGTTCCCGTCGACGTGCTGGGCGATGAGGTAGGCGACGGGGGCACCGTCCGCGCCCACGGCCGCCCAGGCCAGCCCCGACTGCCGGTAGCGGGCGAGTTCGTCGAGCGGCAGCGGCTCGTCGTCGGCGATCTCGGGCATGCCGACGTCCCGGAAGCACCGGCCGGCGGCCCGCTCGATGTCCTGGAGCAGGGGCAGTTCCTCGGATCGGACCTCTCGGATCTCCATGCCGACGATTCTGCCGGTCGGCACGTGCGCGTCCGCGGTCAGGGGGAGCGCGTCCCGGCCGCCCGGAAGATCCGCCGGACGGCTGCGCGAACGGGCCGCCGGCGGCCACACTGGGCGTACACGAGAGGAGAAACGGATGTCGACGGCGAAGGACCTGTTCATCATCGCCCTGGACCCGCGGTTCGCCGAGGCCGTCGGGCAGGGCGACCTGTCCCTGGCCCTGGCGGGCGCGGAACTGGTCGACCTCATCGGCACGCAGGCCGTCGCACTGGACGGCGACCGCGTGGTGCCGGGCGCACCGGCCGGCCAGCAGGACGGCCTCCTGGACGAGGCGGCGGCCGCGCTGCTGCGGCAGGCACCGTACGAGGAGGTGCAGGAGTGGCTGTGGCGGCGGGGGCGGGATCTCGCGGCGGTCTACCAGCGCACCCTGGAGGCGGACGGAGCACTGTCCCCGCAGCGCCGGGGCCGCCTGGGCCTGGGCGCCGTACGGGTGGAACCGGTGGACTCGCCGGCGCGCGAGCGGGCCGAGGGCCGGCTGGCGGTGGCGGAGCCGGTGCTCTGCGCGCTCGCCTCGGCGATCGGCATCGACCCGGACGGGGACGGGCCGGACGAGGGGACGGACCTCGGGGACGGGCCGGTCACGACCGTGCTGGCCGCGGTCAACGACGCGGTGATGGAGCTGGAAGCCGTACGGCAGCGGCGTTCCATCGAGGCGGCGGCGTTCGCGAACGTGTGGCGCGTCCCTTAGGAGCCGGGGCCCGGAGCGGGTGGGCGGCGGGTCCCGGGCTCACAGGCCGCCGAGGCCGGGGCCTTCGTGGACGGTGCCGCCGCCTGCCCCGCCTGCCCCGCCTGCCCCGCTGGTCGAGCTGCCGCCGGAGCGGAAAAGGCCCGTGACCGGCATTTTGTACAGGGCCATCAGGGTGAAGGCGGCGTGCTGTCGGTCGTACAGGACCAGGCCCGGTCCGAGCGTGGGCCGCGGCGCCACGGCGTTCAGGCCGGCCAGCAGCCGGCGACCGCGGCGGGATGCGTTGCCGCGGCGCTCCGGGCAGAGCCGTACGACCGCACTGCCCAGGGCGACCAGCCCGGCGAGGACACCGGTGCCCAGCGGCGACCGGGTGGAGATGAGGACCAGGGCGCCCACGGCCGCGACGGCCACCACGACGGTCAGGTGCACGTTGAACGAACGCTCGTTGCGGCTGCGCGTGACCAGGCCCGCCGCGGCCAGCTCCCGCTCCAGTGCCCGTACCTCGGCCAGCTGCGCCACCCGCTCGCGCAGCTCCCACGGCCGGAGGCCGCCCTGTGCGGGCAGGTCGGCGAGGACCGCCGCGTGGAGCGGGTCCCCGCCCGCCGGCCGGGTGCCGGCCCGCAGCCGTCCGCCGTCCGAGAGGCCCAGGATCCCCGACTCGACCATGGCCTCCACCAGCGTCGTGGCCAGGTGCCGCGGATCCTCCTCGTCGGCCTTCAGCGCCGCGACCTCGTAGAGGGACAGCGGAACGCCCTCCGGTCTCGCCGCCGTCACCGGCGGGCACTGGGCCCACAGCCAGAAGCCGGCCCGGTACGCACACGAGACCGCCATCACCCCCGCGCACACCCACAGCAGCACGCCCATGCATCCGCCCCCTCGTCTCCCCGCCCCCATTCGGGTATGCCCGGACGGCATCCGGCGGAACCGGGTACGAACGCGTCTGCGGCGGCTTGCGGGGCCGCCGCACCGCGGTGACGCTGGACCCGGTACGGCCGACCACGAGCGGCATCCAGCACGGCCAGGGAGCGGTGACATGACCGAGCACGGTGAGCACACCTCGCACGGCGGCGGAGCCCCGGCAGCCGACCCCGAGGGCTTCCACGGCATGGCGGTCGTGGGGGAGAAGTGCGTCTTCCTCTCCCACCTGCCGATGACCCACACCCCGCACGACTACCAGGTGATCCTGCGCGGATCCTTCGGAGCGTCCGACGGCGCCTACTTCTCCGACAAGCAGGCGCACCCGGAGTCCCGGATCTACACGGTCGAGCCCGAGAAGTTCCTGCTGCCCGACCTGTTCCCCGGGGACGACGGCACACCCCCGAAACGGACGTCCTTCAAGGCGAACCTGCACCGCAACCACTTCGAGGCGCCGCCCGCCCACGCCGACCCGCCGCCGGTGGAGATCCTGACCGGCGTCCGGGTCGAGGTCGAGGACGTGGTCTGGCACCACCGGTTCGTGCCCGACGCCGAGCGGCCCGAGGAACTGCCGTACGTCCTGTTCGGCCACGGGACGGAGCTGTTCGTGGCGCACCGCATCACCGGGCCCTTCCGCCCGGGCGACCCGCAGGAGTTCGACCACCTGCTGACGGTCGGGATCCAGGGCACGCAGCTCTCCGCCGACGCCCTCGGCAAGGGCATCCCCCTGACCGTGACCGGCCGGCCCAACGACCCGGACGGGCGGCTGAAGGAGGGCGAAACGGTGCGCACGGTGGCGGATCTGAACGGCCGTCCCACCCCGATCACCCTCGACGTCGGGTCCGACCTCTACTTCGACACCGCGGACCTCACCCCGCGTCACGGGCACGAGCACTGACGCGGTCTCCGGTCAGCCGTGCCGTCTGCGCAGGACCGCGAACGCCGCACCGACTGCCGCGGCGGCCAGGGCCAGCAGGACGGCGCTCTCGACGAGTTGGAGCGGCCAGAAGTGGGACGGGGGATGGTGCCGGGCCGCGAGGCGGTCGACCGTGCCGGTGAATTCCCAGCTCCCTGCGCCGGGGGCCGGCCCGTCGGCGGCGGGCCAGAGCCGGGGGCGGAGCAGGACGGCGGTCGCCTGCACGATCCCGACGGCCGTCACGGCTGCGGCCATCGCGGGCACGGTGCGTCCGATCAGCAGGCCGGCCAGTGCACCGACGGCGATCCCGAGCAGGGCGCCGGCGACCGCCACCGGGCCGACCGCCGCGTACACGGGAGCGGCGTACCACTCGACCGGGTACCAGGTGTCCAGCGTGCCCCGCCGGAACCAGGCGGCCACGGCCGCGAAGGCGGGCAGCACGAGGAGGGCGGCGGCCGCCGGCACCGCGAGCCGGGCGGCGAGCCATTGTGCCGGACCGGACGACAGGGTCCACTGGAGGCGGTAGGTGCCGGATTCCAGTTCGCGCCCGGTCAGCGGGCCCGCGACGAACGCCCCGAGGAGCAGGGGCAGTGCGCTCACGGCGAGCGCGATCAAGTGGAACGCCTTCTTGACGTACAGGCTGCGGGAGAGGAACCCGCGCACCGGGATGCCGCAGCCCTGCACCGTGTGCTCCACCCGGCACCCGCTCGCGGCGAGGTCCTCGGCCAGGTACTGGACGTACCAGCGTCCGGCGGGCAAGGCGGAGGCGGCGAGCAGGACGAGCACGAGCGCGGCCCACAGGGCGCGGCGGTGCAGTCCGACGGTGACGTGTACGGGACCGCGCAGATCGAGGAGCGTCATGCCGCCGCCCCCTCGGCCGGGGTGATCAGGGCGGGGACGTCGGGGCGGCCGCCGAGGTGGGCGAGGGACACCCGGCCGGCCCCTTCGGCCCCCTCCGGGGCCGGGGGTATTCCAGCCCCTCTGGCGCTTGGCGGGTCCGGGCAGAGGCCGGCGCCCGGCGCCGTAACCCCAAGCCCCTCCGGCGTTTGAGGAGCGGGTCCGGGCGGAGCCCGGTGCCCGGCGCCGGCCGGGTTGCCGTTCTTGGGGGGGCGCCCCCCACCCCCCCCCCCCACCCCC